>CAWCEO010000007.1:0-179917 GCA_963794585.1 uncultured Conexibacteraceae bacterium
GCACCGGCGCTGCATCGGGTGTGGGACGGTCCGTCCCAAGTCCGAGCTGCTGCGCCTGGTTGCGGTGGCAGGTCGGGTCGAGGTTGACCCGGCGGCGACGATGCCCGGGCGCGGCGCCTACGTGTGCAGCCCCGAGTGTGCCGAGCAGGCGGTCAAGCGCCGCGCTGTGAGCCGTGCCCTGAGGGGACCGGCGGAGATTTCCGAAGACTTCGTAGAATCGATACGACTGCATGGCAAAAAAGCGAATCCATGAGATCGCCAAGGAGCAGGGACTGTCCAGCAAGGACGTTCTCGACAAGCTCCAGGCCGCGGGCCTTGACGTAAAGGCCGCATCCTCCTCCGTGGAGGAGGGCGACGCGCTGCGCGCGATGAGCGGCGACAAATCCGCTGGCAATGGCGCCGGCACACCATCTTCTGCGCCGGAGAAGGCTTCGCCCGCTCCGGCAAAGGGCGCGAAGGCCGAGCCCGCGGAGACGGCCCCACCCACCCGAGCTCCGGCTGCTGCCGCACCGCCCGCCGGTCGCGGTCAGCCCGCACGCGCGGGTGCGACGCCGCCCAGCCGCGGTGCTCCCGTGCGTCCGCCCGAGGGGCGTGGCCAGCCGGTTCGGCCGCCTGCCGGTCGCGGCCAGCCTGTGAAGCCGGTCCCACCCACCCGCGCGCCCGCCGGTCGTGGGCAGCCCGCCCGTGCTCCGCAGCAAGGCGGTAATACACCTGCCCGCCCGGGTCAGGCTCCTGCGCGTGGTGGCCAGTCCACCGGCCGCGGTACGCCGCAGCCCGCCCGTCCGGTCCCGCGCCGGCCTGTGCTCGACGACCTTCCGGTCGATCCGCGCCGCCAGATGGGCCGCAGCGGCCCCGGCCAGGCGCGCACGACGCCGCAGTCCGCGGCGACGACGCCTGACGTCCAGGCGCCCGAGCCGGTCGCACCCGAGGAGATCACGCCGCAGGCTCCGGAGGCCACGACGGCCCCGGCTGCTGAGGCCACGCCCGCCCCCGAGGCTCCGCAGGCTGCCGCGTCCGCCGAGGCACCGGCCAAGAAGGCTCCGGCCACCGCCAAGCCGAAGGGCCGCAAGAAGATCTCGGTCCCGGCCCCGTCGGTCGACTCCCAGGCCAATCGCCCCAAGATCGTCGTTCCCGCCGCTGAGACGCCTGCCGCCTCCGAGCCGGAGGCTTCCGCGGCTGCTGAGGCCGAGGCGCCTGCCGACGCCAAGGGCGCCACGACCGTCAAGGGCAAGGACGGCAAGGACGAGAAGGCGCCCGGGCTGGTCCCGCACGTCGAGCCGCCCCCACGCGGCGCGGGTCCGCGGATCATCTCGGTCCCCGAACCCCCCAAGCGCCCCAAGCGCGACGAGACGCAGTCCCAGCCCTCGGGCCAGGCTGGTCGTCCCACGCGTGGCGGCATGCGCAGCGAAGGCGGCCCCGGAGCCGGCAAGCGCCGCGTCGTCATCGACTCCCAGGCCGCTCGTCGTGGTCCCGGCGCGGGCCCCGGCCCGGCGCCGCAGCGTCCGCCGCGCCGTCGCCGTCGTCGTCGCCGCACGCCGATGCCGGACACGCCGGACATGTTGGCCGCCGATCAGCTGACGCGGATCGACACGGTCAGGATCAACTCCGGCTCGACGGTCAAGGACGTCGCCGAGTACCTCGGCGTCCCGGTCCCCGACGTCATCGAGCAGCTCATGTCCATGGGCGTGCTGGCGATGGTCACCAAGACCCTCGCCGACGACCAGATCCAGGCCGTCGCCGACGCGCTCGACAAGACGATCGAGATCGTCACGCTGAGCGATGACGCCGATGTCGAGATCGAGTACGACGACGCCGACGAGGATCTCGTCGAGCGCCCGCCGGTCGTGACGATCATGGGCCACGTCGACCACGGCAAGACCTCGCTGCTGGACGCGGTCCGCAAGACCGAGGTCGCTGCCGGCGAGGCCGGTGGCATCACGCAGCACATCGGCGCCTACCAGGTCCATCACAACGGCAAGGTCATCACCTTCCTGGACACCCCGGGTCACCAGGCGTTCACCGCCATGCGTGCCCGTGGCGCCCGGGTGACCGACATCGCAGTGATCGTGGTCGCCGCCGACGATGGCGCGCGCCCGCAGACCAACGAGGCCATCGACCACGCCAACGCGGCCGACGTCCCGATCGTGGTCGCCGTCAACAAGATCGACAAGGAAGGGGCGGACCCGACGCGGGTGCGCACCGAGCTCACCCAGCTCGGCCTTCAGCCGTCGGAGTGGGGTGGCGAGACCGAGTACGTCGACGTCTCGGCCAAGGCCGGCACCAACCTGGAGGACTTGCTCGACACGATCCTCGTGGTCGCCGAGCTCGAGGAGCTTGAGGCCAACCCGACCGCCGAGGCATCGGGCGTTGTCATCGAGTCCAAGCTCGATCCGGGCCGTGGCCCGGTTGTCACCGTGCTGATCCAGCGCGGCACGCTGCGCATCGGTGAGTCGATCGTGGCCGGTGCGGAGCCGGGTCGCGTCCGCGCGATGATCGATTACCGCGGTGAGCGCGTGACCGAGGCGGTCCCCGGTGATCCGGTGGAGATCCTCGGCTTCGACGGCGTCCCCGACGCCGGCGAGCACGTCCGCGCTGTCGAGTCAGACAAGGAGGCCCGTCGCCTCGCCGCCGAGCGCGAGACGCGCGAGAAGTCCGAGGCGCTGGCCCGTCGCTCCGGTCGCAAGGTGTCCTTCGAGGACGTCTTCCGCCGTGCCCGCGAGGCCGAGCTCGCCGAGCTGCCGCTCGTCATCAAGGGCGATGTCGCCGGTTCGGTCGAGGCGCTGGAGGACGAGATCGCCCGCCTGCCTCAGGACGAGGTGCGCGTCGACGTGCTGCACAGCGGCGTCGGTGGCATCAACGAGTCCGACGTCATGCTGGCCGCCGCGTCGGAGGCCGTCATCATCGGCTTCAACGTGCGCCCGGTGGGCGACGCCGCCGCGCTCGCCGACCGCCAGGGTGTGGAGATCCGCGACTACTCGGTGATCTACGCGGCGCTCGACGACCTGCGTGCGGCGATGACAGGCCTGCTCGCGCCGGAGATCGTGGAGGACACGATCGGCTCCGTCGAGGTGCGCCAGACGTTCAAGGCGTCCAAGATCGGCACCATCGCCGGCTCCTACGTCACCGACGGCGTTGTCCGCCGCGGTGCGAAGGTCCGGCTCGTGCGCGACGGGACCGTCGTCACCGAAACCACCATCGACACGCTGCGGCGCTTCAACGAGGACGCCCGTGAGGTCGCGGCCGGCTACGAGTGCGGCATCGTGCTCGACAAGTATCAGGACGTCCGCGAGGGCGACGTCCTCGAGGTCTACGAGACGCGGCAGGTGGAGCGCGAGCTCCAGCCGTCGTAGTTGCGTTTGGAGCGGTGAGCGCCGATGCAGGCCTGCTCACCGCTCCGACCGCTCGACGCCATGCAGAGGGTCTAGGATGAGTTCTCCAGGAGCGCGGATGCGCCGCGTGGATGAGGCTGTCCGCGAGGTGCTCGGCGATGCCGTCGCCCATGATCTCAAGGACCCCCGGGTCGGATTCGTGACAGTCACCGAGGTGCGAACGAGTGCTGACCTGCGCCAAGCGCGGGTCTTCGTGAGCGTGTTCGGCACCGAGGAGGAGAAGGCCGCGACCCTGGAGGGCCTGGCGTCCGCGCACGGCATCCTCCAGACGCGCATCGCTCGTGAGCTGCGGATGAAGCACACGCCGGCGCTGCAGTTCCTGCTCGACGACACGGCCGAGAAAGCGGCCAAGCTGGAAGCCCTAATCGAGCACGTCACGGAGGACGGAGCCTGATGGATCGCAACGGCGCCACCGCGGCACGCGAAGAGGCTCTGCGCGAGATTCGCGCGGGTGAGGGCTTCTGCCTGGTCACCCACGAGCACCCCGACGGCGACGCGCTCGGCTCGCTGGTGGCGATGCATCGCATCCTTATCGCGCTGGGCAAGGACTCGGTCATGTTGATGGCCGCCGACGAGTTCCCGCTGCCCTACGAGTACCGCTTCTTTGACTTGCAGGGACTCTCGACGGTCCCGCCGACCGATCTGCCGCAGCGCACGATCATCTACCTCGACTGCGGCAACATCGACCGCAACCCGCTGGGCATCGTCAAGGGCGACGACGTCCACATCCTCAACATCGACCACCACCACGACAACACGCGCTTCGGCACGGTCAACCTGGTGGATCCCGAATCGGCCTGCACGACCGAGATCGTCTGGGACCTGATGCGCGCACTGAGCGTGGAGCCCGATCAGGAGCTGGCCGAGGCGCTGTACGTCGGCCTGGTCACCGACACCGGCCGGTTCATGTATGAGAACACCGGGCCGCGGTCACACGTGATGGCCGCTGAGCTGATCGAGGCCGGCGTCGACACGCACGCGATCTACCGTCGCCTCTACGAGGACATGCCCTACGCCAAGCTGGAGCTCCTCGGTCGCGCGCTGGCGCGCGTGGAACGCCATGACGACGGCGCCCTGACGATCGCCCGGCTCACGCGCGAGGACTTCGAGCGCGTCGGCGCTGAGGACAGCTACACCGAGGGGATCATCGATCACCTGCGCTCGGTGGAGCACACGAAGGTTGCGGCGCTGGCGCGTGAGATCGATGGCGCCGATCCGGACCGCATCCTCAAGAAGGTCTCGCTGCGCTCGACCGATGGCGAGGTCGACGTCTCGGCGATCGCCCGTGCGGGCGGTGGTGGCGGCCATCGCCAGGCCGCCGGCTTTACGACCGAGCTCGGTGATGACGAGCTGGTCGCCTTCTTGCGCGAGCAGATCGCCGCGCAACTCGCTCTGTCGTCGACGTAGGCGAGGCGTTCTCCGGCGATGGATGGGGTCATCCTGGTCGACAAGCCAGCCGGGCCGACGTCGTTTGACATCGTCGCCCGGGTGCGGCGGACGCTGCCGCGCAAGACGAAGGTCGGTCACGGCGGGACGCTGGATCCGTTTGCGACCGGGCTGCTGATCGTCCTGATCGGTCGTGCCACGCGGATCCAGCGCTACCTCATGGAGCAACCCAAGGCCTATGAGACGGTCGCGCGGCTGGGATGGACGTCGACCACCGGCGACCCAGAGGGCGAGCTGACCGAGACCGGCCGCGTGCCGCCGCCGGGCGCCGTGCTGCCCACGGGGCTGTTCCGCCAGCGCCCACCGGCCTACAGCGCGATCAAGATCGGCGGCCGGCGCGCCTATGCGATGGCGCGCGCGGGGGAGACGGTCGAGATGCCCGAGCGCGAGGTGCGCGTCGCGCGCTTCGAGGAGCTCTGGCGGGATGGCGACCGTGCGGGCTTTGCGATCGCCTGCTCGTCGGGCACCTACGTGCGGTCGCTGATCGCCGACCTCGGCGACGCCTATTGCGTCGAGCTGCGCCGCACGGCGATCGGCCGCTTCACGGTCGCCGATGCCGTGGCGCCGCCCGATCGCGATGACGTCGAGGCTTTCGCTCCACAGATCTTGCGCCTCGCCGAGGCGCTGGACGGCATCTTGCCGACGATCGAGTTGGACGAGCCGACGGCGCTCAAGGCCAGCCATGGGCAGGTCGTGACGGTGGGTGACGGTGCCGCCGACGGCGAGAGCCTGCTCCTCGATCCTGACGGTGAGGCGGTCTGCGTGGCCAACGTCATCGACGGCCTGGCCAAGCCCCGCGTAGGCTTCCGGGCCTAGCGTCGTCTCCGCCATCCGGCCCTCGACCTACGCTGCATGATGTGGCCGATGCTGATGACCAGCCCCTCGAGAATCCATTAGAAGAGCTGCTTCGGCACACGGTGCTCGACGGCGCAGACAATTGCACGCTGCTCACCGCCGGGCCCACTGATGCGCCGCAGTTGCTATGGCACTACTCCGACGCCGCCGGCGCGCTCGGCATCATCCAAGAGCGCGAGCTGTGGGGCACCAACGCGCTGTTCATGAACGACAAGTCCGAGCTGCGCCTGGTCCACGACCTGTTTGCCGAGCGGTTTGCGGCCGACGACAGCGGCCTCGGATCTGATGACCGCGAGATCTTCGAGTCCGCGTTCTGGTTGTCGCTCGACGAGACAGGCGATGATCCGGGGATCTACGCCGTCTGCTTCTGCGAAGACGGTGATCTGCTCGGTCAGTGGCGGACCTACGCCACCGCGGGCGGGGGCTATGCACTCGGCTTCGACTCCGCGTCGATGGTCGACCTATACACGGCAACGGACTCGTTGGATCTGTTCCGCGTCGTGTATGACCGGACGACGCAGAGCGGGGCGGCGGAGACGCTGCATCGCCGCGCCCTTGCGGTCGCCGCCGAGTTCAGCAAGGCGAACCCGTCGCTGAGCGATCAGGCGCTCGCCACGTGTGGGCAGGGGATGGCGTTCGTCGCGCAGTGGCTTGCCTTCCGCATCAAGCACGATGCCTTCAAGGAAGAGCGGGAGTGGCGGCTGATGTATCGCGACATCACGCAAGTCGAGGATTCCTTGACCCGGCAGTTCCGGACGGGGCCGCGCGGCATCATCCCCTACGTCAGCTTCCCATTGCGCGATCTCCACCAGCGCGTTGCCGGCGATGATGCGGACATGCCGCTCGTGGCGGTTCGGGTAGGGCCGACGGCGCAGGAGGACCTCAGCGTGCGCGGGATGGACTACCTGCTCGCCGATCACGGCTTTGGATGTCGTGCCCAAACCTCGCGGATTCCCTTGCGTGCCTGAGCGCCGTCGGGAGGCGACGGCGGTCTGCGTGGCCAACGTCACCGACGGCGTGGCCAAGCCCCGCGTAGGCTTCCGGGCCTGATGAAGCTCACGTACCTGCCCGACGTGAAGCCGCGCCCGCGGCGGGTGGCCATCGGCACCTTCGACGGTGTCCACCTCGGCCACCGCGAGGTCATCGCCGGGGCCGAGACGGTCATCACGTTCGATCCGCACCCGCAGTCGGTCGTCGCTCCCGGCACGCAGCCCAAGCTCCTGACCACGCTGGACCGCAAGGCCGAGCTCGTCGCGTCGCTCGGGGTCGAGGAGCTGGTGGTCATCCCGTTCGACGGCGACTTCGCGGCGCGCAGCGCCCAGGACTTCGTCGATCACGTCCTCGTCGAGCGCGTCGCGGCGACGCACGTGAGCGTGGGCGAGAACTTCCGCTTCGGCCACAAGGCCCAGGGCGACGCGCAGATGCTCGCCGGCGATGCGCGCTTTGCGACGCGCACGGTGCCGCTGCTGGAGGTCGATGGCGAGGTCGTCAGCTCCAGCCACATCCGCGGCCTGTTGGCCGGCGGGGCGGTGCAGTACGCCGACGAGCTGCTCGGGGCCCCGTTCGCCGTCGACGGCGAGGTCCAGCACGGCGACAAGCGCGGCCGCACCTTGGGCTTCCCGACCGCCAACCTCGTGCCCAAGCCGGGGTTCGTCGTGCCCGGCCACGGCGTTTACGCCTGCCGCGTGCAGCTGCCTGACGGGACGCTCGTCGCGGCGGCCACCAACGTCGGCGTCCGGCCGCAGTTCGTCACCGGGCGCGGGGAGCTGATCGAGGCGTTCTTGATCGACTGGTCGGGCGATCTGTACGGCGAGAAGATCCGCATCGAGTTCCTGCGCCGGCTGCGCGGCGAACGCCGATTCGACTCTGTCGACGCGCTGGTGGAGCAGATGGGGCGCGATGTCGACGAGGCACGAGCCCTCGCCGCGGACTGACGGCCTGCTACCTTCTCTCGTCGCACATGAGCACGCTGACCGCTGACCGCAAGCAGGAGATCGTCGCCAAGTTCGGGGAGAACGCCCAGGACACCGGGAGCACCCGGGTTCAGGTCGCCCTCTTGACGGCGCGCATCAACGATCTGACCGAGCACCTTCGGGAGCACAAGAAGGATCACGCCAGCCGCCGCGGCCTGCTCATGCTCGTCGGCCAGCGTCGTCGCCTGCTCAACTACCTGAGCAAGAACGACCTCGAGGGCTACCGCGCTCTCATCGCCGAGCTCGGCCTGCGCCGCTAGCGCGAGCGTTCTCCCGTGAGCATCATCGCCCCCGGGACCAAGGTTCCTGACTTCCTGCTTCGGCGCGGGGACGGCAGTGAGTTCACGCAGGAGGACTTTCTCGGCAAGACCACCGTCTTGGTGTTCTACCCGTTTGCCTTCAGTCCGGTCTGCACCGACCAGCTGCAGATCTACGAAGAGGCGCTGCCCGACCTGGCCGAGCAGGGCGCGACGCTCTACGGGGTCTCGACCGATGCCGTGTGGTCGCAGACCGCCTTTAAAGAGCAAGCTCGGCATCTCGATCGAGCAGCTGTCGGACTTCGAGCCCAAGGGCGCTGCCTCACGGGTCTTCGGCGCGTACTTCGAGCCGGTCGGGATGACCAACCGCGCGCTGGTCATCGTCGGGCACGACGGTGTTGTCGCGTGGTCGCATCTGGCCGACTCACCCGGGGATCTGCCGGGCGTGAACCTCATCTTCGACGGGCTCGAGTCCGTCGGCAGCGCCTCGTAGCGCCGCGACGACGGCGTCGCGCCGGAAGTCGAAGATCGCCGCCACGTCGCGGTGGACGAAGGCGCGTGCCGCCAGCGCGCCGAGCGGCCCGAAGCCGATCGCGTAGCGGACCGTGTCGCGCATGATGGTGGACTTGCCGTCGGGCGCCGCCGCGAACTCGTGCGTGTGATGCCACAACGCATACGGACCGCGCACCTGCACGTCGACGAACCGCCACGGCGGATCCCACTCTTGGATCGACGTCAGCCAGTTCACGCCGATCCCGCGCAACGTCAGCCGGTACTGGATCAGCGTCCCGACCTGCATCGCGATCTCACCCGGCGTCACCACCTCGAATCCCAGCAACGGCGGCGTGATCGCCTCCAGGTTGCGGGCATCGGCAAAGAACGGGAAGACCTCCTCCGGCCTGCCCGGCAGGACCTGCTCGCGCTCGATCGTGAAGATGCGCATCACCGGTGGGTACGGTCTGCACCGCATGGGCGATCTCACCAGCGCGCCGATCCCTGCGGTTCGGCCTGACGACCACCTTCGTGGTCAGGCCGACGATCCCGAGTTGACCATCATGTACGCCGATTTCAGCTGCCCGCGCTGCGCGGTCTCGGCGATCGCGCTCAAGGGTGCCGGCAGCTCCGTGGTCTTTCGCCACTTCGCGCTGCGTGCCCGCCATCCGCGCTCCGTCCCGCTGGCCCACGCGGCCGAGGCGGCAGGGATCCAAGGGGCGTTCTGGGCCTTCCACGATGCGCTGTTCGCCGACCAGGGCCGCATCGACGATCCGCACCTCTGGGACCGCTGCACGGAGCTCGGGCTCGACCTTGACCGCTTCGAGGCCGACCGCCGCTCCGACGCGGTCGGGCAGCGCGTCGCGCGCGACCTGCGCGAGGGGATGCGGGCCGGTGTGACGGCAACGCCTGCCCTGCTGCGTCCCTCGGTAGACTGACGAGCGAACTTTCGGATCAAAGATGAAGAACACCCGGCCCGCCGAGTCCGACGCGTGGGCCCCAGGAGGAACGACATATGTCAGATGACGCCGTGACCACGGTCACCGTCGAGATCGCCGGTAAGGAGATCTCCTTCGAGACCGGGAAGATGGCCAAGCAGGCCTCCGGCGCCGTCGTCGTCCGTCAGGGCGACACCATGGTGCTCAACACCGCCACGGTCGGCAACCTCCGTGACATCGATTTCCTGCCGCTGAGCGTGGACGTCGAGGAGCGGATGTACGCCGCGGGCAAGATCCCCGGCTCCTTCTTCAAGCGCGAGGGCCGCTCGGGCGAGAAGGGCACGCTGACCGCGCGCATGATCGACCGGCCGATCCGTCCGCTCTTCCCCAAGGGCTGGCGTTATGAGACGCAGATCGTTGCGATCCCGCTCTCGATCGACCACGTCCATCCGTACGACATCCTTGCGATGAACGGTGCTTCGGCGGCGCTGATGCTCTCGCCGGTCCCGCTGCCCAACCCGGTTGGCGCGGTGCGCATCGGCAAGATCGACGGCAACTTCGTCGTCAACCCCGATGAGGAGGACCTCCTCGAGAACACCGACCTCGACCTGATCGTGGCCGGTACCGAAGAGGCCATCCTGATGGTCGAGGCCGGGGCCAATGTGGTCTCCGAGGCCGAGATCCTCGACGCGCTGGATATCGCCCACAGCGCGATCCAGAAGCTGTGTGCCGCTCAGCGTGAGCTGGCCGAGAAGGCCGGCAAGCCCAAGCTCGAGGTCGAGGTCAAGGAGCTTCCGGCCAACCTGCTCGACGAGATCCGCGCCTCGCACGGCGCCGATCTGGACGCCGCGACCCAGGTCTTCGACAAGCTCGAGCGCCAGGATGCGACCAAGGCCGTCGAGACGGCCGTCGTCGAGAAGTACGCCGGCGATCCTGACGCCGACACCTATGGCGAGTACAAGGCCAACGCGAAGTCGGCGTTTGCCAAGATCGAGAAGCAGATCATTCGCGAGCGGATCGCCAAGGACAAGAAGCGTCCCGACGGTCGCCACGAGACGGAGATCCGCCCGATCTCGATCGAGGTCTCGGTCGCTCCGCGCACCCACGGCTCCGCGCTGTTTACCCGTGGTCAGACCCAGGCCTTCAGCGTCGCCGCCCTCGGCACGCTAAAGGAGGAGATGCGTCTCGACACGCTGGGCCTGGAGACCAAGAAGTACTACTGGCACCACTACAACTTCCCGGCCTTCTCGGTCGGTGAGACGGGCTTCATGCGTGGCCCCAAGCGGCGTGACATCGGTCACGGCGCCCTGGCCGAGCGCGCCCTGGTGCCGGTCGTCCCGTCGGTCGACGACTTCCCCTACACGGTGCGCGTCGTCTCCGACATCTTCGAGTCCAACGGCTCGTCGTCGATGGCGTCGGTCTGTGGCTCGTCGCTGTCGCTGATGGACGCGGGCGTGCCGATTAAGGCGCCGGTCGCGGGTATCGCGATGGGCCTGATCAAGGAGGGCGACGACTACACCGTCCTGACCGACATCGCCGGCGTCGAGGATCACCTCGGCGACATGGACTTCAAGGTCGCCGGTACGTCTGAGGGCATCACCGCCCTGCAGATGGACATCAAGATCACGGGCGTCACGTTCGACATCCTGCGCGATGCGCTCGCTCAGGCCCGCGATGCCCGCCTGGACATCCTGGGGCAGATGGCGCGCGTCATCGCCACGCCGCGTGAGCAGCTGTCGGCCTACGCGCCGCGGATCATCACGGTGCAGATCGACCCGTCCAAGATTGGCCTGCTGATCGGCAAGGGCGGCGAGACGATCCGCGGTCTGTCGGAGGAGTTCGAGTCCCAGATCGACGTCAACGACGACGGTCAGGTCCTTGTCTACTCCGCCAACGGCGAGCTCGGCGAGAAGCTGGCCGAGCGGATCCGGACGATGACCAAGGAGGTCGAGATCGGCGACTCGTTCAGCGGCAAGGTCGTCAAGACGACGACCTTCGGCGCGTTCGTCGAGCTGGCTAAGGGCACCGACGGTCTGTTGCACATCTCCAACGTCAAGCCCGGCGAGCGTGTCGGCACCGTTGAGGAAGTGCTCAACAAGGGCGACGACATCGAGGTCCGCGTGGTCGAGGTCGATCGCGAGCGCGGCCGCATCGGCCTGCGCCTGGCCGAGGACCCTGAGATCGCGGGCAAGTCGGTCGAGGAGCTCGCGACCGTCAGCGCCGGCGGCGGTGGGGGCGGCGGCAACGGCGGCCCGCGCCGTGAGCGCAGCGGCGGCGGCGACCGTGGCCCGCGGCGCGACCGCGAAGGCGGTCCGCGTGGCGGCGGCGACGGCGATCGCCCGCGCGGCTCCGGCCGCCCGCGCCACCGTTCTGACCGCGATCCCGAGCGGGACTAGGGCAAGGCCCTGCACGAAGAGCATCGCCTGACCGAGCTTGATTCGGGCGTCCGGGTCGTCACGGAGTCCATGGACTCCGTGCGATCCGCGGCGCTGGGGTTCTGGATCGGGACGGGCTCGGGGTTCGAGGACGCCGACCGGGCGGGCCTGTCGCACCTGTTGGAGCACATGCTCTTTCGCGGCTCGGCCCGCTATGAGTCGCTGGAGATCGATCAGATCTTCGACGGCATGGGGGCCGAGATCAACGCCGGCACGGGCAAGGAGACCACGTCGGTCTACTCGCGTGTGCTCGACATTCACCTCGAGCGGGCCTTCGACGTCATGGCCGACATGGTCTGGCGTCCGCGGATCACCGACGAGGATCTCGCCCAAGAGCGCGAGATCGTCCTCGAGGAGATCGCGATGTACGAGGACGACCCGCAAGACCGCGTCTTCGACGTGCTCGGCGAGGCCGTCTTCGGCGACCATCCGCTGGGCCGGGCGATCATCGGGACGCGCGAGGTGGTGGCCGGCACGCCGGCCACCGAGCTGCGCGCGTTCCACGGCGGTCGCTACACCACCCAGAACGTGGTGATTGCCGCGGCGGGGTCGGTTGATCACGATCGCATCGTCGAGTTGGTCGCGCAGACGATCGGCGATCCGGCTCCGGTCGGGGCGCCGCCAGCGCCGCTGGCGCTGCCTGGGGTTGCCCAGGCGCGGCGGCGCTTCTTTGCCAAGGAGACCGAGCAGTACCACGTGGCGCTCGGCGCGCCCGGCGTGGCCCGCGACGATGAGCGGCGCTTTGCGCTGCGGATCCTCGACACAGTGCTCGGCGGAACGTCCTCGTCGCGGCTGTTTCAGGAGGTCCGTGAGCAGCGCGGCTTGGCGTACTCGGTGTACTCGTTCACCGGCTCCTACGCGGGCACAGGCCAAGTCGGCCTCTACCTCGGCACGCGGCCCGACAACGTGCAGACGGCGATGAAGGTCGTCGGCACCGAGCTCGACAAGCTGCTGGCCGACGGCATCACCGCCGAGGAGTTGGACCGCTCCAAGGAGAACGTCAAAGGTCGCGTTGTGCTGGCACTTGAATCGACGACGGCGCGGATGAACCGCCTCGGCTCGTCGGTCCTGGCCGACATGCCGGTGCTGACCGTCGACGAGGTTGTCGATCGCATCGACGCGGTCACGCTCGACGATGTCACGGGGCTGGCCCGTGAGCTGTACGCGCCCGAGCGCTTGAGCGCGGCCGGGATCGGCGGCGATGAGAGCGTCTTTCGCGGTGCGCTGGAAGCGGTGTCACCGACGTTGGCGGAGGCTGCTTGATGTTGCGGGTAGGCGTTGCCGGCGCGGCCGGCAAGGTCGGGCGGGCGATCTGTGATGGGGTGGAGGCGGCCGAGGACCTCGTCCTTGGCGGTCGCGCCGACCCGGCGCTCGACACGCCGCTGACGGCGATCCTGCCCGACTGCGACGTGGTCGTCGACTTCACGCGCCCTGACACGGCGCTCGACAACGCGATCGCGTGCGTCGAGGCCGGCGTGCACGTGGTGATCGGGACGACGGGCTTTGACCCAGCACCGTTGGCCGAGCGCCGCGGCGCGGGCAACGCGTTCCTGGCCCCGAACTTCGCGATCGGCGCGATCTTGATGATGCGCTTTGCGACCGAGGCATCCAAGTTGATGGCCAAGGCCGAGATCATCGAGCTGCACCACGACGGCAAGCTCGACAAGCCCTCGGGCACGGCCAAGCGGACGGCGGAGCTGATGGAAGGCGAGGTGCCGATCCACTCGGTCCGGCTGCCCGGCCTGGTCGCCCACCAGGAGGTCATCCTCGGCGATGTCGGTCAGACGCTGACGATCCGCCACGACTCCACGGACCGCACATCATTCGTGCCGGGCGTGCTGCTGGCGGTGCGCCGAGTCGGCGACCAACACGAGCCGCTGGTCATCGGCCTGGAGCAGCTGCTCTTCGGCGACGCGTGATCCGGTCCGCAACCGTCGCCGACGCTCGGACGCTCGCCGAGCTGGAGGTCCGCGCGTGGCGCTGGGCGTATGTGGACATCGTCGCCGAACAGGACATGATCACGATCGAGGATCGGGAGATGCATTGGTCATCGGCCGACGCGGTCGAGGGCGCGTTTGTCGCTGAGGTCGGCGGGCGTGTGGTGGGCGTAGAGCAGGTCGGGCCCGACCGGGACGACCCGGCGGTCGGGTGCGTGCGCGTGCTTGCCGTCGAGCCAGCCGCCCAGGGCGCCGGCCTCGGAACAGCGCTCTACGAGCACGCGGTCGATCAGCTGCAGGCGGCGAGCGTCAGCGCGGCGGTCGTCTGGCTCTTCGACGACGACGGGCATGCCCGCGGCTTCTACGAACGTCGCGGCTGGCGCGCCGACGGTGCGACCGGCTCCATCGCCGAGGCGCCGGCGCTGCGCTACCGGCAGACTCTCGCCCCATGACGTCGAACGCTGCGGTCGCGGGCGGTCGCCCACACCTGGGGCGTGTTCGATGCTGATCCGTCCGGTTGCGGCACGGGACGTCCACGCCATCGCTGCTCTGCAGGTCCGGGCCTGGCGCGCGGAGTACGACGGCTTCGTCGACGAGGACCACATGCCGACGATCGACGATCGCATCGGGCTGTGGAATGGCGTCCGGCCGGGTGAGGCGTGGCTGGCCGAGCGCGCTGGGGAGATCGTTGGCGTCGTGGGCGTCGCCCACGGGGAGATCGGCGTCCTGCACGTCGACCCCGAGACCGGCCATGTCGACGCGGTCGACGACCTCCTGCTCACGCACGCCGAGGCGATCTTGCGCGACGGCGGCCACACGACCGCGTTGCTGTGGACCTTCCGCGAGAACGCCCACAGCCGCGCGCTCTACGAGCGCCACGGTTGGGCGCTCGACGGCGCCGAGGAGGAGACCCTCCCCGGCGTCTGCGAGATCCGTTACCGGCTGGACTTGTAGGACACCATGTTGGTGGCGGTCACTGACCATGCCGTCGAGCGCTTCCGCCAGCGGGTCGCGGGTGCGCTGGACGCGCGGCCCGAGATCATCACGCGCGTCGCGCGGGCGGTTGCGGCAGGCCGAATCGGCGACGAGCCACCGCCCGGCGCCACGGGCACCCGCGGCTCGGTCTATGTCCGCGACCTCGTTGACCGCTCGCTGGTCTTCATCTGCCGCCGCGACGGCGACGAGCTCATCGTCATCACCCTCTGGGAGCAGAACGGTGGCATCGCCGCGCCCCGCGTCCCGCAACGCTTCACCAACGCCTTGAAGCGCGACGACGAGCGGCGGCGGGAAGAGGGCTGACATGCCGACCTAGACGTCCCGGCAGGGTTCGGCATTGCGGAGGTTCAAACCGGGGAGTACCGTCGCGAGACGTTCTTTCCACCACCCGAAGAGGAGCGGCGTATGTACCGCGAAAAGCTCCTCGTCGTGGCCAACCAGACGGTCGACTCCGACGAGCTGTACGACACCCTTCACGCCCGAGCGGAGCATGGTCCGCTCGCCGTGACGCTCTTGGTCCCACAGGACCAGCAGGCGGGCCTGGGTCAGCGCGTCAACGCGGCACTCGACCGTCTCCATGCCGGCGGCGTGGAGGCTGAGGCGATGCTCGGCGACGTTGACCCCGCATGCGCGGTCATCGAGGTTTGGGACCCCCGTCGCTGGGATGAGATCCTCGTCTCCACGCTGCCGAACAGCACATCACGCTGGCTGCAGATCGATCTCCCACATCGCATTCAGCGGGCGATCGACGCGCCGGTCACTCACATCGAAGCTCACCCGGCCGGCGTCGCCAGTCGCAACTAGGACACCAACTCGACCAGACGCGTGTTGCGCCGGGAGGCGTCGACGCGGCTCAGCGCGGTCGGGAGCGCGCCACGCTCGGCGACGATGACGCAGGCGGTCTGGCTGCGGGTCACGGCGGTGTAGACGAGGTTGCGGGTCAGCATCGGGGCGTGGCCGCGCGCGAGCGCGATGACGATCGCCGGCGCCTGGGAGCCCTGCATCTTGTGGACCGAGCAGGCGTAGGCCAGGCGGAGCGTCGCGGTCTCCTGCGTGTCGAGTGTCAGCCGGCGGCCGTCGTCGCCCACCAGCGTCAGCGTGCCGCGGTCAGGGTCGTTGGCCGCGACGACCGCGATCTCGCCGTTGTAGAACGAGCGCTCGTGGTTGTTGCGCGTCTGCATGATGCGGTCGCCGAGCCGGAAGGGTGTGCCCTTGACGTCGCGGCCACTCGGATTGAGCTGCTCACGCAAGGTGGTGTTGAACGCGTCGATGCCGGCCGGGCCCTTGTGCATCGGGACGAGCACCTGCAGGTCGGCGATCGGATCCAAGTCATAGTGCTCGGGCAGCCGCGTCGTCGCCAGCGAGACGACCTCGGCGAAAACCTCGGCTGCGCTGGGGCGCTCGATAAAGAAGAAGTCGCGCACGTCGTCGGGGCCCAGCGGCTGGGAGGGATCCAGGGGCGCCTCGCCGCGGTTGACGCGGTGCGCGGCCCGGATGATCAGCGAGCGGGCGGCCTGGCGGAAGACCTCGGTCAGCCGTGTCGCCGGCGCGACCCCCGAGGCGATCAGATCCTCCAACACGCGGCCGGGACCGACGGGCGCCAGTTGGTCGACGTCGCCGACGAGCAGCACGTGCGTTCGCGGCCCGACGGCCTCCAGCAGGGCGGCGGCCAGCCGCACGTCCAACATGGAGGCCTCGTCGACGACGAGCAGATCGACGCCGGTCAGCGGATCGTCGGCATCGCGGGCAAAGCCCTCGCCAGGCACCCACTCCAGCAGCCGGTGGATGGTGGTCGCCTCGGCGCCGCCGGTCGCCTCCGACAGGCGCCGCGCCGCCTTGCCGGTCGGCGCGCACAGCCGCACCGTGCGCTTCTGCTCACGCAAGAGGTCGACGAGCGCGCGCATTGTCGCGGTCTTGCCGGTACCCGGCAGGCCGGTGAGGATCGAGAGCCGGTGCTCAGCCGCGGCGTGCACCGCCGCCCACTGGGTCGCGGTCGGCGCATGGTGGGTGGGCGGGCCGGGGTCTGGATCGGCGGGCACGTCGACGTCCAGCGTCGGCGGGGCGCAGGCGAGATCGCGCACGCGCTCGGCCAGCCGCCGCTCGGTGCGGTCCATTCGCGGATCCAGCACGCGTTCGCCGTCAAGCACCAGCTCGGCGTCCTCGACGTGGCCATCGACGATCTCGATCGGCAGCTCCAGGAGCCGCGCCGCCCGCGGTAGTAGCTCGTCGCGCGCCAGGAAGCAGTGGCCGTCCTGCTCGGAGGTGCGCAGCGTGTGGGTCAGCGCGGCGTGGATGCGCTCGGGCGCGTCGGCGGCGACCCCGAGCGCGCGGGCCACGGCATCGGCGGTCGCGAACGCGATCCCGTCGACTTTGGCCAGCGCGTAGGGATCCTGTTGCAGGAGCGCGAGCGCGCCGCCACCCAGCGCCTTGTGCACGCGCGCGGCGACCGCGGCCGGGACGCCGTGCTCGGCCAGCAGCAGCGCCAGCGCGCGGCCACCGGCGTTGCGCTGCCACGACGCCACCGCGGGTTTGAGTTTGGCCTTGCCGATGCCCGGCACCTCGAGCAGCCGTGCACCAGGATCGCGATCCACAATCTCGAGCACCTCGTCGCCGTGGCGCGCCAGCAGCCACTCGGCCCCGCGCGGGCCGACGTGCTTGACCGAGCTCAGCAGCGTGATCAGCGCATCCGGGCTGGCGGCACCGACCTGCAGATGCTCGACGTGGAGCTGGCGGCCGAAGCGCGGGTGCTCGCGCCACGCGCCCTGGACCTCGACCGTGTCACCTTCGTGCAGGTGCGCGATCGGACCCGTGAGCGTGACCTCCTCGCCCTCGGCGTCCATGGCCGCTAGCACCGCGAAGCCGCCATCGTCTGCGCGCCAACGCACCGCGACGATCTCGGCGGCGAGGGACGCGGGTTCCGGCACCCGACGAGGGTACGCTGTGAAGCCGATCGACCCTGAGGAGAACGGCCAGCATGGGCATCATGGACAAGGCGAAGAAGTTCGCCGAGCAGGCACAGCAGGAGGCCAAGGACGGCACGCTCAAGGCACGTGCCAAGGGGCTCGCCGATCAGGCGCAGACCAAGCTCGACGAGGTCCAGACGCAGTTCAACGAGAGCCAGAAGAAGAAGGGCTGGGACGAGTCACCCACGGCTTCCGCTCCGCCCGCCGCCGAGCCTGAAGCCCCCAAGACGCCGCCCGCGTCGCCCGCCGGCGACGCTCCCGCGGTCGACCGCAGCCACGACGCTCCACCGAAGCTCACTGGTGGGGACCCGCTGAGAGGCTGATCCTGGGACAATGCCGCACGTGGCCGGGCTGGGAGCCATCCTCACCGCGATCGTCACGCCGTTTGACGACGATCTGAACGTCGACGAGCAGGCGTTCGTCGATCTTCTGCACCACCTTGCCGATCACGGCTCGGACGGCTTCGTCGTCTGTGGCACGACCGGCGAGGCCTCGACGCTGACCGACGAGGAGCATCTGCGCGTCGTTGAGCTGGCGGTCGCCAACCGGCCCGAGGGAACTTCGATCACCGCTGGGGTGGGGTCCAACGACACCCGCCACGCGGTGCATCTGACCGAGTGCGCGACCGCGCTCGGCGTCGACGCCGTCCTCAGCGTCACCCCCTATTACAACAAGCCCAACCGGCGCGGGCTGGTCGCGCACTACGAAGCGATCGCCAAGGCGACCGACGTGCCGATCATCCTCTACAACATCCCGTCGCGCGTGGTCATCGACGTGCCCAACGACCTGCTGGCCGAGCTGGCGCAGCTGGACGGCATCGACTACGTCAAGCAGGCCAACGACGACAACTTGGCGCCGATCGACGGGCTCGGCATCTACGCCGGCAACGACGAAGCCCTGCTGCGCACGCTCGAGATCGGGGGCTGCGGCGGCATCTGCGTCGCCAGCCACCTGGTCGGCGACGAGATGCGCCGCATGGTCGACGAGCCCGACAACCGGGCAACCATCGACGCCTCGCTGCGCGACGTCTACGCCGCGATGGGCGTCACCACGAATCCGATCCCCGTCAAGGCGGCGCTCGAGCTAGCCGGCCATCCGGTCGGCGGCCTGCGCCTGCCGCTCGTCGAGGCCGATGAGGACGAGCGCGCGGAGATTCGCGCGGTCCTCGAGCGTCACGGGCTGCTCGCCTCTGCCGGGGCTCCCTAGGAGAACATGGACAACAGCAAGCTTCGAGTCCTCCCGCTGGGCGGGCTGGGCGAGATTGGCAAGAACATGACCGTCGTCGAGTACGACGGCGCGATCGTCGTCGTCGACACCGGACTGCGGTTCCCGACCGCCGAGCAGGTCGGCATCGACCTGGTGCTCCCCGACTTCACCTACCTGCGTGAGCGCGCGGACGACATCGAGGGCATCGTCATCACCCACGGCCACGAGGATCACCTCGGCGCGCTGCCGTGGATCCTGCGTGAGCTGGGGACCGACATCCCCGTCTTCGGCGGCCCGCTGACGATGGCGATGGCGCGCTCCAAGCTCGATGAGCATCGGCTCAAGGAGACCGACCTCAACGACGTCAAGCCGGGCGAGACGCTCGAGCTCGGGCCGTTCGACATCGAGCTGATCCACCTCACGCACTCGATCCCGGACATGATGGCCGTCGCGCTGACGACCGATCTCGGGACGATGCTCATCACCGGCGACTACAAGTTCGACCAGACGCCGGTCGACGGCAAGCCGGCGGACGTCAGCCGCCTGGCCGAGCTGGGCCGCGAGGGCCTGTTGCTGCTCTGTGGCGATTCGACCAACGCCGACCGTCCGGGCTTCTCGCCCAGCGAGTCGGTGGCCGGGCCCAACCTCTCGGCGCTCTTTGGCCGCTGCGAGGGACGGATCGTCGTCACCTGCTTCGCCTCGAACATCCACCGCGTCCAGCAAGTCGTCGACGCGGCGACCGAGCACGGGCGCAAGGTCGTCCTCGTCGGCCGCTCGATGCGCAAGAACATCAACATCGGGCGCATGTTGGGGCACATCGATGTGCCCGAGGGAAGCTTCGTCCAGCCGCGGGAAGCTTCGAGCTTCCCCGACCACAAGCTCGTCATCGTCTCGACCGGCAGCCAGGGCGAGCCGTTGAGCGCGCTGCGCCGCATGGCCCATCGCGACCATCCCCAGGTCGAGCTGCACGAGGGCGACACGATCGTCTTCGCCGCGACGCCGATCCCGGGCAACGAGCGGGCGGTCAACGAGACGATCGATCGGCTCTACCACATCGGCTGTGACGTGGTGACGCCCAAGGACACGCCGATCCACGCCTCCGGCCACGGCTATCAGGAAGAGATCAAGTTGATGCTCAACCTGACCAAGCCGAAGTACGTGATGCCGTTTCACGGCGACCACAAGCGCATCCACCTGCACGGCGAGCTGGCCAAGTCGGTCGGCGTGCCCGAGGAGCGCATCTTCAAGGGCGAGAACGGCCTGCCGCTGGAGCTCGACAAGGACGGCGCGCGCTTTGGCAAGCGTGAGCGCGCGGGCATGATCTACGTCGACGGCGTCGACATCGGCGACCCGACCGACGTCGCGCTGCGCGACCGCCGGATGCTCAGCGCCGACGGCATCTTCGTCGTCGTCGCGACGATCTCCGAGCAGGACGGCAGCTCGGTCGCCGAGCCGGAGATCATCTTCCGCGGCGTGCCGTACTCCGAAGACGCCGAAGGCCTGCTCGGCGACATCCGAGAGTTCGTCAACGGCTCGCTGGCGCGTGCGGCAGGGGAGGAGATCCGTGAGATCGACCTGTTGCAGCAGAAGCTCCACGACGACCTGGGGGCGTTCGTCTACGACCGCCTTAAGCGGCGCCCGATGGTGCTGCCTGTAGTCGTCGAGGTCTAGACGCGCACGGTGTGGAGGTCGCCGTCGATCGACGGCGCCTCCGCGCGGCTGGCCGGCAGCGTGACCACAAACCTGGCGCCGCCTTCGGGCGGCGAGTCCAGGACGACGTCACCGCCATGGGACTGGGCGACGGCGCGTACGATCGACAGGCCGAGGCCGACGGAGCCACCGCGGTCGCCCTCGGCACGGACGAAGCGGTCAAAGATCTCGGCGCGCAGCTGCGGCGCCACGCCCGGGCCGTCGTCGGCGACCGTCAGGTAGACGTGCTCGGCATCGCTGGTCACCGACGCGTGCACCCGCGTGCCGGCCGGCGTGTGCTGGAAGGCGTTCTGGATCAGGTTGAGCGCGAGGCGGTGCAACTCGTCGGCCGCGCCGTCGACGATCGCGGGGTTCGCTTCCACGCTCAGCACATGCTCGCCGGCGACGGGACCGAGCTCGGCGGCGACGTCGACGAGCACCCGGCCAAGGTCGGTCGCGGCGTGGGGCACCTCACGGTTGGCATCAGCACGGGCCAGCAGCAGCAGGTCGCCGACCAGGCGGCGCATGCGCTGGGTTGAGCGCAGTGCCGAGCGCGCGGCCTCGCCGCGCTCGCCGTCGAGCACCTCGGCGAGCAGCTCGAGGTTGGCGAGCACGCTGGTCAGCGGCGTGCGGAGCTCGTGGCTGGCATCGGCGACGAACTGCCGCTGGCGGGCCAGCGCGGCCTCGCGCTCAGCGCGCGAGGACTCCAGCGCCTGGAGCATGTCGTCCAGGGTTCGGGCCAGCTCGGCGACCTCGTCCTCGGTGTCGGGGATCGGCACCCTGCGGCTCGGATCGCGCGTGGCGGCGATGTCGCGCGCCGTTGACGTCAGCCGCGTGAGCGGCGCCAGCGCCCGGCGCGACAGCCCGAGGGCGAGGGCCAGCGCCAGGCCCGAGCCGAGCAGCACCCCGAAGATCAGGAACACGCGCACGCGATGCACGCTGGCCTCGACGGGGGCGGTGCGCCGCGCGTACTGCACGAGTACCGGGATGCCGAGCGGCGAGTTGGTGATGGTCAGCGTTGTCGCACGCGTCTCGACGCGGTAGCCGCCGACCTCGCCCGTCTGTCCCGGACGCAGCCCGAGCTTGCCGAAGTCCGGTGCGCGCTCGGTCGCCGCGATCTGGACGCCGTTCTTAAACAGCACGCGGATCACGGCGCGGTTGGGCGCCGCGTAGGTCCGAACCAGCGACTCCGGGATCGTCGCCTTGTCGTTCTCGTACTTGATCGGCAGCCTGTTGCTGAGCAGGTTGTTGACCGCCGTCGACATCTCGTGGCGGAAGTCGCTGCGGATGCGCGAGGCGGTGAGCTGGCCGATGACGAGGGCGAACCCGCACAGCACCAGGAAGGTCAGGCCGGCCGCCAGCGCCGCGAGCCGCCAGCGCAGCGTCATCGAGTGCAGCAGGGCGCTCATGCCCGCAGCACGTACCCCGCACCGCGGATCGTGTGCAACAGCCGCGCTTCGCCGCCGCCTTCCAGCTTGCGCCGTAGGTTGGAGACGAAGACCTCGATCGTGTTGGTGGTCGCGAACGGGTCGTAGCCCCAGACGTCTTCCAGCAGCCGCTGGCGCGGGACGACGATGCGCTCGTTGCGCATCAAGTACTCCAGCAGCTCGAACTCGCGCTGGGTCAGCTCGACGGTGCGCTCGCCGCGGCGCACCTCATGGGTGTCGGGGTTCAGCGACAGGTCGGCGACGACCAGCGACGCGCTGCCGCGTGGCGGCCGCCGGCGCAGGAGCGCGCGCAGGCGCGCCAGCAGCTCCTGGCGCTCGAAGGGCTTGACGAGGTAGTCGTCAGCGCCGGCGTCAAGGCCCTCGACGCGGGCCTCCAGCGCATCGCGCGCCGTCAGCATCAGGATCGGCACATCGTCGGCGGCGCGCAAACGGCGCGCGACGTCCATGCCATCGATCTTCGGCAACCCGAGGTCGAGGACCACGAGATCCGGGACGAAGTCGTTGGCTGCGCCGAGCGCCGCCTCGCCGTCGCCGGCGATCCGCGTCTCGTATCCCTCCAGGCGCAGCGACCGCTGCAGCACCTGTGCAATGTCGTCGTCGTCCTCCACGATGAGGACGCGTGCTTGGCGCTCATGACCGTCGATCACACACGCATGGTAGAGCGGGCTATGAAGGCAAGATCAAGGTGCGCCAACATCGGACCAATGCGCCAAAGATTGGAGCTAAACGGCCGATCCCTCGGAACGTGTTGTCGTACTCGGACGGCGAGGTCAGCCGGACGCGCCGTTGGCTGCCTACAGGCGGCACGCTGCCGGCTGCGGCGTTCGAGGCGCGTCACCGCGCGGTCCTGGTGCTCTTGTGGCTGCACGTCGTCGGCCTGCCGGTCTTCGCCGTCGCCCGCGGCTACCCGCTGCGCCACAGCCTGCTCGACACGCTGCCGATCTTCCTCTGCGCGATCTCCGGCGCCTCCCGGTGGCTGAATCCGCGCGCCCGCGCGTCGATCGGGGCGCTGGGCCTCGTCACCTGCTCGGCGATCTTTACGCACCTGTGGGGCGGGGTCACCGAGGCGCACTTCCACTTCTTCGTGGTCATCGCGCTGCTGTCGCTCTACGAGGACTGGGTCCCGTGGGGCCTGGCCATCGCCTACGTCCTGGTCCACCATGGCGTTATGGGGACGATCGACCCCGCGTCGGTCTACGGCGCGAACACCGCCGCGGCGCGGCAGCCGTGGGCGTGGGCGGCGATCCACGCGGCGTTCATCGCCGCCATGGCCGGCGTCAACGTTGCGTCCTGGCGCGCCAACGAGCTGGCGCGCGCCGCCACGGTCCGCGCCCAAGCCGCGTTGGCGCACCGCGCCACGCACGACCCGCTGACTGGCCTGCCCAACCGTCGCGCGTTCGTCGAGCGCGTCGAGCACGCGCTGGAGCGCCGTTCGCGCGATGCGCGCGCTGTCGGCCACGTCGCGGTCCTGTTCGTCGACGTCGACGACTTCAAGCTCGTCAACGACTCGCTCGGCCACGGCGCCGGCGACCGTCTGCTGGAGGCCGTCGCGCGTCGGCTTTCCGGCGCGCTGCGCCCCGAGGACGTCATCGCCCGTTTCGGCGGCGACGAGTTCACCGTCCTGGTCGCCGACGTCGCGGGGGAGGCCGAGGCGCTGAGCGTCGCCGAGCGCCTGGCCGCCGCGCTGGCGCCCGCGATCGACCTCGACGGCGAGCCGCGCTTCGTCACCGCGTCGGTCGGCCTGGCCGTCGCGGGCGCCCGCCACCGCGACGACGCCGACCAGCTGATGCAGGACGCCGACGCCGCGATGTACCGCGCCAAGGAGAACGGCAAGGCACGCTCCGAGGCCTTCGACGACTCGCTGCGCGCGGTCGCGCTGCGCCGGCTGGCGCTGGAGGGCGGCCTGCGCGAGGCGCTGGTCAACGGCGAGCTGCGCCTCGACTACCAGCCGCAGGTCCGGCTGTCTGGTGACGAGATCTCGGGCGTCGAGGCGCTGCTGCGCTGGCGCCACCAGCAGTTGGGTCCGATCTCGCCCGACGAGTTCGTCCCGATGGCCGAGCGCCTGGGGCTGATCGAGGCGATCGGCGAATGGGTCGTCCGCGAGGCCTGCGCGGAGGCGATGCGCTGGGAGCGCGACGACGTCGAGGTCGCCGTCAACGTCTCGCCGCGCCAGCTGGCCACCGAGGAGTTCCTGGAGACCGTGCGTCGGACGCTGGCCGAGACCGGCCTGGCACCGCACCGGCTGTGCCTGGAGATCACCGAGACGGCGGTCGTCGCCGATGTCGACGGAACGCGCGCGATGCTGTCGCGTCTGCGCGAGCTGGGCGTCCTGCTGGCTGTCGATGACTTCGGCGTCGGCCACGCCTCGCTGCGCCATCTGCGTCAGCTGCTGCCGGTCGACATCCTCAAGATCGACAAGTCATTCGTCGACGCCGTCGTCGACGACACCGCGGACGCCGCGATCGTCGGCGCTGTCGTCCGACTTGCCGTCGGATTGGGCCTGGAGTGCGTCGCCGAAGGCGTCGAGAGCGCCGAGCAGGCGGCCAAGCTCGGCGCTCTGGGCTGCGACATCGGCCAGGGCTACTTCTTCGCCCGGCCGCTGACGGCCGAGGCGCTGCGCGCGCGACTCGCGCCTGCCCCCGTCTGACGGCGCGGCAGGGACGGACACCATCGCGTCGAAGGTGAGGGTCCGAGCTATGGCTACGACCCGCACTCCCGCCCCGCGCAAGCGCAAGCCTGCGCCCAAGTCCAAGACCACGACCACGACGTCTGCCTCCTCGGCGGCCGCGCGCAAGCGCAAGCCACCGGCGCGCGGCACGGCCAAGAGCACCGCGCGCACACGGGCAAAGCGCTCGTCGGCGACCTGGGCTCCACGCATCCCCGTCATCGAGCAGCGCCACCTCGATCTCTTCGGGCTGGCCCTCGTGGCGTGCGGTGTCTTCTTGATCTTCCCGCTCTACCTGGGCTGGGATGGGGGCCAGGCCGGAGACGGCGTTGTCGATGGGCTTGCGCTGGCCGTGGGCCAGCTGCGCTACGTGGCGCCGATCGGCGTGCTGGCCGCCGGCGCGGTCATCGTCATGCGCCCGGTGCTGCCGTCGGTGCGCCCGTTCAAGTCGGGCGGGATCTGCTTCGTGCTTGCGCTGGCGCTGATGTTCGCCGCCGGCACGCTCGGGCTCGGCCCGGACACGGTCCGCGACGGCTTCTGGAATGCCGACTTCCTGCGCGACCGCGGCGGGTACCTCGGCGAGGGCTTGTTCTATGTGTCGAGCAACCTGATCGGGTCGATCGGCACGCACATCCTGGCGCTCTTCCTCTTTTTGGCCGGGCTGTTGCTGCTGACCGGCGCGTCGGTGGCCGGCGTGCTGAAGGCGACCGGCGGCACGGTCGCGGAGTCCACGCGCGCGTTGCGCGAGGCCACGGTGCGCCCGGAGGCGAGCCCGCGGAGCGCCGCCGCCACGGCCGCCGGCGCGACCAAAAGCGGGCGCCCGCGCGTGCGCGTTCCGGAGAGCTCCGACGACGACCTGGTCGTCAAGGCCACGCACGTCGAGGCGCCGTCGCTGGATGGCGTCGAGCGCTACCCCGATCTCTTCGGCGACGACGAGCCGGCGGGCGCGCTGCCCGACGAGGAGCCGCGGATCCGCCGGCGCAAGAAGGCCGCCGATCCGGTCGACGCGATCCCGGAGCCGACCGACGACGACTTGACCGTGCAGCGCACGCCCCAGAGCGCGGCCGAGGACGCCAATGACGCCGCAGTCGAGGACGCCGTGATGGCGACCGACGACCTCCCGGATCTCCAGCAGGACTTCGACCCCGACGACGACGGCGAGCCCAAGCAATTGGAGCTGCCGGCGGCCCGTGGGGAGGACGACCACGAGGACATCGAGTATGTCGTCCCGGACCCGCGCGTGCTCAAGCGCTCCACCGGCGACCAGATCCGCCCCGACACCAGCGGCAACGAGAAGATCGCCGCCTCGCTGGTCGAGGCGCTGAGCCACTTCAACGTGGAGGCCAAGGTCGTCGGCACCGTCAGCGGCCCGCACATCACGCGCTACGAGCTGCGGCTGGCGCCGGGCGTGAAGATGAGCAAGGTCGCCCAGCTCAAAGACGACTTGGCCTATGCCTTGGCCGCGACCGAGATCCGCATCCTCGCGCCGATCCCCGGCAAGCAGGCCGTCGGTATCGAGGTCCCCAACCGCGACCGTCGTACCGTCCACCTCGGCGACGTCTTCCGCGCGCGCCCCGAGGGCTACTCGCCGCTCACGGTCTGGCTCGGCAAGGATGTCTCGGGCAAGGCCATCGGCGCCGACCTGGCCAAGATGCCGCACATCCTCGTCGCCGGCACCACGGGCGCGGGCAAGTCGGCCTGTATCAACGCGATGTTGTCGTCGATCCTGCTCAACGCAACGCCCGATGAGGCGCGGCTGGTCCTGGTCGACCCCAAGCAGGTCGAGCTCAACCACTATGAGGACGTCCCGCATCTGCTCACGCCGGTGATCACCTCGCCGCGCCAGGCCGCCAACGCGCTGCAGAACCTCGTGCGCGAGATGGAGTGGCGCTACGGGATCATGGCCATGAAGCGCACGCGCTCGCTGGTCGAGCTCAACCGCGTGCGCGAGGAGGAGGGCGAGAAGCGCCTGCCCTACATCCTCTGCGTGATCGACGAGCTCGCCGACCTGATGATGGTCGCGCCGGGCGACGTCGAGGACTCGATCATCCGGATCGCGCAGAAAGCGCGAGCGGTGGGCATCCACCTCGTGCTTGCCACGCAGTCGCCCCGCGTCGACGTCATCACCGGCATGATCAAGGCCAACGTCCCGTCGCGGATCGCCTTCGCGGTGAGCTCGCAGACCGACTCGCGCGTGATCCTCGATCAGAACGGCGCCGAATCGTTGCTGGGCATGGGCGACATGCTCTTCTCGCCCGTCGGCTCGTCGAAGCTGCAGCGCATCCAGGGCGCCTACATCGACGAGGCGCAGGTCGGCCAGATCACCGAGTTCTGGGCGCGCCAGGGCGAGCCCGAGCTGCGCGCCGACCTCTTGGAGGAGGTCGAGCCTGAGGCATCCGAGGGCGGTCGCGACGAGGCCGACGGCAAGGATCCCGACGAGGATCCGCTGCTCGCTGACGCGATCGAGCTGGTCGTCGAGATGGGCACCGCGTCGACGTCGATGCTGCAGCGCCGGATGCGCCTGGGCTACACGCGCGCGGGGCGGATGATGGACATGCTCGAGCGTCGTGGCGTCATCTCCGGCTATGAGGGATCCAAGCCGCGTCAGGTGCTGATCACCGGTCAGGACCTCCCGCGGATGCTGGCTGCCCTGGCGGAGAAGGGCGATATCGCTGCGCCGGCAGCCTCCGGAGCGCCGGAGAGCGGTGACGCGCCAGCGCTGCCCGAGCTGCCCGGGCCCGATCGGCCCGAGGCCGGCGCCGATCCGCTCGACGCCGGCGACGACCCGGGCGGGTCGTAGCTCTCCATAGACTGCGGCCCTTAGCCATGCCGGAGATCGGGGCCACCCTCCGCGAGGCGCGCATGCGCGCCCGCATCGACATCTCGGAGATCGAAGCCGAGACGAAGATCCGTGCCAAGTACCTGCGGGCACTAGAGAACGAGGAGTGGGGGCTGCTGCCGGGGCCCGCGTACGTCCGTTCGTTCCTGCGCACCTATGCCGAGGCGCTTGACCTCGACGCCAAGCTGCTGTTGGAGGAGTACAAGCTCCGCCACGAGCGGCCGTCTGATCACGACCTGATGCCGATCGGCGCCCCGCGTCGCCGCGGTGGGCGGGGCGGCCGTGGGGCCGGCCCATTGCGTCCGCAGCGCGAGCCGCGCCGGATCCCGGTCGGTGCCGTGGTAGGGGTGATTCTCGTGTTGCTCTTCGGCGCGCTGTATCTGCTGGGCAAGGGCAGCGGCGACGACGGTGACGACGGTTCGTCGGCGGCGGCCACGACGACGAGCACGACCACGACCACGCCCGTGCCGGCACGCACGACGGCCACCGCGTCGAAGGGCAAGTCCACCAAGAAGAAGGCATCGGCAGCGTCCAGGCTGGTGCGCCTGCAGCTGATCCCGACAGGCCCGGGCCCGGTCTCGGCCTGCCTGGTCGACGCCAGCGGCGCGGCGCGCATCCCCGGCACGACCCTGCAGCAAGGCGGCTCGGCGGGGCCGTATCGCTCCAAGCGCTTCAAGCTGCTCTTGGGCAACGGCAACGCGCGGCTGCGCGTCGACGGCAAGCTGCGCGACGTGCCCGACGTCAGCCCCGTTGCGTTTCGGATCAGCAAGGGCTCCGTCAAGCGGGTCGATCCCAGCTCCGTTCCGGACTGCAGTTGATGGCGGCGCGCGCGGGCATCGTCGTCACGGGCACCGAGGTGCTCACCGGGCGTGTCGTCGACCGCAACGGCCCATGGCTAGCCGAGCGGCTGCGTGAGATCGGCATCGAGGTCGCCCATAACATCGTCGTGGGCGATCGCCCGGACGACGTGCGCGATGCGCTCGGCTGGCTCGCCGCAGCCGGCATGGACGTCATCGTCACCAGCGGTGGCTTGGGCCCGACCGAGGATGACCTGACCGCCGCGGTCGTCGGCGACTTCCAGGGACGGCCGTCGGAGCTCGACGCGGAGCTGGAGGGGCGAATCTGGAAGATCTTGGAGGGGTTGATGATCCGCTGGCCGGATCTCGACCAGGAGGCGATCCGGCGCTCGAACCGCAAGCAGGCGCTGGTGCCGCGCGGGGCCACCGTGCTCGAGCCGGTCGGCACGGCGCCGGGGCTGGTGGTGCCGCCGTCGGCCGACGGCGCGGTCAGCCCGACGATCGTGGTGCTGCCGGGCCCGCCGCGCGAGCTGCGGCCGATGTGGGGCGCAGCGGTGAAGACAGAAGCGTTTCGCGCCGCGACGACGGGCGCCACCGAGTACCGCCAGCACATGCTGCGGCTCTTCGGCATCCCGGAGTCCGAGATCGCCAACACGATGCTGCAGGCGCGCGACGCCGGGATCGACCTCGACGCGCTGGAGATCACGACCTGCCTGCGTCGCGGCGAGGTCGAAGTCGTCACGCGCTACGAGCCACCCCAGCAGGAGGTCTATAACGCCTTCGCGGCGCTGGTCGGCGCGCGGCACCCACGCGAGCTCTTCTCCGATGACGGGACGTCGGTCGACGAGCAGGTCGCGTCGCTGCTGCGCTCGTCGTCGCACACCATCGCCACCGCCGAGTCCTGCACCGGTGGGCTGCTTGCGGGACGGTTGACCGATCTCGCCGGCTCCTCGGACTACGTGCTCGGCGGGGTGGTGGTGTACTCCAACGCCGCGAAGGTGGCGCTCGCCGGCGTCGACGAGGCGTTGATCGAGCGCGTGGGCGCCGTCTCGGTCGAGGTTGCCGAGGCGCTGGCCGACGGGGCGCGTGCCGCGTTGGGTGCTGATGTCGGGGTCGGCATCACCGGCATCGCCGGCCCGGGCGGCGGCACCGACGACAAGCCGGTGGGGACCGTCTGCTTCTCGGTGGTCGCCGATGGCCACCGGCTCACCCGCCGCATCGTTCTCCCGGGTGGCCGCTTCGACGTTCGCGATCGGTCGACCACGGTGGCCATGCACATGATCCGGCGCGTCTTGCGAGGCGAGACCGGAGGCTGAGCGGTGCCCGCGCGCCTCTTCGTCGCGCTGGAGCTCGGCGGCGGGGATCGCCGCGCGCTCGTGGCTTGGGCACGCGAGGCGGTCGCGGCTGATCGGGCGTTGCGGATCGTCGCGGCCGAGCAGGTCCACCTGACGCTCGCGTTCCTCGGTCACCGGCCGCTGGAGGACGTCGGGCCGCTGAGCGCGGTGGTCGAGGAGCTGGCGGGCTGGCCGCTGCCGGCGCTGTCGACGGGTGCCGCGCTGTGGCTCGCGCCGCGCCGGCCGCATGTGCTGACGGTGGCGATCGCTGACGAGACCGGCTCGCTGGCAGCGCTGCACGCCACGCTCTGGGATGCGTTGGAGGGACTCGGGTTCGAGCGTGACGAGCGGCGCTTTCGGCCGCATCTGACGGTTGCGCGCGTGCGCCGGGGATGGACGCCGTCGACGGCCGCGCTGCCCCCGACGCCCGCGCTGGATCTCGACGTGCGCGGGGTGGCACTGATGCGATCGTTCCTGGGTGAGGGCCCACCGCGCTACGAGGCGCTGACCCTTGCGGAATTCGGTCCCGAATCGTGACCTCGTGCGCGTATTTCGGCACACGAACGTGCGTACGCTTCTGATCTCCGAAGTTCCGTCCGACGCGACCCGCACACTGGTTCGCTCTTCCGCGTTCGAGAGAGGTCTCACCCCGCATGCCCGCTACCGACGAGAAGGCCATTAAGGCCCGCGACACCGCCCTTGCCGGCGCCCTCACGCAGATCGAGCGCCAGTTCGGCAAGGGCTCGATCATGCGCATGGGCGACGAGGGCGCGCAGGTCAAGGTCAACGCGATTCCGACCGGCGCGCTCTCGCTCGACCTCGCGCTCGGCATCGGCGGCATGCCGCGCGGCCGCATCGTCGAGGTCTTCGGCCCGGAGTCCTCGGGCAAGACGACGCTCGTCTATCACGTCCTCGCCGAGGCCCAGCGCCTAGGTGGCGTCTGCGCCTTCATCGATGCCGAGCACGCCATGGATCCGCTGTACGCCCAGCAGATCGGCGTCAACATCGACAACCTGCTCGTGTCACAACCCGACCACGGCGAGCAGGCGCTGGAGATCTGCGACATGTTGGTGCGCTCAGGTGCGGTGGATCTCGTCGCCATCGACTCGGTGGCGGCGCTGACGCCGCGTGCCGAGCTCGAGGGCCAGATGGGCGATCAGACCGTCGGTCTGCAAGCCCGGATGATGAGCCAGGCGATGCGCAAGCTCGCCGGCAACCTCAACCGCACGCAGACGCTCTGTCTCTTCACGAACCAGATCCGCGAGAAGGTCGGCGTCATGTTCGGCTCGCCGGAGACCCAGCCGGGCGGTCGTGCGCTGAAGTTCTACTCCTCGCAGCGTCTGGACATCCGCCGCATCGAGACGCTCAAGGACGGCACCGAGGCGGTGGGCAACCGGGTTCGCGTCAAGGTCGTCAAGAACAAGGTGGCGGCCCCGTTCCGTCAGGCTGAGTTCGACATCGAGTTCGGCAAGGGCATCTCGAGCTCGGGCTGCATCCTGGACCTCGGGATCGAGCACAACATCGTCGCGAAGTCCGGCTCGTTCTTCTCCTACGACGGCGATCGTCTTGGCCAGGGGCGCAACAACGCCAAGGGCTTCCTGGACGAGCACCCCGAGATCGCGCGTGAGATCGAGGACAAGGTCTACCGCGCGCTGGACATCGACCGCGACCTGGTCGCGCCGATCGACCGTGACGTGGTGCCCGAGGGCGTCGATCCGGCGACGGGTGAGATCACGGCTGAGCGCAAGACGGCGGCGGCGACGACCTAGCGCAGCGGACGCGGAGCACGCGCCTGTGACAACCGCTGAACGTGCCATCGATCCGGAGGCTCGCCTCCAGCACGCGCTCGATCTGAGCTATCGCTACCTCGGGTTCCGTGATCGCACGGTGCTCGAGATGCGGCGCCATCTCGAGGCCAAGCGTGTGGAGCCCGACACGATCGAGCAGGCCGTTGCCGAGCTGGCCGAGCAGGGGTACCTCGACGATGCGCGCTTCGCTCAGCGCTTCGTCGAGGATCGTCGGACACTGGACCACTGGGGTAACGAGCGCATCGAGCGCAAGCTGGCAGCCTCGGGCATTGACGCGGAGCTCATCGCTGCCGCGGTTGCCGGTGGCGATGCGGTCGAGTCGCAGTTCGACGCAGCGCTGGCCATCCTCACCCATCGCTTTCGGACGCCACCCGAGACCGATCGCGACCGCGACCGTGCTCTCGGGTTCCTGGTCCGCAAGGGCTACGAGCTCGAGACGGCCTACGACGCGATTCGCGCCTACGGCCGCGACTAGCGGTCGGGGTTGAAGACCGGCGCGAGCGTCGCGCCGGCGAGGGTCACAGCCTCGAGGTCGTGGACGTCGGGCATCGAGAACGTCACGCCCTCGATGCCGACGTCGCGGAAGGCGTGGGCGCGTTCGAGGACCTGCTCGGGCGTGCCGGCCGTTGTGGCGGCGATGCGCTCTTCGGGGAAGCCGGCGGCGCGCATGGCGTCGAGCTTGGCCTTCACGGCGCCTTCGGTCTCGCCGATCGCGAGCGTCATCATGGAGGTCTTGGTGATCTCGGCCGAGTCGCGGCCGACGTTCTCGCAGTGGCCTTCCAGGACGCCGAGCAGGTGCTTGGCACGCTCGGGGTCGCCGAACAGATTGCAGCCGTCGGCGTACTGGGCGACCATGCGCAGCGTCTTGCGCTCGCCGCTGCCGCCGATGAGGATCGGGATGTCGCCGCGCAGGGGCTTGGGGTTGTTGTAGGCGTTGGTGACGGAGTGGTGGGCGCCGGCGACCGTCGCCTGCTCCTGCGTGAACATCGCCCGGACGATCTGCAGATGGTCCTCGAGGCGCTCGAAGCGCTCCTTGATCGGTGGGAACGCAAAGCCGTAGGCGTCGTGCTCGGCCTCGAACCACCCGGCGCCGATGCCGTGAAACGCACGGCCGCCGGAGATGACGTCGAGCGTCGTGGTGATCTTGGCGTGCTGAGCAGGGTTGCGGTAGCCGACGCCGCCGACCAGCAGGCCGAGCGCGATCGTCGTGGTCCGGGCGGCGAGACCGGCAAGCATCGTGTTGCCCTCGAACATCCAGTTCTGCGGCGGACCGACCGGCGGGATCTGGTGGTAGTGGTCCATCACCGAGATCGAGGTGAAGCCCGCCTGCTCGGCCGCCGTGGCGATCTCCACCAACTTCTCGAAGACTGCGTCGGGCCCGACCCCCGGGTAGTTGAAGTTCGGCAGGTGCAGATCCAGCTGGATGGGCGCGCGCATGTCGGTCACGGTAGCTGCCACGCTGTGTCCGCTGGGCTGCGAGACTTGACAGCGGCCATGATCGATCGCAAGAACGTCGACGACCAGGCGACCGGGGCGGCGCGATGAGGGCGGTCGCCTGCCACCGCGCCGAGCTGGAGGTCGTCGACCTGCCCGAGCCGGTGCCGGCCAAAGGCCAGGTGCGCATCGAGGTCACGCGCTGTGGCATCTGCGGCTCGGACCTCCATGCTCGCCACGGCATCGACGAGTGGGCCGAGATGGCGGCCAAGACGGGCTATGACCGCTTCGGGCGCTCCGACCAACCCATCGTCTTCGGTCACGAGTTCGCAGGCAGCATCGCCGAGTACGGGCCGGGATGTGGCGGCAAGTTGCCGCCAGGGACGCCGGTGGTCGCGGTGCCGCTCGTGCGCGGCGCGCACGGCATCGACGCGGTCGGCCTGTCGGCACACGCGCCGGGCGGCTACGCCGAGCAGATGATCGTCCAGGAGTCGATGATGATGCCGGTGCCCAACGGGCTGGCGCCCGACGTGGCGGCGCTCACCGAGCCGATGGCCGTCGCCTGGCACGCGGTCCGCCGCGGAGAGGCCAGCAAGCGCGACGTGGCGATCGTCATCGGCTGCGGGCCGGTCGGCCTCGGGGTGATCTTGTGCCTGAAGGCCAGCGGCGTGCGCACCGTGGTGGCCAGCGACTTCTCGGCGGGGCGCCGGGCGTTGGCGACCGCGTGCGGCGCCGATGTCGTGATCGACCCCGCGGTCGGCTCGCCGTATGCGGGCGGTGCGAAGCGCGGTCACATCACCGACGCGCCCGCGGCCTTCGAGCTCGCCGTGGGGACACGCGAGAAGCTGGGGCGGTTGCCCGTCGGTTGGTGGCACGTCTGGCGGCTAGGCGAGAAGCTCGGCGGCATGCCCAAGCGGCCGGTGATCTTCGAGTGCGTCGGCGTGCCCGGGATGATCTCGAGCATCGTCGACGACGCGCCGCTGTTCTCGCGCGTGGTCGTGGTCGGCGTGTGCGTCGGCCCGGATCGCTTCACGCCGGCGATGGCCATCAACAAGGAGATCGACCTGCGCTTCGTGCTGGCCTACACGCCGCTGGAGTACCGCGACACCTTGCACATGCTCGCCGACGGCAAGCTCGATCCGCGTCCGCTCATCACCGGCACGGTCGGCCTCGACGGCGTTGACACGGCCTTCACCGCGCTCGGCGACCCCGAGACCCACGCCAAGGTGCTGATCGATCCGCGCTCGTCAGCGACCACACCGAGCTGATGCACGAGTCGCCGCAGGAGATCGCCACCCTGCAGGCTCTGCTGGACCGCAGCTACGCCGCCGCCGGGCCGCACCTGCTGCGCATCCACACGCCCGAGCGACGACTGACCGCCCAGCAGATCTCCGAGCAACTCCAAGGCATGCGGCTGCTGACGCTGGCCACCGTCACCGCTGACGGCCGCCCAATCACCGGACCGGTCGACGGTGTCTTCCTCCACGGTGCCTTTCACTTCGGCTCATCGCCGGACTCCACGCGCATGCGGCACATCGCCAAGCGCCCGCAGGTCAGCGCGACGCATCTACCGGGCGAGGAGCTCTCGATCACCGTCCACGGCCGCGCCACCCTCGTTGATGTCCAGGCCCCTGAGGGCGCCGACCTGCGTCGCGCGCTGCTCGACATCTACGTGCCGCGGTACGGCGCCGAGTGGGAGCAATTCATGGACTCCGGCCCGCTCTTCGCGCGGATCGACGCCGACCGCATGTACACGTTTTCGATGCCCGCCGAGTGACGACCACCATGCCCGTCGACTTCGGCATCGATCGCGTGTCCACCGCCCGTCTGGCTGGTCGCCGACCCGAGCCCGACGATGCTGCCACCTACGCAGGGATCTTCACTGACGCGCGGATCGCCGAGGAGGCGTGGCCCGAGCATCTGCGGACGGCGGACCAGGCTCACACGCTCCTGAACGACTTCCTGCGCCATTGGGAGCGCTGGGGCTTCGGGCCTTGGACGGTCCTGCTCGACCGCACGCCGATCGGGTACGCCGGCCTGCGCCACGCCGACGTCGGCGGCCGGCCCGAGGTCGAGTTGGTGTGGTTCCTGGCAGCTGACCATTGGCGCCACGGGTACGCCACCGAGATGGCGCGCGAAGCGGTCCGTGTCGCCTTCGATGTCCTGGAGCTCGACGCCGTCGTCGCTCAGACCGTCGACGTCAACCATGCGTCCCGCGCGGTGATGGAGAAGCTCGGCATGACCTACGAGCGCGACACCGTCCACGCCGGCCTGCCGCACGTCCTCTATCGGCTCTCCCGGTGACCGCAGGCTGATTGCACGCGCAACGCTTTCGGTACTACGATCCCGGCCAGCGAAAGACCGACTTCAGGGCGACCGAACCGAGACTTCTCAGCACGCTTTTCGCCGTTCGCACAGCACGTGCAGGTCCGCACCGCGTCATGTTTCCGACGCGCCCGGACCACGCAGGACCCGAAACCGCCGTCCACCCTCGCCCGGTGGCCGGGCCTCTCGCTCCCAAAACGCGGCACCCCAGACCAGCCGCCGCCTCCATCGACGGCTGGGGAGAGGACACCCCACATGGAAACGCTGATCGGCGCGGCGCTCATCGGAGCCGCCATCGTCGTCGCGGCCCTCGTCTACGGACGCCGCAGGCCGGTTGCGACGCTCGCCACCGTCACCGCCCCCACGGCGGTCGGGCCCGAGGATGCGGAGCTCCTGCGCCGGTCCGCCGAGCTCGAGCACAGCGCCGTGCGCACCCAAGCGCTGGAGGCTGCACTGGATCGCCGTGGCGCCGACCTCGATCGCCGCGAGGCCGAGCTGGAGCGTCGCGACCAGCACGTGCGTGCACACGCCGACGAGGTCGAGCGCCTACGTCTTGAGCGCGAGCAGGCGCTGGAGCGCCTCGCCGGGCTGAGCGCCGGGCAGGCCAAACAGGCGCTGCTCAAGGACGTCGAGGAGGAGGCCCGCCATGACGCAGGCCGCGTCGTGCGTCAGGTCGAGGAGGAGACCAAGCGCGATGCCGAGCGGCGCGTGCGCTCGATCCTGTCGGTCGCCATGCAGCGGCTGGCGGCCTCGCACGCCGCCGAGACGACGGTCAGCGTCGTCCAGCTGCCCAGCGACGACATGAAGGGCCGGATCATCGGCAGGGAGGGGCGCAACATCCGTGCGCTGGAGAACCTCACCGGCGTGGACTTCATCATCGACGACACGCCGAACGCGGTCGTGCTCAGCGCCTTTGACGGCGTCCGCCGCGAAGTGGCGCGCATCACGCTGGACAAGCTGCTGCAAGACGGCCGGATCCATCCAGCGCGCATCGAGGAGACCTACTACCAGGCGAAGTCCGAGCTGGAGTCGCACATGGTCGAGGCGGGGGAGACCGCCGTCTTCGAGGCCGGCGTCCAGGGCCTCGATCCCGAGCTCGTCAAGGTGCTCGGCCGGTTGAAGTTCCGCACCAGCTACGGGCAGAACGTGCTCGCCCATTCGGTCGAGTGCGCGCATCTCTCCGCGCTGATGGCCGCCGAGCTCGGCGCGAGTACCAAGACCGCGCGCCGAGCGGCGCTGTTGCACGACATCGGCAAGGCGATCTCGCACGAGGTCGAGGGTCCGCACGCGCTGGTCGGCGGCGACCTTGCCCGCCGCCACGGCGAGTCCGAAGCTGTCGCGCACGCGATGGAGGCCCATCACAACGAGGTCGAGCCCCAGACCGTCGAGGCCGTGATCGTCCAGGCCGCCGATGCGCTGAGCGGCGCTCGTCCGGGGGCACGCGGCGAGTCGCTGGAGCAGTACGTCAAGCGCCTGCGCGACCTCGAGAAGCTCGCGACCCGCCACGACGGGGTCGACAAGGTGTACGCCATGCAGGCTGGCCGTGAGATCCGCGTAATCGTCGAGCCCGGCGCGGTCACCGATGAGAAGGCGATCGCCCTATCGCACACGATCGCGCGCGAGATCGAGCAGGAGCTCGAGTACCCGGGCCAGATCAAGGTCACGGTGATCCGCGAGTCGCGGGCGGTCGACTACGCGAAGTGAGCGGGCGCGCGGGACAGGTACCCTCATGTCCGTCGTGAGCAAGACCTTCCACGTCACCACCTTCGGGTGCCAGATGAACCAGCACGACTCCGAGCGGATGAAGGGGATGCTCGTCGCGTTGGGCTACGCGGAGACCGCCGAGCAGCGCGACGCCGAGTTGATCCTCTTCAACACGTGCTCGATCCGCGAGAAGGCCGACAGCCGCTTCATCTCCTACCTGCAGCTGGCCGCGTCCTACAAGCGCCGCAACCCGGAGATCGTGATCGGCGTCGGCGGCTGCTGGGCCCAATCGGTCAAGGAGGACGTCTTCCGTCAGTTTCCCTACGTCGACGTGGCCTTCGGGCCGGGGCAGGTCCACAAGCTCGCGGAGTTCCTGACCAGCGATTCACTGACCGCTCAGGGCTTCTTTGAGTTCGAGGGCTTCACCGGCCACCTTCCCTCGGCGCGGGAGCGGGACTTCCAGGGCTGGGTGCAGATCTCGGCCGGTTGCAACATGAAGTGCTCGTATTGCATCGTCCCGTCGACGCGCGGCCGTCAGGTCGATCGCCCGCTCGACGAGCTGGTCGCCGAAGTGCGCGAGATGGTGGCGGGCGGCGTGGTCGAGGTCACGCTCCTGGGCCAGAACGTCAACGCCTACGGGCGCGCGGTGCGCGGCGGCGAGCGGACGTCATTTGCGGCCCTCTTGCACGCGCTCGACGACATCCAAGGCCTTCGGCGGGTGCGCTACACCTCGCCGCATCCCCAGGACATGACCGAGGACGTGGTGCTCGCGCACGCCACGCTCGCCAGCGTCTGCCCGCATATGCACCTCCCGCTGCAGTCGGGCTCGTCGCGCATCTTGAAGGCCATGCGCCGCACCTATGACCGCGGGCGCTTCCTGGATCGCGTGGCGTTGATCCGCGAGCACAATCCCGACATCGCGCTGACGACCGACATCATCGTGGGCTTTCCCGGGGAGACCGAGCAGGACTTCGCAAAGACCCTGGAGGTCTGCGAGGAGGTCGGCTTCGACGGTGCGTTTACCTTCATCTACTCGCCGCGGCGCGATACCGAGGCGGCGGAACTCACCGACGAGTTCGTCGCTCACGAGGTCGCCGTGGAACGGATGGAGCGGCTGGTGGAGGTCGTCCAGCGCCGTGCGGCCCAGCGCGCCGAGCGCTTCGTCGGGCGCACGCTCGACGTGCTGGTGGAAGGCCCGTCGCGCACCGATCCGTCGCGCTTGCGTGGACGCAGCGGTCACGGCAAGACGGTCAACTTCTCGGGTCTGGCGCAGTCCGGAGAGATCGTCCCGGTGCAGATCAGCGGCTCCACGTCGCAGACGCTTTCGGGCGAGATGTCGCTGCTGGCACGCGCGCTGGTCTCCTGACGAACGCGGAAGTGCCTGCTACGAACAGATGTTCGTAAATCGATCGCGCATTTGCGAACATGTGTTCGCATGCGGTGGGACAATCTCAAGATCGAGGCGGAGGAGGGGACGCGGCTCCCGGGCTATCGCGAGCCTGCATCGGTGCGGCGCTTCGATGCTCCCGAGGCGCTGGACATGCGCTTCTACGAGATCCACGCCAAGAGCGCGCTCAACCGCGTGCCCGAGGCGTCGCGGATGCCGTTTCGGTGGACGATCAACCCCTACCGTGGCTGCTCGCACGCCTGCGTCTATTGCATGGCGGGCGACACGCCGATCCTCATGGCCGACGGTCGCACGCGGCGGCTGGCGGATGTCCGCGTCGGCGACGAGATCTACGGCACCGAGCAGGAGGGCACGACCTACCGACGCTACGTGCGCACCCGGGTTCGTGCTCACTGGTCCAGCGAGAAGCCGGCCTACCGTGTGACGCTGCGAGACGGCACCGAGCTCGTCGCTAGTGCCGACCACCGCTTCCTCACCAATCGCGGGTGGAAGCACGTGCTGCGCGCCGAGCGCGGTGCGACGCCGCGGCCGTACCTGACGCGCGCCGTCTCGCTGCTTGGTCCCGGACGGTTCGTCACGGCGCCGGTCGATACCGCCGAGTACCGGCGTGGTTACCTCTGCAGTGCGATCCGCGGCGACGCGCAGGAGCCCGAGGCGCGGGGGCGCGCCGAGGCCTATCTCGCGGCGGCGGGCATCGATGGCGGGCTCCTGGGACTGAGCGCGGTCAGCAGCGGGACCACGCGGCGCCGGCGCACGCCGGGAGCGCTCTTGCGCGCGGAGCGAATCGACGCGCTGATCGCATGGCCGTTCGCGCCGAGCGACGATTGGCGCAAGGGCTACCTGGCGGGGATCTTCGACGCCGATGGCAGCTGCGGCAGCGACGGGCTGCGGATCGACAACGCCGATCCGACGATCCTGTCGTGGACGGAGGCATGCCTGCAGTCCTTCGGCTTCAGCTGTGACCTCGAACCGCCGGACGCGCTCGGCGTGCGTGGGGTGCGGGTTCGCGGCGGGGTCCGCGCGCAGCTGCGGTTCTGCCATCTCACCGCTCCGGCGGTGACGTCGAAGTCGGGTCTGGAAGGCCGCCCGGTGAAGTCCAACGCCGACCTCGCTGTCGTGGCGATCGAGCCGCTTGGGGCGCCACAGAAGTTGTATGACATCACCACCGGGACGGGCGACTTCATTGCCAACGGCGTCGTCTCGCACAACTGCTTCGCGCGTCCGACGCACACCTACCTGGACTTCGACGCGGGGCGCGACTTCGAGCGCGAGATCGTTGTGAAGGTCAACGTGCCCGAGGTCCTGCGCGCCGAGTTGCGGCGGCCGTCCTGGAAGGGCGAGCACATCGCGATGGGCACCAACACCGACCCCTATCAGTGGGTCGAGGGTCGCTACCAGCTGATGCCCGGCATCTGGGAGGCACTGCGTGACTTCCGCAACCCGTGTTCGGTGCTCACCAAGTCACCGCTCGTGCTCCGCGACCTGGCGTTGCTCAAGGAGATCGCGCAGGTCACCGAGGTCAGCGCCAACCTCAGCGTGCCGACCATCGACGAGAAGGCGTGGCGCGCGACCGAGCCACACACGCCGCATCCGCGGGCTCGTCTGGAGGCGGTGGCCGAGCTCAACCGCAGCGGCATCCCGACGGGCATCCTCGTGGCGCCGCTGATGCCCGGGATCAACGACGATCCCAAACAGGTCGAGGAGATCATCCAGACGGCGATCGACGCGGGGGCGACGAGCATCGGTGGCATCGGCCTGCACCTGCGCGGCGAGGTCCGTGGGGTCTTCATGGAGTGGTTGCGCGCCTACCGGCCCGACCTCATCGAGCGGTACGAGGAGCTCTACGCGCGCGGCGCGTACCTCGGGCCGCCGGAGCGGGATCGGATCGCGCGAGTGCTCCGTGAGGCGGGTGCGCCGCCCGCCCGGCCGTTTCGCCGTGACCCGGCCGACGAGCGCCCGTTCGATCGCACGTTGCGCCGCGCGATGGGTCCGCGCGGGCGGATCGAGCGCGACGTCGGCTTGCGCCGCTTGAGTCCTCCGGATGCGGTCCAGCAGGCGCTGTTCTAGACGCAGCCAAGAGCGGCGCCGCCTGGCTCAGCGCTTGTCGGCCTGACCGCTGGCGAGCTCCTTGGCGATCTTCTCGGCGCCCATCCGCTTGGCGACGCGGGCCGACGTGGCGGGTGCCAGCTGCGCGAACACCGTGCCGGCGCGCATGCCAACTGGGGCGACATCGACCTCGCCCTTGTCGGCGGTAATCGCCTTGACGACGCCGGCGGCGACCTCGTCGGGCGTCGAGGTGCCCACGCCCTTGGGCAGCTTGGTCCCCGATTCGTGGAACATGCCGGCATCGCGGATGAAGCCGGGAAAGACGGTGCTGACGCCGACGCCGCGAGGGCCGAGATCGCCGCGCAGCCCTTGGCCAAGGCCGCGCAGGCCGAACTTCGTTGCGCTGTAGATCGCGGCGCCCGCCTGGCCCGACTTCCCCGACAGCGAGGAGATCAGGACGATGTGGCCGCGCCCGCGCGCTGCCATCTGCTCGCCCAGGACGCGCGACATCATGATCGGCGCTCGCAGGTTGACGTCCAGGGCGCGGTCGATCTCCTCGGGCGTGAAGCTCAAGATGTCGCCCGACGCGGGCAGCGCCGCGTTGGCGACGAGGATGTCGACGTCACCTGCCTCCTCGAGCAGCCGGTCGACCGCGGCGCGGTCGGCGAGGTCGACCGCGGTCGCGCGGCCGCCGACCTCGGCGGCCAGCGGCTCCAGGACATCGGTCCGGCGACCGGTGAGCAGGAGCGACGCACCCGCGTTATGCAGATGGCGGGCGATGGCGTGGCCGATGCCACCCGTGGCACCGGTGAGTAGGACGGATGAGCCGCGAAGTTCCATGCGGGCACTCTGTCACGCCGCTGCGCGGGACGCTGCGGCGCCGCCGCGTCGGCCACACTGTGGCGTGGTGACGATCCTCGCCCTCTTCGGCCCGACCGCCGTTGGCAAGACCGCGCTGGCGCTCGCGGTCGCCGATCGGCTGCGCGAGCGCGGCGAGCGGCCGATCGCGGTCTCCGCCGACGCGCTGCAGGTCTACCGTGGCTTGGAGATCCTCAGCGGTGCTGCCGACGCAGCCGAGCGCGCGCGGCTGGAGCATCGGTTGATCGGCATCGTCGATGTCCGCGAGCGCTTCTCGGTTGCCGAGTACGCGCAACGTGCACACACCGAGATCGATGCGATTCTCGACGGCGGTGGCACGCCGATCGTCGTCGGCGGCACCGGCCTCTACCTGCGCGCCGCGCTCGCCGAACTGGATCTGCGACCGCCGCCGCCACCCAGCGTCCGCGAGGCGCTGATGGCCGATGCGCAAGCTCGCGGGCCCGAGGCGCTGCATGCCGAGCTGGCGGCCCGCGCGCCCGGCGTCGCTGCGACGATCGACCCGCGTGACCGCCACCGCGTCGTCCGGGCCCTGGAGCTCGATGCCCAGGGCGCGCTCGACGATCGACCGCCGGCCGAGAGCCGGTTGTGGACCGCCGAGACGCGCCGGCCGACGCGGTTGATCGCGTTGACGATGGAGCGCGCACAGCTAAAGGACCGAATCGACGCACGGGTTGACGCGATGCTTGTGGCCGGCGTCGGAGAGGAGGTCCGCGCTGCCGATGCGGCCGGCGCGTCAGTCACCGCGCGCAAGGCGCTCGGCTTCCAGGAGCTGCTGGACGGCGACGTCGAGGCGATGAAGGTCCGCACCCGCCAGTACGCGCGCCGGCAACTCACGTGGCTGCGCAAGCTGCCCGGCGTCGAGCATGTCGACCTCACCGACCGCGCCCCCGGCGACGTGGCGCGCGAGCTCCTGGGATAGGGTCGCGCGCTCAATGCGCTTTCAGAAGTGGCAGGCGCTGGGCAACGACTACATCATCGTGGAGCGCGACGCGCTGCCCTTCGAGCTGACCGCGCCGCGCGTCCGGCGGATGTGCGACTACCACTTCGGCATCGGTGGCGATGGCGTCCTGGAGCTGTCGCCCGCCGACGCCCCGGGCTTCGTGGCGCGCCTGCGCATCTTCAATCCCGATGGGTCGGAGGCCGAGCTGTCGGGCAACGGCGCGCGCGAGGCCGTGATGTATCTCCGCGCGTCGGGCTGGACCGACCAGCAGCAGTTCTCGATCCAGACCGCAGCGGGCGAGATCCGGCCGACGATTCACGATGAGCGCACCTGCACGCTGGACATGGGCCGCGCGCGGCTGCAGTCGGCCGACTTCCCGAGCGGTGGCACCGACGGGCTCGGCGAGCTGACCGCCGGCGACCGCGCATGGCGCTTTCAACACGTACAAGTTGGCAATCCGCAGTGCGCGATCCACGTGCCCGACATCAAGGAGCTGGAGACGCTCGATCTGCCGGCAATCGGCCCGGCGATCGAGCGCAGCGAGCTGTTTCCCAACCGCACCAACGTGTCGTTCTTCCGCGAGGTCGCCCCCGACCGCATCCGTGCCCGGATCTTCGAGCGTGGCGTGGGGGAGACGAGCGCGTCGGGCACCGGCGCCTCGGGTGCTGCGATCGCCCACGTGCTGCGCGGGGGTGACAGCCCGGTGTCGGTCGTGCTCGACGGCGGCGAGCTGACCGTCGACGTCGATGAGAGCCTGCTCTTCACGCTCACTGGCTGGGCCGTCCCGGTCTATACGGGCGAGGCGAGCACGGCACTGCTCACGGACCTCGCCGCGCTCTAACCTGCCGGGCAGATGACCGAGCAGCAGCGCATCACCGGGCCCGCGTGGGCCGTTGGTCTGGCGACCACGACCGTGCCGGAGGGCAAGGTCCTGGACACGCTCTACCTCGAGCCACAGCTCGGGCTCGAGCGCGCGCCCGGCAACGCCACCGGCGGCACGCGCCCGCTGAAGACCGCTGAGGCCACCGACCTCGGCGGCGGCGCCTTCGCCGGCGCGACGGGTCCCGACGAGCTGCGCGGCGTCACCGTCGTGCCGGTGCTCACCGTCATCGAGGACCTGGCGGCACCGCCCATCGACACGCACGACGCCTACCTGCGCCTGCACCTCCTCAGCCACCGCCTGGTCGCGCCCAACAGCATCAGCTTGGACGGCATCTTCGGCGCGCTGCCCAACGTCGCCTGGACCAACCGCGGCCCCGTGGATCCGTCCGACCTGCCGTCGGTCCGCCTGCGCGCCCGCGCGCTGGACCGGCCGCTGAGCGTCACGTCGATCGACAAGTTCCCGCAGATGACCGACTACGTCGCGCCCGGCGGGGTGCGGATCGCCGACGCGCGCCGCGTCCGGCTCGGCGCACACCTCGCCGAGGGCACGACGGTCATGCACGAGGGCTTCGTGAACTTCAACGCCGGCACGCTCGGCGCCTCGATGGTCGAGGGCCGCATCAGCCAGGGCGTCGTCGTCGGCGACGGCAGCGACATCGGTGGCGGCGCGTCGATCATGGGGACGCTCAGCGGCGGCGGCAAGGACATCATCTCGGTCGGCACCGGCAGCCTGATCGGCGCCAACGCCGGCCTCGGCATCTCGCTCGGCGACGGCTGCATCGTCGAGGCCGGCCTCTACCTCACCGCCGGCACGCGCGTCACCACGCCGGAGGGAGAGACCGTCAAGGCCCGCGACCTGTCTGGCCAGGACAACCTGCTCTTCCGTCGCAACTCGATGACCGGCGCGGTCGAGGTGCTGCCGCGATCCGGGACGTCGTGGGGCGGCCTCAACGCCGCCCTGCACGCCAACTGATATGGCTGTCGGTTTGTCAAGTCGGCGTGTGTGTGCGCGTCGGCTTGGTGGCCGGCGGTTGTTGGTGTGGTCGGTGGGCCGGGACGCCGGGCTCGGTGTCGGCGTTGCCAGTCTGAAATGCGAGGGTTGGGTACCTCAGGGCCCGGTTTCGTGCTGCCGGCTTGTGCTGTCTAGGAACGAGCGTGCCGCCCAGAGGCGGTACTCATAGTTGGATCGCGCGTGCCGGCCGCTGATGGCCCGGCGCCCCGGCCCACCGACCTGTGGTGCTGTCAGCCGATGGTCAGTCGGCGGTGGCCGCAGCCCAGAGGAATCCGGCCAGTTGGCGGGCGCAGGCCACGACGGTGACGTTGTGAGGCTTGCCGCGCGCCTTCATCTGGCGGTTGACCTTGAAGAGCCGTTGCTGAGCGCGGTTGCTGATGGCCAGGATGTGTTCGGGCTGACCGGCCTGGCGGTTGGCCAACGTGGCGCCGAGCCGCGGCTGCTTGCCGTAATGCCAGGCCGACTCGACCAACAGCCGGCGGGCGAGCATCGATCCGGTCTTGGTGATCGAGCCCTGCCGGGAGGACTCGCCCGACTGAGACAGCGACGGCGTCAGCCCGAGCCACGCCGACAACGACGTCGCGCGTTCAAAGCGCTTCCAATCGGCGCCGAGCTCGAGATGGATCGACAACGCGGTCAGCGTGTCGATCCCCCTGAAGGCCCGTAGCCTGGCGACCGTCGGCCACCACCGCTCATCGGTCGCCAGATCAGAGAGCCGCAGCGCGATCGCGGCCTTGCGCGAGGTCAGACCATCGACGGTGGCGATCAGATCAGCGAACACGACATCGCTGGCCGGCTCGTCAAACCGCTGGCGTGAGAGCCAGCGGCGATGCTCGGCCGTCCAGGTCGTCGGCTTCGGATAGACCCGTCCATGTCTGAGCAGCATCTTGCTCACGCGATGGCGCGCGTTCATCAGATCCCTGCGACACGCATCGTGGGCTCGCGTCATCTCGCGGGCGGCCTCGACCTCGGGCGCCGGCACGACGACCCGCGTCAACGATCCGGCCAGCAACAACCGGGCCAGCAGCTCGGCGTCCTTGCGATCGGTCTTGACCCGGTCAGACGGTCCGCGCGGCGTTTTGCCCGGCGCGATCACCTGCATCCCGACACCCGCCGCCACCGCCGCGCGATAGAGCCCGAATCCCGTCGGGCCGGCCTCATAACACGCCCTGACCGGACCCGGCAGCTCGGCCAGCCACGCCACCGGCCCCTCAACCCCGGGCCCGAACCGCAACCGCGTCAGCTCACCGGTCACCGAGTCGATCGCTGCCGCATGCATCGAGCGGGCATGGACATCCAGACCGACCCACGTCATCGTTCCGGCCATGGCCGGACCTCCTCACATTTCTGGGGTCAGCCGGAGGCCACTCCTCCGGCCAGACAAACCCCCGCGAGGAGCGTCCGGCCTACAACTACCGCCAGTCAACCCCAGGGGTCACCGGCATAGGGTCTAGCCCAAACGGCCCGCGGCCTCCGCACACGCCTCGGGCGTCGGGACGAGCGCGAAGCGCACATAGCCGGCGCCACCGGCGCCGAAGAAGGAGCCCGGTGCGCAGACGATGCCGTGCTCCAGCAGGCGCAGCGCGCAGGCTTCGTCGTCCTCGCCGTCAGGCGTGCCGAGCCAGAGGAAGAACGTCGCGGGACCCCCCGCGTTCCGAAAGCCCGCGGCCTGGAGCGCCGGCCAGAGCAGATCGCGCTTGACGCGGTAACGCGCCCGGACCTCTTCGACGTGGACGTCGTCGTCCCACGCCGCGATCGACGCGAGCTGGACGAACTCCTGCGGCGCGACGCCGACGTTCGGGCGGTACTTCTTCAGCGCGGCGATCAACCGCGCGTCGCCTGCCACGAACCCGCTGCGATAGCCCGGCATCGACGAGCGCTTCGAGAGCGTGTTCAACACAACGACATTGCTTCGGTCAGCGAGCTGCAGCGCGCTCACCGGCGCGTGGCCGGAGAACCACAGCTCCGAGTAGGCCTCGTCGCAGGCCAGCACGAAGTCGTGCCGGCGCGCCAGCGCCGCGGCGCGCTCCAGGAGCTCCAGCGACGCCACGGCACCCGTGGGGTTGTTGGGGAAGTTGAGCCAGAGCAGGCCGAGACGATCGAGCGTGGAGCGGTCCAGCGCGTCGAGATCTGGCAGGAACCCGGCCGCGGGATCAAGCGGGATCTCCACGATCTCGCGGCCCGCGAACAGCGCCCCGCGGGCACCCACCGGATATCCCGGCACCGTCACTCCTACCGCCTCGCCGCCCAGCACCTCGGCCATGTGAAAGACGGCTTCTTTGGACCCGAGCGTGGGGATGATCTCGGTGTCGGGATCGAGCGCGAGGCCGCCGAAGCGGCGCGTGACCCAACGCGCGATCGCCTCGCGCAATGCGGGCAGCCCCTCGGCCTTAGGGTAGGTGGAGACCGGCGCCACCGCTGCTGCGAGCGCGGCCCGGATGAACTCCGGCGTCTCCTCGCGCGGTTCGCCGATCCCGAAGTCGATGAGCTCGATGCCGCGCGCGGTCGCCGTGCGCTTCGCCTCGTCCAGGCGCACGAACGGGTAGGTGCCCAGCGACTCCAGGACCGGGTTCAGGCGCACAGGAACCGCACCAGCGTCTCGTAGGAGGTCACCATTGCGGTGACGTCGACCTGCTCGTCGCGTCGGTGGGCAAAGCGCGGCGCGCCCGGCCCGAAGTTGATGGCGTCGACCCCGGCGGCCGCGAACTCGGCCACCGGCGTCCAGGCCTGCTTGGGCGCAGTCGTAAGGCCACCGGCCTCGACCAGGCGCGACACAAGGACATTGCCTTCCGGAACGGCGCCCGAGGGCGCGTTGCCGTCGATCACCAGCTCCCCGTGCGGCTCGCAGAGCGCGCGCAGCCGCGCCTCGGCCTCCGCCGCGCTGGTGCCCGGGGCGTAGCGCATGTTGACCTCGACGGTGCACGTGTCGGGCACGACGTTGCGCGCCACACCACCGTGGATCGTCACGGCCGAGACCACCTCGCGGAACGTCAGCCCGGCGAACTGGCGGTCGACGGGCTCCAGCTCGGCCAGCGCGGCGACCCCGCGCCCGGCGCGGTGGATCGCGTTGTCGGCCAGCCACGGCCGGGCGCTGTGGCCGGCGATGCCGCGAAAGGTCCAGGTCGCGTTGATGTTGCCCACGCAGCCGGCGTGCAGCTCGTTGTCGGTCGGCTCCATCACGACCACCAGGTCGGCTTCGCGCAGCCCGGGCTCGCGTGCCAGCAACGGGGTCAACGCGCTGTCGCCAAACGGCAGCTCCTCGCGGCCGAAGAAGACGAAGCCGACGTCGAGGGTCGTGTCGGGCAACGACGTGAGCGCCAGCTCGACCATCACGCCGAGCGCGGCCTTCATGTCGGCGGCGCCGAGCCCGTGGACGGTGCCGTCCTCCAGCCGCCCCGGCAGGTTGCCTTGGGCCGGCACGGTGTCGAGGTGACCGGCGAGCAGGACCAGCGGCCGGTCGCCGCGCACGGTCGCGCCGGCCAGGACGCAGGTGTCGCCGGCGTCGCGCGCCTCGGGGAGAACCGAAAGCACATGCGCCGCCAGCGCCGCCTCCGAGCGCGACTCCGACGGCACGTTGACGAGCTCCAGGACGCGGGAGCCGAGACGGTCGGCGAGGCCGGCGGACATGCCGCCACGCTATAGCGCCGACTGGGCCGGGCGCCGTGAGCTACCGCTTTTCCACGACCACCGTCGTCGATTTGACCAGCGCGACGGCCTGATCACCGGGCTTGATGCCGAGGTCGTCGGCGGCCTCGCGTGACATCAGCGACACGATCCGGTACGGGCCGCACGCCATGTCGATCTGGGCCATGACGCCGTCACGACGGACGCCGAGGACGATGCCCTGCAGGCGGTTGCGAGCTGAGGAGCGCCCCTCGCGCGCACGTTCGCGCAGAAGACTGGCCAGCGCGTCGGCGGGCAGGTACCGCTGCTGGCCGCGCCGCTCGAAGAGAATCCGTCCGTCGCGCTCCCAACGTCGCAGCGTGTCAACGCTGACGCCCAATGCTGCGGCCGCCGCGCCGATGCGGATCCAGTCCTCGGGCCGTTCGATGACCTCCGACAACAGGTACCACCTCCTCATCCCACGCTACTCCTGACCGGTCCGTCGTACCTCCGTCATCCGTCCAATGCCGCGCACAAATCTGGGTAACGAAGATAAGGACAGTCGCACCACAATTCGGTAGTACGGGATCGCCTAGACTCAAGGGGCACATGGACCGCAGTCGCAACGGACGCACCACCCAGACCCGCAACGGCGCGACGGCGCCCGAAGCCCGCGCCAAGCAACGCGCCTACATCGTCGCTGCGCTGGAGTCCGGCGACGACCTCTCCGAGCTGCGTGAGCTGCTGGCCACCGCCGGCGTCGCGGTCGTCGGGCAGGCCGTCCAGCATCGCGACAAGCCCCATCCCAACACCTACCTCGGGCCCGGCAAGCTGCTGGAGGTCAAGGAGGCCGCCAAGGCCGCCGACGCCAACCTCATCGTCGTTGACGACGAGCTCAGCGCGCGCCAGGAGCGCAACATGGAGAAGGAGGTCGGGCTCTCGATCGTCGATCGCACGGCCACGATCCTCGACATCTTCGCCGCTCACGCCAACACGGCCGAGGGCAAGCTCCAGGTCGAGCTCGCGCAGTTGGAGTACAACTTGGCCCGAATGCGCGGGCTGTGGACGCACCTCGAGCGTCTCGGTGGCGTCTCCAGCGGCGGCTTCGCGACGCGCGGTCCGGGCGAGTCGCAGATCGAGACCGACCGCCGCCTGGCGCGCGACCGCATCGCCGCGCTGCGCCGCCGGCTGGAGCAGGTCAAGGGCACGCGGGCGATCCAGCGCGCCGAGCGCGAGCGCGCGCACCTGCCGCAGGTCGCGCTTGCCGGCTACACCAACGCGGGCAAGTCGACGCTGCTCAACGCGATGACCGGCAGCGATGTCGGCGTCCGCGACCGGCTCTTTCACACGTTGGACCCGACGACCCGTCAGCTCTCGATCGACGGCCGCCCCTACCTGCTGACCGACACGGTCGGCTTCATTCGCAAGCTGCCCCACCAGTTGGTCGACGCCTTCGGCGCGACGTTGGAGGAGACGCGGCTGGCCGACCTCATCCTGCACGTCGTCGACGCCAGCGCCGACGAGGATGACCGCCAGGAGATGCTGCGCGCGGTCGAGGACACGTTGGAGGAGATCGGGGCCGGCGACCGGCCACGGCTGCTGGTGCTCAACAAGGTCGATGCGCTCGATCCCGCCGAGCGCGAGGGGCTCGGTCACCGCCATCCCGACGGGATCCAGGTCAGCGCGCTCACGGGCGATGGGATTGACGACCTGCATGTGGCGATCGAGCAGGCCTTTGCCCGCACGCTGGAATCGGTCGAGCTGCTGCTGCCCTATTCCGAGGGCGGACGCCTGGCCGAGCTGCACGACGTCGCCGGCGACCTGCACCGCGAGGACACGGCCGAAGGCGTCCACGTCGTGGCCCGCCTGCCGACGGCGATCGCCGAGCGCTACGCGCGTTTCGCGGTCTGATGGAGACCGTTGCCACCGACTTGCTGTCGGTCCGTCTGCTGCACCCCGACGCCAAGCCGCCGGCGCGGACGCGCCCGCACGACGCCGGCTATGACCTCAGCTCCACCGAGGCGGTGACGCTCGCGCCGGGCGAGCGGCGCCTGGTCGGCACCGGCGTGGCGGTCGCGATCCCGGCCGGCGTCGCGGGACTCGTCACCCCGCGGTCGGGCCTGGCGATCAACCACGGCATCCACCCGCTGAACTCGCCGGGCCTCGTTGACCCCAACTACCGCGGCGAGCTGCGCGTCGCGTTGCACAACGCGAGCGCCGAGCCGTTCGAGGTCGCCGTCGGCGATCGCATCGCCCAGCTGCTGCTCGTGCCGTTCTGGGCGCCGGCGATCGAGGTCGTTGACGAGCTCGTGCCCTCGCCCGACGATCGTGGCGAGGCCGGCTTCGGCTCCTCCGGCCGCTGACCGCCGCTCGATATCGAGCAACTGCGGCGGTTTGCAGGCGGGCGGGTGGGGTCCGATAGGGACACCGGCAGTGGGGAGGCAAGGAGGGGTGGCAGCCGTACCTCACGCGCAACGGTCGCGCTCTACCGTCTCGCGGGTGTCGACCGCCCGGATCGTGCTCTTCGCCGCGCTCGGCCTGCTCCTGCTGAGCGGGGCGGCGTTCGGGCTCTCCGAAGCGCTGCATCGCAGCGCAACGACGCGGTCGGTGCTTGCCAGCCCGGTGGAGAAGATCGTGATCCACGCGGACGCCGGCGACGTCGACGTCCGCGCCGGGTTGACGGGCGACGTCGTGGTCACGCGCCACGACGCCTGGACCGTCAACCGCCCGACGATCAGCGAGCATTATGCCGACGGCGTCCTGACGATCAGGACCCGCTGCGGCGGGCTACGAGGCGTGCTGCGCTGTCGCAGCGATCTGCTGATCGACGCACCGCCGGAGGTCGACGTGGCGGTCCGAACCGAGACCGGTGACGTGGACCTCCGCGGGCTCAACGGCCGCGCGGATGTGCAGACCACGTCGGGCGACATCCGCACCCATCGCCTCGAGCCCGTGACGGTGCGAGCACAGAGCGATGCCGGCAACGTCTCCCTCGATCTCTTCGGCGAGCCGACGCGCACCGAGGCCGAGAGCGACGGCGGCAACGTGCGCGTCGTGGTGCCCTACGGCCCCTATCGCGTCGACGCCAATACCAAGGCCGGCAACGTCAAGGTCGAAGGGCTGATCCGCGATGACCTCGCCCCGCAAGCGATCGAGGCCCTGACCAACGCGGGCGACATCACGGTGAGAGCGCGCTAGCGCTCTCACCGCAATGTGCCACGGCGAGCTACTGCAGGTAGCCCGCCTCCTTGAGGTACTGCGTCGCGACCGCGGCGGGCGTCTCCTTGTCGAGGTCGACGCGGGAGTTGAGCTCCTGCATGACCGGCAGCGTCAGGCCGGCCGTGACCAGGTCGACGGTCTTGGCGAAGTCCGGCCCGGCGGCGTCAGCCACCGACGTCTTGGCCAGCAGCGTCGCGTTATAGGGCGGGAACAACTGCTTGTCATCCTCGAGCAGGACGAGGTTGTCGGCCTTGATCTGGCCGTCGGTGGTGAAGACCTCGCCGACGTCGGTCTGGCCGTTCTTGATGACCTCGTGACGCTTGGCGAGATCGATCGACAGGAACTTCTTGAACTTCAACCCGTAGGTCTGCTCCAGGCCGAGCAGGCAGTCGGTGCGCTGCTGGCACTCCGGCGGCCCCGAGACGGTCAGGGTCGAGGCCTTGTCCTTGAGCTGTGACAGCTTGGTGATGTCGCCGAGCTTCTTGGCCGTGGCTTGCGTGACCGCGAAGCCGTTGGAGTCGGTGAACGGCGTCGGCTTCTCGGCCGTGATGTCCTCCTTGGCCATGCAGTCGGTGGCCTGCGTGTAGGCCTGCGCCGCGTCGTGGCTGACGTCCTTGTCCTTGACCTTGCAGAAGCTGGTCAGGATCGTGCCGGTGTACTCCGGGTAGGCGTCAACGCTGCCCGCCTTCAGGGCCTTGAGCGCGATCTGCTCGGAGCCGAGGTTGAGCTGCTTCTTGACTTTGTAGCCCGCGGCCTTGAGCGCCTGGGCATAGATCTCCCCGAGGATGAACTGCTCGGTGAAGTTCTTGGAGCCGACGGTGATCGTCGGCTTGGACCCGTTCTCGGCGTTGGCCGTGATGACCTTTGAGTCGGCGGCTGGGGCGGTCGTGGTCGTGTCGGCGGCGCTGGTGTCGGCGCTGCCGCTGGAGTTGTCGTCATCGCTGCCACAGGCGGCCACGCCAAGGGTCAGGACGAGCAAGAGCAGTGCAAGAACGCTGCGAGATCGCATACGTCGGTTCCTCCTACTGGGGGTGGTGTTCGTTTGGGAGAGCTTGAGTCCGCGAGGCGTGACGGCGCGCTGCAGCGCGGCGAAAAGGAGCTCCGCCGCGATCGCCAGGAGCGCGACCAGGAGTGCTGTGCCCAGGCGCCCCGCGTCGCCGTGCACGTTGGCGTTGATGATCGGCACGCCGAGCGTGTCGACCCCGACGTAGGGCCCTAAGGTCGCCGTGGCCAGGACGTTGACGACCGAGGTGCGGATGCCGCCGAAGACCAGCGGTAAGGCCAGCGGCAGCTCGACGCGCAGCGCGAGCTGCCGCTCGGAGAGCCCCATGCCACGCGCGGCGTCGACCACGTCACGGTCGACCTGGCGGACCCCGACGTAGGTATTGGTGAAGATCGGCGGGACGGCCAGCAAGACCATCGCGAAGACGAGGTTGCCGGCGTTGAGCCCCAGGTAGGTGCTGGCGAAGACCAGCACCGCGAAGCTCGGGACCGCGCGGCCGACATTGGCCGCCGTTGACGCGGCGAGCTGGCCCTTGCCCATGTGGCCGAGCCAGAGCGCGATCGGCAGGGTCAGGGCGATCGACACGAGGATCGCCTCGAAGGTCACACGCAGGTGGGTCCACAGCAGCGGCAGCAGATGGCTGCCGCCGACCTCGATGCCGCCGCCGACCGACTCGCGCGAGTGCAGCAGGTAGTTGATGGCATCCTTCATGGGGTCGCCGTCGCCCGCTGCCAGGGAACCATCAGCCGTTGGATGCCCAACAGCCCGAGGTCCAGCACGAACGCCAGCAGCACGCAGAGCACGCCGGCGACCAACACGTTGGACTTGAACGCGATGTCGCTGAGAATCTGCTGGCCGAGGCCGCCGGCACCGGCGTAGAAGGCCAGCGCGGCGAGCCCGACGTTCGTCGTCGTCGCGACGCGCAGCCCGGCGAAGATCTCGGGCAGCGCGAGCGGCAGCTCGACCTTCCACAGCAACTGCTGCTCGGTGAAGCCCATGCCGCGCGCCGCGTCACGTGCCTCGTCGGGCACGTTGTCCAACCCCGCGATGATGTTGCGAAACAGGATCAGCAGCGTGTAGGTGGTCAGCGGGATCAGCGCGGTCTTGAACCCGAAGCCGGTGAGCGGGATCAGGATCGCGAAGAGCGCCAGCGATGGGATCGTGTAGAGGATCCCGGTGACCCCGATGATCGGCCCGGTCAGCCAGCGGCGGCGGTGGGCCAGCAGCGCTAGCGCGAAGGCGATCGCAAAGCCGATGACCACCGAGGCCAGCACCAACTCGATGTGCTTCCACAGCGGCGCGAGATAGTCGTCGAGGTGGTGCACGATCCAGGACGGGCAGATGCCGTTCTGCTGCACGCAGGTCAGGTGCTCGCTGTCGCGCTCGGTGATCTTGACCTGCGCGAGGATGTCGATGGCCGCCGCGCTCACGTGCTGCGACCCTCCTGGCGCACGCTGGTCAGCCACTCCAGGCGCTTGATCATCCGCTCGGCGCCGACGAACTCCTCGACGAAGTCGTCGGCCGGGGAGCGGACGAGCTCTTCGGCGCTGGAGTACTGAGCGAGCTCGCCGCCCGGCTTGAGGACAGCGATCTTGTCGCCGAGCTTGAGCGCCTCATCGATGTCGTGGGTGACGAAGATGACCGTCTTGCCCAGATCGGATTGCAGGCGGCGGAACTCCTCCTGCAGGCGGCTGCGCGTGATCGGGTCGATCGCGCCGAACGGCTCGTCCATCAGCAGCAGCGGCGGGTCGGCCGCCAGCGCGCGGGCGACGCCGACGCGCTGGCGCTGGCCGCCAGAGAGCTGCGCTGGGTAGCGCTTGCCCATCGCGGGCTCCAGGCCGACAAGCTCCAGCAGCTCCTCGGTGCGCGTGCGGATGCGCCCGTGGTCCCAGCCCAACAGCTTGGGCACCGTCGCGATGTTGTCGGCGACGGTGAGGTGGGGAAAGAGGCCGATCTGCTGGATCGCGTAGCCGATCCCGCGCCGCAGCTGGGCCGGCGACTGGTCGCGGACCGAGACGCCGTCGACGCGCACATCGCCCGAGGTCAGCTCGATCATGCGGTTGACCAAGCGCATCGCGGTCGTCTTGCCCGAGCCCGAAGGCCCGATGAAGATCGTCAGCTCACCAGGCGGCACCTCGAGCGTGAGGTCGCCGATCGCCGGCTCGTCGGTCCCCGGGTAGATCTTGGAGGCGTGGTCGAATTCGACGGTGGCGGCAGATGCGGACATCAGTTGTCCACCAATCTAGTGAAGAATGACAGCGGGTAGCCGGACGGCCCCTCGGGGTGGGCGGTGTTCGGAGGGCGCATGGAGGATCCGCGGCCGGCGGACCCAGAGATCCTAGCCCGCGGTGCGGAGGGGTCGGCGCAGCGCGGCGCGCGCGGACTCGCCGGAGCCGTTTGCAGCATCGGCGTCGACGAGCTGCAGGACGCCCTGCGCGCGGCCCGTGACGGCGATCGTGCCGAGCGCGGAGTCAACCGCGACGGCGTCGGGCTGCCGGACGGTGGGGAACCGTCGCGTGGGTCCGGCGCGGCCGTCGATAGGGAGCGAGAGGAGCTCGTTGCGCGCCGTGAGCGTGATCCAAAGCCGTTGGCGGACGGGATCGAGCGCGAGGCCATAGGGCGAGCTGCCGCGCGGGAGCGGGATGCGGCCGGCGCGCGCCAGCGGGCGGCGCCCGGCGTCGGTGGTGAAGACGAGGATCGCGTCGCCGCGCGTGTCGGCGACGTAGAGCCGATCGCCGCCGGCCACGACGTTGGTGGGGCCGGCCCCTGCGGGGAGCTGGGCAATGCGGCGCAGCGTGCGCGGGTTATAGAGCGCGAGCGTGCGCTCCTGGGTGGCGATAACGGCAAGCCGCCGATCGAAGTCGGCCGCGACGAGTCCACCGGGATGGATGGTCGCAGGGAGCGTCCTGTCCGGACGGCCACGGTCGAGGGCGACGACGGCGGCTGCGCGGGCGTCGGTGACGAACGTCCGGCCGAGGACGAGCGCGGCGTTCGGCGGGCGCTCGCCCGGCTGGGTGCGCAACGCGGGCTGGACCGCCAGTGCGCGCCGCCCGGTCTCGGCGGGCACGAGGAAGACGGCGGGCGTGGGCGGCGGCGCGCCAGGCCGGGGCTTGCCGGTCGGAATCGCGACGCGCTCCCGGATCCGGCCGGTCCGCGTGTTGACCAGGATCAGGCGGCTCGGATTGTGGACTGCCACAGCAAAGATGTGGGCGTTGGGGTCGGCGGTGACGGCATCGGCCAGCGAGCCGACATCGATCACACGGCCGGCGGGACGAGCGGTGAGCGCCGGGGCGCGGGCCGGCAGGGCGGCGGGGAAGAGCGGCGCTGAGGTGGGTGCGGGTACCGTCGACCCGCAGCCGACGGCACCCGCGACGAGCGCAGCGAGGAGGAAGACGACAGCGAGGCGGAGCCGGCTGCACACCCGTCGAGGGTCGCACGCCACGGCGGTGCGAGCGCGCGGGTGGCATCCTGAGCGCATGTCTGCGCTTCTGACCGGTGGCTGTCTGTGTGGTGGCGTGCGCTATGAGGTCTCGGCGCCGCTGGTCTCGGCCGGGTATTGCCATTGCACGCGCTGCCAGCGCCGGACCGGCACAGCGGCAGCGGCGTCGGCCAAGGTGGTGCCTGGGAGCTTTCGGGTAACGGCGGGCGAGGATCTGATCCGCGACTACGACCCGGGCGATGGCGGCTTCCTGAAGTCCTTCTGCAGCGCCTGCGGCGGGGCGCTGTACAGCTCGCATCCCGAACATCCCGACATCCTGGGCATCCGGCTCGGCACCGTCGATGGCGACCCCGGCATCCGCCCGAGCTACCACCAGCGCGTCGAGACCGCGGCCGTCTGGGAGGCGCTTCCCGACGACGGGCTGCCGCGCTACGAAGGTCCGGCGCCAGAAGCGCGCGAGTAACGCTGCTCAGACGCCGGCAGCGCGGCGGGCGCTCGCGTGGGCCGCATCTTCGAGGCGATCGTCCAGCGGCGCCAGCGCATCCGGCTCGACGCCCAACGCCGTGGCCAGCAGCCAGTCGGCAAACCAGGCGTTCTTGGGCAGCAGCGGGCCGTGGAGATAGGTGCCGATGACGGTGCCGCGGCGCACGCCTTCGGCGCCCGACCGGCCGTCGTTGCCATGCCCCTTGAGGACACGGCCCAGCGGCGCCTCGCTCGCGCCCAGCGCCGTCCGGCCGCCATGGTTCTCGAAGCCGGCCAGGACGCGCGGGCCATCGAGGCCGGGCAGCTCTACTTCTATTGCGACGTTGCCGATCAACCGCGTGCCGTCGATCGCCCGGACGGTGTGCAGGTTCACCAACCCGACGCCGGGCACGCGCTCGTCGCCCAACTCATAGTGGTCGCCGAGCAACTGGATGCCACCACAGATGCCCAGGACGATCGCGCCACGGTCGGCGGCGACGTGCAGCGCGTCGCGCTTGGTGTCCACCAGATCCTGCGCGCACAGCTGCTGGTCGCGGTCCTGGCCGCCGCCGAGGTAGAAGAGGTCGTGCGCGTCAGGGTCGATCGCCTCGCCGAGGCCGGCCGCGGTCAGCTCGAAGCCGATCCCACGCCACCCACAGCGCCGCTCCAACATCAACATGTTGCCGCGGTCGGCGTAGATGTTCATCAAGTCGGGGTACAGGGCGCAGACGCGCAACGTCTGGTCAGGCACCGCGCAGGATCACCACCGTCGAGCCGACATAGACGTTGGTGGCCGGAATGCGGCGCGCCTCCTCGGCGGTCAGGCCGACCGCCTCAGCTTCTTCGGCGACCTCGGCCGGGCTCACGCGGGCCAGCCGGATCACGTCGTGCTCCTCAAGGCCATTTACTTGCCGCAGCCGGTGGATCGCCGCATGGTCGCCTTCGTCAACGACGGCCAGCGGAAGCGAGCTATAGGTCAACCCGTCGACGGTCGCGACGTCGGGGTCGGGCAGGCCATCGCTGACGCCGTCAAAAGCCTCCAGCGCGTCGGCCAGCGCCGCGGCGACCGCGCCGCCCGGCCGCAGGTGGCGTGCCGCATTGTGCAGGAACGCAGCACGGTCATCGGCGCCGCCGAGCAGTTGCAGCGTTTGCATCGGCACGGCGATGAGGCCGAAGCGGCGGTCGCCGAGGTCGAAGTCGCGTGCGTCGGCGCAGACGGTCTGGACCGACAAGCCGGCATCGACGGCACGCGCCGACAGCGCGCCTAAAAGCGCGGGGTCCGTGTCCAGCGCGACGACCTCGAACCCTTGCGCCGCGAGGTCCAACGCGATCCGCCCGGTGCCGGCGCCAACGTCCAGCACCGGCCCGTCCGCAACGCCGGCCAGCTCACGCCAAAGCGCGACGTCCTCCAAATAGCCGCCGCACTCGACGTCGTGCCAGACGACTGAGCTCATTCGAAGCTGTCCTTCGCCACGCCGCGGGTAACCAGCTCGCGCCGCAGCTCCAACATGGCCGTGTAGGTCGGGATCGCCACCAGCCGTCCCCGGCCGGCACCGTCTGCCGGTACACCAGCGACCGCGCGATCCAACCCCGCCGACAGCGACGGCTCGACCACCAGCCGCTCTTCCGGCACGCCGGCGTACTTCAACCGCAAGGCCATCTCCGCAGCACGCGTGCCACTGCACGTGACCCGCCGCAGCCGCCCGGCCAGCAGCTCGAAGTCCGCATCCCAGACCCAGCTGACGTCGCGCCCGTCGGCGGTGTGGTCGTTGAGCACGGCCAGAAGATCGTGCTCGCCCGCTTCGAGCGCGAGCGTGCGCAGCACCTCATTGGCGCCAGCCGGGTTCTTGACCAACAACAGCAGCAGGTCGTGACCACCGATCTGCACGGTCTCTGCGCGACCGAATGCGGCCGCGACCGCCTCCAAGCCCGCGACGATGTCTGCCGGCGACGCTCCCAGCGCGGTCGTCAGCGCCGCAGCGGCCAGCGCGTTGTAGACGTTGTAGAGGCCGGGGAGGGGGAGATAGACGTCGACGGTCGCGGTCGGCAGCCGCAGCTCCATCTGCGCGCCTTTCAGGCCGTCGAGCACGACCCGCTGGGCGGCGACCGACGGTGCCGGCCGTGTGGCACCGCACGCATCGCAGTGATAGTGACCCAAGTGCCCCAAGAACACGTAGTCATAGACGTACGGTGCGCCGCAGCGCCGGCAGTGCTTGGAGTCCGCGGCATGCTGCATCCCCGCCAAGGCCATCGCCGGATCCTCGACCCCGAAGAAGACGGCGTTCTTACGGTCCCGGCCGAGGTCGGCGACAAGCGGGTCGTCGGCGTTGAGGACCAAGATGGTGTCCTGCGCTTGCGCGACGACGCCCGCCCAGCGATCGGCGATCGCATCGAGCTCCCCGTAGCGGTCGAGCTGGTCGCGAAAGAGGTTGGCCAGCAGCAGCGCGCGCGGGCGGATCTGCGGCACGAGCCGATCCAGCCAGAACTCGTCGATCTCAAAGAGCCCCATGTCGCCGGCGATCGACCCGCGCGGGCCCGCCGCCTCCAGCAGCGTCCCGGCGATCCCGCCCGCCATGTTGGCGCCGGCGCGGTTGTGCACCAGCTCGTGACCACCGCGCTCCAGGATCGAGGCGACCATCGCGGCCGTCGTCGTCTTGCCGTTGGTGGCCGAGATGACCGCGCTGCCGTTGGCCAGCCGCCGCGCCAGCTCACCGACGGCATCGGGCTCCATGCGCAGCAAGAGCTTGCCGGGCAGCGACGTGCCGCCGCGGCCGGAGCGGCGCGAGACCGCACCCGCGGCGCGCGCGGCAGCGAGCTTAACCCCCAACAACGTCATGCGGTTGACGGCAGCAGGACCTGGATGGCGGCAGGAATCGCCCGCACGGTGACCGGCAGCTCGCCGATCGGGTCGCCGTCGGCATAGACGGTGAACGGCCGGTCCGCGGCGACGCGCACCTCGGCGCCGCGCAGCACGGCGATCCCCTCACGCCCGAGGTGCGTGCCTTGGAAGACCTGCCGCAGCCCGCCGATGAAGTCCCGGCGCGAACGTGGGGAGACCATGACGACATCCAGCATGCCGTCGTCGAGCTCAGCGTCGGGAGCGACGAACATGCCTCCACCGTAGGCCTTTGCGTTGGCCGCTGCGACCGTCCAGCCCTGGAAGGTCCGGCGCTCCCGATCGACCGTGACGTCGAAGGTCGCCGGCCGCCAGGTGATCATCGCGCGGATCGCCGCGTAGGCGTACACCAACGGCCCGAGAAACGGTGGCGCCTCGTTGGCGATGCGGTTGGCCTCGGAGTCAAAGCCCAGCGACGCGATGCCGACGAAGGCCTGCCCACCGTCGGTGCTGCCGCCCGAGACGACCTCGCCGAGGTCGATCGGCCGGGCGACCCCGGTCGCCAGGATCGCGCACGCCGCGACGGGATCGCGCGGGATCCCGCAGACGCGGGCGAAGTCGTTGCCGCGCCCGCCGGGCAGAACGCCCATCACGGCGCCGGGCCGCTCACGCAGCGCGCCGGCCACCGCGCCCACGAGCCCGTCGCCCGACAGCGGCACCGGAACCTCGCCGGCGTCGACAGCGGCGACCGCGAGCTCCCGGGCATGGCGGATCGACTCCGTGCGCTGGACGCGATAGGCCACGCCGAGCCGAGTCAGCTCGGCCTCGACGAGCGGCAGCGCTTTCAGCGCGCGGCCTCCGCCGGCCGAGGGGTTGACGAGTAGGGCGATGTGACGAGCCTCCATGCGCCGCCCATCCTGCCGCATCGGCGATCTACGGCGAGCTCCGCCAGGCTCAGGCGGGCGCGTGGATCTCGTAGACCTTGCGGTCGCCCTCGTCGGAGGCCAGGCGCATCCCGGCGCTGAGCAGGACCCGCTGGGAGGCGAGGTTGACGAGGTCGGTGTCGGCCTGGACGGTCCGGACCTCGGGCTGGGCCAGCGCCCAATCGAGCAGCCCGCACAGCGCTTCGACCGCGTAGCCGCGACGACGTGCGGCGGGAACGATCCCGAAGCCCACGCTCACCTCGCCGAGATCGTCGGGTGGCGCGTGAAAGCCGATGTCGCCGATGACGACGTCCTCGTCACGCAAGAGCACCTGGTAATGGCAGAAGCCGCCACGGTCGACGGCGTGCTTGACGAGATCGGCCTGCATCGCGACCGCGACGAGCGTTCCGTCCAGCGGATAGCCCTCGGCCCAGCGCTGCCCTTGCACGGCCTGGCCCTCAAGCAAGTTCTGCATCTCGGCGGGAGCGAGCGGGCGCAGGCGCAGGCGATGGGTGAGCAGGTCCACTGGTGACGACCCTAGCCGACCCCCGCAAGCTCAGAACAGGCTTGGGTCCGGCGGGCCCTCGGCGGCCTCCGGTGGTGCGTCGTCGAGGCAGTCGGGCTCGTCGTGGCGCGCGTCGCTGACGGCCGGGCCGACCGCACGTCGCGCGGTCATGGCGTCGGGCAGCGGCACCAGAAGCTCCTGTAGCACCGGTGCGGGCGTGGCGTGATCCAGCCACGCCTTCTCGGCGGCCTGGTCTGCCAGCATCACCGGCATCCGGTCGTGAATATCACGAAGGCGTTCGTTGGCCTCGGTGGTGATGATCGTGCAGGTGCGCAACGTCTCGTCGCCCTCGCCGTGCCAGATCGCCCAGAGCCCCGCGAACGCGAACGGCGCGCCGTCTGACCGAGTGATGTGAAACGGCTGCTTGCGTGACCGGCTCGCCCGCGGCTGCCACTCATAGAAGCCGTCGGCGACGATCAGGCAACGGCGCGTCTTGAGCGCGTCGCGAAACGCGGGCTTCTCGGTCACCGTCTCGGCCCGTGCGTTGATCATCTTGTAGCCGACCTTCGGCTCCTTGGCCCAGAACGGCACGAGCCCCCAGCGCAGGATCGAGCCGCGTGGCTCGCCCTCCTTGGAGGTCGTGACCGTCACGACGTCATCGCCTGGTGCGATGTTGAACCGTTGACGGATCTCCAGTGATTCACCGAGCGCGAAGCGCGCCCGCAGGTCGTTGGAGGCCGGGGTGGCGAGCGAGTAGCGCCCGCACATGGCTAGGAGCCTGGACCGGCGGCCCTTGCCGCCTTGGCGTTGGCTTGGCGGCGGCGGCCCAGAAGGGCGAGCACCACCAGCACGACGATGATCAGCAGGATCCCGACCCAGACGGCGACGAGCGTGCTCAGCCCGCCCAGCGGCCAGGCGATCAGCTTGACGATCAGCGTGCCCAGGACGATCAGCGCGACGAGCAACCCGATGATGATCGCGATGCCGCGAACGCGGGCCACCGTGCCGGCACTGGCCGGCGGGGCGACGAGACCCATGAAGCGCAGCAGCATCAGCTGGCGGTTGGACGGCGGCGTCTGACCGAGCCGCTCGAAGGCGGCCTTCACGTCATCGGGCCGGCGCTCGGCCAGCGCCAGCGAGGCGTCGGCCATGCGGCGCAGCTGCATCCGCTCCTGCGGGCGGGCGGCGGCCAGCGCCTTGCGGAAGTGCTCACGCGAGGCCTTGGCGTCATAGCGTTCGGCGGCCCTGGCGCCCAGGATCGCCTGCGCGGCGGCCTTGAACTTCTGCTCGCGCTCGAGCTCTTCGTCAGAGCGAGTCTCGAGCTGTTGCATCGCAGCGAGCCCACCTTGCTGCTGCATCTGGATCTGGCGCTGCTTGGGCGGCATGTCGTATGCAGCCTACCGGGCAGCGTTCGTTGCCCACCACGTGGCGCACACATGGCAGGATGCGCCGAATGCTTCGCTGGTCGACCACGCTCATCTGCCTTCTCGTGCTCGCGCTGCCGGTGGCCGCGCACGCCCAGAGCTCGCCGTTCGCGCCGCTGCCGCCCGCGGTCACGACGCCCCAGACGACGCCCACGCCGACCGTCAGCACGAGCTCCACCAGCGACGACGGCCTGGCCGGCTGGCAACAAATCCTGCTCTTTGGCAGCGGCGGGATCCTGCTGCTCGGCATTGCCTGGCTGATCGTCCGTGACGCGCGCGACGTCGCGCCGACCATCAGCTCTGAGGAGCAGCTCGAGTCGCGTGAGCGTCGCGAGGCCGACATCAAGCGCCGCAAGGCCAAGAACCGCGCGGCGGCCAAGCGCTCGCGCGCGGCGCGCAAGCGCAACCGCTAGCCGCCGTCGGTCGTCGTGCCCTGCTCGCCGGGCTGCGCAACGTAGCCGGTCCCCAGCGCCTTGCCCTTGGCCGCGAGGCATGCGCGGTCCAGCCGGACGAAGACCAAGGCCTTGCCCGCCTCGCCCTGGGCGGGGTTGTTGCGACACCACGTGTAGGTGTAGGTCTTGAAGTTCAGCGCGGCCACGAACGCGTAGCCGAGCTCGGCGACCTTCTGGCCCGGGTGCAGCGTCACGTCACGCTTGACCGCGACGCAGTCGTAGCGGCCGATGCTCTTGCTCAGGACGCGGTCGTCGGGGATCGCCGCCTTGGACTTCAGGATCGGGCCGCACGTGGTGTGGGAGAACGGGCCGGTGAGCTCGCCGGTCCTCACGCGCGCCCGCGCGTCGTCGGTGATCTGGCGCTCGACGGCGCCGACCAGCGCCTTGCGGGCCACCAGCAGCTGAGCGTCGGTGGAGCTGGCCGGGGGCTTGAGATCACGCGCCGCGCCACGGTGCGGTGCCTGCTGGCGCGCGATCCGGACGCGCAGGGCGGCGACGCGCCGGGTCTGGTCGACCTTGGTGGCCGCGTCGCGCTCGGACCGATCGCTGCGGGCAAGCACCGCGATGAGGGCCAAGACGGCGATCAGGACGGCGGCGACGGTGGCACTGATCAGCCACCGGCGGCGGCGCTCGGTGCGCGTCGCGGCGTAGTAGGAGGTCTGGCAGTAGGGGCAGCGCTCGTTACGCGTCTGCGCCTCACGCCCGCAGCTCGGACAGGTGCGCAGCGGCGGGTCGGGCGGCAGCTCAGCGGTCACGACCTCATCAGCGTAGACAGCATCGGGGAGTGTGCGCCGCAGCACAGACGCAGCTGCAACCAACGACCGCCGGACGCGTACCTAGTCTTCCGAAGGGTGCGCGCGGGCGGCGGCGAACTCATGCTCCAGCTTCCGGCGGTCGATCACCCACCACAAGACCTTCACACGGCGACCGTCGCCAAGTCCCACACTGTGCCCCGAGCCATGGCCACCACCCTGCCTCGCCTGACGCCGCTCCGCGCGCCGCAGCCCAAGCTGCGCCATCTCCGGCGCGAGCGGCTCCGGCTGGCTGACGGCGAGCGGACCACGCTCTATGTGGCGCGTTATGACTTGCGCCGCTTCGACCTGCGCGTCGTCCGCCTCCCGCGGCCCGCGCCGCTGGAGGTCTACTGCCGCGCCAACGGCTTCGACGAGGCGCTGGTCGGTGGCTTCTACCAGCGGCCGGAGCTGACGCCGCTGGGCGAGCTGCGCACCGGCGGCGTCGTGCGCCGCCACGTGCCGTTCACCGCGCCGTTTGACGACGTGCGCGCATGCGTCAACGTCGACGGGGCGCAGGTGGCGATCGGCCGCCGCGGCGATCTGGCCGACGCGCCGGCCGGCGACCTGCTGCAGGCGGGCCCGCTGCTCGTGCGTGGGGGCGCGATCGTCCACGGTGACATCGAAGGCTTCTCGGCCGGCTCACATCAGTTTGACTCCGACATCACCGCCGGGCGCCATCCGCGCGCGGCGATCGGCCTGACGCGCCGCAACGAGGTGCTGGCCGTGGCCTGTGACGGTCGCGCCGACGATGACGCCGGGCTGACTATGTCCGAGCTGGCCGAGGCGATGGCCGCCCTCGGCGCGGTGCAAGCGATGAACCTCGACGGCGGTGGTTCCACGTCGCTGGTCTGCGGCGGCCGGCTGCGCAACATCCCGCGGGAGGCGCACGGCATCGCGCTGCCCGGCGGCCGGACGGTTCCGACGGCGATCGTGTTCCGTCGCCGCTAGTCATCTTTCCGGTACGTCGTACAACAAGAGGGTGCGCACGCTCTCCGGCCTGATGTTCTTCCCCCGCGGTGGATCGGCGCATGTCGCCCGTGCTCTGGCGACGGAGCTGCCCGCCTATGACTGGGACGTGACGCTGGTCACGGGCTCGCTGAGCGGCGGCCATGGCGATGCGGCCGCGTTCTACAAGGACCTGGACGTCCGGCCGGTCGACTTCGGCGCCGGCGACGCGCCGATGCATCCGTCTTACGAGGATCGGCCGGGCGCCAGCGATGGCGTCTTTGCCGCGATCGACGACGCGGGCTTCGAGCGTCATGTCGCCGCGTGGTCACGCGCCTTCGAAGCAGCTGATGCCGCGGAGTGCGACGTCCTGCACCTGCATCACCTCACGCCGCTGCACGAGGCGGCGGCACGCGTGGCGCCCGGCATCCCGGTCGTCACGCACCTGCACGGCACCGAGCTGCTGATGCTCGAGGAGATCGCCGAGGGAGCACCATGGCCCTACGGCGAAGCCTGGGCGCGGCGGATGCGCCGCTGGGCCCAGCGCTCCGAGCGTCTGCTCGTCTTGTCGCCAGGGCAGGTCGACCGTGCGGTGCACCTCCTCGGCATCGCGCCGGAGCAGTGCGTCCTTAGTCCCAACGGCTTTGACCCAGAGCGCTTCGATGTGCTGGAGGTCGACCGCGCCGCCCACTGGCGCCACCACCTCGTGACGTCGCCCCGCGGCTGGGCGCCGGGTGAAGACGAAGGCTCGATCAGCTACACCGAGGCCGAGATCGCGCCGCTGGCGCGCGGCCCAGTGGCGATCGGCGTCAGCCGCTTTACCGCGGTCAAGCGCATTGGGCTGCTGGTGCGCGCGTGGGCTCGCGCCCAGCGCGCAGGCCAGCTGCCGGCCGACGCGTCGCTGGTCCTGCTCGGTGGCTATCCGGGCGAGTGGGAGGGCGAGCATCCCGCCGACGCGATCACGGTCTCGGGCGCGCGCAATGTCTTCCTCGCCGGTTGGCACGGCCACGACGAGCTGCCGGCCTTCCTGTCGGCGGCCGACGTCAACGTCCTGGCCTCGGTCCGCGAGCAGTTCGGGTCGGTGCTCGTCGAGGGCATGGCCTGTGGGCTGCCGCCGATCGCCATTGATCGCTTCGGGCCGGCCGACATCGTCACTGACGGGGCGACTGGCTGGCTGGTCGCGCCCGACGACGAGGCTGCCCTGGCGGGCGCACTGGTCGAGGCGCTGAGCGACCCGGTCGAGCGCCGCCGCCGCGGCCGCCGGGCTTGGCGCGATGCGCACGAGCGCTTCTCGTGGCCGGCGCTCGCCGAGGACCTCGCGGGTGTCTTCGACGAGGTGGCCGACGTTGCCGATGGTCGCGTGACCGAGCGCGCGCCGGTCGCGTGAGCAACCGCACCGAGCTGCGCCGCATCGGCGCGCTCTTTGCGCCGTATCGCAAGCCGCTGGGCTCCGTTCTCGCGCTGATCGCGCTGAGTGCCGCCCTCAGCATGATCTCGCCGTTCCTGCTGCGCGAGGTGCTTGACGAGGCGATCCCGGAGCGCGACACGGGGCTGCTGACCTGGCTGGTGGTGGGGATGATCGCGATCGCGATCGTCACCGGAGCGCTCGGGGTGGCGCAGACCTACCTGAGCAACATCGTCGGCCAGGAGGTCATGCACGACCTGCGGGCCGCGGTCTACCGCCACCTGCAGCGCCTGTCGCTGGCGTTCTTCACGCGCACGCGGACCGGCGAGGTCCAGGCGCGGATCGCATCAGACATCGGTGGCATTCAGTCGGTCGTGACCTCGACGGCGACGTCGATCGTCGCCAACGTCACGACGGTGCTGGCCACGATCGCCGCGATGTTCGCGCTGGATTGGCGCCTGGCCGCGTTCTCGCTCGGCGTGCTGCCGTTCTTCGTGTGGATGACGCGCCGCGTCGGCGGCGAGCGGCGCAAGATCACGGCCGCGCGGCAGGGGCGCGTAGCCGACATGTCGTCCTTGGTCGAGGAGTCGCTGTCGGTCAGCGGGATCCTGCTGGGACGGACGATGGGGCGTGGGGAGGAGCTTGTCGACCGCTTCACGGCCGAGTCGCGCGAGCTGGCCGAGCTGGAGGTGCGCTCGCGGATGGCGGGGCGCTGGCGGATGGCGTCCGTTCAGATGTCCTTCGCGATCATGCCGGCGCTGGTCTATTGGTTCGCGGGCCAGACGTCGGCGATCTCGGTGGGCACGTTGGTGGCCTTCACCACGCTGCAGACGCGGCTGTTGTTTCCGATCGGCTCGTTGTTGTCGGTGTCGGTCGACCTGCAGTCGTCGATGGCATTGTTTCATCGCATCTTCGAGTACCTCGACTTGCCGGTGGACCTGGAGGAGGCTGCTGCGCCGATCGAGCTGCATGACGTCCGCGGCGAGGTGCGCTTCGAAGGCGTGACGTTCGGCTATGACGCCGACGCGCGGCCAACACTGGATGGCGTGGACCTCGACGTGCCGGCCGGATCGTTCACGGCGATCGTGGGGGAGACGGGCAGCGGCAAGACGACGCTCGCGTATCTGGCCGCGCGACTGTACGACGTGGGCGCAGGGCGGGTCACGATCGACGGCGTCGACGTGCGCGATGTGAGCTTTGCGTCGCTGGCACGGACGGTCGGGCTGGTCTCGCAGGACACGTATCTGTTCCACGCGACGGTGCGCGAGAACCTGCGCTTCGCGCGGCCGGAGGCAACCGATCAGGAGCTGGAAGACGCCGCGCGCGCCGCCCAGATCCACGACCTGATCGCGTCGCTGCCCGAGGGCTATGAGACGACGGTGGGCGAGCGCGGCTACCGGTTCAGCGGCGGTGAGAAACAGCGGATCGCGATCGCCCGCGTGGTCCTGCGCAACCCGCCGATCCTCGTGCTCGACGAGGCGACCAGCGCGCTGGACACCGAGACCGAGCGGGCGGTGCAGGACGCGCTGGACCACCTCGCCGCCGGCCGGACGACCATCGCAATCGCGCACCGGCTCTCGACGGTTCGCGACGCCGACCAGATCGTTGTCCTCGACGGCGGGCGGATCGTCGAGCGCGGGACCCACGAGGAGCTGCTGGAGCGCGGCGGGCGCTACACGGCACTGCAGCAGGCTCAGCGCGAGGACGCGGCGCAGCAGGGTGAGGAGGCGACGGCATGAGCACTGATGAGGCCGCGCCGCGGCCGCAGCTCGTAGCACTGGAGCTCCGCGCTGATCCCGAGGCGTGGCATGCCGCGGGCTTCACGGTCGCCGACGACAGACGCTGCCGGATCGGCACGACCGACGTGGTGCTGTTGGGCGGGGATGGCGGCTTCGCTGGCTGGACGATCGCCGGCGCCATTCCGGGCGCCGACGGCCTCGATGGCGTCCCGACCCGCGTGGCGGCTGGTAGCGACGCCCCGCAGGGCCCGGCAACCCATCCCAACGGCGTGACCGCCATCGACCACGTCGTCCTCGCCACGCCCGACACCGCGCGGACCTTCGAGACGCTGGCGGCAGCCGGCTTCGCGTTGCGCCGCGTCCGCGACGCCGGCACGCCGGAGCAGCCACTGCGTCAGGGCTTCTTCCTCTTCGCCGACGCCCTGCTCGAGGTCGTCGGGCCGCCCGCGTCCAAGCCCGGTACCGCCCGGGCGGACGGGCCGGCTTCGCTGTGGGGCATCACGCTCGTGGCCGATGATCTCGCCGCCGCGTCCGCGAGCTTCGGCGCCACGCTCAGCGCCCCGCGCCCCGCGGTGCAGCCCGGCCGCGAGATCGCCATCGTGGCTCGCGAGGCCGGCCTTGGCGTCCGCGTCGCATTGATGACGCCGCGTCGTTGAGACCGCATCGACACTGACGGCCCGCCCGGGCCGGCTTACGGTCGTGGGTTCCTGACCGCCGTTGTTCGCTGAACCGGACTACAGCGGTCAACACCAGGCGTCCTCGGCCCCGCACGGCCGGGGACGCCTACCCACTTCTTGGTGGGTTTGCGCCTTTGCGGATCGGACAGATGTCCACGCCGGTCAAGAATCGTTCAGGGACGCGCACCTGGGCTCGATGGCCAAAGCAGTGCTTCGCTTTGCCCGCCGCCTGCTCGTCCCGACCGTCGCCTTCGCAACGCTCGCCGTCTCCGCTCCCGCGGCGCTGGCTTCGTGCGATGGCAGCGTGTCTGCATCAGACCCTGGCGCGGTCGCCACGACGCTCTGCCTGCTCAACCAGGAGCGGGCCGATCACGGGCTGAAGGCGTTCACGCAGTCCTCCACGCTGGACCGGGCGGCCGACGACTACGCGGCCGACATGGTCAAGCGCCGCTTCTTTGACCACGTCTCGCCCGGTGGCGCGACGATGATGGACCGCATCAAGGCCGCGGGCTGGGCGCCGACCGGCAGCTGGAGCGCGGGCGAGAACATCGCCTGGGGCTCGGGCTCGTTGGCCACGCCGGCCTCAATCGTCAACGGCTGGATGCACAGCGCCGGTCACCGCGCCAATATCCTCAACGGCAGCTTCTCGCAGATCGGCATCGGCATCGCCGCTGGCGCGCCGCAGGGCGGGATCCGCGGTGGCGGCACCTACGTGACCGACTTCACCTCGGGCGCCGCGTCGGCAGCCTCCAAGCGCCCCGCCGCCCGCTGCGCCACCCGCGCTCGCAAGGCACGCCGGGCGTCGCTGCGCGCGCACATCGCGCTCGTCGGCCATCGTGTGGCTGCGCCGCGCCGCTGCGCAACCAAGCGCTAGCCGACCCGGCGGTTCTACGACACCGCGAGCTCTAGCTCGGCGCGGCGATCGTGTAGCGCGCCTGGGCCCGCTTGCGCGCCTTGGCCGCCTCGACCTCGCGGTCCTTCGGCGGCGCGTTGGTGACGAGCTCGGCGAGCAGCCGCTCGGTCACCTCGGTCACCGCGTCGACGGCGCGCGAGAACGCCTCCTCGTTGGCCTGCGACGGCTTGGTGAAGCCGCTGATCTTGCGGACGTACTGCAGCGCGGCAGCGCGCACCTCGTCCTCGTTGGCCGGCGGAGCGAAGTTGTACAGCGTGCGGATGTTGCGGCACATGCCTCAAGGGTAGAGGCCGAAGCGCACCGGCCAAACGACGTCCGAACGACATCGAGGGACGACTGAGCCGCGATATGCGCGGTTCAGTCGTCCCTCGACGCCCTGCGGCGACGCGGCTCGTCTAGAGGCCCGGGGGGTGGCGGGCGACGTAGCCCGCCGTGGAGCGCATGCCTGGGCCCCAGCGCGAGCCGGAGGCCGAGCGGCCGCTGGTGTCGTAGCGGCGGCCATTGATGACCATGAAGGCGTGGCCAGCGTTGGCGTAGACGGTGACGAAGCGGCCACGACCGGACTTGCCATAGTGCATCAACTCACCGGAGTCCAATGGCGCGCCCAGGCGGCCCATGCCGTGCAGCACGTAGGAGACCGAGCCCGAGCAGTCATAGCCCGCGGCGCGGAAGCTGCCGTGGCCACCGCCGTAGACGTAGGGCTTGTAAGCGATGCGGTTGCCGGCGGCGATCGCGCGGCGCAGGAGCATCACGTGGCGCGGGACGCCGATGGCGCCGCGCAGGCCCGCACGCTTAAGAACCGGATGGCGTCCTCGGACGCCGAGCGCCTGCCAGGTGCCGGGGCCGACGATGCCGTCGGCGGTCAGCCCGTGGCCGCGCTGGAAGGTCTTGACGGCGTTCGACGTGCCTGGCCCGAAGACGCCGTCGGCGCCGATGCCGAGCTTGCGCTGTAGCAACCGCACCGACGACCCGCGACCCCGCACGCGCGCACGGCCGCCGCTGGCGCTGGACGTCCGAGCGCGGTGGCGCGAGCGGCGGATCATCGACCACGTGGCCGCACCGACGATGCCGTCTGCCGTCAGGTGGTGGCGACGCTGGAAGCGCTTGACCGCGCGCGAGGTGCCGTGGCCGAAGATGCCGTCGGCGGGGGCGATGCCAAGGTCGCGCTGCAGGACCTTCACGCGTGCGCCGTGGCTCTTGTACTTGAGCGGTTTGGCGTCAGCGGAGGCCGACAGGGTGAGGGCGAGCAAGGCGGCAACAAACGTCGCGGCGAGCAGCGCCAGGAAAGGGCGGAAGATGGAAACGGGCATGGTTGGGGCGCCTGCGAGGTGAGCTGTCGGGCTCGCGCCGCTGAGCGGCAGCGCTACGCGGTCATCCGGACCGCGATTCGCCCCGGCAGCCGGATCACGGCCGCAGTGGGTCCCCCGTCCGTTCGCAAGCGAACGATTCGGCGCCTGCGTGGTTCTAGCAGCCAAAATCCCTGCACACCGCAAGATCGCTTGCAGCGAGAGGGACGGCCAATTACACGCCGACGCGCCCCAGCATCCGCACGGCGAGCGCGCCGAGGACGAACAGGAGCCCCGCGATCGCCGCCAGCGCCGGCCACGTCTCGGCCCAGGTCACGTTGGCGACAAAGCCCTGGCGCACGCCTTCCAGCACCTGGGTGACCGGGTTAATCGTCGCGATCGCCCGCATCCAGCCGGCCAGCAGATCCATCGGGGCGTAGGCGGTGGTGAACAGGACTGCGATGAAGCCGATCGTCTGCATGAGCGGCGCCGCCTGCTGGGTCTTGAAGCGCAGCGCGATGAGCACGGCGTAGAAGGCGATCGCGGTCGCCAGGCCCATGACCAGCAGCGCATCGAGCGCCAGCGCGCCAACGCCGGGGAAGTCGACGCCGAGCGCGAACGCGACCGCCAGCAGGAAGCTGGCCGGCAGCAGCGCGCGCAGCGCCGCGCTGGCCACGATCCCCAACAGGATCGTCGTGCGCGGCGCGGGGCAGACCATCAGCCGGTCAAACCAGCCGCGCTCGATGTCGCGCGCCAGGTTGACGCCCGTCGCCGCACCGGTGAACGCCGCACCCTGCAACAGGCCCACCGGCACGATGAACGTGCGGAAGTCCGTGGCCTCGAAGCCCGGCAGCCGGGCGGCCTCGCCGAAGACCCCACTGAGCCCCACCAGGAAGATCGTCGGCGCCAGCACACCCGGCAGCGCGGCGCCCGGCACGCGCGTGATCTCGTTGAGCGCCCGGCGCACGAGCGCGCCGATAACCCGCAAGGACACCATCATGCCGCGAGGCGCTTGCTCGAATGTGCGTTCCGGCATCGGGCGGTCAATCGCTTCGCTGCTCATGCTGCACGCAGCCTTCCGCGCAGCGCGAGCACGGCAAGCCCCACGAACGCTCCGACCAGCAGTGCCGCGGCGGCGAAGCCTTCAAGCACGGGGGTCGCCGAGATCGATCCGATGATCGGGTCGCGCATGCCATCGGCGACGTAGCTCAGCGGGTTGTACTCGGCAAACCAGTTCGCCGGCGCTTGCAGCAGCGCGGTCGGAAAGAACGCGCTGGAGACGAACAGGATCACGAAGACCAACGGGAAGATCCCCTGGACGGTGGAGGCGTTGCGGGCCCGCAGCGCGATCAGCACGCCAAGCGCTGCGAAGCCGGTGCCCGCCAGCGACCCGATGGCCAAGACCAGCAGGATCCCCGGCACGCCGCCGTGGATCGACACGCCGAAGACCATCCCCAAGGCCAAGAACCACAAGATCTGCCCCGCGGCGATCGCCGTCCCCGCGAGGATCCGGCCGAGCACGATCGAGACACGTGGGATGGGCGAGGCGACCAACCGGTCAAAGAAGCCGCCCTCGATCTCCAGCGCGGTCGCGATGCCCTGCATCACGCCTCCGAGCAGCAGCGACTGCGTGATCGCGCCGGCGAGCTGGAAGTCCAAGAAGCCATCGACCGCCGGGAAGCCCGGCAGATCGGTGCTGCGATGCAGCCCGCCCGTGTTGATCGCCAGAAACAGCGTCGGCATGATCACCAGCGGCGCGAGGAACTGCGGCCGGCGCAGCGCACCACGCAGCGTGCGGCGCGCCAGGGCGATCGACGGGATCGCGATGGCCGTCAGGCGGCTCACGCCGGTACCGGCGCTTCGGGCTCGGCCTCGACCTCAGACGCGGCCACCTCTGCGCCCTCCAGCCGGTGGCCGGTCTTGTCGGCAAAGACGTCGTCGAGCGTCGGGCGTACGAGCTCGATGCCCTCGACCGCGAAGCCCGCCTCGTCCAGCGCGCGCACGACCGGGGCGATCGCCGCGGCGCCGTCGACGACCCGCAGCGACACGTGGGCGCCCGGCGTCGTCGCACACAGGTCCCCGAACGGCGCGACCGCACGGCCCGCGGTGTCGGCGTCCGGCGCGTCGCCGAGCAGCGCGATGTCCAGGTGCGGCGAGCCGACCTCGGCCTTCAGCGCCTCCGGCGTGCCCTCGGCCACCAACTGCCCGTGGTCGATGATCCCGACGCGGTCAGCCAGCTGGTCGGCCTCTTCGAGGTACTGCGTGGTAAGAAAGACCGTCGTGCCCTCGTCGCGCAGTCGACGCACCTCGTCCCACAGCGTCGTGCGCGACGTCGGGTCAAGGCCCGTGGTCGGCTCATCCAGGAAGAGCACCTCGGGCTCGTGGATCAGCGCCATTGCGAGATCCAGCCGCCGGCGCATGCCGCCCGAGTAGGTCGCCACGCGGCGCTCGGCGGCCTGCGAGAGCCCGACCCGCTCGATCAGCTCTGCCGCGCGCGGGGCGACCGTGCGGCGCGGGATCCCGTGCAGCGTGGCCTGCAGCTCCATCAGCTCGCGGCCGGTCATCAGCAGGTCTAAGGCCGCCTCCTGCAGCGCGACGCCGATCCGCCGCCGCACCTCAGCCGGCTGCGTCGCGACGTCAAAGCCGGCGATCGTCGCGTGCCCGCCCGTGGGGCGCAGTAGCGTGACGAGCATCCGGACCGTTGTCGTCTTGCCCGCCCCGTTGGGCCCGAGGAAGCCGTAGACCTCGCCGGGCGCGACCGCGAGGTCGATGCCTTGAACCGCTTTGAGGCCGCCGCCGAACTCGCGTTGCAGCCCCACCGTCTCGATCGCAGGTTTGAACACCAGCGCGCATCCTACGAGGCGTCGCGGGTAAGGCTGGTCTGTGGACTTCGACGACGCGCAGCGCACCGCGGTGACCGCCCTTCTCGATCATGCCGAGGAGGCCGGCTCGCTGTGCCTGGCCGACATTGCGACGCTGGTCGCGCGGCTGGAGCTCGACGACGAGGCGCAGGGGACGATCGAGGACGAGGCGCGCAGCCGCGGCATCGAGCTGACCGACGACTGCGGGCGCGACAGCGTCCCGGCCACGCACTACCTCAACGGTGACCTGGCAAGCACGACCACCGACGCGCTCTCGCTCTTTTTGCGTGAGGTCCGACGCCATCCGCTGCTGACCGCCGCCGAGGAGATCGAGCTCGCTAAGCGGATCGAGCACGGCGACGAAGCCGCCAAGGAGCGGATGATCACCTCCAATCTGGCGTTGGTCGTCTCGATCGCCAAGCGCTATCCGACCAACGGCCTGACGTTGTTGGACCTCATCCAGGAGGGGATCTTCGGGTTGATCCGCGCGGCCGAGAAGTACGACTGGCGCCGCGGCTTCAAGTTCTCCACCTACGCGACCTACTGGATCCGTCAGGCGATTCAGCGTGGCATGGAGAACAAGGAGCGCACGATCCGGATCCCCACCAACGTGCTCCAGCGCGAACGCAAGGCCGCGCGCGCCGAGAAGGAGTTGGCCGCCGCGCTCGGGCGACCGCCGACCGACGCTGAGATCGCCGCGCGCGCCGAGATCGCGATCGACGAGATCGAGGCGCTGCGCGACATGGCGCGGACCGTGACGTCGCTGGACCGTCCGATGGGCGAGAGCGGCGAGACGGCGTTCGGGGAGCTGTTGCCCTCTGACGCGCCGGCGCCGGAAGAGGAGGTCGTCGTCTCGCTGCGCGAGGGCGCGATCCGTCGCGCGCTGGCCTCCTTGCCCGGGCCCGAGCGCGCGGTCGTCGAGCTGCGCTACGGCCTGGATGGCGACGGCACCCCCGTCGGCATCCAGGAGATCAGCCGCCGCCTCGGCCTCGGACCGAATCAGGTCCGGACGCTGGAGCGGCGTGCGCTGGAGCACCTCTCGACGCTGCGCGAGATCGAGGCGCTCAAGGAAGCAGCATGAGGCGGATGACGGCGCCCGGACCGCGTGGGTCCGAGCGCCTCCGCCCGGTCATAGGCCACCGCTGTTTTCTAACATCCCAGGACGAGTGTGTATGCCTGGGCGGCGTCACACTCCAGACCACCCGGACTGACCGTCGATCCGAGGATCGGCGCGTTGCCAAAGCTGGGTCCACCACGAGGGAAGACCCTGGTCCAGTGGGCAGCCCGACCGGACGACAGAGAGTAGCCGCTGAAGTCGTCTCGGTCACGCTGTGCAGTGCTGCTAGGCTCTGCTACGTACAGGCCGAGGAGAGACCTCGGCAAAGCAGTGCCCGTGTGTCCGCAGTCGTTGCCAGAAGCATCCTCCGCGTAGCACCAGAGCACCAAGCAGTGGAGGACCAGAAATGGCTACCGGAACCGTGAAGTGGTTCAGCGACGAGAAGGGCTTCGGCTTCATTACCCCCGACGACGGGGGCAAGGACCTGTTCGTGCATCACTCGGCGATCAACAGCGACGGCTTCCGTTCGCTGCCCGAGGGCGCGAAGGTCTCCTACGAGGCTGAGAGCGGGCCCAAGGGCCCCAACGCGGTCAACGTCTCGCAGCTGTAGCACTAGCTCGCTGCCACGGCGCCTGATCGCGCCGACAGAAAGGATCACTCGATGATCCGCATGATCTGTGGGAGCTGCCTGCGTCTTTGGGACGCGCAGCTCCATGGCCACCGCAGCACCTGCCCCCATTGCGGGGGCGCGCTGCGGTCCCACTAGATAGGACATTCCGCCCGGGGCTTTAGGCCCCGGGCAGCGTTCCCTCCCGGTAGGGCTCGTCGACCGAGTCCGGCGTGCCCGCGTACGCCTCGTCCGGAACCGTGGTGTAGGCGTTGACGCTTGCGCCCAACCGCTGGGCCATGGGCTCAACCGGGTACTCGCAGTCGGTCTCGACGCCATCGCGGCGCGCACCGACCATCAGGATCGCGCACGGCTCGTCGCCGGTGTTGGCGAAGGTGTGGCGCGTCCACGCAGGGCAGTGCAGGAAGTCCCAGGCCTTCAACGCCAGGACCTCGCCCTCGATCACGACGGTGCAGGCGCCCGACAACACCAAGAAGTCCTCCTGGCCGTCCTCGCCGTGGTACATCGTCGAGCGCTCGCCGGGCTCGACGACGTGGATGTTGATGCCGAAGTCGGCAAAGCGCGTGCCTTCGCGCTCGAACTTGACGGAGCGTCCCCAGCCCGGCGCGGCGCTCCAGCGCTCGCGCGTGGCGTTGACGACGAACCACGGCTCGGTGGGGGTGCCCAGGCGCTCGGAGTCGGTCATGCGCTCAGCCTATGCTCCCGACCGATGCCGCCTTCCGCACCGCCGTACCGCCGCCGCCGACCCAAGGCTCCGCGCGCGCCCGAGACGCCCGTCGAGGCCCGGCCGGGCGAGGCGCTGGTGTGGACCGATGGCGCCTGCAGCGGCAATCCGGGCCCGGGTGGCTGGGCGGCGATCGTGGTCGGCGCTGACGGCGCTGAGCCGGTTGAGCTGTCAGCTGGGGAGGGGCACACCACCAACAACCGCATGGAGTACACAGCGGCGCTGGAGGGTCTGCGCTCCCTGCCGGCGGGCTCGACGGTCTGCATCGTGACCGACTCGACGCTGCTGCTGGACTCCATGACCAAGTGGATCCACGGCTGGAAGAAGAAGGGCTGGAAGACGGCCGCGGGCCAGCCGGTCAAGAACCAGGACTTGGTGATGGCGTTGGAGGAGGAGATCGCCCGTCATGCCGAGGTGCGCTGGCACTGGGTCAAGGGCCACGAGACCGGCGCCGAGCACGCCCACAAGGCGCTCAACGACCGTGCCGATCAGCTGGCTGTCGCCGCGGCGCAGGCAGCCAAGGGCTGAGACGCGCTGGTCTGATCGTGCGGCCGCCAGCGGGCGCGGTTCAGCTGTCGAAGCCCAGGCCGAGCCGGTCCAGGGCGCGCAGCCACGGCCCGCGTCGACCGCCGTTGCGGTCAGCGCGGGCCAGCTCGCGCTGGGTGAGCGCGATGACGCCGGCGCGCAGCGGCTCGGGCGGGAACGGCACGGGCTTGCGGCGGACGTAGTTCAAGGTGGTGGCCTCGGTCGCACGGCCGTCGAGCAGGTCGAGGCCGACGCGAGCCCCGAAGCGCGTCGCGGCCACGCCCAGGCCGGTGTAGCCGGTCGCATAAGCGACACGGCCGCCGAGCGCGGTGCCGAAGAAGACCGAGAAGCGCGAGCACGTGTCGATCGCGCCGCCCCAGCGGTGGGTGAAGTGCAGCCCGTCCAGCTGCGGAAACGTGGTGAAGAAGTGCTGTGACAACGCCGCGAAGGTCGAATCGTGGTCGTCGAGATGCGCGCCGACCGGACCGCCGCGACGGTAAACAGCGTCAAAGCCGCCCCACAGGATGCGGTCATCAGCGGTCAGCCGGTAGTAGTGAAACTGGTTGCCACCGTCGCCGACCCCCTGTCGTCCCCGCCAGCCGATCGCGTCTTTCTGCGCCGTGCTGAGTGGCTCGGAGACCAACACATAGTCGTAGACGGCAACGACGAAGTGCTTGAGCCGCGCCAGCAGCGGGGGATAGGCGCTGGTGGCCAGCAGGACGCGATGGGCGCGGACAGTGCCGCCGGGCGTGGTGACCGTGACACCGCCGTCGGTGGTGTTCTCCAACGCGCTGGCGGGCGTGTGCTCGTAGATCCGGACACCGAGTGCCAGCGCCGCGTCGCGCAATCCGGCGACCAGCCGTCCGGGGTCGACGAGGCCCGCGCCGCTGCGATCCCAGACGCCGCCGAGGTAGGTGGGGGAGTTGACCTCGGCACGCATCGCCGCTTCGTCGAGCACCTCGACCTCGTGGCCGTAGGCACGCAGGAGCGTGGCTTCCTCCTCGGCGCCCGCGACCTCATGGGGCTCCAGCAGCGCGGTCAGCTCACCGGTCTCCTCAAGCCGCGCGTCGATGCCGTGGGTGGCCAGGTCAGCCTTCAGTCCTTCGTAGTTGTCGAACGCCAAGCGCTCAAGCGTCGCCACCTCATCCGGGAAGCGCGCCAGCCCGTTGGTGATGCCGTGCGTGAGCGAGGCCACCAAGAACCCGCCGTTGCGTCCGCTGGCGCCGGCGCCGACACGGTCGGCCTCCAGGACGACGACATCGCGCGCCGGGTCGTCGGCCTTGGCGTGCAGCGCCGTCCACAGTCCGGTGAAGCCGCCGCCGACGATGCAGAGGTCAGCATCGACCACGCCCGCGAGCGGCGGGTCATCCTCACGCACGGGCAGCGTGTCGAGCCAGTAGGACACCACCTTGGCATCCGCATAGGCGGCACGGTGTGCCGCGGTGGGCGGCGTGGTGGGCCACGGACGGGGCATCGTCCAGCCGACCGTAGCGTGGCCCGGGGGCCTGCCCCCGTCACGTTGGCCGCGCAGATTGCGATCATGGCCTTCGTCGTGGACGCCGACACCGCACCCACCGAGCTCCCGCTCGCCCAGCCCGGTCTGGCGCAGGCACCGCCGGAGCAGCCGCCGGCCAACGCGTTGCCGCTGCATATCGCGCTCTCGGCGCTGGCCGGTCTGGTTGCCACGATTGTCTGGGCGGTCACCGGCGGCGGCTACTACTGGGCCGCGTGGGTCTGGCTCGGCCTCGCTGTCCCGGTCGCCATCCACGCGATCATCCGCTTTGGCCTCAGTCAACCGGCCAGCGCACGCCATGGGCTGGCGCTGCACTCGATGGTCACCGGGATGGTCTGCGGGATCCTGCTCATCGTCTGGGGCTTCACGACCGACGGGGTGCGCGGCTTCTGGCCGCTGTGGCCGCTGCTGATCCTCGGCGTCGCGGTCGCCGTCCATGCGCTGGTGATCTACGCCGATCGCCTGCCCGGCCGCGAGCGCGAGGCGCAGCTGGCCGAGCGCGTGGGTGAGCTGACCCGCACGCGTCGCGGCGCCCTTGACGTGCAGGCCGCTGAGCTGCGCCGCATCGAGCGTGATCTCCACGATGGCGCCCAAGCGCGCCTGGTCGCCTTGAGCCTGCTGCTCGGCCGGACCGAGGAGCGCCTCAGCGACCGTCCCGAGGAAGCCGAGCTCGTTCGTCGCGCGCGGGAAGAGGCGAGCGCGGCAATCGGCGAGCTGCGCGACCTGGCGCGCGGGATCGCTCCGCCGGTGCTCGCCGATCGCGGGCTGTCGGCGGCCGTCGAGGCGCTCGGCCGCCGCGCCGCGACACCGGTGACGGTTGAGGCCCAAGCGCTCACATCGCGGCCGCTGCCCGTCGTCGAGACCGCCGCGTACTTCGTGGTCGCTGAGGGACTGACCAACGTCGCCAAGCATGCCGCTGGCGCTGCGGCCGTCGTCCGGCTCGGCGAGCAGGATGGACGGCTGATGATCGAAATCGCCGACGAAGGGCCCGGCGGGGCCGATGCCGACGGCAGTGGACTCACCGGCCTGCGCCATCGCGTCGAGGCGCTCGACGGCACGCTGACGGTCACGAGCGTCGCGGGCTCCGGCACGACGATCCACGCGGAGCTTCCGTGCGGGCGGTGATCGTCGAGGACCTCGCGCTGCTGCGCGAGGGCATCGTCGCGCTGCTGCGCGAGCACGATGTTGATGTGGTTGCGCAAGCCGAGGATGGCGAGGGCCTACTGCGCATCGTCGCGGGACACAAGCCCGACCTCGCCGTCGTCGACGTCCGATTACCACCAACGTTCACCGATGAGGGCTTGCGTGCGGCAATCGAGGCGCGGCGTCGCCAGCCCGGACTCAATATCCTCATCTTGAGCCAGTACGTCGAACCGATCTATACCGCCGAGCTGCTGGAGTCCGGCGAGGGTGGCGTCGGGTACCTGCTCAAGGAGCGCGTGGGGGAGGTGCGCTCCTTCATGGACGCCGTGCAGCGCGTGGCCGGCGGCGGGACGGCGCTGGACCGCGAGGTCGTCTCCGAGCTCGTGCGCCAGCGCACCGGTGGCGCGGGCGACGACGCGCTTGCCTCGCTGACCCCGCGCGAGCGTGAGGTGCTCGAGCTGATGGCCGAGGGCCGCACGAACGCGGCGATCGCCCGCCACATGGTCGTGACGCCCGGCGCCGTCGAGAAGCACGTCACCAACATCTTCGGCAAGCTCGACCTGCCGGCGACCAACGACGACCATCGCCGCGTGCTCGCCGTATTGACCTTCCTGCGCTCGGCGTAGGCCGCACGGCCTATCATCGACGGGCCATGGGCAACAATCTCTCTCGTCGCCAGCGCGAGTCACGCGCCTTCTCGCTCGTCGCGGTAGGCGGTGGGGCCGCGGTCGTCGCCGTCGTCGCGCTCGTGCTCGCGATCGCGGGCGTGATCGGCTCTGGCCTGTTCTTCCTCGCGGTGATCGTCGCCGTGGCCTGCGGGCTGCTGTTCCGTCGCTCCGTTCGGTAGCGCGGGCCGCGGCGGGCACCGCCCTGAGCGCTAGGCCATCGCCAGCTTTGCCAGCGCCGTGATGCCCTCGCGGGAGCCGGCCGAGGCATAGAAGCCGGCGACGTGCGCGAAGACGGCGTCATCGACGCCCGTCACCGCGGCCAGCTCGTCGCTGCCAAGGCCGCCCCATGCGGTGGGCAGGCTGCGGCGGTTCTCGAAGGAGCCCGGCGCAGCCGGCACCGCTTGCAGGCCCCAGCCATCCGACTTGGGATAGATGACGTAGAGCGCCTCGGGTGCGCCGGCCAGAACGGCCTCGCGCCACGGCATGTTGCGGTCTAGCTCGATCACACGCGGGTCCTGCGCACGGGCGATCGCGTCGAGCACGAGCTGCCGTGCGCGGTCATAGGCGGCGGCACCCGCGACCTCGCGCTCGAGGATCCGGACGGCCAGCGCGACGGCTTCCTCGAAACGCGCGTCCTCCTCGGCGGGCGTCAGCTCCTCGTCCCAAGATGCGTTGAGCCCCGCGATGATGCCACTGACGCTCATCGGGCGGATGCCGTCGAACAGCGCCTCGGAGATCGTCTGGCCGGTGTCGTTGGCGTCGACGCCCTGGACGAGACGCTCGTCGATCGCCTTGGCCGCCGCCTCGCTGCCGGCGACCCGCACGCCGAACGCGCGCCACGCCAACCCGAAGCTCGCGTAGCGGATGCCGTTGGGGCGCTGGCCCGCGCCGCCCTTCTGATGGTGGTCGAAGTCGCCGGTTTCGGGGTCGGAGCGCCCGCCGACGTCGACGCGCACGTCGGCCGCGGCCTGCAGGGCCTCGTCACGCGTCCGGACGACCTCGACGCCATCGCCGTGCGCCAGGCTCAGCGTCGCGACCGCAAAGGTGTCGTCGGCGTGGAAGTTGCCAGGATGGGTCGCGACTCGCATCAGGCGGGCGCCTTGCCTTTGGTCCACTCCGCTTTGTACGCGCGTTTGGCCGCCTGGTAGTCGGTCAGCGCCTGGGCGGAGTCGACATCGCCCAGCGTCGGATGCCAGGGCACGAGCTCCTGGGCGATCGCGATGTTGTAGCGCTTGGCCAGCACGGCGCTCATCGACTTGACCTTCATCTCGCCGAAGCCGGGCAAGGCCTCCAAGTTGGCCTTCAGGGTTGCGGCATCGGCCGCGTCGGTCCAGACGCGCGCAGCATCGCCGTCGTAGGCGTCGCGGATATGGACAGCGAGGTCGTGGACGCGCTTGGCCATCGCGCCGGGGTAGCGATGGATGGCCGGCTTCTCGCGAAAGACCGTGTCGAGATCGGCATCGGCGAGCGTGGCCGCATCGAAGGCGCCGAAGCGCTCCTTGATCGCCAGCGGGCCCGAGAACGCCTTTTGGACGGTGACCTGCTGGTCGAGGACGAAGCCGACGAGCAAGGCGAACGGGTCGCCGGCGATCAGCGCGTTGGCCTCGTCGGATTCCGTGAAGTACAGGCGATCAGGCACGCCTCGATCGTACTGGCGCTCGCGCTAGAAGATCGCGTACTCGCGGACTGCCGGCGCCAGCGAGGTCTCAAAGAGCAAGGCCAGCAGACCGTTCTGAAATTCCGCCGCGAGGCGGCGAACCTCGATGAACGTCGCGGATTCCCTCGCCGAGATGCGGTCCAGACCGGCGAGCTCTTCGCGCGTGGCGGCGTCGCCCACCATCCCGATCCAGCGGTCATAAGCACCGAGGCAGCGGACGCCGGCGTCGATCTGGTCGGCGCTCAGGAAGGCGTCGGCGACGCGATCGCTGGCCGGCAGCGCCAGTTGCGCGGCGAGGAACGGCCGGACGTCGGCGCCGCGCAGCGCATGGCAGCGCAGGATCGGCACCAGCCCACCGGCAAACAGCATCTTGCGGGACGTGCGCAGCTTGGCGTTGCGCAAGCCCCACTTGCGCTCGTCCTCGCGATGCTTGCCGGCGAAGTCGACGGCGATCGTGCGCCAGTAGCGCATCGTGTCGTTGAGAAAGAAGCGTGGCGGCCGGTGGTCGCTGCGGCCCTCGGCCAGATAGCGATCGAGCACCTGCTCGGTGCAGCGGCGGTGGACGTCAGCGCCGACGACCGCAACGGACTCGAGCATCAGCAGCATTCGCTGGGTGAGGTTGCGGTTGTCGTCTTCCTCCAACCCGATGTGCTGGACGAGGTCGCGCCCGGAGCTGACCGTGCCGAAGGCACCTTGCGTGCCGGGCCGGCGGTCACCGGCGCCCAGGATCGAGCGGACCTCCTCAGCGGCGGGCGCCAGCGCGTCGCGCAGCGGGCCGTCGACGAGCAGTAGCCAGTCATCGTCGGAGTGCTCGGTCAGCTCGCGGCGACCCCAAGAGCCGAACAGGACGACCGCGACATCATCGTCGAGCTTGACGTGCTCGAAGCGCGCGCGGAGCCGCTGGAGCTCGACGTCGGTCCGCGCCCGCGCGGCGAGCAGGTGCGGCAGCCCGTCCGCGCTATGGGCGGCAAGGCGCTCCAGCGCAGACGGCGAGGCGCTCAAGGCGCCAGCGGCGCTTCCAGAATCCACGGCACGTCGCGACAGCGGCGCAGGATCGGCCGGAAGGCCTCTTCGTCGTCGTTGCGCAGCGAGACGTGGTGGCCGTCGGCGTCCAGTGAGCTGACGTGCAGATGGCGCAGCCGGCAGGCGTAACGATCCAGCAGCTCGTGAGCGCCCTGCAACGACGCGTCGACATCGCACGCATGGGCAATATCGAGGCAGAGGCCGGCCGCGGGCAGCGCCGCGAAGTAGGGCGCAAGCTCATCGGCCGTCCGTCCGCCGGCCTTGCGGGAGTCCATGTTCTCCAGCACGAGCCGGGACCCGAGGCGCCGGTACTCGGCGGGATCGTCGATGACGTCGGGATGCACGACGATCGCGTCAACCTGCACGGGGAGCCGCGCGAGCGTGTCGACGAGCTTGGCCTCGGCCATCCGTAGGTCCTTGGACGGCGCGTGCACGCTGAGGTAATGAAACGGCAGCGACGCATCGCGGGCCAGGTAGGCCGAGAGATCCGGCAGCTCGGTCTCCGACAGCGCCGCGAGCTCGGCCGTGAAGGGGGAGAGAGCTGCGGCGCGCTCGGTCAGCCGGGGCCAGTCGCCACGCTCCTCAATGAGAAAGCCGGTCGAGGCGCCGATCGGATGATGGGCGAGCAACGGATGGCGATCGGTGAGGGCGGCGACGGGCATCATGCGGGCGACCGACCCTAGGCGACGCTCCAGACGGTTTCGCACGTCTTCCCCGCTCCTAGCGACAGACAATTGTCCGATGAAGCGCCACGCCCGCCTTGCTAAGGTCATGCCGTCTATGCGTCATATACGTCTTCGTTCCGTGCTCTTCACCAAGTTCACGTCGCGTTCGGCGCTCGTGCTCAGCCTTGCAATCGTGACCCTGGGCGCGGCAGGTCAGGTCTCGGCGCAAGCGACCACGCCGCTTGCGCCGGAGGTCGCCGATCACATCGACGAGCTCCTCGGGCAGATCGAGCAGGGCGGCGTCCCCGCCAATCGCGCCCCGGTGGCCTGCACCGGTATCTGCCCGGCGCTGGTCGACGCCGAGGCCAGCGCCACCGGCAGCTTCGTCGAGCGCCTGCGCGAGCAGCAGTGGCTCCGGCGCTCCAAGGCCTTGCTGCTGCCAGCCGCCATCGAGCTCCCGCCAGTAGACCTGATGGTCGGAACGGCGTACGCCGGCTACAAGATCGGCAGCGGCCTGCGCGCCCTCTTCATCAGCACACCGCGGCCCGCCGGCGTCTCAGCCGCGGGATCGTCACCGGCTCGTGGCGCTTCGCAGGCCAGGAGATCATCGGCATCGGCGGTGGTGCCCCGCCGTTGGTGGCACCCACGACCAGCCTGGTGGCCGCCGACGTCAACGGCAACGCCAAGCAGTGGGCCAACTGGAGTGGGGACTGCAACGTCAATCCGTCGGGAGGAACGCCGTCGCTGGGGGACTTCGGGGCGATCGTGGACCAGTTCGGCTGCCCATGGGGCGTGCACGGATGGTTCTCCTACACCGTCGGGTTCAAGCCGGCGTCGCTGACGCCGCCGGTCACCTACACCGACCAGGCAATCGACAGCACGGTCCCTTGGCCGAGCTACAACGCGCTCGTCGCCAACCCGACCGCGGCACGCGTCAAGGACTGGGTCCTCGACCAGCTCCAGGAGCATCCTGAGGATTACGACGAGCTTCTGCCCTGGCTCAACTGGGTGCCGACCTCGTGGAGAAGACCGAACATGGAGATGACCCGGTGCGGTACCGCCGCTGCGTGGACTCCGCGGGCAGAACCTTTTACCTGGATGCCAACACAGGCGAGCTGGTCATCGTTGGGCCATCCGGCAACATCCTGACCTACTTCAGGCCCGACAATCCCGACACCTACTTCACAAACCATTGCAACTCCTGATGGGACCGGACAAGCTCATCCAATTGCTGCGTGCGATCGCCATGGGCGGGCGATCGGGCGACGCGCTCTTGGCAGAGGTCACGGTGCGCGACGGCAGCAGGGAGCCGATCTCGGCCGACGTGGCGGTAGCTGGGTTGCGGCGGGCGTTGGTGCTGGCGGAGGAGACGGTGCTGCTGCCGGCGGCGCGGGCGGAGTTCTTGGAGCGGTCGCTGTCGCCGCCGGCGGGGCGGATGTCCTTCTCAGATCCTCCCGGTCTGGTGGTCACGGCCGCGATGTTGGAGGAGCTGACAGAAATTGCCGTCGACGTGCTGCGCTCCTACGTCGAGACCCTGTCGCCCGACATTGCCAAGCCGGTCACCCCCGAGTGGCGCAGCGCCGCCTTGCAACTCGCCGAGGCGATCGTGCGCCAGCAGCAGGCCCTCGAAGACTTCGCGGCAGCCCGGGAAGATCCGCAGTCGCTCCACGCCCAACTCGCCGACCCCGATCGCGAACGGCTCGAAATGGGACTGCTGTACCTGCGCAAGCTCCGGATCGACCTATACATCGAGCGCTGGCGCAAACGCGTCGCGTCGACGGCTCGCGGCCGTAGCTATGACATCTACGTCCACCTCGATTCGCTCGATATTCGCGATGCGTTGCAGAAGCTCTTCCAGGTGCTCTCGCCCGACGGGCAGCAAATGCTGCACGCGGTGCTCGACCCGATCGACGCCGACTTCCTCGCCTGCACACGTGAGCTGCCCGTCCCGCTCCGGGCAGCTGCGCGACAGATGCCACCCGCCTGGTGGCGTTACCGCGTGCCAACAGCAGCTGACGCGGACTTCGAGGAATCGATCCCGTTCCACCTGACCAAGTAGAACTGCTTCATGCAGACCATCACCTACGACGTCGACGAGCGGATCGCCAGGATCACGCTGAACCGCCCGGAGCGCGGCAACGGCTTGACGCGCGGGCTCATCGACGAGCTGGCCAGGTGCGTCGAGCGCGCCGACCTCGACCCGGCCGTGCACGTGATCTTGCTCGCCGGTAACGGCAAGGGCTTCTGCGGCGGCTATGACCTCGTCGACTCGGCCGAGGGGCTGGGGCTCGCGGGGGAGGGCGAGCGCGACGCGCGCGCCGGGTCGCCGCTGGATCCCGCAGTCATGGCGGTCAACCATGACCCACGCGGAACGTGGGACCCGATGGTCGACCACGCGATGATGTCGCGCAACGTCCGCGCGTTCATGTCGCTGTTCGAGTGCACGACGCCGGTGGTCTGCAAGGTCCACGGCTTCTGCGTTGCCGGTGGGACCGACCTCGCGCTATGCAGCGATCTGTTGGTGATCGCCGACGACGCCAAGATCGGCTACCCGCCCGCGCGGGTCTGGGGCTCGCCGACGACCTCGTTGTGGGCGGCACGCCTGGGGCCGCAGCGGGCCAAGCGGCTGCTCTTCACCGGGGACTGCCTCTCGGGTGCCGAGGCACTGGAGTGGGGGCTGGCGATCGAGGCGCCGCCGGCCGATGAGCTCGACGCACGCGCCGACGCGCTGGCGGCGCGCATCGCGCGGATGCCGCTCAATCAGCTGCAGATGATGAAGCTCTTGATCAACCAGCAGACGGTGTCGCAGGGCCTGCCGGCCACGCAGCTGCTGGGCACGGTCTTCGACGGCATCGCCCGCCATACGGCCGAGGGGTACGCCTTCCAGCAGCAGGCAGCGAGCGACGGCTTCCGCGCGGCGGTCCAGGCACGCGACGAGCCGTTCGGCGACGCGGGCGGCGCGCCGTCGGGCGTTACCGATTGACGACGGGGGCGACGGTGAGACCCGCTGGCAGGAATAGCCGCGGGTCGTTGGTCGTGATGCCTGCCACGCCGGTGACCAGGAGACGCTCCATGAGGATGCGGGAGTCGACGGTCCAGGCGTAGACCTCGCCGCCGCACGCGGTCATCCGCGTCACGAAGTCGGCATTGACCAGGCGGTGGTGGGCCATCAGGCAGTCAAAGCGGCCGGACTCAATCGCCGCGACGAGGCGCTGCTCGAAGCGGCGGTTCCAGCGGTGGCGGCGGCGCGAGATCCAGCCGCCGACGCTGATGCCGACCCGCACGCTCGGGTCGATCCGGCGCACGCGATCCAGGCAGCGGGCGAACTGGCTGGAGATGAGGCAGCGGTCGAGCAGGCCGGCGGCGCGGAGCGCGTCGAGGGTCTGGGCCTCGTAGCCGGGACGCTTGAGGTCGACGTTGAAGGTGACGTGGTCATAGCGCGCGTCGGTCAGATGCGCGAGGCCGGCGGCGAGAGCGAGCGGCTGATGGCGCCGCGCCTCCCAGCGCGAATGGGCCAGGACGAGGCGGCCGCGGTAGCGCGTCACGTCGAACTCGATGACGTCCACACCCGTCGCCAGCGCAGCATCGAAGCTCGCCACCGTGTTGCCAGGCGCCAGCTGACCGGCGCCCTTGTGGCCGACACGCTTGACAGGCGGTCGCGAGACCGAAGACATACCCCCTTGATCGACGCGATCGGGGCCAAACTGAATGGTGTCCCTGTGCCGAGCGGCTCTTGACGTCAGGGGGTTGCGGGGTCTTGCACCGGCTCGCCGATCGGCAGCCAGCGAAAGCGTGCGCCGACGTCGGCGGGCGCCGAAGCCAGCTCGCTCTCGATCGCAGCGCGCCCCTGGCGGAAGTGCTTCCAGCCCTCATAGTGGATCGGGATCGCGACGCGGGGCTTGATGAGCCCGGTGAGCTCGATCGCCTCCTTGGCCGTCATCGTGTAGCGGACCGGGCCCGAGACCGGGAACTTCACGCCGCCGAGATGCAGGATCGCGGTATCGACCGTGAGCCGTTGCGCAACCTCGCGAACGCCGTCATAAAGCACCGTGTCGCCCGAGATCCAAAGCACGCCGTGCTCCTGGCCGTCCCACTTCAGCGCGAAGCCAACGACCTCGCCGACGATCGGGTGGCTGCCGGGCGGACCGTGACGGCACGGCGTCGCGGTGATCTCGATCGTCGGCTTGCCCGGTGCCTCCAGGCGCGTGCTGTCCCAGGCCGCGAGCCCGCGCGTCGGACCACTAGCGGCCAGCCGTTTGGCGCCCGGCACGGTCGTCACGATGGTGCCGAGCTTGGGCAGCAACGCACGGCCCGCGGGATCGAGGTTGTCACCGTGGTGGTCGTGGCTGATCAGGACGGCGTCGATCGTGCCGAGCTCGTCAGCAGCGATCGCCGGCCCGTCGAGCTTGCGCGACATCGTGCCCCAGCCGAAGAAGTAGCGCTTGCCGGGCGCGTCGAAGGTCGGATCGGTGAGGATTCGCCAGCCGCCGACTTCGATCAGGAGCGTCGGGCCACCGATGTGGGTGAGACGGACGTCCTTCATGCCGCGTCGCGCTCCTGCCGATAGTCGGTGTTGGGGGCGGTGGGTGTGAGGCTCATGAAGCCGAGCCTATGTCACATCGAAGACACTCGATCCGGTCCGTCACCGCGTATGCCGGGATCAGGGCTGAGCGACCTGCAGCACCGTTGCGCCGACGCCGATGCAGTCGTTGATGTGGTCGTGCGAGATCTGCAGGGTGGTCTGACCAGGCGGCAGGAGCGACGTGACATCGAACGAGTCGGTGTCCCAGAGGTTGCCGATGGCGAAGCCGGGGCCGTCCTGCGGGTCGCTGCCGTCGAAGGTGTCCTCCAGATCCATGGAGCCCACGTCGCTGCTCACCGTGAACGTCTCGGGACTGGACTGGCCGTCCGGTCCGGCGAGCGTGAGCGTCGCCTTCATCCCGGTTGCGTGAATGCCCGTGAATGTGCGGTTGATCGCCTGGTCGGTCTGCGAATCCGTATCGGTGTTGTAGGTGAAGTCGCTCAGCACCTGGTTGGAGGCGCCGCCGCCGTTGTAAAACACCAGCAAGGTCGCGCCGTCGGTGTACGGCAGCACGGCGCGCGGCTCGTCGTCGATACGCGTGGCACCACGCGGCGGCTCGGTGATGTGGAACGTCCCGTTGCCGAGCACGTAGTCGGTGACGTCCGCGGCGTAGCCCACGGTGTTGGTGTCGCCCCAGCACAGATCGCCTGAGACGTCGGCACTAACGTCCGCGGTGATCGGATGGCCGTCGAAGGTGATGGTGTTGGCGGGCTTGACACCGTCATAGAGGATGCCCCAGATCAGCACGGCCCGGCCGACGGTCGCTCCAGGTGGAACATCGCCGATGGTCACCGCCCCGTGATTGCGATTGCGCAGCCCGGTTCCCGCGAAGGCCGCGCCGCACGGGTTGCACTTCGCGGTAGTGCCGACGGGCACCGACTCGGTCTGGTCGGCGGTCTGAGGCGCGTTATCGGCGATCGCGTGGGCGACGGCGCTGAGCGTCGTTTCTGTTGCGGGGGCCTTCCAGCGCACGGTCGCCGTGCGGCTTGCTCCAGGCGCGAGATCTCCGAGCGCGATCGTGTAGGCCGATCCGGGGGCGGGGGCCGCGGGAGCACCCGACGGGACCGCGGAGGCAAGGCTGCCTGTGGCGGGCAGCGTAATGGTCGCCGCGACGTTTTTGGCGACCTGATCACCGGTGTTGGTGACCTTGGCCGTCAGCGGCACCTGCTGGTTGGGGAAGGCTCCCAGCGGTCCGACCAGCGTCGAGGTCAGCGTCGGGCAGTGGTACAAGGGCTTGGTCAGCTTCGGCAACGGCTGGGTGAGCTCCAGCGGTCCCAGCGCCACGCCGACGTCGACACCGCCACTGAGGTCCGCCGCGCAGCTGCGGTCGACATTCCGGTTGTAAGACAGCTCGGTCTTGACGTCGGCGCGGACGTCGGCAAAGTCCGCGACGCCGATCGCGAACCGCAGCGTCGCGCCTCCTGTCACCTTGCCACCGCCAGAGGCTGACGCACCGAAGTTGCCCTCGACGCCGACCACGGGATCGAGGTCGGTGCCGTGAAAGTTGAAGCCTCCTTTGAGCGTGAGGCCTCCATTGGCCTTGGCGGCGAAGCCCTGGTCGCCCACGGTCGCCGAGGCACCGAGCACGACCCGGAAGTACGCGGGCACCACGACCGGGCCGATGGGGATGGCCGTAGGCAGCGCCGGGAAGTCGATCGAGCCCTTGCAGCCAAGGTCCTTCGGCAGCGCCAGATCGAACCCGGCGCCGGCGTTGAGCGAGAGGATGATCTTGCCGTCGGGGAGTCCGACGGGGATGCCGAACCGCTTCGGAACATGCAGTGCCACGTCGGCCTTGGCCCCAAAGCTCTGACTGAAGCCGACGTGATACTCGGAGGTCAACGGCACCTGACAGCCGAAGTGCTCGCCGTTGAGGCTCAGCTGCGGTGGGTCCAGAGCGGCGTGTGCGCGGGTGGTAGCCGCGCGCTTGCCGTCAAAGCTGGCGGTGGTGTCGATGTCCAGCTGGGGGAAGGCGTCATACAACCCGACCGGCTTGAGGCTCAGGATCGCTCGGGTGCCGCGAAGCTTCACGCCGGCCACGCGGTGGAGCAGGCCGCCCGGCAGCTTTGCGGTCGGGCCGCTGGTGATGATCTCTCCCACGAGCGGATGCCCGGAGGCACGCACGGAGATCGTCTTCGGGTTGGCGGCTGGACCGGTGGCCTTGATCACGCGCTTGGGCGCTGACCGCACCCGGGCGCTGATGATCGTGCCGTAGCGCACCACCGCTTTGGCATGGGCGCCGGGCGCCACGCTGACCCGAACGCGCTTGGCAGCCGCCAGCACACGGCTGCCCTTCGGCACCCCTTTGACGGTGCGGGTCAGGCGGACCTGGTGGACGGTGATGGTGTAGCGACCGGGACGCAGTCGACGGAACGTCCGTCGTCCGTGGATCTTGGCGTGCAGTCCGTGCCCCGAGATCTTGGCATCCGCCTTCGTGCTCGCCGGCAGGCCCGCGACCGACACTGTCAGCGTCGCGCGCCGCGTGGCGGCACCGGCATCAGCGGAGAAGCCCGCGAACAGCGCGGCGAACACCGCCACGGCGGCCAATGTCGTCAGATACCTGTTGCGAAAGGTAAGCACTGACAGACGTTCGCCAAAAATCATGGCGGCAATCTACAAGCTGGGTGATTGGCTGTACGAAAACCTGTGCTAATCGGTAGGGTTGGCTCAGTGGACGCTTGGCCGCAGATCCGCTATGCGCCATTGCCGATGGTGGGCGGGCCGGCGGTCGGCCTGATCGTCGCCTGTGTGTTGGCAGCCCTGGCGATCGGCGCTCGATCGGCAGCGTTCATTGCGGTTGCTGTCGTGGCGCTAGCGGCAACCACATGGTGGGCGACGGTCGTGTGGCGCAAGCTTGCCGGCGACGTCGTGGCACTTACGCGCGACGGCGAGATGCTGGTCGGCGCTGAGCTCGTCGAGCCGTTGCCCGTCGCCGGCACCAGCTTCGAGCTGGCATCAGATCACAGCGGCGGCTGGCTCGTGGTGCTGCGGCATCCTGGTGAGCGCAGCATCCGCCTGGAGGCTCGCGGGTGGAAGCTCCCGGAGGGCCGAACGACGGCGACAGCCGTCGCCGAGATCCTCGTGGCGCTCGGGCTCGCGCAACGGGACTGAGCTGCGGGCACGCTCGTTGCAATGCCCGCTAATCAGCGTTATGACAACTAAGAAACAGGAGGGCCGACACTGGTGGCCCCGCTGCACGCAGCGACGTTCCACTCGACGACGTGGGGATCGCCCCAGCTGAACGCCACCCCGAGCTGTCCGCGGACCGGGTCGACGTGCGTGGGCGCCCAGCTCTCGGTGTCGGCGTTGAAGGACGACTTGTCCCAGCCGTCGTCTGTGCGCTCGAGCAGCGTGATCCAACGACCGGGCTCATCGGTCGCCTCGAAGAACCACAGCGCCCGACGTCTGTCCGGTGCGATGTCGACGATCGATTCGCGTCCGCGTGTCAGAACCACGTGACGTCCTGGCGATAGACCAGCGCGAGGCTCGAAGCCCGCGCGCAAACGCCGTATCCGGCCGCCATCGCTGTCCGGGTCGTCCGAGCGGAGGTTGCCGAGGCCGCGAAGCAGGATGCTGCCGGCGGTGAGGCCGAGCATCACGTGTGCCAGGACGCTGACGTCGGAGAAGGCCACGGCGATGACGGCCAGCGCGCCGAAGACCATCTCGGTCACCGGGCCGGCAAGGAGCACGCGCCGATACTGCTCGGTGGTGAGTGTGGATGGGTCCAGGTCGACCCACCCGAGCGGCTCCTGGGACCGTCCGTCGCGCGTCAGACCCAGGCCGATGCGAACCGGCACGCCCGCGAGCTGAAACCGCAGCGCCGGCCCTTCAGGCGCTGCGATGATCTCGTGGATCGGTGCGCCGTACCGGGCGGCGACGATCGCGTGGGCAGCCTCGTGCAGGGCGATGGCCGCGGCCTGTCCGACAAGCATCAAGACGAGGTACAGCGCCCATGGCTCAGATGAGGACGCGTCCATGAACTCCTGGAAGCGGGTGAGCAGATCGATAACCATCGCCCCTGTGATCGGCAGATCAGCGGCGCTTCTTGCGCTCCTTCTTGGCCGTCTTCATTCGCTCACTGAACAGCGCGCCAAACTGGGTGCCGTACTCCGCGGTCATGGTTCGTGCCTTCCAGGCGGCGTCGACCGTCGCCCAGTCTCCGGCCGGCACACCGTGGCGAACGGCATAGCCGTCGGCGTCGGCAGGCGCGACGCGGTCGAGGATGAGGCCCACCTGGATCTCGACGTACGTCTCTAGCGTTACGTCGCCGGCTGCTGCCGGATCGCCAGCACCGACACGGCGAGTGACGAACGCGTCGACCGCGCGGATCGCACGTTGGCCTGCGCCGGCATCCCGCGGTGCCGGCGCACGCGGCTCGGGCGGCGCTGGGTCAAATCCGGCGCCACCGTTGGCCGCGCGCTCCCAGTCGACGGTGATCCGCCGGCCGTCCTTGTCGATGCCGACCGGCAAAATGGCGCCGACTTTGACGAGAAACCGCGCGTAGTCCGGCGGCCACACCCTGTCCAGACGGCGGAACTCGGGACCCGCGCCGTCTGCCGGCAGCAACTGCACGTCAAGGTCAAGGTTCGCGGTCGGCCCGAGCGGACTGATCACCGGCGTCACGCCCAGCAAGGTGATCGAGCCCGATGCCCCCGCGTCGATGCGCTTGCGCTCGCCCTTGCGCCAACGGTCCTCCACGCCTTCAGGTGGCGGGTCGACCATCCGCCACGTGCCGACTACGACCTCGCCCTCCGCTTCGAGGTGGCGCCCCCAGTCGATGACGACCTTGTCATCGTGCACCTTGACGGGAACGGTCGCGCCGACATGGGCGTCGCTGCGCCGCGTCCCGCCGAGCCGCTGACGCACGCCGACCCGCGACGTCCCGAAGCCGGTGCGCACGTCCAACGCATAGCGGTACTCGGGCTCGATCGACTCCCCGTCGGTGGTCCGCTCGACCAGGATGCCGACAATCGTGGCCTCCGACGCCTCGCCTTTCCTCAGAACACGCGCTGCCCGGCGACCGGCCAGCGTCGGCATCTCGGGACCGAGGTTCCACAGCACATCGTCGAGAAGGCCCATGCGGGCAGCATGACGTAACGACCGCAGAGGAGATGGTGCATCCGGCCCGGACGCTTTGATAGTCAGCGAATGTCTTCTGCCACCGAGGCCGAGCGCAGAGAGCTGGATCGGGTCGGGGCGTTCAGCGACGGCGTTTTTGCGATTGCCATCACGCTGCTCGTGCTCAACATCGAGGTGCCTGACGTCCCGGGCAGCGATCTCGGGTCGGCGATCTCCGACCTCTCTGACGACTTCGTTGCCTACGGGATCGGCTTCGCCGTCATCGGTCTGTTCTGGTACGAGCACCACAAGCTCTTCGCGGCGCTCGGGCGCGCGAGCGGGCGCTTGGTCCTCGTGAACACGGCGCTGCTGGCGCTCATCGCGTTGATGCCGTTTACGACGGCGGTGCTGGGACGCTATGACGAGCCGCTCGCGGTCGCCCTCTACGCTGGCAACGTCGGCCTCACCATCATCTTGGCCGGGCTGACCGCGCTCGTCGCGATCGACGGGAGCCTCTACGCCGAGCCGGATCCGGACCGAACGCGTTCCCGACGGCGGGAGGTCGTCATCGACACGACAGCCCGGGCGCTCGTCTTCCTGCTCTCGATCCCGATCGCCTACGCGATCTCCCAGTCACTGGCAAAGTGGTTCTGGCTGCTGCTCCTCGTGCTGACCGTCGCCGACCGCCGACGCGCTCGCCAGCGCGGCCAAGCGTCGTAGCCGAGCACTTCGACGGGCCGTGCTCACTCCGGTTGCAGCACGACTTGCAGCAACACCTCATACCCCGCATGCGTGATCGGCGACCAGACGACGCCCGCGTTCTGGCTGTCGCCGTTGGAGGTGTGCGAGAAGGTGGTCATATCTGCCCGCGCGGCGAACCAGACGTAGGCGTCGGGGGTCGTCGTGCCGGAGTTGTCGACGGTGATGATGTCGCCGGCCTGGACCTTGCAGCAGACGAAGCTGAGCCCGCTGGTCGGGTAGGTGTGCACGCCGGGATCGTGCGCCTTGAGCGGGTAGATCGGGTTGGTGGTCGTGACCACGACAACCGTGCCGTCGCCTCGTGGCCGGACCACTGAGAAGCGCAGTGGCAGGTCGATTGGGCTGTCGCCGGTCTTCAGCCGAAACTCGGTGATCATGCCGGCCGCCGGGACGGTGAGCGCACCGGTCCAGAACTCCGTGTCCTCAGGCGCGAAGCGGTCGGGCAGCGTGACGGCCGTGCCGGTCAGGTCGCTGCCGAAGGTCACGGGCTCCTTGGCGGGCGCCAGGCTCTTGGAGCGGCGCAGCAAGCGCTTGGCACACGACGCGGCGCCGCTCGCGCGACCGGCCTCGACCTTGACGTCAATGCACTCCAGGTCGTCATAGACCTGGCTGAACGGCACGCCGTGCAACGTCTCGCCACCGAAGCGCCGGGCGACGATGCGCGACTGCACCTTGCGCAGCGCGGTCGCCGCGGCGCCAAACGCCTTGCCGGCGACGGCCTTGCTCCCCATGGCCTTCAACGTGGCGTTCACCCCGGCCAGGTCGGACGCCAAGCCTTTGGCTCCGCCGGCACTCGCCAGCTTGGCGAGATCGGCGCGACAGCGGCGGGCATCGGCGAACCGGGCCCGCACCGTGCTGGGTTTGGCCGTCACGCGCGCCTTCTGCACGTTGAGCGAGATGCAGTCAAGGTCGCTGATCACGCGCGCGGCGGAAACGCCGCCGACCTCATCGTCGTAGGCCGCGGCGATGAGCCTTGCCTTGGCGGCGTGCACCTGCGCACGCGATGGCGATGGGCCAGACAGCTGCCCCACGAGGCTCGTCAGGTCGGCCTTCAGCGCGTCGGCGGTTCCCGACCCGGCCGCGGTCGCAGGTGGAGCGGCGACCGCGACGATCACGACCGACGCCGACAGCAGTCCGATGACGTTGCGCGAGAGTCCTCTGAGCACGCGCGCCATCTTCACTGTTCGGCCGGCGCACCGCAACCCAGCGCGTCGGCCGAGCGCCTTCACACGGCGGTTTCAGTCAGCCTTCGGCCGGTAGCTCTGCAGCAGCACGCCGTTGGGCACCTCGCGCGAGGACACCAACTCGAGCGCCAACTTGTCGGGCGACTCGGGGTAGAACCGCGCGCCGCTGCCGAGGATCACCGGGAAGACCTGCAGGTTGACCTGGTCGACGAGGCCGGCGGTCAGCAACGTCTGGGCGAGCGTGCGGCTACCTGCGATGAGGATCGGGCCACCGTCACCCTCCTTCAGCGCGGCGACGCGGCTGATGACGTCGTCGCCGATGACCGTCACGTCCTGCCAATCGCTGGTCTCGACCGCACTCGACGACACCACGTACTTGGTCATCGTGTTGATCTTCTCGGCCATCGGCCCCTCGCGATGCGGCCAGGCGCCGTAGAAGCCCTCGTAGGTCACGCGGCCCAGCAACAGGATGTCGGCACCGTCCTGCTCCTGGAACTTGTAGGCGCCCAGCTCGTCGCTGAACAGCGGCCCGACCCAGCCCGCGTGGGCGTACCCTGCCTCGCCGCCCGGCGCCTCCATGACGCCGTCGAGCGAGATGAACTCCGTGATGATCAAGTTGCGCATTGCCTGCTCCGTTCGTCGCTTCGTGGTCGCATCATGGACGGCCGGCCCGCGCACAACTCATCGCTGTCTGCGGCACTGCTATGACGTGACCATGCGGATCGCGTTGATGATCGAGGGCCAAGAGGATGTCACCTGGGACGCCTGGGGCACCATCAACGCGCTCGCCGCAAGGACGAGCGCGCTACGGCTCGGGACGATGGTCTCCCCCGCCTCCTTCCGCCACCCGTCGGTGCTCGGAAAGCTCGCCACCACCGCCGACCACGTCTCCGGCGGCCGGATCGAGCTCGGGCTCGGCACCGGGTGGTCGGAGGTCGAGCACACCGCCTACGGCTTTGCCTTCCTCTCGATGGGGGCGACGGACCGTTCTCCTTCACCGGCAAGCACTACACCTTGACCGAGCTCGACGCACGACCCAAGCCCGTCCAACGTCCGCACCCACCGCTGATCATGGGCGGCGCCGCCGGGCCTCATGACGACCGCGACGATCGGCTCGACGCCGGCCGACGCCAACCCCGACACCTGGATCGTCGGCAGCGTGGAGCAGGCCGCCGCGCGCCTGCCGAGTACGAGGCGGCCGGTGTCTCACGGATCTTTCTCCAGCACCTGGCCCACCGCGACCTGGCGACCGTCGAGCTGATCGGCCGCGAGCTTGTTCCGGCCGTGGCCTGAACAGCGATGACCACCGCCGACCTCCAGCTGCGCCCGCTGCAACCCGATGACGCGGAGGAGCTGCTGCGCATCCATAGGACGCCGGAGGTCACGCGCTGGTGGGACGTTCCGGACCCCGGCTTCCCCCTGACCGACGAGCCTGAGGTGGTGCGGCTGACGATCCTGGTCGACGGCCGCATCGCCGGGATGATCCAGTTCTACGAGGAGTCGACGCCGAAGTACCGTCACGCCTCCATCGACCTCTTCCTCGACCCCGCGCTGCATGGCCGCGGGGTCGGCACCGCGGCGGTGCGCCGCGTGGTTGACCACCTCTTCGACGAGCGCGGCCATCATCGCGTGACGATCGACCCCGCGGCCGCCAACCACGCGGCGATCAAGGCCTACACCAAGGTTGGCTTCCGCCCGGTCGGCACGCTGCGCGAGTACGAGCGAGACACCGGCGGCGACGGCTGGCACGACGGGTTGTTGATGGAGCTGCTGGCCGGCGATCGCCCCGCGCCCTAGACGACCGCCAGCGCTGCGCGCAACGCTGGGGACAAGTCTCCGGCCCCCACGTCGACCACATCGTCCAGGCTCAGCCAGGACGCCATCCGGCGCAGCTCGATCGCCAGCGCCTCGACGATGTCGGCCGTGCTCGCCCGTACGCCAGGCTCGGCGTGCGCCGCCTGGACCAGCAGCGCTCCACCGGCGCGGTCGCTCTTGAGGTCCACGCGGGCGACTAATTCGTCACCTAACAGCAGCGGCAAGACGTAATACCCGTGCACCCGCTGCTCCTTGGGCACGTAGATCTCGATCCGGTACCGAAACCCGAAGAGGCGCTCAACACGGGGGCGCTCCCAGATCAACGAGTCAAACGGGCCCACCAGCGCGCGAGCATCGACGCGCCGCGGGACGCGCGCCCCCGGCGCCAGATACGCCGGTGCGCTCCAGCCCTCAACCGCCACGGGCAGCAACTCTCCCGCCTCCACCAGCTCGGCCACGCGCAGCTTGGACTCGACGCTCGGCAGCCGGAAGTAGTCGCGCAGGTCTGGCTCCGTCGCGATGCCCATCGATCGCGCGGCAACGCGGATCAGCTCACGCTGGGCGACATCGTCGTCGGGCGTCGGGACCGCGAGCACGTCTGCCGGAATCACGCGCTCGGGCACGTCGTAGATCCGCTCGAAGCGCCGCCGCCGCGCGCTGGTGATCTCTCCGCTCCAGAACAGGAACTCCAGCGCACGCTTGACGTTTGACCAATCCCACCATGGTCCCTTAGGCGCGCGCGGCTCGTCGTGCTCGGCCAGCTGGGAGGCGGTCAGCGGACCGCGGTCGCGCAAGTCCTCCAAGACGGCGGCCACCAGCTCCGGACGCTCGGTTGCGATGCGGCGCATCCCGCCCCACGCGTCGTCGTGCGCGCGCCGCATTCGCCAGCGCAGGTGCGGGTGCAGCTCGACCGGGATCAGGGACGCCTCGTGACCCCAGTACTCGAACAGCCGTCGCGGCGCGTAGTGCGACAACTTGTCGAGCAACCCGATGTCGTACTCCCCCAGCCGGCTAAACGTCGGCAGGTAGTGCGCGCGTTGCAGCACGTTGACCGAATCGATCTGGATCAGGCCGACGCGATCGATAACGCGGCTGCGCAGCGCGCGCGTGTCGACGGCACGGGTTAACGGCGTCTCGGCGAAGCCCTGGGCGGCCAGCGCGACGCGACGCGCCTCGGGGGCCGACAGACGCTCGCGCCGACGGGCGGCGGGCGCAGAAGATGCAAGCGAGCGGGACACGAGCACGCCATCTTGCCGTATGGCTTTCTGACCGGATGGTCAGCTCCGTGCGGAACCGCACATACGCGACATCAATCGATGTCACACTTGGCGGTGTCATGAGCCTTGCTCCCGAAGCCCCCGCCGTCGTCGAGCCGCTGATCGGCGTCGCGCCGCCCTCCCCCGCCGGGCCGATCGACGAGGCGCACGCGGCGACGCTGCCGGCCCCGCCGCAGATCGACCTCCCCCGCGTGCTGCAGATGCTGCGCTTCAACCAGCGTCAGATCGAGTTCGTCTTCGGCGCCCGCAGGCGCCACGGTGAGGTCTTCCGGATGCAGGGCATCGTGCCCGGCGGCCCGGTGATCACCTCGCATCCCGATCACGTCCAGTCGCTGTTCACCGCCAAAGCCGACCACGCGGTGTCGCTGACCGGCGAGTCCCCGCTGCGGCCGATCGTGGGCCCCAACTCGGTCCTGACCGCGATCGGGCCGCGCCACCTGCGTCAGCGCAAACTGCTGTTGCCGCCGTTTCACGGTGAGGCGATCGCGCGCTACGAGGAGATGATCGTCGAGGCCACCAACCACGAGATCGACCGCTGGGCGCTCAACACGCCGATCGCGCTGGCGCCGCGGATGCAGGCGATCACGCTCGACGTGATCATGGCCGGGATCTTCGGCATCGAGGGCAAGCCCGAGCGCGGGACGCCCGAGCACGCGCTGCGTCGCGCGGTCCGCGGGCTGGTACAGGCTTCGACGTGGAAGAGCGCGCAGCTCGCTGAGTTGATGAACATCGGCCGCGACGAACCGGTGGGCATCACCAAGATCGGGCTCGACATCCTGGATCGCCCGACCTACCAGGTAATCCGCGAGCGCCGCCAGGCAACCGACCTCCAAGAGCGCCGCGACATCTTGTCCTTGCTGTTGCAGGCACGGACCGAGGAGGGCGAGGAGCTCAGCGACCGCGAGCTGCGCGACGAGCTGTTGACGCTCGTCCTCGCCGGGCACGAGACGACGGCCAATCAGCTGGCGTGGATCTGGGAGCGGCTGGTCCGGACACCCGCCGCTTATGACCGCCTGCTCGACGGTGTCCGCAGCGGCGACGAGGCGCTGTCGGCCCGCGTGGTCGAGACGACGATCACCGAGGGCATGCGCTCGCGGCCGGTCATCCCGATCATCGGCCGCCGCGTCATGGTCCCGTGGCGCCTGGGCGAGTACGCCGTGCCCGCCGATACGCCGGTGACGATGAGCATCCTGTTGATCCACCACCGCGAAGACGTCTACCCGGATCCGTTCGCGTTCCGGCCCGAGCGCTGGGACGACAACAAGCCGGGGACCTACACGTGGATTCCGTTCGGCGGCGGCATCCGGCGCTGCCTCGGCGCGGCGCTGGCGATGGCCGAGCAGCGGGTGGTGCTGGAGACGATGGCGCGACGGCTGGACATCGTCTACGCCGATGCCGAGCCCGAGCACGCGGTGCACCGCAACGTGACGATGATCCCGTCGGCCGGCGCGCGCGTGATCGTTACGAGCCGGCGCTGAGGACGACGTCGACGTCGACTGCCTCGGGCGCGGCGAAGCGCAGGAGCCTCCGGCCTTCGCTGATGAGCGCGGCGGCGTCAGACTTCTTGTAGTCCTTGCCGCTGAACGAGGTGATCGTCAGCAGCGCGTGCTTCTTGGTGGACTTGATCCGCCAGTTCCCCGCGACGAAGCCGTCGATCAGCGCCATCCCGGCGATCAGGCCGTTCTGGGTCATGACCAGGCGGCGGTATTGGGCTGGCAGCACCCGTGTCGCGTCGGCGTGCGACAAGATCAAGTTGTCGAACGGGCCGACGAGGCGCGGCGGCACGGGCGTGTCGGCCGCCGGGCGCGGGGCATCAGGCAGGTCGAAGAGCTCACGGCCGGTCACTGCGTCGGCGAAGGACACCAGCTCGCTGCGGAGATCCTCGAAGGCCGGACGCAGGCGTGAGAGGCCCGACCACTTCTGCATGTCCTGCACGCTGGCGGGCCCGAAGGCGCCGAGGTAGCGGCGGATCACCGTGCTCAGCGACAGCTCCGGGACCTCGACGCCGTCCAGCCACTGCTCGATCGACGTGTGCGCGGCCGCGCCGCTCTGGCCCCACAGGCCGCGCGGTGGGACCTGCACGAGCCCGACGAGTGCCCGGACCTGCTGGGCCAGCGCGCGCCGATCGGCGTCCGGGAAGCGCTCGGCCAGCAGCGCGCCGAGTTGCGCGAAGGTGCGGGGCTCCGCCTCGACCAGCTCGCGGCCTGCCGAGGCGAGCGTGTCACGGTCGACGTCGCCGACGCCCCAGTTGGCATCGGTTGCGCGGGCGAGCATCGGCTCGATCAGTGGCCGCAACATCAGCGCGTCGCGTGCGGAGACGAGGTGGATCGTGCCGCGCATCAACACGATCCGGACCGCCTCGCGGCGTTCGAGCAACTCCGACAGCTCATGTGGGTCGAAGTTCGCCAGCCGGGCCCAGAGCTGGAAGTACGGCGCCTTGACGTCTTGGGCCTGCAGGCCGACCAGTTGCTCGATCACCTCCATCACGGTCGCGCGACGCGGCTCCAACAGCCATTGACGCGCCAGCAGCGCGCGGTTGAGCGCACGGGCATCGAGGATCTCTGGTGAGGTGGCGATCGGGCTGACGCTACCCGGGTGCGCCGATCGCAGCGGTGACACCTATCCTCGCGGGCGTGCCGCTCGCCGAGCTCAGAACCCGCCTGGAGGAGCTGACGCTGGTCGACGAGCACCGGCTCGGCCGGCGGCTGGAGCGGGCGCACCGTCATCCTGAGGACGAGGCGGCGCTGGCGCGGCTGGATCGCGACTTCGCCGCGGCTGAGCAGCGGCTGCGGCGCCGCCGCGACGCGGTCCCGAAGATCACCTATCCGCCGGCGCTGCCGGTCAGCACGCGTCGTGATGACCTACTGGCAGCGATCCGCGATTATCAGGTCGTCGTGGTCGCTGGTGAAACCGGTTCAGGCAAGACCACGCAGCTGCCCAAGATCTGCTTGGAGCTGGGTCGCGGGATCCGCGGCGCGATCGCCCACACCCAGCCGCGACGCCTGGCAGCGCGCACAGTTGCTCAGCGCATCGCCGACGAGCTCGACGTCGACCTCGGCGAGGCGGTCGGCTACGCCGTGCGGTTCAACGACAACTCCAGCGAGCGCACGTTGGTGCGGTTGGTCACCGACGGTCTGCTGCTCGCCGAGATCCAGCACGACCGCCTGCTGCGCCGCTACGACACCATCATCATCGACGAGGCCCACGAGCGCTCGTTGAACATCGACTTCCTGCTCGGCTTCCTGCATCAATTGCTGCCCAAGCGGCCTGACCTGAAGCTGATCATCACCTCGGCGACGATCGATCCCGGGCAGTTCGCCACGCACTTCGGCGACGCGCCGGTGGTCGAGGTGAGCGGCCGTACCTTCCCGGTCGAGGTCCGCTACCGGCCGCTGGCGCTGACCGACGGCGGGCCCGAGCGCGACCAGCCCGAGGCGATCGGCGACGCGGTCGACGAGCTGCTGAGCGAGAGCCGCGACGGCGACGTGTTGGTGTTCTTGAGCGGCGAGCGCGAGATCCGCGACACCGCCGACGCGCTGCGCGGCCGGCTGCGCGACGACGTCGACGTCCTGCCGCTCTACGCGCGGCTCTCCAACGCCGAGCAGCAGAAGGTCTTCAAGTCCCACAACCGCCGCCGCGTGGTGCTGGCGACCAACGTCGCCGAGACGTCGCTGACGGTCCCAGGCATCAAGTACGTGGTCGACACCGGCCTGGCGCGGATGAGCCGCTATAGCGCGCGCCTAAAGGTGCAGCGACTGCCGATCGAGTCGATCTCCCAGGCGTCGGCCGACCAGCGCAAGGGCCGCTGCGGTCGCACCTCAGACGGCATCTGCATCCGGCTCTACGACGAGCAGGACTTCGCCGAGCGCCCGCGCTTCACCGACCCCGAGATCCTGCGCACCAACCTCGCGTCGGTGATCCTGCAGATGGCCGCGCTGGACCTCGGCGCGGTGTCAGATTTCCCGTTCCTGGATCCGCCCGATGCGCGGCAGGTCCGCGACGGCGTCAACCTGTTGCACGAGCTCGGCGCGATCGACCCGGCCCAGCCCGCCGGCAAGCGGCTGACGCCGGTGGGACGCAAGCTCGCGCGGCTGCCGGTCGACCCGCGGATGGCGCGGATGATCCTGGAGGCCGACCGCTTGCGCTGCGTCGAGGAAGTCATCGTCATCGCGGCGGCGCTGTCGATCCAGGACCCGCGCGAGCGACCGATCGAGCACCAGGCCCAGGCCGACCAGCTGCATGCGCGTTTCAAGGACGAGCACTCGGACTTCACGTCCTACCTCAACCTGTGGTCCTACGTGCGCGAGCAGCAGCGCGAGCTGTCGGGCAGCCAGTTTCGCAAGCGCTTGAAGGCCGAGTACCTCCACTTCCTGCGCGTGCGCGAGTGGCAGGACCTCGTCGGCCAACTGCGCGAGGCGGCCAAGGAGGTCGGCGTCAAGCGCAACCAACAGCCGGGCGAGGTCCAACCCATCCACCTTGCGTTGCTCTCGGGCTTGTTATCGCACATCGGCCTGCGCGATGTCGCGAAACGGGACTACCTGGGCGCGCGCGGTGCGCGCTTCTCGATCTTTCCCGGCTCCACCCTGGCGCGCAAGCAGCCGAGCTGGGTGATGGTCGCCGAGCTGGTCGAGACCGCGCGGCTCTTCGGACGCACGGCGGCGCGGATCGAGCCTGCCTGGGTCGAGCCGCTGGCAGGACATCTCGTCAAGCGCACGTACTCCGAGCCGCGCTGGGAGCGGCGCCGTGGCGAGGTCGTGGCAACCGAGCGGGTCACGTTGTACGGGTTGCCGATCGTCGGTGCGCGCAAGGTCTCCTACGCGAAGATCGATCCGGAGTTGTCGCGCGATCTGTTCCTACGCCGCGCGCTGGTCGAGCGCGATTGGGACACGCGCCATCGTTTCTTTGCCGACAACGCGCGGATGCTGGAGGAGGTCGACGCGCTCGAGCAGCGCGAACGTCGCCGCGATGTGCTGGTCGACGATCACGCGCTCTATGACTTCTTTGACGCGCGCGTGCCAGCCGGGGTCGTCAGCGCCGCGCATTTCGATCGCTGGTGGAAGGACGCGCGCCGCGAGGACCCGTCGCGGTTGACCTACACCTTGGAGCTGCTCGTGCGGCCCGAGGCGCGTGACGCGCTGGACGGCGTGGGCCGACCGAGCGCCTGGCGCCAGGGCGAGCTGGTGCTGCCGTTGACCTATGCCTTCGAGCCGGGCAGCGAGCACGACGGCGTCACCGTGCATGTGCCGCTGGCCGTCCTGCCGCAGCTGCGCGCCACGGGCTTTGACTGGCTGGTGCCGGCCTTTCGCCAGGAGCTGGTCACGGTGCTGCTGCGCGGCCTGCCCAAGGAGCTGCGCCGCCCGCTGGTCCCGGTCCCGGAGACCGCGGCGCTGGCAGTGCAGCGGATGAAGGCGCGCTCCGGCCCGCTGGTGGAGGTCCTTGCGCGTGAGGTGTCCAGCATGAAGGGCGCGCTCGTCCCAGCCGCGGCCTTCGATCCGGACGCGCTGCCGACCCATCTCAAGATGACGTTCGCCATCGAGGACGAAACCGGCGCGCTGGTGGCGTCCGGCACCGATCTTGCCGCCGTCCGCGAGCAGGTCCGGCCCCGCTTGCGCGCCGCGCTGTCGGCGGCGACTGCCGAGTACGAGCACATCGGGCTGACGTCCTGGTCGGTGGATGTCCTGCCGCGCGAGATCGCGCTGCGTGCCGCCGGCGACGACGGCCGCGCCTTCCCGGCGCTGGTCGACCGCGGTGACCACGTCGACATCAAGATGATAGAGTCGCGTGTGGCTCAGGCGGCGGCGATGCGCAGCGGCACACGACGCCTCCTGCTGCTGACGATCCCCTCCCCCACGCGCCATGTCACCGGCCAGCTCGGCAACCGCGCGCAGCTGCTGCTCGCCGCCGCACCGCACGGCAGCCTCACCGCGGTTGTCGAGGACGCGGCCGCCGCGGCGGCCGACGCGCTGATGGACGAGGCCGACGGCCCGGTGTGGGACGCGGATGGATTTGCGCGACTGCGCGATCATGTCGCCGGCTCGCTGGCCGACCAGACGGTCACGATCATGCGCGACGTCGTGACGATCCTGGCCGCGCGTGCCGACCTGCACCGGCGCATGGAGTCGCTGGTCGCCCCGCCACTGCGCGACGCGCGCCAGGACGTCGCCGAGCAGCTCGGCCACCTGGTCTTTCCCGGGTTCATCACAGCGACCGGTGCCGCGCGGCTGCCCGACATCATCCGCTATCTCCAGGCCGCCGACCGCCGCCTGGTGCGGTTGCCCGACGCGGTCGCTGTCGATCGCGATCGCATGAACGTGGTCCGCGCCCTGGAGGCCGAGCAGCGCGAGCGCATCAAGGCCTACGTGTCGCTCGGGCGGCCCGTTCCCGCGCCGGTGGTCGAGGCGGGATGGCTGCTGCAGGAGTTGCGCGTCAGCCACTTCGCCCAGGCGCTAGGCGTGCGTGGCCAGGTCAGCGCCAAGCGCATCCGCAAGCTCTTGGATGAGGCGCCGACCCCCTAGTAAGGCCGTATCCGCGGGATCCAGCCGGGAACGGCCTGCCGATAGGCGTCGTAGGAGACGCCGAAGCGGCGGGCCAGCCGTGGCTCTTCAACGGTGTGGACGAGCGTCGCCATCGCGGTGAGGTAGACGGCTGCGCCGAGCAACAGGATGGGTTGCGCGAAGGCAAGCGCTTCACCGACGATCACCGTCGCGGTCGCGACGTACATCGGATGGCGCAGGTGACGGAAGGCGCCGCTGACGAGCAGGTGGGTGGTCGGTGCGGCAGGCGATGGTGTCCCGGCCCCGTCACGCACGAAGCGCGCGAAGACGTCGATGAGCGTCGCGATCCCGGCGAGCATCAGCAGCGCGCCGGCGATGCGCAGCGCCGTCGGCCAGCCGTCGATCTCGCTGCCCGCGACCTGCACGAGCACCCACGGACCGACGCCCGCCTCGAGGCCGGGGCCGGCGAGCAAGAACGCGATGCTTCCGGCAGCAGCCCGGGTCAAACGCACCCGCTGCATCTTGCCGGATGGGTGGGTGAGGACATCTTCTCTACGCTGCCCGGAATGAAGCAGCTCCTGCGCCCGCTGTTTGACCGCATCGTGATCAAGGAGCTCGAGCCCGAGCGCTTCCGCCGCTCGGGCTTGCTCGTGCCCGCCGGCTCCAACGAGCCGCCACCCCAGCACGGCATCGTGCTCGCCGTCGGCCAAGGCCTGGACTGGTGGGAGCACGTTGGCGTCCGGATGCCGGTCGCCCCCGGCGACCACGTCGTCTTCCCGGCTTCTGCCGGCGCATGGATCGAGGTCGACGAAGAGCGCCTGTTGGTCTGCCGCGTCGGCGAGATCCTCGGCGTGCTCGAAGAGGTGCGCGAGCCGGCAGCGACCCGCGTCGACGGCGACGCTGACGAACCATCGGCGACCTAGGGGCGGGCGCCGGCGCGGCTGACCGCGCGCGAGCCCAGAGCACACGCTGCGCTGAGGGCCTCCTGCGGCTCGGCGCCCACCCGCCGCGCCGCGAGCCAGCCGGCGGCGAAGGCGTCACCGGCGCCGGTGGTGTCGACGACGTGCTCGACCTGCCGCGCCACCGCTCGCACGACGGTGTGACCGTCGGTCCATAGCGCGCCAGAAGCGCCGAGCGTGACGATCACCTCTTGCGCGCCCGCACGCACAACCAGCGCCCGCGCTGCCGCGTCTGGATCTTGCTTTCCGGTCAGCACCCGCGCCTCGTCGAGGTTCGGCAGCAAGAGATCGACACCACCAATCCAGCCCAGGACCCGCTCGATGCCACAGGCCGCCAACGGCGCCGCCGAGGCCGGATCGATCGAGATCGTCATCCCCGCCTCTCGCGCGTGGTCCAGCGCTGCGAGGCCGGCAGCCCGCGGGCCGTCATGCACCAACACGTAGCCCGACAGATGCAGATGGCCGCCTGGCAGGAACAGCTCGGCGGGGACGTCCTCGGGCACCAGCGCGAGGTTTGCCCCACGGTCGGGCAGCATCGTCCGCTCGCCGTCGGCACCGATCACCACCACGCAGGTCCCGGTGGCGCGCTCGCCGTCTAACGCAACATGGACAACAACTCCCGCCTCGCGCAACTCAGCTACCGCGCCGCGCCCAGCGACATCGGCGCCCGCCCGTGCGACCAGCGCGACCGGCACGCCTTCAGACGCCAACCACGCCGCCACGTTGGCCGCCGCCCCGCCGCCCGTCCAGCGCACACGCGCATCGGTGTCCGACGCATGGGCGAGCGGCCCGGCCACGGCCGCCACCACGTCGACCATCACGTCACCTACAACAACGACCGGCGCGGATGACGTCATCCGCGCCGCCCCGCGGTCGCGGTCGCGATCTCCCCCGCCAGGCGCGCGTTGGCCAGGACGAGCGCGACGTTGGCCCGCAGCGACTCGCCGCCCGTCCCTTCGTGAAAGCGCGCAAGCAGGAACGGCGTGACGTCGCGGCCGGTGACGCCCTCGGCCGCCGCCGCGGCCAGCGCCTCGCGCAGGACGCGCTCATGCAGCTCGGGATCAAGTTGTTGGTCTTCTGGTAGCGGGTTGGCAATCACCATCGCCGAGCCCTCGAACCCCAACGCGCCGCGCGCCGCGAGCACCGCCGCGATCTCCTGCGGTGTGTCCAGCCGCCACGGCAGCGTGTATCCGCTGTCGGTCAGATAGAAGGCGGGGAACTTGTCGGTGCGGTAGCCGGCGACGCCGATCCCCAGCGTCTCCAGCCGCTCCAGCGTGGCGGGGATGTCGAGGATCGACTTCACGCCCGCACACACCACGCAGATGCGGGTCCGCGAGAGCGCGACGAGGTCGGCCGACTCGTCCCATGTGTCGGCCGCCTCACGATGCACGCCGCCGAGACCGCCGGTGGCAAACAGCCCGATGCCGACCTGCGCCGCCACATGCGCGGTCGCTGCCACGGTCGTGGCACCGGTCGCCCCGCGAGCCGCCGCGATCGGCAGGTCACGCGCGCTGCACTTGACGACGTCGTCGCGCGTGGCGATCGCTTCCAAGGCCGCATCGTCGAGCCCGACGCACACGGTGCCGTCGACGAGCGCGATCGTTGCCGGCACCGCGCCGCCCGCCCGGACGGCGGCCTCGATCTCTCGCGCGATGTCGACGTTCTGCGGGCGCGGCAGCCCGTGGGAGACGATCGTGGACTCCAGCGCGACGACGGCTCGGCCGGTGGCGAGCGCGTCGACAACCTCGGGGGCGACGGTGATCATCGTCGCGCACGCTAGCGACGAGACGGTTGAGCGCGCCCGCGCACGGGCAGCCGTCGGTCCATGGAGCCCTACGTCGATCGCGTCGACGCGGGTCGCCGGCTGGCGCCGCTGGTCGCCGCGGCGCTGCACCCAAGCAGCTCCGCCCCGCTCGTGCTCGCCCTCCCCCGCGGCGGCGTGCCCGTCGGCGCGCAGGTCGCCGCAGCGCTGGCCGCGCCGCTCGACGTCCTGCTGGTCCGCAAGCTCGGCGTTCCTGAGCGGCCGGAGCTCGCCTTTGGCGCCATCGCCTCAGGTGGCGCGCGCGTGCTCAACGAGGAGATCGTCTTCGCGGCAGGACTGGACGATGCCGCGATCGCCCACGTCGCCGACGCCGAGGCGCGCGAGCTGCGGCGCCGTGAGCTGCGCTATCGCGGCGACCGCACAGCCCTCACCCTCGCTCGTCGCACCGTCGTGGTCGTTGACGATGGTCTGGCGACCGGCGCGACGATGCGCGTTGCAGTCCTGGCCTTGCGCGATCGCGACGCCGCGCGCGTCATCGCCGCGGCCCCCGTCGGCTCCGAGGAGGCATGTGCGCTGCTCGCCACCGATGCCGATGCCGTCGTCTGCCCGCTCGTCCCTCATCGCTTCAAAGCCGTCGGCGCCTGGTACAAGCGGTTCACGCCTGTACCGGATGAGGAGGTCGGCGTGATCCTGCGCCAGGCATGGGCCGAAATCGCCATCTGACCAGGCGATTTCAGGTCCGCGCGGCGCGGCCGACCAACGAGGACGACATGGCCCGCATTCTCGTAGTAGACGACGCAGCCTTCATGCGCCGCATGGTGTCCGACGTGCTCACGAGCGGCGGCCATGAGGTCGTGGGCGAAGCCGCCGACGGCAACGAGGCAGTAGAGCGCTACCAGGAGCTCCGCCCCGACGTGACGACGCTCGACATCACGATGCCCGAGAAGGACGGACTGACCGCCTTGCGCGAGCTGATGGCGATCGATCCGGCGGCCACCGTTGTCATGTGCTCTGCGCTCGGACAGGAGTCCAAGGTGCTGGAAGCCGTCAAGGCCGGTGCCAAGGACTTCATCGCCAAGCCGTTTGAGCCCCAGCGGGTCTTGACGGCGATCGAGAAGGTCACCGCGTAGCGCCTACGTCCAGGTGGCGAACCGGATGAGCTGACGCTCAACGCCGTCGCCGCGACCCGCGAGCACGCACGTGTGGCCGTCGCGCTCCCAGGTGACGACCGTCGCGCCATCGCGCCGCAGCACCGTGAGGTCCACCCCGCCGGCGCGCACGTGGCGAGCTCCGCTGGGCGCAGGCAGCGGCTTGCCGTCGACGATCGTGTAGCCGACGTCGCCGCGTGGTCCGCGGTAGGTCACGGTCGTCGCGTCTCGGCCCGAGATGCGATCGCGCCGGGCGCCCGTCGTCTTCCACTTCGGCCATGCATAGGTGTAGTTGGGGAACGTGATGCCACCGATCTGCGCATGCACCAGGTGCATGTTGGTGGGGTTGACCGCGGGCGCCGGCGCCGTCGGACGCGCAAGGGCCAGGGCCGCCGCATCGTCGACCGACGGTGCGCGCGAGCCACCGCCGATGCCGATGAGCACCAGCACAACCGCGGCGAGCGCCGCCAATCCAAGCCCTCCGAGCGCCGGCAGCGCGAAGCCGCGCCGGCGCCCCGCGCGCAGCTGGTGGCCGTCGGCAAGGCGGCCCCGCAGGCTCGCGGGCGCCTCGACCTCCAGCGCAAGCTGCTGGATGTGGCGGCCGATCGCGTCGCTCTCGGCGTCGTCAGGGAGCCGGTCGTCGGACGGAGGAGGAGGCGGGGTGCGGTGGGCGGTCATCGGTGTGGGGTGGTTTGGCGGACAGGTTCGCCGAGCGTTGCCGACAGGGTCTTGGCCAGGCGTGCGCGGCCGCGGTGCAGACGCGTGGTGATCGTCGCCTCTTTGGTGCGCAGTGCGCGGGCGGCCTCGCGGTAGCTGAGCCCGACGATGTCGATCGCAACGACCGCGTCACGCTGATCATCGGGCAGGCCAGCGATTGCGCCCAGCAATTCGCTGACCTCTAGTGCCGCCTCGGGATGGCGCGGATCAGAGCTGCGCGGCAGGCCGTCGCGCTCGTCGTCGAGCTCGAGCGGTGCAAGGCGCCGGCTCTGCGTCCGCAGCCGGTTGAGGAAGGTGTTGCGCAGCACGCGCAGCAGGTAGCTGAGGTCGTCGTCATGGCGCAGGAATCGCGGGCGGGCGAGGATGCGTGCGTAGGTCTCTTGCACAAGGTCCTCCGCGTCGTGGCGGTTACCGCAAAGGGCCAGGGCAGCGCGATACAGCCGGTCGACGTGATCGCCGAGCCGCTGGGGGTCAAGCGGGCGCTGACCCTCGTCGGGCACGCTCAGGACCGTAGCCGCGATCGTGCCCTGCGTCGAGGCGCTCACTGAACCGTGAGCGTTCCTTCCATGCCCGCGGCGCGATGGCTTCCCACGGGGCAGAAGAACGTGTACTTGCCCGGCTCAAGCTTCAACGTCACCTCCGAGGTCTTTCCAGGCTGGGCGATATCGCCCGAGGCCGATACACCGCCGGGACCCTCGACCGACACGGCGTGCGGCTGGCTGTCGCCGCTGGGGTTGTCCATCGTGATCGTCACGGTGCCGGCGGTGGCCTTCAACGTCATGGGATCGAAGGAGAGCCCGTTGCTCTCGACCGCCTTGATCGCCAGCCGCTCGCCGGAGGATGGCGCGGGTGCCGCGGCGGCGTCGGTGGTGGCCGTGGTCTTGGCCGGCGCCTGGCTCCCGTAACCGCCGCCGCCTCCACCGCCGGACGAGTCAGAGGACGAGGAGTCATCGCTGCCGCAGCCGGCGATCAGCACACCCACGGCGGCCAGCGTCGCGATGGAGGTCATCAGGCGGGTCATATCTGCAGAGACCCCATGCAGCCTGGATCCTTCCCGGTGCACGCTGCGCACGAGCACGTCGCTTTGGCGCACGCCGCGAAGTAGTTTGCGCCTATGGAGAACATGGTGCGGATCGGTGCGGCAGCAGCCGCCCTCGGCCTGAGCGTCGACACGCTCCGGCGCTGGGAGCGCGACGGGCGCATCACCTTCGAGCGCCACGGCGGCCAGCGCTACCTCCGTGCCGACGCGCTGGCAGGCCTGCTGCGCGAGCGCACGACCAGCGAGCGCACCAGCGCCCGCAACCGCCTCGCGGGCGTCGTCGTCGCCGTCCAGCGCGACGGCGTCATGGCCCAGGTCGACATGGCCTGCGGCCCGTTTCGCATCGTCTCGCTGATGTCGCGCGAGGCTGTCGACGATCTCGATCTGCGCCCCGGCATGTCGGCCACGGCCGTCATCAAGTCCACCAACGTCATCGTCGAGCGGTAGTTTTCCTGGTAGGCTTTCCGGGAGACCGACAGGAGGGCGCGACGACATGGCAGTGCTGAACCCGATAGCCGTCAGCGATGAGGCGACCCGCCTGGATGTCGCCGAGATCGCGACCTACCTCCAGCTCCAGCTTGGTCAGAAGCTCACCGCCTATCTCGCCGGGGTGACCGACCCGAAGATGGTCGGTCGCTGGGCGGCCGGCAAGACCCGTCCGCGCGATGAGCGCGAGATGCGCCTGCGCGACGCCTTCAAGGCCACCAAGATGCTCGTCGAGGCCTTCGGCGTCGCGACCGCCAAGGCGTGGTGGGTCGGCTCCAACACCCGCCTCGACGATCGTGCGCCCGCAGCGATCGTCCGCCATGCTTCCGATCCAGAGGCACTGCGCTACGTCGTCCCGGCCGCCCGTGCGTTCGCCGGGGGCCCGGCCTGAGCGCCGCGGTCTGGCGCATCGGCCATCGCGACGCGCCGCTCGACCTCATCCCTCTTGAGCATTGCGGTTGGCAGCACCGCTGGGACGATCCGCGCCGGGCCTACCGCACCCTCTACGCGGCGCGCGACGCGATCACCTGCCTGCGTGAGGTGCTCGCCGACTTGCGGCCCGACACCACCATGTTGGCTGAGCTAAACGAGCTCTTCGGTCCAGACGTCGCGCTCACAGCCGCGGCCGGCACCGTACCCGCCGGGTTTCGCCGCAGGCGCGTGCTGGCGCCAGCCGAGCTGGTGCTCGATGGCGAGCTGGTCGATGTCGACGATCCCGCCACGCGCGCCGGGCTGGAGCGCGAGCACGCGGCGATGCTCGCCGAACACGGCATGAAGCACCTTGACGTCGCCGAGGTTCGAAGCCGCACGCGCTGTGTGACCCAGCACATCGGACGGACGCTCTATGAACGTGGCGCGGCGGCGATCCGCTTCGGCTCCAACCTCGACGATCGTCCCTGCTACGCGGTCTTCGAAGCGCGCGGACGGCTGGCACCGCGCGAGGACACGCCGGCACTCGAGCTCACCGCTGACCTCCCGGAGCTCGTGACCGTGTGCGATGAGTACGGACTGCGGCTGACCGACTAGAGCTGGCTGTGGTTGGGCGGCAGCACGTCGGCCAGCTGATACGCGCCGATGTGATGGTACTTCCAGTCCAGCGGATCGTGGACGCTGTGGGTGCGGGCGTTGCGCCAGTGGCGGTCGAGGTCGTACTTGGAGGCCGTCGAGGAGGTTCCGCAGAGCTGGAAGAGCTCACTGGAGACCTCGACCGCAACCTCTGACGCAAACGCCTTCGCCCCCGCAACCGCCAATGAGCCGCGTGCTGCAGCGTCGGCATCGGCCGGCTGCAGACCGATCTCGTCGAGCACTGCGGCGGCGTCAGCCAGCAGCGCCTCGGCCGCGCGCACGCGCGTCGCGGCGCGCCCGTAGCGGTGAAGGACATGGGGATCGTCGGCGGCAACCGCCGCCCCGACACGCACCGCCTCGGTCGACGGTCGCGCCTTCTCGCGGAGATAGGCGCGCGTGTCGCGCAGCGCGCCGCCGGCGATGCCGACCTCGATCGCAGCGTGCACGAGCTGGGCCCGCGCACCAAGCTGCTGGGGCACCTCGAAAGCGTGTGCGTAGTCGAGGACCAGCGCGGGATCGAGCGCGACCGACGCAAACCGCGCCGTCCCGCTGATCGTTGCGCGCTGACCCAGGACGTCCCAATCGCGGTCGACCGTGACGCCGGGAGCGTCGCGCGCCACGAACGCGGCGACCAGGCGGCCGTCGTCGTCGAGTGCACTGACCGCGATCCACCGCGCCGTCAGCGCGCCGGTGCAGTAGTACTTGGTGCCGTCCAAGACGCCGCCGGCGATCCGCACCTTGAGGTCTTGTGCGTGCTGTCCGCCACGCTCGGCCAGCGCGTTGCCGATCCGCGCACCGGCCAGGACATCGTCGAAAAGCCGCTCGCGCTGCTGTGCGCTCCCCCACACCGCCAGCACGTCGACGAACAGGTAATGCGCTTGCGGGACCTGGGCGATGGCAGGGTCGACCGCGGCGAGGATCCGCGTGACCTCGGCCAGGGTCACCAGACCGAGCTCCGCACCGTAGTGCTCGCGCGGGATCGTGATGCCCAGCAAGCCGCTGGCGTCGAGCGTTGCAAGCACCTCCTTCGGCACGACCTCCGAGCCCGCGCGATCGCGCGCGACGACGTCGGGGGCCAGCACCTCGGCCACCGCGTGGGCGGCGCCCAACGCCTCCTCGTGGGTGCGCAGGACCGGAACCGAGACGGCAGAAGGGTTCACATTGCGCAGCATGCCACTGCCGCGGCGCTTGCGGGAAGAACGATGGAGATCGGACGAGAACGCGCTGCCGGTGTCAGCGGCCCGCGAAGGCGTCGACGGGCTCGGCGCTGAGCTGCGGGAAGCTCGTCGCGCTGCCGGGATAGGTGCCCTGAACCTTGCACGCCGGAGCGGCGACAGAGCTGCCGTTCTCGGCGCGGAACACGAACTTCGGGATCAGTGGCGCGAGGGTCGCGGGGTCCGCCGTGGTCGGGATCGCGACGTTGCCCACGGGACATGGGCCGGTGCCGAAGATCGAGCCGCCTGCCTTCAGATCTTCAACGAGCCTGCCCGGCGCCCCATACGGGTTCAAGCGCGACGTACCGAGGGGGCGCGGGTAGTAGGACAGCGACTCTGGACTCAAGGCCTGAGCGAGACGGAGATAGCGAACGCTGCTGTCGGTGCCCGCCAGCGAGCCGTTGGACGCGTTGGACTCGGCGCCGATGTCGAACGCCTCCGTGGCGCCGACCGTGTTGGCCAGGAAGCCCGTGACCTCGCTCTTGCTCTTAGAGATGTGGTCGACCATCGGGTTGATGTTGCGCAGGAACGGCTCGAACGCTTCCAGGACCGGCGGGAAGCCGCCGAGGATCCGGTTGAAGGCCGGCAGGCCCTTCTCGGAGGCGTCGACGACCTGCTTGAGCTGGCCGAAGAAGCCGTCGAACTGCGGGGCCAGCTTGTCCAGCGCAGCGAACGCCGGGCCCATCGCCGTCGCCGCCGGCTGCAGTTGGCGCACGACCGGCCGCGCGTGGTCGCCGAACTCGGTCAGCTTGGGCAGCATCACGCTGCTCTCGCGCTCAAAGCGCGGCAGCCGCTGGAAGATCTTGGCGACGTCGTCGTTGCGGTCGGCGGTGATCGAGAAGAGCCGCTGGGAGTCGGTGACCAGCCCGCGCAGCTGCCCCTCGCGCTCGCTGAGCGCGTCGAAGACCTCCCCCGTCGTGGAGACCGCCTTGGTCGTGGCAGCCTGCTGGGCATCGAGCGTCTCGAATAGCCGCTGGAACTTGTCGGTGAACTCCGGCAGCTCGCCGAAGAACGCGTTGATGTCGCTTCCCCGACCCTCGACCGCCGCCGCCTGGGCCTGCATCCAGGTCTGGAACGCCTTGCGCGTCGGAGGGTCGAAGGTCGCCAGGATCTCGTCGAGCTCGACGGTCGGCGCCACCCGGCCGGCGTACAGCGTGCCGCCGTCGGGAACCTGCGGGCCCTTGCGGTTGCCGGGCGTCAGCTCGACGTAGGTCTCCCCCAGCAGCGACTTCACCCGCAGGATCGCCCTGGTGTTCTCGGGGATCGGCGCGAACTGGTGATTGAGGCGCAGCGTCGTCATCGTCCGGTCGCCGTGCGGCTCGAGCTTGACGACCTTGCCGACGCTCACCCCGGAGATCCGGACGTCTGACTGGTCGGCCAGCTGCGTCGCCTCCGGGAAGGCGATGTGGACCTCATAGCTCTTGGGCCGCATCGGCGATGAGCCACCGAAGGCCATCCAGAGGTAAAGACAGGCGCTGAAGCTCGACAGCGCGAAGATGGCCATGATCGCGATGCGGCCGAGGGTGGGGACGGTCTTGATCATCCGATGCCCGGTCCGCAGGATCCGGTCTTTGGCAGGTCGAGGAGCTGTAGCGTCGCCGCCAGCGTGGGGTTGTTGATGATGTTCTGTGACGTGCGGTTAAGGATGTCGAGCGTCCCGCACGGATAGAGGACCAACGTGTGACGCACCGGCCCCATGCCGTCCTGGGAGGCCATCACCGAGTTGGTGTTGTGGCCGGCCCACGGCACGTAGTACAGGTAGCTGTTGCCGTGGACGCCGTTGCCCGGCGGGTCGTGCGCGAGCTCGGCCGTGAGGTCGTTCAACATCCTGGTCAGCGTGTCGAGGTCCGGCGTGGCCTTGGCCAGATGGCGTGCGGCCGGGACGAGCTTGGCCGCCGACGGCTGCGCCTCACGCGCGAACGGGCGGATTGAGTCTCGCAGCACTGGCGTCGTGTCCTTGAAGAACGGGCGCGTGTCGCGCAACGTCGGCCCGAGCGCCTTGACGCCGGGAGCCAGGTCTCGGAGTCCCGTCTTGAACGTCGTGCTCAGCGTGTCGAGCTTGCCGAGCGCGACGTTGGTCTTCTTCAGCGTCGGCGGCAGCAGCGAGAGCGTCTCGCCGAGCTTGTCGTTCTGCGCGGTGAAGCGACGGAAGACCGCGGCGCTGGAGTTGACGAACTGGCCGAGGTCCTTGTCGCGCTTCCCAAGCTCCTGGGCGATCAACGACAGGTTGCCCATCAGTCGGCGCAGCTTGACGCGCCGCTTGGCGACCAGCCGCTGGGCCTCCTCGGCATGGCGAGAGAGCGGCTCGAAGCGCTTGAACGTCGCAGCCAGCTCGCGTCCGCCCTCGCCTTCCAGGGCCGTGCCCGCGCCCTGCAACAGCGCGACCAGCGCTGCGCGCGTGTCGCCGTCGAGGCCGGCGAGGATCTCGTCGAAGTTGACGTCGGGGTTGGTCGAGCTGATCGGCAGCGTGTCGCCGCTGTCCAGCAGACGGCCGCTGCGGCCTGGATCAAGCTCGGCGACCATGTCCTTCAGCGCGGTCTTCGGTCGCAGCAGCAGGGTCGCGTCCGGGTGGACCTTGCCGTACTGCTCATCGATCCGCAGTTTGAGGACGGCGCGGCCGTTGTGGACCGCCTCACCGGTGATCTCCCCCACCTTGACGCCCGCGATCGTCACCGCGTTGCCCTGACCGGGCAGCACGCCGGCGGAGTTCGAGAACTCCGCGTTGAGGGTGAAGTACTCCTTGCCCAGCCCCGGGGTCCAGGTCGGCCAGTTCACGCGCTGGTGGGAGAGGATGTAGCCGCCGACGAGCAGCCCGCAGGCCACCATCACGCCGAGCCAGATCGCGTTGGGCAGCTGCTTGCGAACGCCGCGCATGCGCATCAGCTGTCGCCTCCGCCGCTGTCGACGGCCTTGTCATCCGGCGCCGTTGCATTTGGGCTCGCACCGTCGCGGGGACCGGTCGAGGCAGCGTTGTTGACGCTCGGTACGGGGCTGCTGGCACAGGGCACCGAGCGCACGAACGGCGGCAGCTTGTTGCCGTAGGCCGGTCGCGTGCTCAGCGGCGGCAGCGTCGGTGCGCCGACGAAGGGGAAGTTGGAGTAGTTGGTCTTGCCGGTGACGAGCTGCGTCGGACCGTGCGCTGCCTGCAGGCGCAGGTAGCCGCCGTTGCCGTCGAAGAACTGGCCCTCGCCGGCCATCCCGGTCAACGAGTACCAGAACTCCTTGTAGTTCTCCGTGTTGGCCGACAACGCGCCGTCGTCGACCTTCAACTTGCCCGTCGGGATCAGCACGTTGGTGACGCAGCGGTTGAAGGCGTCGATGCGCGGGAGCCAGGCGCGCTGCGCGTGGCCGAGCGCCGCCAGGTTCTTGGTGGCCGGCTGGAGCCGGTCGAGCAGGCCACCGACCTCTTCGTCGCTCAGCGCCGCCCGGGCCTGGGCGAGCCAGGGCTTGGCCGCGGCGATCGTCGCCGGCAACTCAGGGAGGCTCGCGGTCAGGTTGCGCGCGAACCGGCGCGTGGCCGGCAGCGCGGCGTTGAGCTCGCTGAAGCCCTCGGCGGCGTGGCGGGCCGTCGGCCCCAGCTCGTCGACGGCGACGCGCAGATCCGCCGCGTGCGCCGCGGTGGTGCCCATCGTGGTGTTGAAGTCGACGATGAAGTCGGCGAGGTCGGTCTGGTGATCGGCCAGCGCGGTCATCGTTCGCGCCAAGCCGTGGATCGTCTTAGACAGATCGTGGGGCTTGGGACCGAGCAAGGCGCCGGCGACCTGTGCGGTGTCACGCAACGACCGCGGGCTCGTCTTCAAGGTCTTGTTGAGGGCTTGGCCACCGCTGAGGCCGCGCACCGCCGGGTTCTGCACGGCGTCCTCGGCGGGCGTCGGCTTCTCGTTGAACGCGTCGCCCAGACCCTTGAGCGCCTCCTGCAGCGAGCCGCGCGTGTCGGACTGCAGCGCGGTCAGCACCTGGTCGAGCTGCACGGGCGTCCCGGTCTGGGTGATCGGGATCATGCCGCGGTCGTCGAGCTTTCCGGCACTCGGCGTGCCCGGCTTGAGGTCGACGTAGAAGTTGCCCTCCAGGAACAGGCGCGGGCGGACCTTCAGCGTCGCGTCGCGATGGATCGGCTGGCCGTTGTCGTTGATCCGCAGCGTGAGGACCGACAGGTTGGTGTGCTTGTAACGGCCGCTGCGCACGACCTCGCCGACGTTGACGCCGGCGATGCGCACCGGCGAGTGCGGCCGCAGCAAGTTGGAGCTCTTGACGACCGCCTGGATCTCGAAGTGGTGCTTGAACGGGATCGCCTTCGTGAAGCCGAAGTACGCGGCGATCGAGAGCAGCAGGATCGCCAGCAGGCCGGCACGCAGCGGCGACATGCCGAGCTTCTGGTTGCGCCTCACTTGACCTCACCCCGCTTGGTCTGATCGACGGCGGTGCCCTGGTTGCCGGGCTGGTTCCCGATGACCTGCTGCTTGGGCACGTACTTGTCGAGGCCGGACTCGCACTCCTTGGTCTGGCCCGGAGCCGCCGTGTTCGGGTACGGGTTGCTGTGCAGGTAGGTGTCGCGGATCGGGTCGTCCTTCAGTGCTCCGTCCGGCGGCCCGTTGGCCGGCGCCGACGAGGGACCCGCTTCGCTGTTGGGCTTCTGGGCGGCCACAATCGGATCGGTGCGCAGGAACGTCCCGACCGCATCGCCCTCCGACAACGCACTCCCGAGGTTGCGGAAGAGCAGCGACACGTAGTTGCAGGTCGTCTGCGCCGGGGTCAGGAAGGCGAGCAGCGGGTTGGCCAAGTTGGCCGTGTGGGTCAGGCGCTGCAGCGCAGGCATCACACGCGGATCGCCGACGAAGGTGTCCAGCGCGGTGAGCGTGGCGACGATCCGATCGTTGAGCTGCGGCGAGATCTTCAGCGCGGGCGTCCCGGCCCGGAACGCTGGTGCCAGATGCACCGACGCCGAAGCCAGCGACCGGAACGGCTTCTGGAAGCGGTGGAAGAGCTCGGCGCTGTCGGCCTCGAAGCCGGCTTGGGCCGGCAGCTCGCGGGTCGCAACGTCGAGTGCCCGCGGGCCGCCGGCAATCGAGGCCTCCAGCGAATCCGCGTTGTCAGCGAACGCGCGGAAGGTGGTGTTCAGGTTCCCGAAGAGCACCCCCTGGACCTCGGCGACCGGCGCGGTCTCGGCCGCCGCCTGCGCGAAGGCCGGGAAGAGGTCCTTGAACTTCGTCGCGGGAGCAACGAGGTTGCGCGCGCCGGGCTCCAGGACGCGCACGAGCGGGTCGAGATCGGCCAGCGCGTTGTTGAGGTCGCCGCCGCGGCCCGCGAAGGCCGTGCCGTACTCCATCAGGTTGTCGGACGAGCCCTGGCGCGTCGGCTCGTCATACATGTTGAAGAAGTCGTCGATGTCGACCGGGCGCGGCGTGTCACGCGGGACGGTCAGCGTCCCCTCGGCGGGGATCGTGCGCGACGCCGTGCCACGGGTGATGTCGACGTACTTGAGTCCCAGCGACGACTTCGGCCGCACCCTGACCACGCTGTCGACGGGCAGCTCGTTGGAGGTGTCGTCCAGCGCGAGCTCCAGCCGGGCGCCCGTCGAGCCGTCATCGCGGGCGATCGCGTCGATCTTGCGCACGATGCCGACGCGCGCGCCCCCGATCCGCACCTCGTTGCCGGCGATCAGGCCCGCGGCATCAGGCAGCACGACGTCGACCTTGTAGGTCGGGACGAACGGCAGCCCGTGGTTGGCGTTGTAGGACAAGAACACGGCGACGATCGTCACGAGCACCGTGACGCCGCCGATCAGGATCGGGTTGGCCGCGATCGAGTTGTTGCGCCGGCGGTTCACTTGCCGCCCAGGAGGTAGCCGAGCAAGGTCGAGGACGTCTTGGCGCGGGCGGCGGATGCCGCCGAAGCCTCGGAGTCCGACTGGTAGAACCGCGCCGGACAAGACGATCCAGACTCGAGCTCAGGCGTTCGCGTCGCGCAGTTGCCGACCGAGATGCCGGCCCGGATGTAGTGGCCCGAAGCGTCTTCGCCGTTGACCGCGCCCGTGTAGAAGTAGATGAACCGCATCAGGCTCTCGATGCCGCCCGTACCGTCGAAGCTCTTCGAAAGGCCGCCGAGGTTCTCGGCCAGCGGCTCCAGCGGGATGCCGAGCTCGTTGAGCTGCGACACGACGTCCTCGATCTTCGGGAACGTCGCGCGACCCTGGTCGGCAACCTTGCCGAGTGTCTTGAGCGCCGGGTTGGCCTGCTTGGTGAACGGGCCGAGCCGCGCGGTCGCCTCATTGACCGCCGGGGCCTGCGCGGCCAGGGCCCGGATCGCCGGGGTCGTCTGGTCGGCAAGCTCGCCGAGCTGATCGGCAGCCGGCCCGAGCTCCCGCAGGAAGGCGGGGAACTTGGCGAAGTTCTGCTCCAACGCATCGCCCTGGCGCGCGGTCGCCGCACCGGCGTCGCCGGCGTTCTTGATGAAGCCCGTGAGATCCTTGCGGTGCTCGGCCAGCGGCTTGAGTACCTTGTCGGAGTCGTCGGTTAGCCTGGCCAAGAGCTTGTTCTGGCGGGCGAGGATCGCCACCAGCTCGTCGGCCTGCTGCAGGGCCGGGCTCGATCGCATCAGCGCCGCCTGCAGCGCCTCGCCATTGCCCGACAGCCCCGCGCCGAGCTCGTTGATGATCAGCGGCAGCCGCTGCTGCTCGGGGACCCGCATGATGTCGTTGAGCAGGTCGGCGCCGACCGGCGATTGATTGCGCGCGACCGGCAGCAGGTATTGCCCCGCCCCCGGCTCGCCGTCCTTGATCTTCGGCAGCTCCGGCGCGGGCGCGCGGCCACCGCCGCGCGGCTGGGTCGGCTGGCACTGGATGTTCTGCTCGCCGATCAGCGACTGCAAGCGGACGGAGCAGCGTGCATCCGTGCGGAACGGGATGAACGCGGGATCGTCGATCTTCAGCACGACGACCGCGCGATGCTTGTCGTCGACGTCGAGTGAGTCGATTGTGCCCACGTTGACGCCCGCGACCTTCACGTCCTCGCCCGGGATCACGAAGCTCGCGTTGTCGAAGATCGCGCGCACGCGATAGGTGCCGCCGTCGTCGTTGCCCCCGGCGCCCAGGGCCGCACCCACCGCCACCGAGCCGCTGAAGACGGCAGCGCTCAGCGCCGCCATGCGACGAAGGTTCATCCGGTCGCCCTCACGTTCTGCGACGGATCGCAGTCCGGCGCGGCCAGATCACCGCTGTCGACGAAGGGTGCCGAGTGATCGGCAGGTGCCGGCGTCGACGCGCCCGGGCAGCGCCGCAGGTTGCCGGTCGTCAACGCCGGGCTGCTCCCGCGCTCGCCGACCGGTCGCGGCGTCAGATGCCCGCCGTTGGCGTCGTCGGTGAAGGTGAACGCGTTGAAGATCGGCACGCCTCGGACGTAGTGGCCGTTGGCGTCGTATGCCGCGCCCGCAGCGTCGAAGCCACGGACCCACCCGACGAGGTCCGACGTATAGGGCCGCGCGAAGGAGAAGATCGGCGTCGAGTCCTTCAGCGCCTTGATCCCGCTGGGGAACGTGCGGTCGGTGGCCTTGGCGATCGCCGGCAGGTCGCGCAGCGCGTCGAGCAGGTCGTTGGCCTCGCCCGGCTGGGCGAACATCTTGCGCAACTTGGCGAATGTCGGATCGGACTCCTGCAGCACCGGGGTGAGCTGCTTGAGGAACGGCTCGAGGTCCTTGGTCGCCGGGCCCGAGGCATCGGTCAGCTTGCGCAGGTCGCCGAGCGCCGGGCGCAAGGAGACGAACGCGTCGCTGCCGCTCTCCAGCGCCGGCGGAACCTCGTGCAGCGCGTCGCTCAGGGAGCTGGTGTTGGACGCCAGTGCCGCTGCGGTCTGGCGCGTGTTGGAGACAAGGTCGGTGAGCTGCGCGCGGTGGTCGGCGATCGCGCCCATTGCGTCGCCTGTCTCGGTAAGGAATTGCTCGAAGGTCGCGCTGTCGCCCGAGATCTCGTCGGCGACCGCCGAGAGCTGCGCCAGGGCCTTCGGGATCTCGCGCGCGGAGGCGTTGGCGGCCGGCTCCATGCCGTCATACCAGTCGGCCGAGCCCTTGATGAAGCCCGCCAGGCCCTTGCGCGTCTTGGGGTCCAGCGCGTTGAACACCTGGTCGATCTCCACGATCGCCGTCGTCTTGTCGCCTTGGATCAAGGCTTCGTCGTCGAGGACCGGTCGGGTCTCCGATGCGGGGCTCACGTCGACATAGCGCGAGGCCACACCGGTCAGGCCCTCGGCGCGAATCGTCGCCGTCGTTCCCTCGTGCAGCCGGCCATAGTGCTCGTCGATCGTGATGTCGATCTGTGCCTGATCGTCATCGGACAGGCTCACGGACTTGACGGTGCCGGCTGGCGTTCCGCCGATGCGCACGACGTCGCCCTTGACGAGCTGCCCGGAGCTCGGGAAGACGAGCCGGTACTCGTGGGGATTACCGCGCAGGAGCACCCACGCCAGGACTGCTGCGGCAAGCAGCAGGGCAGCGAGGGCGAGCCGGCGCGGCGCCCGGGACGGATGGCGTACCGCGGAGGAGATGGCGGCAATGTACACGGGCTCGTTTTTTGCGGCAACGTGGAACCGTAAGCGGACCTAAAGGCAGCCGCAACTTCCGTACGCTGCTGGAGTTCCAATTGCAGACATTTCCGTTTGCGGCAAATGTCGGGAGCGGTTACGGTCCCGGAGTCGCAGAACCAACGAGGAGAGCATTGATGCGCAAGTTCCTGATCCTGGCCGTGGGCGCGCTGGCCTTGATCGTGGTCGCAGTCGCGGTCGCCCAGAGCCCGCCGACGACCGTGACGTCCACGACGACCGTGTCCCCAAACAAGGCGGGGACCAAGAAGAAGCCGCAAGGCATCAAGCTGGTGTACAAGGCCACCTACACGACGCCCGGCGATGTCGAGCATCCGATCATCACGGGCGGCTCGGTCCTGTTCCCCAAGGGTGCGCTCTACAACGGCGGCAAGTACCCCAAGTGCTCCCAGGCGACCTTGAGTCGTGGCGGCCCCAGCAAGTGCCCGCCGCACTCGATCATGGGCTCCGGCAGCGGTACCGCCCATGCCGACGATGTCGTCACCGTCCCGCGGATCACGGTCATCAACGGCGGTGCCAACAAGGTCTGGTTCTGGACGGTGCTGCAGAACCCTGCACGCGTGCAGGCCGCCGTCCCGGGGACCATCACCAAGATGTCGGGCAAGTGGGCCTACAAGCTCACCTTCAAGGTCCCGACGTCGCTGCAGATCGTCGCCGGCATCCCGATCACGCTCGACAATCTGAAGGTGACGGCCGGCGGCAAGTCCTATGCCAAGGACTGGCTGGCCACGACGAGTTGTCCGTCCACCAAGAAGTGGGCATACCAGAGTAACTTCGACCTGAGCATCGGCGGCTCAGTCAGCTACGACGGCAGCGTCGCCTGTAAGTAGCAGTCACCCCGGCCACAAGCTGGACTACGCGCGCTTCGGGGGCTCATCGGGTTCGGGCCTCCGGAGCGCGCCCTTTATCGATCAGGGAAGGTCGTTGGCCGTGCCGCCCACCGCGCTCTCCGAACTCACACGGCCCGTCGTCCTGCGCGACGGCGCCGCCGCGGTCCCAAGCTCCTGGCCGGCCTATGCTCGCAGCCGGCTGCTGGCCGCCATGGCCCAGGCCGCCGCGGTCAATGGCTTCCTCGGGGTGACGGTCGACGACGTCATCGTCGCCGCACGCGCCTCGCGCCGGACCTTCTACGAGCACTTCGCCAACCGCGAGCAATGTCTGCTGGCGACCTACGACGCGGTGCGCGACGACACCGTGCTGATCGTCGCCGAGACCGGTCCCGCGATCGAGCCCTCACTGACCGCGCTCTTGCGCTACTTCGCCGCGTGGCCGGCGCACGCCCGCGTTCTGTGCATCGACATCCTCGCCGTCGGGCCCGCCGGGCTGGCACGCCATGAGGCGACTATGGGGCTCCTGGCCGCCGAGCTCGTCCGCTACCAAGACCCGCTAGAGCGACCCGCACCCGGCAAGCTGCATTCCGACGACATGGCACACGCCGTCCTGGGCGCGGTTCATCGCATCGTCCAGCGCCGCCTGATCGATGGCAGGCACACGTCGCTTCCACGACTCGCACCAGCCATCTGCGCACTCCTCACCACCGAGCGCATTTCAGCGCCTCGCGCCAAGCCAAACGGCAGCGCTCGGGCAGCGCAGCGCGCTACGCCGTAAGCGCGACCCGCGGCTCGAACACTCGCGCCGTGCCCGTGACGTCCTGCAGCATCGCCGGCAGCTCGGGGGCGCGACCGTCGGCCACCAGCTCACCGATCACGCGAAACACCGCACTGACCATGAGCTCAAGGGCGAGCTCTGGCAGGAGCTGCTCCTCGTCGTCGACGTGGCGGCGCTGCTCGGCGACCAGCAGCTCGACGTATCGCGTCCGAAACGTCTCTCGGATCGCGCGCAGCTCCTCGCTCCCACTGCTGGGTGCGACGAAGCACAGATGTGCGACGGCGGGCTCCTGCGCGAGGCGCCCGAGCATCCGCTCGAACCCTGCTCCAAGCTTCTCGGGCCAGGAATCGGCGAGACGAAACGACACTGCGTACTCCCGGAACAGCTCGGCCGACGTGCGGCGATAGGCATCGGCCACGATCTGCGCCGCGCCCTCGGGACAATGGCCGGTGACGGCCGAAGCCGGCACCCCGGCGGCAGCAGCAAGATCGGCCATCGTGACCGCAGCGCCGCCGGTCATCAAAACAGCGGGCGCAGCAGCCCAGCGCAGCCGCTCGCAAGTCGCGCACGCGGGCGGGCACGCCCGTGCACCGGTCGGGACCTCGCTCAGCATCTTCATCCGTCCCCCAATTCGCTCACCGTCGGTCCTCGGGTCACCGGTTCGACCCACACTCCCCTAAGAGTCACCACTCCGAACGGTGTGACCCAGCTTGAGTGGTTGGTCTGCCATCTGACTGACACCAGTCTGGGTGCAATGGGCGCTCGGTCGCTGGCGCAAGGTGAGAAACAGCAGTATGTTTTGAGGTGTGGAGCCCCGTTCGTCCCACAACCGCGCACCACACCAACTTCCGGCAGGTCGGCATGGTCTTCCACGAGCGTTCGTCGTCTCCAATCAGCGCGAGCGCATCCTCGACGCGGTGCTGCAAGCGGCCAGCCGATCGGGCTATGCCGCGATGCGCATCGAAGACGTCATCGCCGTCGCGGGCGTCTCCCGACGCACGTTCTACGACCACTTCGCCAACAAGGAAGAGGCGTTCCTCGCGGCCTACGAGCTCGTGCTCGAGCAGCTGCTCAGCGGCGTGACCAGCGCCTTTGCCTCCGGCGAGAGCTGGACCTCCCGCGTGCGCCGTGGTCTGGCCGCCTTCCTCAACCTGCTCGCGTCCGAGCCGGTGCTGGCACAAGTCTGCGTCGTGGAGGCGCTCGCGGCGGGGCCGCGCGCGCTCGCACGCAGAACGGAGGCGATGGAGGCCTTCCAGGCGCTTCTGCAGCCGCCGAAGGGCGACGCCTTGGCCACCGCGACTGCGCCGCCAGTAGCCGTGGAGGCGATCGTCGGCGGCATCTACGAGGTCATCTACTCGCGCGTCACGTCGAACCGGACCGAGGAGCTCCCGAGCCTTTTGCCGTCGCTGCTCCACAGCGCGCTGCTGCCCTTCGTCGGCGCAGAGGTTGCCGAGGCCGAGTACGAGCGCACGGTACGCACGGCGGCCGAGCGCGCCATCCCCGCGCCGTGACGCAAGCCAACCGACGAGACATGTATGTTTCCACTAGCCCGTGTCTGAGTCGTCGCAGAAGAAGCGCCGCCGCGAATCTCACCAGCTGCCCGCCGGCCGCCATGGCCTGTCGCGGCAGTTCGTGATCTCCAACCAGCGCGAGCGGATTCTCGCCGCGGTGGCGGAGGTGTGCAGCGCTTCGGGCTACGTCTCGATGAGCGTCGAGGACATCGTGGTGACCTCCGGCGTCTCGCGCCGCACGTTCTATGACAACTTCCGCGGCAAGGAAGATGTGTACCTCGCTGCCTACGACGAGGTCACCAAGCAGCTGCTGGCCTGTGTCTCAGACGCCTACGGCAAGGCCCACGGCTTGGTCGACAAAGTCCGCGACAGCCTCATCGCCTTCTTGACCTTCGTCGCCGAAGAGCCCGCCTTCGCCGACATGTGCATCGTCGAGGTCATGGCCGCCGGCACCAAGGCCATCGAACGGCGCAACCGCACCATGGCCGTCTTCGCCGAGCTGATCGACCAGGCCGCGGCCGGGGAGCTGCCGAAGTCCAAGCTTCCGCCGGCCTTGACCGCCGAGACGCTCGTCGGCGGCATCTACGAAGTCGTCTACGCCCGCGTCCTGCAGGGCCACGGCGAACAGCTGCCGACACTGCTGCCGGATCTCCTGTTCTCGGTCTTGCTGCCATACCTCGGTCGGGAGACCGCGGGCTCGCTGCTTGAGGACGAGCGCCGCCGCCTCCCGCAGCAGGTGGCCGCCAAGCAGGCCAGCAGCACGTAGATCCTCGGCCCCATCCGCGCCTTAGGATGCGGAGATGTCCTCCGCCTACCGCCCAACCGGTCTGTTCGTGCCGGTGATCACGCCGTTTGCTGCCGACGGCCGGGTTGACCTCGACACGCTCGAGCACCTCGCCGCCGAGCTGCTAGACGCCGGCGCGACGGGCTTGGTCGCGCTGTCGACGACGGCGGAGCCCAGCGCGCTGGACAGTGCCGAGCGCGATGCCGTGGTGGCCGTCTGCGCGTGCGTCTGTGTCGACCGCGGCGCCGAGCTCATCGTCGGCGCGAGCACCAACGACACGCGCACGACGATCGAGCGCCATGAGGCGCTGGCGGCGGTACCAGGCGTCGTGGCATCGCTCGCCGTCGTGCCCTACTACGTCCGTCCCAGCGAGGCGGGGATCGTCGCCCACTTCCAGGCGATCGCCGAGCGCTCGCCGGTCCCGCTCATCACCTACAACGTCCCGTATCGCACCGGGCGCGGCCTCGGTGCCGCGGCACTGCTCGAGCTGGCCGCGACCGACAACGTCGCGGGCCTCAAGCAAGCCGTTGCGTCGCTGGATGCCGACACCCTCACGCTGCTGGCCAACCAGCCCGAGGACTTCGCGGTGCTCGGCGGCGACGACGCCTTCCTCTTCCCCACCATGGTGATGGGTGGCAAGGGAGCGATCGCCGCTTCCTCGCACCTATGCACGGAGCGCGTCGTCGCGATGCTTGCCGCGGGTGCGGCTGGGAACGTCGCGACCGGCCGACCGCATGCTGAGGCGCTGCTCGGGCTCGCCGTCGCGCTCTTTGCCGAGCCGAGCCCAGCGGTGATCAAGGCGCTGCTGCACGCCGAGGGCCGGATCCCGACGCCCGATGTGCGGTTGCCGCTGACCCCCGCGACCGACGCGGCGCTGCAGCGAGCGCAGGCGGCATATGCCGCGGCGCGCAATTGAAGCGATGATGTCAACACCCATGGCACCTTCAAAGGGCATCTACGGCAAGCTCAGCTCGGCCGCCAAGCCGCCGGAGCCGGGCAGCATCGGGTTCAAGGCGTGGACCGTCATCACGAGCCTCAACACCTGGATCTACCGCGTGAGCGGCGGCCGGATCGCCGGTTCGATGGACCGCGCACCCGTGCTGTTGTTGCATCACATCGGCCGCAAGAGCGGTCAGGAGCGCGTTGCCCCACTGCTCTACCTGCCCGACGGAGAGGACATGGTCATCGTCGCCTCCTACGGCGGTGCGCCCAAGAACCCCGCCTGGTACCACAACCTCCGCGCCAAGCCGGAGACCGTGGTCGAGGTCGGCCGCGAGCGCCGCCCCGTTACTGCGCATGTGGCCACCGAGCAGGAGCGCGAGCGCCTCTGGCCCGCGCTGCTAGAGCTCTACCCCGCCTACGGCGACTACCAGGCTCGCACCGAGCGGACGATCCCGCTGGTTGTCCTGAAGTCCCGCGCCTAAACGTCAGGAACGGTCGCGCTCGGCGGGCACGCCGAGCAACCGGAGCTCGACGTCGAGGATGGCGTCCAAGAGGCCCGGCAGCACCTCGGCGCCCTCCTTGAGCATGCGGTCGATGACCAGCTCGTGGATCGCGCCGACGGCGGCGCGAAAGATGTAGGGCTTGGGCGGCCGTGCCGAAGAGCCGAGCTGCTCGGCGATCGCCGCATGCGCCTCGGCCAGGCGGCCGGCAAAGCGTTGGTGCACCACGTCGCGGCGCTCCAGCGCGGCGGGGCCTGCCCCGAGCACCTCGATCAAAAACGTGCGCGCGAAGGCGGGGTTGTCGGCCAGCACTTGCAGGTAGACCTCGGTGCCGGCGCGCGCGCGCTCCAACAGCCCGTCGGCGGCCTCCTCGGCCTCGCTGATGGCGCGTAGGAGCGCTTCAACGCCCGCGTCGTAGGCCGCCAGGAAGCACTCCTCCTTGTTGGCGAAGTGCTCGTAGAACGAGCGGCGCGAGACGCCCGCGCGCTCGATCACGTCGGCGACCGCCACGTTGGCATAGCCCTTGGTCGCGGTCGCGTCAGCCATCGCCACCAACAGCCGCTCGCGCTGGGACTCGGCGACCACCGCGCGCGGCGCAGCGTAGCGGCCCCGAGGCAGGACGCGGAGGGCGTGGATCTCGCCGGAGACGCTCATAGAGACAGTAGTGTACCATTGAGACAGACGTGTTCCTTCGAGACGCCCCGGAGCGACGATGCCCCTCTCTTCTCCCCACGCCAACGGCTCTCAGCCGCGCCACATGCGCGTCGGCATCCTCGGTGCCGGCTTCGGTGGCCTGGGCACCGCGATCCGCCTCGTCCAACGCGGTGAGCACGACTTCCTTGTCTTCGAGCGCGCCGCCGACGTCGGCGGCACTTGGTGGGCCAACACCTACCCCGGCTGCCAGTGCGACATCCCGTCGCACCTGTACTCCTTTTCCTTCGCGCCCAATCCCAACTGGACGCGCACCTACCCCAAGCAGCCCGAGCTGCGCGACTACCTGCGCGCGACCGCCGAGCAGTTCGGGATCTATGACCGCATCCGCTTCGACACCGAGGTCACCGATGCCCGCTGGGACGAGGAGGCGAGCCTGTGGCGGATCTCCACCAGCCAGGGTGACTACACCGCCGACGTCATGGTCGCCGCCCCCGGCCCGCTGAGCGAGCCGTCGATTCCCGACCTTCCCGGCATCGAGGACTTCGAGGGCACGATCTTCCACACGGCCCGCTGGAACCACGACCACGACCTGCGCGGCAAGCGCGTCGCGGTCGTCGGCACCGGCGCTTCGGCGATCCAGGCCGTGCCGGAGATCGCCCAGCAGGCCGCCAAGCTCGACGTCATCCAGCGCACGCCGCCGTGGATTGTCCCCCACCGCGACCGGCCGATCACCCGCGTCGAGCGCGCACTCTACAAGGCCTTCCCGCCGCTGCAGCGCCTCGTCCGCGCCGGTGTCTACTTCAGCCGCGAGCTGCTCGTCCCGGGCCTCGTCTACCGCCCGCAGATCCTCAAGGCGGTGGAGAAGCTCGCCCGCAAGCACATCAACGATCAGGTGCCGGACCCGCAGCTGCGCGCGAAGGTCACGCCCAACTACACGATCGGCTGCAAACGCATCCTGCCGTCCAACAAGTGGTACCCGGCGCTGGGCCGCGAGAACGTGGAGCTCGTCACCGACGTCATCACCGAGATCCGCCCCACCGGCTACGCGACGGCCGACGGCAGGCTGCACGAGGTCGACACCATCATCTTCGCCACGGGCTTCTTCGTCACCGACATCCCACTGGCCAACATCGTCACCGGCGCCGACGGCCAGCGGCTCTCCGAGGTCTGGCACCGCTCGCCGCAGGCCTACCGCGGCACGGCGATGGCCGGCTTCCCGAACCTCTTCCTGTTGGTCGGTCCCAACGTCGGCCTCGGCCACAACTCGATCGTCTTCATGATCGAGGCCCAGATCACCTACGTGTTGGGGGCGCTGGAGCAGATGCGCGCCCGCGGCGCCAGTCGTGTCGAGGTCCGCCCCGATGCCGTCGTCGCCTACAACAACCGCTTGCAGTCCAAGATGGGCAAGACGGTGTGGAACACCGGCGGCTGCGCCTCGTGGTACATCGACGCCGAGGGCAAGAACACCACCATCTGGCCCGACTTCACCTTCCGCTTCTGGAAGCAGACGCGCGAGTTCGACGTGGAGGCCTACGAGCTGACGGCCGTCCAGGCCGCACCCGAGCCGGCGCCTGCCGCGGCCGCCTAGGCGCGCGGCAGGGCCTCGCGCTAGGCCATCGGGCGCTCCGGCGTCACGGGTGTGAGGTAGAGCCGCGTGATCGCCGGAACCGCTGAGCAGAGGGTGTCGCGGACGACTTCGAGGGTGACCGCGACGTCGGTGGCGCTCATCCCGTCGCGGACCTCGACCTCGGCGGCGGCCATGACGCTCGTCGGGCCGAGGTGGACAGCCTCGATGGTGTGCACAGCGACGATGCCGGGTTGGGCGGTCAGCCGCTCGCGCAGCGCGTCGAGGTGGCGGTCCGAGACGGCTTGGTTGGTCAGCAGCTCGCGGTTACGGCCGGTGAGTTTGATCGCGACGTAGGTCAGCAGGCCGCCGATGATGAGCGTGGCGATCGGGTCGAAGATCTCGATGCCGGTGACCTTGTGCAAGATCAACGCGAGGAGGGCCAGCGAGGCGCCGAGGACGTCGATCGTGTCCTCCAGGTACACGGTCGTCACCGTCGGGTCGTTGCTCTCGGCCAGGTACTGGCGCAGCGGCACGCCCGCCCGCGTCGCCCGGCCACGCAGCTCGCGAAGCGCGACCGTCCGGCTGATGCCGTCCAAGATGATGGCAATCACCAGGACCGTGATGCCGACCCAGAACGCCTCAAGCTCACGCGGATGGACGAGCGCGTTGATGCCCTCCCAGATCGACACCGCACCGCCGACGACGAACATCCCGACCGCGGCCAGCAGCGCCCAGTACCAGCGCTCGGGGCCATAGCCGAGCGGATGGCTCGGGTCCGGCGGCCGCTCGCTGCGACGGATCGCCACGTACAAGAAGACCTCGTTGCCGGCATCGGCGACGGTGTGCAGCGTCTCGGCAAAGAGCGCGGCCGAGCCGGTCAGCGCGGCGGCGACACCTTTGGCGATCGCGATCGCCGTGTTGGCCGCCAGCGCCGCAAAGACGCTCGTGAGGCTCGCGTCGCGTCCCTCGCCGTCCCGTGTGCGGTCGCGAACGTCCACCGCCACCAAGCCTAGTGGCGCAGGAGACAACCCCCTATTCGGCACACTGACCGACATGCCCGGCCGTCAGACCTTCCTCCGCGTCCTCGTCGCCATTGACGGCTCGCGCCATTCCGATCTCGCGCTGGAGATGGCGATCGCCCTGAGCGAGCGCGACCACGCGCGGCTGACGATCTTGACGGTGATCCCGAACGTCAACGAGAGCGCCGCGTTGGCTTATGGCGCCGGCGTCGACCCCATCGCCCTGCAGCTCGACGCTGACCGTGGCGCCGAGCGCACGATGCGCGCCGCGCTGGACACGGTCCCCGACGACCAGCCGGTCGACGCGATCCAGCGCCGCGGCCACGCGGGTCCGGAGATCGTGGCGCAGGTGCGGGCGGGCAACCACGACGCGGTCATCCTCGGCGCGCGTGGGCTCGGGCGCATCGGTGCGATGTTCGGCTCGGTCAGCCAGCACGTGCTGCATCACGCGGAGGTCGCGGTCTTCGTCGGACATGCGCCGCAGGATTAGAGCGCGACCTCCTTGGTGAGCCGCAGTGCTTCGCGCAACCGGACGTCGTGCGTTGCCACGACAAGCGCGCCCGGCCAGCCGCACAGCGCGCGCTCCAACAGCTCCAGCGAGGCGATGTCGAGGTGGTTGGTCGGCTCATCGAGCAGCAGGCACGCCGCACGGCGGTGGGCCAGGACCGCCAGCTCAGCGCGTGTGCGCTCACCGGGCGAGAGCGTTGCGGCACGGCGGCAGGCCTGGTCGGTACCGAGGCCGAATGCCGCCAGCGCGGTCCGCGCACCGGCTTCGTCAAGGCCGGTCAGCGCCCGGACGCCAGCGCTGAGCGGGACGTCGCCGGCGAGCTGGTCACGGGCCTGACCGAGCCGCACGATCACCGCGGTTGGGGCAGCCGTGCGGGTGCCGCGCTCGGGCGTCAGCGTTCCCTCCAGGGCAGCCAACATGGTGGACTTGCCCGAGCCGTTAGGCCCGCGCAACAGGATGCGGTCGCCGTAGCCGACGGATAGGTCGAGGGGGCCGAGGGCGAACGCGTCGCCGTGCGTCAGCACCGCGCCGTCCAGCGCAACGATCGGTCCTCCGCGACGCTCCGCGGCGGACAGCTCGAGCTTCAGCGGAGCGTCTTGCCACGGACGGTCGGGCACCTCAATACGCTCCAGCCGCGTCTCGACATGCCGCGCACGGCGCTGCATCCCCTGCCCGCGCGATCGCACCCATTCGGCGACGTGCTTGTCACCGTCAGGGCCGCCATGCTTGGCCTTGTTGATCGCCGACTGCGCGCGGGCACGCGTCTCGGTGACCGCGGCTGCAAGCTGCGCGCGCTGGGCGAGCGCGTGCTCGTGCTCAGCCGTCGCCCGGGCATGCGCAAGGTCACGCTCGCGCTCATAGGCCGCCCAGCCGCCCGCGTAGTAGGTGGCCTCCCCCGTCCGGCCATCAAGCTCCATCAGCGCGTCGGCGGAGGACTCGAGCAGCGCGCGGTCATGCGAGACCAGAACGAAGCCACCGGGGCACGAGGCCAGCAGCAGCGTCAGCCGCTCAAGGCCATCGTCGTCGAGGTGGTTGGTCGGCTCGTCGAGCGCGATGACGTCAAAGCGCGCGGCGCGCAGGACCGCCAGCCCGGCGCGCGCCGCCTGGCCGCCCGAGAGCGTCGCCAGCGGGCGATCGAGCAGCGCGGCTGAGAGACCGAGCTCGTCAGCCGCCTGGGCGACACGTGCTTCGGCATCGGCGCCCCCAAGCGCCAGCCAGCGCTCGAGCGCGGCAGCGTGCGGACCGACAGCATCGAGGTCGCCACCAGCCAGCCGTGCTTGCAGACGGTCGAGGACGCGTGCCGCGCTGGACACGCCAAGGCGTTCGAGGATCGTCGCACGTACCGTCGCCGCACCACGATGGTCGGCCAGCTGCGGCAGGTAACCGACCGTGCCGAAGCGCTGGACGGTTCCACCATCGAGCGGCTCGATCCCGGCCAGGGCACGCAAGAGCGTGGACTTGCCCGAGCCGTTGGGGCCGATGAGCGCAAGGCGCGTGGTCGCGTCGACGCGAACGTCGACGTCCTGCAAGATGGTGCGGGCGCCGTGATGGCGGGTGATGCTGCGAGCGTCGAGAAGGGTCGACGGCATGCGGTGCTCCTTGGGGAGGCGAAGACGAGGTCATGAGACAGCGGCAGGCAACCGACCTGGCAAGTGCCGGTCGGTCGTGCTCAAAGAGGGCTGTCAGACAACGTCACGCATACAGTGGCCCGTGAAGGCCGCCGGGAAAGGTACCGCACAAGGTCGGGGCCTCACAAGTGCGGGTACCCGTACTCCTTGTCAGGCCGGCAGGTAGGTCCCGAACGACCACACGTTGCCGCCCGGGTCCTTGGCCGCGTACTCGCGCGACCCGTAGTCCTGATCAGTCAGCGGGCGCACGATCTCGGCACCGGCCGCGACAGCGCGAGCGTGGTGAGCGTCGGGATCGTCGATGACGACGTAGGTCGTCGAGCCGCCGTAGGCGAGGTCACCGCCCTCCTCGCGATGCTCACCGAGCATGATGTAGGCGTTGTCGAGCTTCAGCTCGGCATGGGCGACGGCACCGTCCTGCTCGTAGACCGCATGCTCCTCGAAGCCGAAGGCATCCTTGAGGAACGTGATCGCGGCGCGGGCGTCGTGGTAGCGGAAGGTGGGGATGATGGTGGCCATGGGTTGCGAGGCTACCCCGCCGTCCGTCTCTCGGCGGGCTTGAACCACTAGGAGCGCAGCCCCGGGGCAGCGTGGACACGCAACGCCGTGCAGCTGGCCAGAAGGTCGAAGTCGCGATCGGCATGCAACAGCGGCGCATTCGCCGTAACGCATGCAGCAGCGATGAGACAGTCCAGTGTTTTGCGCACGGTGATGCCCGAGCGGCGCGCGGTCCGGTACAGCTCAGCCGCCAACGCGAAATCGTCGAGCGTCTCCAGCCGGAGAATCGGAAAGGCACGCAGGTGATGCTCGATGCGAACGGCATCCTCCGGCGAGGAGATGCCCTGCAGGATCTCGGTGAAGATCACCTCGGTCAACGCAACGGGCTGACCATCTTGGATGAGCGCGACGCAATGGTCGGCCTGCGGCGTTGAACGGTCGTTGAGCACGTCGATCCAGACGCTGGTGTCGACAACGATCACCTGAGGCGGCCCTGACGACTGGCCTCCAGATCGCCCTCCCAGCGCACCTTGCCGCGCAGCTCTAGGACGCCCAGCCGGCGATGACGCGCCACGACCTCGCGCAGAGCTGAGTCCACGGTCTCTCGTTTGGTCGCCGTGCCGAGCAGTCGCTGTGCCTCGCGCAGGACATCGTCGTCGATCTCGATGTTCGTCCGCATACACATGAGCATACACATCATGTGGTGTATTCCCAAGCGACGCAGACGGCTGGCGGCGACGATCCGCGTGAGTGTCAGGAAGTAGGTTGCGGTCCCGATGCGCGGCACGCCGTCTGACCTGGAGCGCCGGCTGGCCCTCCCCTATGCGGTGCTGATGATCGGCGCCAACGTCATCGGGGCGTTCATCGTCTTCGCCCTGATCGTCTTCGCGCTCCCGCTCCCTGATGTCGCCAACTCCGGGCACGTGCGGCGTGTCAACGTGGTGTGGCTCGCGGGCTACCTCGTCTTCGCGGTCCCGGCAGGCATCCTCTGGGTGCTGTGGCTGCTGCGCCCGGTCGCGGCATGGCTGCGAGCTGACCGGGCACCGACCGAGGACGAGCAGCGCGTCGTCCTGCTCACCCCCGCGCGTGAGCTGATCGCCCATGGCGTCCTTTGGACCTTGGGCGCCGTCGTGTTCACGGTCCTCAACTACCGCTACAGCCATGAGCTGGCGCTGATCGTCGCGATCGCCGTCGGCCTGGCGGGTGCCGGGACGTGTGCCGTCGCCTACCTGCTCGCCCAGCGTGTCCTGCGCCCTGTGGCCGCGCGAGCGCTGGCCGATCAGGTGCCGGAAGACCCGGCGCTGCCGGGCATCACCACGCGGATCCTGCTGACGTGGGCGCTGGGGACCGGCGTGCCGGTGGTCGGACTGACGCTCGTCGGGATTGGGGAGCTAGCCGGAACGATCGACGCCTCCTCGGAGCGCGTTGCCACGACGGCCGTGACGCTCGGTGGCGTCGCGCTCATCATCGGGCTCGCAGCAACGGTGTTGACGGCCCGCTCGCTCGCCGATCCGCTGAACGCCGTCCGCCGCGCGGTGCGCCAGGTCCAGCGCGGCGAGAACGATGCCGCGGTCGACGTCTATGACGGTAGCGAGCTTGGGCTGTTGCAGGCCGGGTTCAACCGCATGGTCGACGGACTGCGCGAGCGCGAGCGGCTGCGCGACCTCTTTGGCCGTCAGGTCGGCGAGGACGTCGCGCGCCAGGCGCTGGAGCGCGGGATCACGCTCGGCGGCGAGGAGCTGGAGGTCGCCGTGTTGTTCATCGACTTGGTCGGATCGACGGAGTTGGCCCACGAGCGTCCACCGACCGAGGTCGTCGAGTTGTTGAATGACTTCTTTGGCATCGTGGTCGACGTCGTCGACGGCGAGGGTGGGTCGGTCAACAAGTTCGTCGGCGACGCGGCACTCTGCGTCTTCGGCGCCCCGCTTCCCCACGACGACCCCGCAGGCGGCGCGCTGCGCGCGGCGCGCCTGCTGCGCGAGCGTCTCGCTCGCGAGGTGCCGCAATGCGATGTTGGCATCGGCGTCTCGGCAGGCACCGCGGTCGCCGGCAACATCGGCGCCCAGCAGCGCTTCGAGTACACCGTCATCGGCGACCCGGTCAACGAGGCCTCACGGCTGACCGAATTGGCCAAGCAGCATGAGGGCCGCATCCTCGCGTCTGAAGCAGCGCTGTCGCGAGCGGCTGAGCACGAGGCGCGGCGTTGGACCCTCGGCGCCACCGAGATCCTCCGCGGCCGCGCGACACCCACTCGCCTGGCGGCACCAACGCTCTCCTAGCCCACGGCCGGCGTCCATGGAGCCCTTCCGGCAGAAGTAGCATGGCCGCGTGACCGGATCCGCGAACCCTGTCCCCGGCTGGCTCAACACGCCCGACATTCGCTGGGGCGGAGAGACCGAGGCAGTGGCTTGCGAACGGCTTGAGAACGCGTTTCAGTACATCGTCAGCAAATACTTCGACTAGTAGTTCGCTTCTACCGAGCACGGCCAGCCTGGAAGTGGATGGTGAAGCGCGCGCCACCGAGAGCCGGTGCGGTGCTGACCTCGACGCGCGCGCCATGGTGGCCGGCTTGTTGGGCGACGAGCGCTAGGCCCAGCCCCGAGCCCGGGGCCTCAGCGCCATCGATGCGGGCGAAGGGCGCGAAGATGCGCTCGCGTTGATCATCAGGAACGCCGGGGCCGTCGTCGTCGACGCACAGCACCGGCCCGGCGGCGTCCAGCGTGACGCGGACTTGCGCGCCGCCGTGGCGGATCGCGTTGGTGATGAGGTTCTCGACGACCATGCGCAGTCCCGGCTCCCAGCCGTCGACGACGACCGGCGCCTCCGGCAGATCAACCGCGACAACAACCCCCGGGTGGCGCGCGTCCGCCGCGGTGACGACCTCGTCGACGAGCTCGGTCAGGTCCACCGGCTCGTGCTCCAACGGCCCCGCATCGCCGCGCGCCAGCGCCTGCAGTCCGTCGATCAGATCCACCAACCGCCGCTGTTGGCTCAGCGCGTCGTCGAGCATCGACGCACGGCGCGCCGCGTCGACGTCCGGATGCCGGCGCAGCGTCGACAGCGTTGCCTGCACGCTGGTGAGCGGCGTGCGGAGCTCGTGGCCAGCGTCGGCGGCAAAGCGCCGGGTCGCGGCCAGCGCACGCTCGCGGTCAGCCGCGCTGCGCCCCAACCGGGCCAGCATCGCGTTGAAGGAGCGCGCCACCGAGCGCAGCTCTGCCGGCCCGCGATCATCGGCCACGCGACGGTCGAGATCCTCGTCGTCGACGATCGATGCGGTCACCATCCGCAGCCGCCGCAGCGGCCGCAGCACAACTGAGGCGATCAGCCACACGGCGATCCCCACAACCAGCAGGCCGACAAGCCCAATCAGCGCGACCCGGCGCTCCAGCTCGTCAACACGATCCTCCAACCCCGCCAGGCTGGAGACAACCTCCAACCGCGCGCGCCCTCCGAGATCCGGATCGCTCAGCGTCGTGACGTATGCGCGGTAGCGGCGGCCATCGCTGCTGAACGTCGACAGGCCGCGCGGCAGCGCCTGATGCGCCGGGGGCGTCGGTCCGGCCTGCACGAGGTTGACGCGCCCCAGCCGGACAAGCAACGAGCTGCCGGTCGCGCGCAGCACCGCATCGAGACGGGGATCATCCGCGGGCACCTCCTGCTGCACGGCCGCCACTGCCGTCGGCCGCGTCAGCTCCGCGGTGCGCTTGAGCCGGTCGTCGAGCGCCGCCCGCTCGGAGGCGTCGATCTCGTGAAACGCGGCGGCACCGGCGGCGACCAGCACGGCCGCGAGAAGGAGCAGGACGCCGAGCGTCAGGCGACCACGAAGGCTGCGCATCGCTCCTAGGCTCGCAGGACGAAGCCGACGCCGCGCACCGTGTGCAGGACGCGCGGCTCGCCGTCCTGCTCGAGCTTGCGCCGCACATACCCGACGAAGACGTCGGCGACGTTGGTCTGAGGATCGAAGGTGTAGCCCCAGACCTCCTCGTGCAGCCGTGCACGATCCAAGATCTCGCCCGGATTGCGCATCAACAACTGCAACAGCTCGAACTCTCGGCGGGTGAGGTCCAGCTCGCGCTCGCCGCGGCGGGCCACCCGCGAACGCGGGTCCAGCCGCAGGTCTCCGACGACGAGCACCTCGTCGGCACCCGGCGGCCGGCGGCGCAGCAGCGCGTGCAATCGCGCGACGACCTCCTCCAGCGCGAACGGCTTGACGACGTAGTCGTCTGCACCCGCCTGCAGTCCGGCAACCCGGTCATCGACTTCGTCGCGCGCCGACAGGACGCAGACCGGCACTTGGTCGCCGCTGGCGCGCAGTCGCTCCAGGACCTCGAGCCCATCGAGGTCGGGCATGCTGAGGTCCAGCAGGACGACCGCTGGCGCGATCCGCGCCGCAGCCTCCAAGGCAGCGCGCCCGCCCGAGGCCGCCACGACCGTGAAGCCCTCAAGTTCGAGCCCGGCGCTCACCGCGCGCCGGATCGCGGGGTCGTCGTCGACCAACAAGACCACGGGTCCCGCCGACGCGGGATCAGCCACGCTGGATGGCCTCGCAGTCACGGCCGACCACGTCGTCGGGGTCGGCGATCACCCGGTCGCGCCCCGCGCCGCAGTGCACCGTGTCGACCTCGCCATCGCGCACGTTGATGATGTCCTTGCCATTACCGCCGTAGACCTGATCCTGGCCCGGGCCGCCGTTGATGCGGTCGTTGCCCGCACCGCCGAGCACGTTGTCATCGCCCGGGCCGCCACGAAGGATGTCGTTGCCTGCGTCACCGGCGATCGTGTCGTTGCCCGCGGCGCCGTTGAGGCGATCGTTGCCGCCACGGCCGAAGATGGTGTCGTCGCCCCCACGCCCATTGATCACATCGGCGCCTGCCCCACCGGAGAGCTCGTCGGCCTGACGGGTGCCGGCGATGTTCTCAGCCGTCGCTGACCCCGTCACAGCGGTGGCCAGCATCAGGACGAGCAACACAGACAGGACGATCCGAGACATGGACATGAGGATGACGCAGGTTCCCGCCTGGTCACCGCGCACGCGAAGCCTCTCATGAAGTCCTCACGGAGCATGAGGACTAGGTGAGAGGGCGCTGGGAAGCGAGCCCGCAACGGTGAACCTGGACCCCAAGGGAAGCAACGACTGGGAGGACGACGTCACATGCAACTTCGCAAGTCCATCATCGGCGCCACCGCGGCGCTGGCCATCGTGCCGGCCGGCACGGCGCTGGCGGCCACGATCACCGGAGGCCCCGGCAACGAGCGTCTGCGCGGGACCAGCGTCGCCGACGCCATCAGCGGCAACGGCGGCAACGACCGCATCTTCGGCCGCGGCGGCGACGACCAGCTCAACGGCGGTCCAGGCAACGACCGGATCTTCGGTGGGTCAGGCAACGACACGATCGCGGGCGTCCAGGGCAACGACTGGCTCAACGGCGGCGCGGGCGACGACACGGTCACCGGCGACGCCAACGCCACCGGCGACCTGACCTCCTTCGATCGCATCTTCGGCGGCTCGGGCAACGACACGCTCCGGGGCGGCGACTCGCGCGATCGCATCTACGGCGGCAGCGGCAACGACAACTCGGCCGGCGAGAACGGCAACGACCGCATGGCCGGCGGCACCGGCGACGACGTCCAGGACGGCGGCCCCGGCAACGACACCATCTACGCCAACCTCGGCAACGACACCTCCAGCGGCGGTGAGGGCAACGATCACCTGTGGGCGCTGGCCCGCGGAGACGTTCATCCCGGACCCAACGGCGAGGTCGACGGCGCCGGCGACACGCTCGACGGCGGCCCCGGCAACGACACGTTCCGCACCCGTGACGGCGAGGTCGACAAGATCACCTGCGGCGACGGCAACGACCTCGCGCTGCTCGACACGGTCGACGTGATCACCGACGCGACCGCCGCCAACCCCAATGGCTCCTGCGAGAAGGTCATCCGCAAGGCCCCCAAGCCGCGGGAGTCGCGCTCCGAGGACGCCCAGCAGGCACCCGCAGACGCCAACCGCCAGTCCTAGGGCGGGGACACGATCCCTCACCAACGAGGGATCGGACGGACCGACGCGGTCGCCGGTGCTCCTGCCGGCGACCGTCGTCGTCCTAGGATCGTCGGATGGACCCCGAAGTCCACCTGGTCCTCTTCACCGCCGTCCATCTCGACGACTTCGCCGTGCTGGCCCAAGACGCCGACGTGCGGCGCTACACCCGCTTCCCCGATCCGCCGCAGCCGACCTTCCCGCGCACGTGGCTGTCGCGCTACGAGGAGGGCCGCCGTGACGGAACGCGTGAGGCGTTCGCGATCGAGGATGGCGACGGGACGTTCCTGGGGCTCGCACTCGCGGTGGCGATCGAGCGCGAGGCCGGCTAGGCAGAGCTCGGCTACACCGTCACGCCGCACGCTCGCGGCCGCGGCGTGGCCACCGCGGCCGTGACCGCCCTGACGCGCTGGGCCTTCGACGAGCAGGAGCTCCAACGCCTGACGCTGCTGATCGAGGTCGCCAACGTCGCTTCTGCGCGCGTCGCCGAGCGCTGCGGCTACGTCCTGGAGGATGTCCGCCGCAACGCCTATGTCAAGCCCAACCTGCGCGGCGACACCGCCGTGTACGCGCGGCTGCGGTAGCTCAGGAGCCAGCGCCGGCCAGCGCCGCCAGCGGTGCGCCCCAGCTGGCAAGGTCGTCGGGCGGCGGGACCTTGTAGCCGAGATAGAGGTCGACGCCGATGTCACCCGTCGCCCACTTGGCGAAGCTCTCGGCAAAGCGCTCGGTCGGGCTCGCGCAGCCGCCCGAGTTCTGGCTGTCGCAGCCGTAGCCAGCAGGGATCGCGGCGTCGAGCTGACTGTTGGTCTGCGGCGCCACAAGCGCAAAGTCGACAACGTGGCCGAGCTCGTGCAAGACCGTCCGGTCGATCCCGCGCTGTCCGTAGCGACGCGAGACGATCCCGAGGTTGACGGTCACGGTGTAGCGATCGCCGTCGGACTCGGTGGTGCCAACCGTGCCCGCTTCGGTCTGGGCGACATGAACGTCGGCCAGGCCGTCGATCGTGCCGATGAGCGCCTGGGCCTCTGGCCGCGCGTGGGAGACCGCCGTCAGGAACGCGTCGCGATCGGCCGCCGGCACACTGGGGTCGAAGGTGAAGGTCGCGGCGCGCTCCTGCGCGGTGACGTGGCCGACGGCCCGGCCGCTCGTGGCCTGCGCCCGGCTGTGCATCCGCAGCACGAAGCCCCCCGACGACAGGACGAGCAGCACCACAAGCGGTGCGACGAAGCTGCGCGATCGTTTCCCCACCTCCCCTGTATCGGCCACAGGCGCGCTAGCTTGGAGGAGTGCCGCTGCACGATGACGGCCCACACTTCGCTTACGCCTTTCACCCGCTGCCCCCCAACCGGGTCGGGTTGCGCCGCTGGCGCTGGGAGCTGTGGCACGGCGCCGCCCTCGTCGCAGCAGGCTGGCGCTTGAGCCAGGAGCACGCCGAGCGCGCCCTCTGCGCGGCGGCGTCCCGTCGCGGACACGCGCAGCTCGGCGTCCATCCGCTGCGCCCAGAGCCCTCGTCGGCACCTGGCGGTCTCAGCGCCGGCGCTGCCGTTCGGGTCGACTGCGGTGCGTTTCAGTGTGTGCTGGTGCCACGCCTGCCCGGCGCCGCCGGCTGGACGCCCGCTGCCGTCGCGGTCTGAGCGCCGCTTCGCCCTCTAGGGTGAGCGCGTGATGCCGTCTCTGGCACGGCGCGCGGCGGCGCTCGCCCTCACCGCCCTGGTCATCTATGGCGTCGCGCCCGCGATCGGCGAGGTGCTGGGTGCGTTTGACGAGGTGATCACGCTCAAGCCGTGGTGGCTGGTCGCGATGGTGCTCGCCGAAGCCGCGTCCTGCTGGTGTCTGTGGGAGTTGCAGGCGCTATCGATCGGCACCCGCGACACGGTCGGCGTGGCGACCTCCCAGCTCGCCGGCGGGGCGCTGGGACGCGTGATTCCGGGTGGTGCGGCGACCGCAGCAGCCACGCAGTACAACATGCTCAACAGCTCTGACGTGCCGCGTGCGTCGATCGCGACGGGCCTGGCGGCCGCGACCGTCCTGCAGATCGCAGGGCTCTGCCTCCTGCCGGTGCTGGCGCTGCCGGCCATCGTCTTCGGGTTGCGCGTCCCCGAGACGCTGTTCGAGACCGGCGTGCTCGGACTGGGCCTCTTCGTCGCGATGCTCGGCGTGGGCCTGGCGACCGCTCGCAGCGAGCGCACGCTGCGCTGGGTCGGGCGCTTCGCGGTCCGCGTCAGCCGGCGGCTACCGGGCGACCGCGCGCTGTCGCCGACGCTGCCCGATCGCCTCGTCGTTCAGCGCGACGAAGTGACCGAACGCCTCGGCGATCGCCTGCTGGTCGCCTGCGGAGCGGCGGTGGGGCGCTGGCTCTTCGATCTGCTGGCGCTCGTGACCGCGATCACCGCCGTCGGCGCGAGCCCACGCTTCTCGCTGGTCCTATTGGCCTACGTCGCCGCGCAGTTGCTGGCCCAAATCCCGCTGACGCCTGGTGGGATCGGCGTCGTCGAGGCGGGGCTGACGGCAACCCTCGCGCTTGCCGGCGTCAGCGGTGGCGACGCCGCCGTCGCGACGCTCGCCTACCGCCTGGTTTCCTACTGGCTGATGCTGCCTGCCGGGCTGATCGCCTGGATCATCCACCGTCGGCGCCTTGCGGTGGCGGCGCCGGCCGCTTAGCGGCGCACCGCGGGCGACCGGTGCGGCACAACGGCTAGCGTCCGCGCGATGGCAAAGCGCCGCTCCGGCCCCGAGATCCTCGCCGAGGTCGGCGAGTTGGTCGTGCAGCGCGACGCGGAGCGGTCGACGGGACGGCTGCTGCGCCAGGGCGAGATGGATGCGTCCTACATCGACCTCGCCGATCCGCGCCATCTGGAGTTCGACTACCTGCGGCGGATGCGCGATGTCGTCGAGGCGCTGCGTGCGCGGCGGATCGTCCACGTCGGCGGCGCCGGGTGCGCGCTGGCGCGATCGCTGGCGGCGACCGACCGGTCGCGGACGCGCCGCCAAGAGGTGATCGAGGTCGACGAGGACGTGATCGCGCTGGCCCGCGAGCACCTCGGGCTGCGCAAGCTGCCGGGGCTGAAGGTCCGGATCGCCGACGGGCGCACGCATCTCGCAGGCCGTGACGACGCGTCGGCCGACGCGCTGCTCATCGACGCGTTCGTCGGCGCGCGCGTTCCCCGCCATCTCGCCACCAGCGCGGCGCTGGCGGACGCGGCGCGGGTCGTCACGCCCGGCGGCGCGTTGGCCATCAACGTGGTTGACACACCACCCATGGACGACGTCCGCGCAATCGCCGCCGGTCTGCGCGAGCACTTCACCACCGTCGTGGCACTCGGGGCCGGACCCGTGCTGCGAGCGCGCCGGCAGGGCAACGTCGTCCTGATCGCCGGCCACGGGCCGCTGCCGCTGGAGCGGCTCCGCGTGCGCGGGGCCGCCGATGCGTCACCGGCCTCCTTGGCCGATGCGCAAGACGTCGAGCAACTCTGCCGCTCGACCCTGGCGTGGCGGGATTGATCGGCGCGCCGGTGGGCAGCCTGCAACCTGATGGCCATCTCCCCCACGGTTTGGACCGTCGGCTACGAGCGCCTGCTGCCGGCCGAGCTGTTCGCCGAGTTGAATGCCGCGGGCGTGCGGCGGCTCATCGACGTCCGCTTCCGCCCGCAGTCGCGGCGCGCCGGCATGTCCAAGACGAGGCTGGGCGACGCGCTGGCCGAGCACGGCATCGCCTACGAGCACCACCGCGAGCTCGGCACGCCACCGGACATCCGCTGGTTCTACAAGAACAACCAAGTCACCGAGGGTGCCGCGCGGTTCGCCACGTACATCGAGGAGGCTTCCTCTGACGCCCTCGACGCGCTGGCCGCGCAGATCACCGGCAATGGCCCGCCGACGGCGCTGCTCTGCCTCGAGGCCGACCCCGCCGAGTGCCATCGCCGGATCATCGCCGAGCGCCTCGCGACCCGAGTCCCGAGGCTGCGGGTGATCGACCTGTAGGCCTATGCCTTGCGCCCAAGGCCCGCCGGAGCGTCTGCTCCTCGTCCAGCGACCAGCTGCGACGTCTACGACGGCGGTGCGTGGTCCCAGCCCCGCCGGTGGCACGGTAGCTCAGCCCACCCGCGCGATCGCGGCGTCCATGGCCGCGCCCGGGTCCTCGACCACCTTGCCGTGGCCTGGAGCCAGCCGCGCCGGGTCCAGGGCGCGCAGGGTCCGCGCGCTCTGCAAATCGAGCTCCGGGCTCCACGTGCCCATCCGGACCAGCGGGAAGCGCGGGTTGGCCTTGGCGCTGCTGGCAACGCCGCCGAGGGTCGAGAAGACGTCTCCGCAGTAGAGCGTGCGGTCGCGCGTGTCGAGCAGCGCGATGTGCCCGGGCGTGTGGCCGGGCGTCGCGACGACCTCCAGCGAGCCGACCCGATCGCCATGGCCGACCGTGCGCGTCGGCGTCGTCTTTGCCCCCGGATAGCTGCCGCTGAGCTTGCGCTCGGGCTCGCCCTGGTCCAAGGACATGTCCTTGTGCAGCAGCCGCGCGTCGCGGGTTGAGATGATCACCTCGGCATCGGGCAGCCGCGCGGCCAGCTCGTCGAGCGCGCCGATGTGGTCGCCGTGGGCGTGGGTGAGGACGATCCGGACGATCGGCGCACCGAGGCCCTCGGCGGCCGTGAGGATCTTCTTGCCGGCGCCCTTCATGGTGGTGTCGATCAGCGTTAGGCCGTCGTCTTGCGCGACGAGCCACGCGTTGACGAAGCCGAAGCGGGTGACGCGATGCTGGGAGGCAGGCATGGCGACAACCTAGTGCCCGCGGCTTCAGCGGTTAAGCAGGAACGAGGCGTGCACCGCCCCGTCGGCGGCAACGACCCAGCGCTGGGCGCCGTCGCTGCGCACGGCGTGCTCGCCCGGCTGGGCCGGAGTGCGGAACTCGAGCTCGACGTCGCTTGCCTCCGGCTCCGGGCCGGCCAGCAGCTCGTCCTCCAGCACCGCCCAGTAGGCGGCGTTGTTGATGTGGTCGGCCACGTCGAGCTCGGTGCTGCGGAAGTGCCACGGTCGCGACGTGGCTTGCGCGGGTGGTCCCGGATGGCGCAACCGCGCCTTGACCTCGCGCCCGGCGGCCGATGCGCCGTAGACCTCCAACTCGTGCGCCGTGAACGGCGTCGGTCGCAGGCTCACCGGATCGAGATGGACCCAGAGCGCCACGGCCTCGACCAGACCGCCACCCGACGTCGCGATCGTGGTGCGCCGCTGCGCCCACATGCGCCCGGTCGCGCTGCAGAACGTCGCGACCGTCGCCGTCTCACCGAAACGCGGAAAGCGCGTGACGGCCAACCGCGTGCGGCGCACGACCCACAACGCCGCCTCGCCGAGGCCGGCGTCGACCACATCGGCCAGCGCGACGTCTTGCAGCCAGCGCGCAAGCGCGTCGAGGCGAACGCGACCGCTCGGCGCCGCATCGGCCAGCCCAACGGTGTGGGCATGCTCGAAGCGACGACCAACGCCGGGATAGGCGACGAGCTCGTCGAAGTCGGAGGCAGAAGCGCGCACGCGCGGCCAAGTTATCGCGCGCGGACGACCGTCAGCGACCCCGCGCCAGACCAGACGCGCGCGTTGCCGGCGAAGCGCGCCACGATCTGCAAGCGCGTCCAGGACCGCGCGGTTTTCGGGAGCGCGACGGTGATGCTGTAGCTCGCGCGACCGCGCAGGCGCATGCTCGCGCTCTTGGTCACCGTCTTGCGGCCCACGCGCGCCGAGAGCTTGAGGCTCAGCGGCCCGAGGGCAGCAGCGCTAATCCGTCCGTGGATGGTGACCTTGCGGCCGTCACGCGACAGCTGTGCCTTGGTCACCGCCAAGCCGGGGCGAAGCTTCTCGACGATGAGCTCCGGCCGGCTCAGGGGACTGACCTCCGGGCCGAACAGCCCGGCCGCGGGGTCCGGCGCCGGCGGCACGGGCGTGACCGGCGTGGGATCGACCGGCGCCGGGTCGACCGGCGTGGGCTGCACACCGGTTCCCGTCACGGCAACCGCGTGCGCGCCGCTGCCGTCGCCGGCGTTGAGGGTCCATGCATCGGTGACCGTCGTTGCGTCCGTCGGCGTGAAGCTGATGCGCAGCGTCCGGCTCTCTCCTGCCGGAATGACCGTCGCCTCGTCGAGCGCGTCGAGCACCGTGAAGCGCGCGTCGGTTGGCGACTTGGACTTGGTGATGGTCATCGGGCTGTCACCCGTGTTGCCCACCGTCAAGGACACGGTCTTGGTCTCGCCGACGGTGACCGTGCCGAAGTCCCAACCACCGGCGGGCGTCAGCGTCAGCTTCGGTCCGAGGCCAGCGCTGCCCGACAGACCGACGATCTTCTGGCCCGCCGTGGTGTCCAGGATCAAGTCATCGTTGAAGTCGCCCACCTCCGTCGGGTCATAGTGGACGGTGACGTTGACGATCTCCCCCGGCGCGATGACATCGTCGACTGCCGGCGCGTTGGGCACCGAGAACGGCGCGCCCGGCAGCGTCACGCCGGTGACTGTCAGCGGCTGCCCGCCGCCGTTGCCGAAGCTGACGACCGAGGCGTTGGAGTCCCCGACGACCGCACCGCCGAAGGAGACGATCGGCGGTGACGCGGTCAGCACCGCGGCCTGCGCCTGGCCGGTGCCGGTAAGGCTGAACAGGAAGTCACCCTTGTCGGTCGAGACCGTCAGGGTGCCGGCAGCCGAGCCCGGGTCGGTCGGGGTGAAGTCCACCGGGACCGGGATCTCCTGACCATTGGTGAACGTCCCGCCGAGCCCGAGGCCCGCCGTCCGCGCGACGAACTGCGAGGGCGAGGCGGTGATCGCGTTGACCTTGACCGTCCCGCTGATGGTCAGCTCGACGTCAGCGGTTCTCGTCTCACCGACCGTCGTCAACGGGAAGGTCGCCCCCGTCCCTTGGACGTTGGCCTGCACCGGCGCGCCGAACGCGAGCACGTGGCCGTTGCGCGTGCCGACGTACAGCCGCCCGCTGCCGACACCGGGCGTGGAGAACTTCGCCGACTGACCGATCGGGAACGAGCGCCGCAGGTTGACGTGGCCGTTCTTGGGCACCGCGTCGTAGGCGCGCAGCTGGCCGCCCTGGCCCCCGCCGTTGGGCGCCCAGATGGTCCACATCGTCGCTGAGCCCGACGTCGTGCCGTTGGAGGTGATGACCGGCGCGCCGGAGCTAAAGCCGAAGGCGTCGTCGGACTGGATCGGCGCGTCGAGCGATGGCGTGCCGTTGGCCGCCTTGCGGTAGCGGTAGAGCTTCAGATAGCCCGAGGAGCCGCTGGGCTCCGGGTTGTCCCCGCCGCTCGGTGAGGCGGTCGGGATCGCGATCCAGCCGCCGTCGCCCGGCCACACGCCCGGCCGCGACCAGACGCCGCCGAACGGGCCGACACGACTGAGGACATCATCGCCATGGCCCATGCCCATGCCGATGCCGCCCAAGTTGTCGCGGTTGAGCAGGTAGACGTAGCCTGCCTTGCCGACCGCGACGCCGACGTGCGGGAACGTGCTCGTGCCGAACGTGTCGTCGCGCAGCCCGGTCACGCCGCCGGAGGCGAAGTCGGCATCGTAGTTGTCGAGGTGCGCCGCGTCGGCGGGCGCGAAGAAGTCGTTGGCCTGCAACGTCCCGTCGGCCTTGACGTCGAGCCGCACGATCGACTCGCCGAACATCCCGCTCGGCGTGTCGCTGGGGCCGACCGGCGAACCGCCGTTGCCTGTCGAGACGAAGAGCCGTCCCGGCCCGTCGGACATCAGCCCGGCGCCCGACTGCCAGATGCCTGCCCCGTCGCCGCGGGTGACCGCGCTCCAGCGCGCCTTGATCTCGCCGCTCGTGCTCACGCCGAAGACCCAGCCCTGGTAGGGCTGGATGTCGCAGTGGCCGCCGAAGCCTGCATAGACCACGCCGTCGAGCAGCAACAGGCCGGGGCGCTGCAGCTCGGTGGTGGCCTGGAAGCTGATCGCGGGCGCGTCCTGCGCCGTGCCGCTCAGCAGCTTCGGGAAGCCCGGGCGCTGCCGGCCGGTGTCGGCGTCAAGCGCGTCCATGTAGTAGGCGGCGTCAACCGTGCTGCCCGCCGCGTAGGTCTTGTGCGTGAGGTAGATCGTGTTGCTCGCCGTGTCGATGACCGGCGTTGAGGTGACGCCGAGGTCCGGCGTCAGGTCGCTGCAGCCCCATCCGATCAAGGTGTAGGGAAACGGCGTTCCGAGGTTGACGGTCCACTTCGACTCGCCGGTCTCGGCGTCGAAGCTGTAGATGTTGTTGCGCTCGGTGGCGACGATGACGCTCGTGCCGGTGACCAGTGGCTGGGCATAGACCTGGCCGTCGACAGGTGCATCCCAGAGCTGGCCGAAGTTGGTGTTGGAGACCGCGTCGGGCGACAGCCTGGGCTGGTTGGGGTACCAGCCGTCACGCAGGTCGTTGCCGCTGTTGGTGATGTCCGCGGCACCGGCGCTTGCCGCGCTCAGCGCCCCCAGGATCGTGGCAGCGCAGATCGCCCGAGCGATCCGGCGCAGCATGAAACGTCCGTGTCCCGGGAGCTGACCCATCGCTGCTCATGGTCGCGCATCGCTGCGGCACCCCACTACACCGATGGCCAGGTCAGAGGCGATCGGGCGCCGCTGAGCGACGTGCGAGCAGACGCGCGAGTCCCGGAGGCAGCCGCGCCACGGCCATCAGCGCCCGCGGATCGAGCCCGCCGAGGCGCTGATTGAGCACCATGGGACCCGCGGCGTAGCCGACCGCGGCCAGCAGGATCATCAGCGCGCCGAGCAGCTCGTCGGCGCTGCCCGAAACGTCGAGACCGACGAGCGCGACGACGCCGGCAAAGCCGATCGCGAGGCCCACAGCGCGGGTGCCGGTGGCGCGCTCGGCAGGGTCAAAGCGAATCGCCAGCAGCGCGACGATCATCGGGACAGCGGCGATGAGGATCGCGGCCAGCGACGACGCCACGTGGCGCTCCCCGGCGGCGATCAGCGGAAACGGCAGGCAGATCTCGACGATCGCGTAGAGCACGAACCAGCGCCGGTGGACCCGGTGCAGCGCCGGCTTGAGCACGCCCGCACGATGGCTGAGCACGAGCAAGACAGCGGCCGCCATCAGCACGCGGACCCAGGCGAGGAAGATCGGCGGGACGCCGTCATCGACCGCGACCTTGATGAACAGGTACGGGATGCCCCAGAGGATCGAGACGGCGGCGAAGGCCGTCCACGCCCGTGCGCTCATCTGGCCGTCGATCGTACGCTGCTAGCGTCGGGCCCATGCTCCGGCTCAGCGTGCTCGATCAGTCCCCGATCAGCGAGGGGTCGACGGGGTCGCAGGCGCTGCACAACACCATCGACCTCGCGCGGCTGACCGACCGCCTCGGCTACCACCGCTACTGGGTCGCCGAGCACCACGGCGGCACGATGCTCGCCGGCCCCAGTCCCGAGGTGCTGGTCGGTCCGATCGCCGCCAACACCCAGCGCATCCGGGTCGGTAGCGGCGGCGTGATGCTGCCGCACTACAGCCCGCTGAAGGTCGCCGAAAGCGTCAGCGTCCTGGCCGGGCTGTTCCCCGAGCGCATCGACCTCGGCCTGGGGCGCGCAGCGGGCACCGACCCGCTGACGACCTATGCCTTGCAGCGCGACCGCCGCTCGGCCGCGCCCAACGACTTTCCTGACCAGCTCGTCGAGCTGCTGGCCTATGTGAACGGATCCTTCCCCGACGGCCATCGCTTCGCCCGGCTGGCGGATCTGCCGGGACAGCCGGAAACGCCGGAGCCATGGCTGCTCGGGTCCTCGCCGCAGAGCGCGGTCTGGGCGGCGCAACTCGGCCTCCCTTACGCCTTCGCCGACTTCATCAGCCCCGAAGGCGCGGCGATTGCGGCCAGCTATCAGGCGGCCTTCCAGCACTCCGAGCGCCATATGGCGCCGCAGACGGCCGTCGCCGCGTGGGTGCTGGCCGCTGACAGCGAGGAGGAGGCACGGCTGCTGGCGAGCTCGGCGCGGATGGCCTTCAAATTGCTCCAGCGCGGGCGGCTGATCCCGGTGCCGCCGCCTGAGAAGGCGGCACGCTTCCTGGAGTCCGAGGGCGAGCGGCTGGATGCGCCACCCCGCGGGCGGCGCACGATCGTGGGCGCGATCGACAAGGTTCGCGCTCAGGTCGAGCAGCTGGCTGCGGACTATCGCGCCGACGAGGTCATCGCGGTCACCATCACCTACGACCACGCCGCGCGACGGCGCTCCTACGAACTGCTGGCTGACGCCTTCGACCTGCCGGGTGTGCCGGTGGTCGGCGGCGCGGCGGGGACCGCTGATCGGTGAGGGTCTCCCCCGCCGCGCTTGCGGGCGCGCGCCAGGCGATCCCCTTTGCAGCGGCCGGCCTCGTCGTCTCGCTCTCCTTCGGCATCTCGGCGACCGCCGCCGGGCTGCCGGCGCTCGCCACGATCGCCATGTCGGTCCTTGTGTACGCCGGCTCGGCGCAGTTCGCGGCGGTCGCGATCCTCGCCCAGGGCGGCTCGGTCTCGGCGGCCGTGCTCGCTGCCGTCTTGATGAACGCGCGCTACATCGCGATGGGGCTGTCGATCGGGCCGTCGCTCAAGGGCGGCCGCGTGCGCCGAGCGCTGGAGGGTCAAGCGGTGGTCGACGCCTCGTGGGCGATGGCCAACCGCGGTGACGGGCGCTTCGATCGTCATACGCTTTTTGGCTCGTCGGCCGCTCAGTACCTGACCTGGCAGACCGGGACGATCATCGGCGTGGTCGCAGGCGGGATCCTGCCCAACCCCGAGGCGCTCGGCGTCGACGCCGTCTTCCCCGCGTTCTTCTTGGCCTTGCTCGTCGGCGAGCTGCGCGATGCCGAGGCGGGCGCGGTGGCGATCGGCGGCGCGATCATCGCGGTCGTCGGGGGTCTGCTCGCGCCGGCCGGCATCGGGATCCTGGCCGCGTCGGTGATCGCGCTGGTCGGCCTCCGCCGGCCACGGACGGCGGCGGTGCGCGCATGAGCACCGCGGAGAAGGCCTGGCTGACGGTTGCGCTCTGCGCCATCACGACCTTTGCCATCCGCGCGTTCGGGCCCTTCGCCGTCGGCACCCGCGAGCTGCATCCGCGCACGACGCGCGTGCTCTCGCTGCTTCCCGCCGCCCTGCTGGCGGCGCTCGTCGTGACCGAGACCGTCATCGTCGACGGCGAGCTCGACATCGACGCGCGGCTCGTCGGCGTGGCCAGCGCCGGCCTCTTGCTCTGGCGCGGCGCCTCGGTGATCTGGGTCGTCATCGGGGCGGCGGCCGTGACCGCCGCCCTGCGCTTCATGTTCTAGGTGTTGGTGGCTCAGCTCGCCGCCACACCGTCGGCCGCACGCCGCAGCTCAGCGACGTCGAGCTTGCCCATCTTGAGCATGGCCGTCATCGCCCGGTGAGCCCGTTCGGGATCGCCGTCCTTGAAGACATCGTCCATGCCGGTCGGCACGACCTGCCAGGAGAGACCGAACTTGTCCTTGAGCCAGCCGCACGGCCCTTCGGAGCCACCGTCGGCAGAAAGCGCCGACCAGTAGTAGTCGACCTCCGCCTGATCGGCGCAGTCGATCTGCAGCGAGACCGCCTCGCTGAACGTGAACTCCGGACCGCCGTTGATGGCGACGATGCGCTGGCCGTCGAGCTCGAACTCGACGGTCATCACCATGCCGGCTTCACGCGGCGCGTCTTCGGGATAGTGCGTCACGCCGACGACGCGCGAGTTCGGGAAGACCGACACGTAGAACGCGGCCGCCTCCTCGGACTGGGTGTCGAACCACAGGTTGGGATAGATCTTGGGCATGCCCTAGAGACGGACCCGCGATCGCGAACTCATCGTCGGTGGCCTGACCGCCGCGCCGGAGTTGGACAACGACCGCCGCCGCGAGCACCAGCGCGCCACCCGCCAGTTGCGCCGCGCCCAGCGAGCTGCCGAAGGCCACGAAGGCCAGCACAACGGTCACGACCGGTTCCAGCGTCGAGAGGATCGAGGCCGCCGACGGGCCAACGCGCGCGAGCCCGGCGAAGAAGAGGCCGACGGCGCCAACGGTCGACACCACCGCGATCGCAGCGATCCAGCCCAGTCCCTCGCTGCTCAGCGCACCGAGGTCCAGCCCACCACCAACCAGACCGGCGAACGTCAGCATGCCCGCCGCGCCCGTGCACACCAGGGTGCTCAACGCCAGCGCACCGACCCGTGCAGCGACGCCTTCCGAGACCAAGATGTAGGCGCTGTAGATCACCGCAGCGCTGAGGCCGAGAGCCGTTCCCAAGGGGTCCAGCGCGCCGCTCGCCGCGCCCGCGAGGACAAGGACGATGCCGGCGCAGGAGAGCAGCAGCGCGATCGCGGTCCGGCCGCTGGCTCGCTCGCGCCCGAGCACGATGGCGGCCACGGTCACCATCACCGGGAACGTATACAGCAACAACCCCAACAAGGATGGGTCGATGCGCTCCAGCGCGGCGAAGTAGCCACCGGCTTGCGCGCTGTAGCCGATAGCGCCCAGGGCCACGGCGGCGAGGACGTCACGTTGCGGCAGCGCGCGCAGGTCGCCGAGCCTCCCGCTCGCGATGGTCGCGCCCCACAGCAGCGCGGCGGCGATCGCGAATCGCAGCGCCAGCAGCGTCCCGACGGTCGCGCCCGCGTCGTAGGCAAGCTTGCCGAAGACGCCCATCGCGCCGAAGCCGGCGGCCGAGGCGAGGCAGAAGAGCGCTCCGGTACGTCGCATGGAGGCGATCCTGCCGTGTGCGACCGGGTAGAAGCGACCCTGATTCTTGACGGGCAATCAGTAGCATCGCTTCACGATGCTTGACCTCCGCCGCCTGCGCCTGCTGCGTGAGCTGCACGCCCGCGGGACCATCGCCGCCGTGGCCGACGCGCTGCAATACACGCCGTCGGCCGTCTCCCAGCAGCTTGCGGTGCTCGAGCGCGAGGTCGGCCGACCGCTGCTGGAGCGCGCCGGCCGCGGCGTGCGGCTGACCGACGATGCGCTGATCCTGGTCGGCCACGCCGAGGTGCTGCTGGAGCGCGCCGAGCTTGCGGAGGCCGAGCTCGCGGCGGGTGCCGGCCGCGTCGCAGGCCGGGCGCGGATCGCCTCCTTTCAGTCGATGGCCTTGAGCCTCGCGGTGCCCGCGATGCAGCACCTGGCCCTTACGGCGCCGGACCTGCGCTGCGAGCTCATCGAAGCTGAGCCCGAGCAATCGCTGCCGGCGCTGGCGCTGGGCGACGTCGACCTCGTGCTGGCCGATGAGTGGCAGCACCAGCCACGGGCGCGGACGTCGGGCATCGAGCGCGAGGACCTCTGCCGCGACCCGGTCGCGATCGCGCTGCCGACCGACCACGCGGCCGCACGGCGCCATCGCACCGCGGTCCCGTTGGCTGAGCTCGCCGACGCCGCCTGGGTGACCGGCCATCCGGACGCCGGCTGGGACGCGGTGACGGTCCGCACGTGCCGCGAGCTTGGCGGCTTCGATCCCGACATCCGCCATCGCACCAACGACAGCGTCATCAGCCTCGCCCTCGTCGCCGCCGGCCAAGCGCTGACGCTGATGCCGAGAATGGTGGGCCTCGATGGGCGCCTAGGCGTCGCGGTCCGCGCCATCGCCGAAGGCGAGGTCGACCGCACGATCTTCATGGCTACCCGCGCCGCCGACGCACAGCGGCCTTCTGTACAGGCCCTGCGCGACGCCATCCGCGACCGTGCTGCCGGGCTGCCTCAGCAGCGGCTCGGCGTTCCGGCCAGCCGTCAGGGGTCGCGCCGGCAAACGGCACCGCGCCACGCAAGACCGGAGTAGCCTCGGTCCATGAGCCCGATCCCCGGAGAGCCGCTCGACCCCAAGCCCCAAGAGCTCACGACGAGCGATGGGAAGAAGTTCAAGCTCAAGGTCCCTGGTCTCGCGCCGCCGATCAAGCCGAGCCGGACCGAGGAGCGTGGCAGCGAAGAGCCGCCGCGAGATGATCCGCGGCCACCGCTGAACCCGAACCACGTGGGGCTCTAGGACCTAGGCGGGCGGGTCCGGCTCGCCCGCGCCGCGGTGCTTGCGCTCCACGCGCTGCGCCTCGTCGGCGTCGAACATCGTGCGGGCAACGGCGGCGGTGTAAAGCACCACGGCCACCAGCAGCGCGACAAAGGCTGGGGCGCCGATCAGCAGCACGACGACGAACGCGACCACGGCCACCGCGATGTTGAAGGGCTTGCTTGCCGCGTTGGTGGCCAGCGATACCGCCAGCTCGTCGCGCGTCGGCGGTCGATCGCTCATGCCGGACCCGCCACGAGCCGCAGCTCGTCGGCCCCTGCGCGCACGATGTCGCCGGGATGCAGCTGACGACCGCGACGATCCTCGCGCTCGCCGTTGACATACACCTCGACCGCGCTCAAGTAGTCCTTGACCTCGCCGCCGCCGTCGACGAGGTCGACGAGCTTGAGCAGCTGGCCGAGGCGGATCATGTCGCCACGGATCGGGACGTCTTGGGCCATCGTTACGCCTGCCGCCCGCGCCCGAGCGATTGCAACACGACCAGGACGATGATCGTCCCGAGCACGGCGCCGGGCAGCCCGCCGAGGTCGAGGATCTCAGCGTCGCCGATCCCCAGCGCCTCGGTGAACAGGAAGTAGCCGAGCAGCGATCCGACCAACCCGATCGCGAGCGTCGGGAAGCAGCCCGACGGCCCCGGACCCGGGGTCAGGATCCGCGCCAGATAGCCCGCGACCAGCCCGAGGATGACAGCGCCCAGCATCGGCGCTGAGCCTAGCGGGCGCGGGGCCGAGGGCGCTGGCGTCGCCGGCGCTCAGTGCGCAGCGTCGTCAGGGTCCGGTGCGCGGTTCGTCGGCACCGAGGGGAGCGAGCGAGGTCGGCACCGCGCGGCGCTCGGGACCGTCCGTCGGCGTCCCAGGGAGGTGGGCCTGTTTGCAGACGAATACCGTCCCCGAACAGGCCCACTCGCTAGGTGGGTACCGTCACTCGCCGTCGTGGGCCTGTTCGGGGACGTTGACCGGCCGCAAACAGGCCCACCCCGCCCCAAGCGTCGGCGGACGACAGACCGCTCTGCGAAGCGCGACCCCGCTCGCTCTTCTCGGTGCCAACGGGCCACGCCGCGAACCACCAGCGCAACTGCACTGAGCGCCATCCACGCCCAGCACCACGTCCCATCGCGCCGAGCGCCATCAGCGCCCGGCACAACCGCCGACCTAACGGCCCGAGTAGCGCCCCGACGTCGACCCCGACCCGCTGCGCGAGCGCGGACGGCGCTTGCGCGCGCCCGTGGTCCGCGGCGCGCCGCCCTGCGATGCCGGCTTGGCGCCACCGTGGACGCTGCGCAACAGCCCGCTCTGGCCGAACTGGTCGAGGATGCCGAGCTGCGTGGCCATCTTCTGCACGTCGCCGGCCTGCTCGGTCCCGACGAACGTGACGCCCTCGCCCGTGCGGCCCGCGCGGCCGGTACGACCGACGCGGTGGGTGTAGGTGTCGCCGTCCTCGGGCGGATCGAAGTTGATGACGTGGGAGATGTCGCGCACGTCGATGCCGCGGGCGGCGACGTCGGTGGCCACGAGCGTGTCGACCTCGCCGCGCTCGAACTGGTCCAGCGCACGTTCGCGCTGGCGCTGCGATTTGTCACCGTGCATCGCGACCGCTTTTACTCCCTCCCTCGCCAGGCGCTTGACCAGCCGGTCGGCGCCGTGCTTGGTGCGGACGAAGACGAGCGCGAGGTCGCGGTCGGCGCGCAGTTCGCGGACGAGCAGCGACAAGCGGTCATCGCGCTCGACGGCGATGAAGCGATGCGCGATCGCCTCCAGCCGACCGACGTCGGGCTCAATTGCGTGCTGCGCCGGGTTGCTCGTGTACTCGCGGGCGATGCGGCCGGCGTCGCCGTCGAGCGTCGCTGACAAGAAGACGGTCTGGCGCTCGCGTGGGCACTTGGCGACGATGCGGTCGACGGCTGGGCGGAAGCCCATGTCGAGCATGCGGTCAGCCTCGTCCAACACCAGGAAGTTGACGTGCTTGAGCTTCAACTTGCCACGTTGCAGCAGATCCTCGAGGCGACCCGGGGTCGCGACGACGATGTGCGAGTTGACCGCATCACGCTCCTGCTTGGTGATGCCGACGCCGCCGTAGACCGTGGTGATCTTCAGCGCGCGGGCGTGGGCCAGCGGATAGAGCTCGTCGACGATCTGCGAGGCGAGTTCGCGCGTCGGGGCGAGCACGAGCGCCGACGGGCGGCCGTAGCCGTTGGCGTCGATGCGGTCGAGCATCGGGACGCCAAAGGCCAGCGTCTTGCCCGAGCCGGTCGGCGACTTCGCGAGGACGTCACGGCCCTCGAGGATGTCGCCGATGATCAGGTTCTGGATGGCAAACGGCTCGGTGAAGCCACGGTTGGCCAGGGCGGTGACCACGGCCTTGGACACGCCGAGATCGGCGAAGGTCTTCGATGACATTGGGAACTCCAGTGCGGCACGAACTGCCGCGGACGATTCGGGGAGACTGCCGACCCGAACCGCACTCTGGCGGGACCCAAGCGAGCTGCCTCGCGGACGACAGAGGTGTCGTACGCCCGCTAGAGGCTAGCAGCGTGCACAGCGGACTCCGCATGACCATGCCCCACCCTGCCAATTGGCAGGTCGTTCTCCCACGGACACAGCCACACCGATTACGTTCGCGTACCAGTCGGGGCGGCATCCCGCTGCCCCGGACCAGCATGAGGAGAGAACATGTCGCAGGTCTTCGCGGCGCGTGGGGTCACGCGCCGCACCGGGGTGCTCATCGCCATGGCGGTGCTGTTCGCGCTGTCGCTGCAGTACGCAGGCACCGCACGTGCCGATGGCCCGGGGGTGGGAACGCCCTGGGTCACCAGTGTCGGCGACTCCTACATCTCGGGTGAGGCCGGCCGCTGGGCCGGCAACTCCAACGTGAGCTCGTCCTACGTTGACGCGCTCGGCTCCACCGCCTACTACGACAACGCCACCAACACGGCCGAGCTGATCCCGAACTGCCACCGCTCCCACTCTGCCGAGGTCTACATCGGCGGTGGCGTCAACGGCATGAACTTCGCGTGCTCGGGCGCCAAGACGTCGACGGTCGCCGGCTCGGACTTCAAGCCCGGCCTGGACTTCTACTCCAGCGGCGGCAATCAAGGCCAAGCGCTGATGCTGCAGAACTTCGCGGCCACCCACAACGTGAAGATGATCTCGCTGTCGATCGGCGGCAACAACTTCAACTTCGCGTCGATCATCCAGACGTGCATCACGGACTGGCTGACCTCGCCGTCGTGGTGGCCGGACTACTGCAACGACGACTCGTCGGTGACGGCCAACTTCACGGCGGGCAACATCTCCACCCAGACCACGGCCATCAAGAACGGCATCCTGAACATCCGTCAGGCGATGACCAACGCCGGCTACGCCGACGCGAACTACAAGATCGTCGTCCAGGACTACGAGTCGCCGATCCCGAACGGCTCGGGCTTCCGCTATGGCGAGACGGGCTACACGCGCCAGAACACGGGCGGCTGCGGCTTCTGGAACAACGACGCCAATTGGGCCAACGGCACGGCGCTGCCCACCATCAACACCGCGGTCAAGAACGCGGCCACCGCCACGGGCCTGACCAACATCAAGATCCTCGAGCTCCAGGCGACGTTCAACGGCCGGCGGCTGTGTGAGAACACGGTCGGGCTCCTGGAGGAGAAGGGCCTGACGTCCTGGACGCAGTCCGGCGCCGTTGACAACACCGAGTGGGTCAACCAGATCCGCACGGTCTCGACGGTCTTCGGGCCCTACCAGGTCCAAGAGTCCCTGCACCCCAACTACTGGGGCCAGCTGGCGCTGCGCAACTGCGTGCGCCAGGCCTACAACGGCGGCACGATCAAGGGCGGCACCTGCAGCCGAACGGGCACCGGCCTAACGGGCGCGGGCGAGCCGGTCATGACGGTCAGCCCCTAGACGACAGAACATGCGCCGGTGCGGCGGTTAGCCGCACCGGCGCGTCCTGTCTGCGTGGCTACCATCCCGCAGGCAGTGTCGACCGCCGCCGAAGCGCCCAAGGACCCGTCCAGCTCTCGCGACCGCGACCTCCTGCGTCGCCTGGCGGCCGGCACGGCCGGCGTCGTCGGCGACGCTTTCCTGCGTGCGATGGTCCGCCATCTCGCCGCCGCCTACGATGCCGAGCTGGCGTTCATCGGCGAGCATCTGCCGCCGCCCGCCACAGGTCGCGTGCGCGTGCTCGCCTCCTGGCAAAACGGCGTCGAGATGCGCGAGGGCTACGAGTTCGACATGAACGACACGATGCCGTGCGCGACCGTCGAGCGCGAGGGACTTCTCGTCCTGCCCGAGGGCACCTGCAAGGCCTATCCAGGCGATCGCTACGTCCGGGACTTCGGGCTGGACTCCTACCTCGGCGTGGCGCTGCCCGGCGCCGGCGACGAGCACGTCGCCTACGTCGCGCTGATGTCCTCGCAGCCGATCACGCCCAACGAGGACGAGCTCGCGGTCCTGCGGATTTTCGCCGCGCGCGCCGGTGCCGAGATCGAGCGCCGCCGCCATCAAGCCGCGCTGCGCACCCGCGATGCCGAGGTGGCCGCGGCGCGCGCCCGCGTCCTGGATGCCGCCGACGGTGAGCGCCAGCGCATCGGCCGCGACCTTCACGACGGCGCCCAGCAGCGCATCGTCGCGCTCAGCCATTTGATCGGGATCGCGCGCCGCAAGCTGCCCGACAACGCGCCCGCCGACGCGCTGGAGCTGCTGGATCGCGCCCACCAGGAGGCGCGCTTGGCGACCGACGAGCTGCGCGAGCTCGCCCGCGGCCTGCACCCGGCCGGACTGACGGAGAAGGGCTTGGGATCGGCGCTGGAGGCGCTGTCGAGCCGCTCACCGATCCCGCTGCACATCGACGCGCTGCCCGAGCGCCGCCTGCCCGCGCCCGTCGAGCTGACCGCCTTCTATCTCGCTTCGGAAGGGCTGACCAACGCGGTCAAGCACGCCGATGCGGGCGCCGTGCGCGTCGCAGTGACCAACCGCCTCGGCGAGGCGCTCGTCACCGTCGCCGACGACGGTTGCGGTGGCGCCGACATGGCCGACGGCAGCGGCCTCGCCGGGCTCAGCGATCGGGTGGCGGCGCTCGGCGGCTCGTTGGCCGTCGACAGCCCGTCTGGTGGCGGCACGGTGCTGACCGCCACGATCCCGCTAGCTCCGTGGCGCAGCGCGCACGAGCCGTTCTTGGAGTTCGGCCACGCCGAAGACGGCGGCCGCGGCGAAGCCAACGTCCAGGCGGTCATCGCCGGGACCAGGACGCTGTCGGTCACGCTCTCGCGCGAGTGGGAACTCGAAGGCGGCGTGCCGCGCATCGGCCAGCGACTGCCGATCATGGATCACACCGGCCGGCGACGGGCGACCGTCGAGGTCACGCAGGTCGCGTCGGTGCCGTTCCTGGAGATCGACGACTCGTGGCTGACGCCCGAGGAGGTCGGTGCCGAGACCCTGGAAGGCTGGCGCTCGGAACGGCGCGGCTTCTACGCGACAATCCGCGACGAGGTCGCGCTACTCCTCGGCGAGCCCGGTTGGCACTTCACCGATGAGGAGCCGATGACGCTGCTCTGGTACCGCGCGGTAGCCGACGAGCACGATGCGATGGCCGCAGACGCCAGTACAGACGCCGGCGCCGGCTAAACCGCCTGGTCGATCTCGGCGAACGTCTCTTCAACGACTTCGAGACGCTGGTGCAGCTTCTTGTGCGTGCGCGGATCGATGACAGAGAACCTCGCGCGATGATCGGCCACCGAGCGGCTCACGATGACGACCTGCTCGCCGGTCTCAAAGGCGGCACGGCCGATACGGGTCGCATGGTCGACGGCGGGCCCGACCGTCGCGAAGACCATCGGCGCCAGGTGCGCAGCCCCGTCATGGCCAAGGACGACGACCACGTAGGACGGATTGCCGGCAGCCTCGAGCTCGAGGCGCGACTCGTTGATGATGCGGACGAAGTCGGGATCAGACGCCATCTTCTCCCTCTTGGTCGGCCGCAAGCACGCGGCGCCGCAGCGGCAGAGATCCGGATCGGACGTCTGTCCGCGGCGGCGCCGCGTCACTCAGGTCTGCGAGCGGGTGCTAGCTCGCGCGACGGCGCGGGCCGCCGCGCTTGACGGGCGCCCACTTGGTGCCCTTGGCGAGCGCCTCGACGGCCTCGAGCTTGAGGCTGCGAGCAGCACCGAGGTCCTTGCGCAGGCGCTGCAGCGCCAGGCGCACCAGGTCACTCTGCGTCAGCTTGGTCTTGCCAGCGGCCGTCTCCAGCCAGTTGATCTCGTCCCCACCGATCAGGTAAGAACGCTGCTTCAGTCCACTTGGTCGCTCTGTTGCCATGAGTAGGCCTCCTCCTTGGGTGTTTGGACTGCGTCCCGCGTGTGTTCGCCGTCCCGTGAGCAAACCCTTGCCTATAACTCGATGTAGTGCAAGTGCTTGCCTGCGAGAAGGTACGCGACATGATGACGTTGCGCGTGCAACCATCAGTACATGTCGTCCTCTCCTGTCACCCTCACGCACTTCAGTGACCCGCACTGCCCCTGGGCCTACTCTGCCTCGCCAGCCCACGCGGTCCTGCGCTGGCGCTTTGGCAACCAGCTGGTCTGGCGGCTCGTCCTCATCGGCCTCTCCGAGAGTCCCGAGCGCTATCTCAAGGCCGGTTACACACCAGCGCGCAGCGCTCAGGGCTACCGCACATACGCACGACGCTTCGGGATGCCGTTCGGCGGCCAGCCGCGCGAGCGCGTCACCGGCACCGGCCTGGCCTGCCGGCTCGTGGTGGCGACGCGGCTGCACCAGCCCGAGCAGGAGCTGCTCGTCTTCCGTGCGCTCCAGCTCGCGCAGTTCACCTCCACGCTGCTGCTCGATACCCCCGAGGGCCTGCGGGCCGCGCTGAAGACCTTGGGTGACGGCGTCGACATCGACCTCCTGATCACCGCGCTGGACAGCGAAGCGGTACAAGATGCCTACCAGGCCGACCGGGCCCTTGCGCGCACAGCAGCACGTTCCCCGACCGAGGCCCAGGATCGCGCGGCCAACACGGACGGCGCTGTCCGCTACACCGCGCCGTCGATCATCTTCACCGCCGGCGACGGGCGCAGCCTGGAAGTCGGCGGCTTCCAACCACTGGAGGCCTACGACACGGCGCTGGCCAACCTCGACCCCACGCTGCAACGCCAGCCGCCGGCGCAAGATCCGCTCGACGTGCTGCGTGCCCTCCCCTACGCGCCCGTCACGCGCGAGGTCGCCGCGTGCATGACCTCCAACTTGGGCGAGCTCGACGAGGACGGTGCCGAGCGCGCGCTGATCGCCGCGGCCGGCGACGGCCTCGTGCGCCGCGAGCCGGTCGGCAGCGGCGCGCTCTGGCACCTCACGAGCTAGGGCGCCAAGCGCTCGGTGATCCACGACCCGTCGTCAGCGCGGCGGTAGCGCAAGCGGTCATGGAGGCGATCGGGACGCCCCTGCCAGAACTCGACGGCGTCAGGGATGACGACGTAGCCGCCCCAGCTCTCCGGGCGCGGGACGTCCTCGGGATACCGCGCCTGCAGCGCATCGCGCGCGGCCTCCAGCGCGGCCCGATCAGCTACGACGCGCGACTGTGGGCTGGCCAGCGCGCCGATCTGCGAGCCGTAGGGCCGCGAGGCGAAGTAGGTGTCAGACGCCTCGGGGTCGAGGCGGCGCACCGCACCGGTGAGGCGCACCTGGCGCTGCAGGTCGATCCACGGAAAGAGGATCGAGGCCATCGGGTTGCTGGCCAGCTCCTGGCCCTTGTCGGACTCGTAGTTGGTGAAGAACGTCAACCCGCCGGCGTCGAGCCCCTTCAACAACACGGTCCGCAGGCTCGGGCGCCCGGCGACGTCGGCTGTGGCGACGACCATGGCATTGGGCTCACGCACCCCACCGGCCACCGCATCATCAAGCCAGCGTTCCAACATCGCCGACCATGTCGGTGCGAGGTCGTCTTCCACGAGACCGCCGCGCTCGTAGCTGCGGCGCATCGCCGCCAGGAGCTGGTGATCGGGGACCGTCGGCTCGGGCATCGCCCGCGAGCATAGGCCCGGCGAGCCGGGTCGGCCGCTACGGCGCGACCGACGCGCCGTCGACGGCCAGCAGCCGCCGGACCTGGTCGGTCAGCGCGTCAGGGTCTGGATGCTTGATGAAGAACGCGTCAGCCCCGGCGTGGCGTGCCAGGGTCCGGTCGCGCTCGTCGCCGAGGCCGGTGATGACCGCGATCCGCACGTCGACCAGCGTTGGCTCGGCGCGCAGGTTGCGACACGCGGTGATCCCGCTTTGGCCGGGCATGCGCCAGTCGAGCAAGATCGCGTCGGGGCGCTCACGCAGGGCAACCGCGACCGCATCGGCGCCGCTCTCGGCCTCGACCACGCGGAAGTGCTCGCTCTCGAGCGCTGCGCGGACATAGGCGCGGAAACCCGCGTCATCATCCACCACGAGGACCGTGGCCTCAGCCATACACCTGAATCTAACGCGCTGTGCAAGCGCGTGGGGCAATTCGGCGCAACCGACCCTTCATCGGGCGATCTCGACAAGCCGACGCGCGGCCTCGGCAAGGTCGCCGTCGGGCGCCGCCAGCGAGAGCCGCACCCAGCCCGCGCCCTGCGCGCCGAAGCCTTCGCCGGGCGCGACGCCGACGCGTGCCTCGGTAACCAACCGTGTCGCCGTCAAGCCATCGGGCAGCGGCCACCAGACGAAGAACGACCCCTGCGCCGGCGCGGGCGGTGCACCTGCCGCGGTCAGCGCATCGACCAGTAGATCGCGCCGCGTGCGGTAGATCGCGCGGCGCGCCGCGACGTCGGACTGATCGGAGCGCAGCGCCGCGGCCAACCCGCGCTGCACGCCGGTCCAGACGCCGGCGGCGATGTGATCCATCAGGGTCTGAATCCGTGCGATCAGCACGGGTGAGCCGACCGCGAAGCCCACGCGCCAACCCGCCATCCCATAGATCTTGGAGGCCGACCAGAGCTCGATCGCGACGTCGCGCGCGCCGTCGACCTCCAGGATCGAGCGTGCGCGGTGCCCGTCGAAGGCCAGGAACCCGTAGGCCATGTCGTTGAGCAGCCAGGCGCCGCGCTCCTGTGCAAAGGCGACCGCGACCTCAAACGTGCCGGGCGCCTCGACCGCGCCCGTCGGGTTGGAGGGGTAGTTGAGGACGGTCAGTGCCGGGGAGGCGATTGCCGCGCCCGCCTCCTCGAAGTCCGGCTGGAAGCCGCTGGCGGCGCGCAGCGGCAACGGTGCGACACGCGCGCCGGCCAGGGCGGCGCCGGAGAGGTAGTCCGGATAGCCGGGATCCGGCAGCAGGATGGCATCGCCGTCGTCCGCCGTCGCCAAACACGCGAGCATGATCCCCGTCTTGGTTCCCGGGATGACCGCGACCTCGCGCTCGGGGTCGAGCTCGACCCCGTGGTCAGCGCGATAGCGCTCGGCGATTGCGACACGGAGGTCGGCGTGGCCGCTGAACGGCGGGTAGCCGTGCACCGCGGGTGTCGCGGTCTCCAGCGCGGCGGCCCGCAGCGCCTCGATCGCGTGGGGCGGGGGCGGAAGGTCGGGGTTGCCGCGACCGAGGTCGATGAACGGCACGCCGGGCGCCGCAGCGGCGCGTGCGGACTCGGCGAGGATCCCGGTGAAGAACTGCTCGGGCAGGCCGTCCATCCGCCGCGGCGGTCGACGATGGCCGTCGGCACCGCTCATCCGAGCGCATGGCGCAGCCGCTCGCGCGCCTCGTGGAAGTGGATGAACTCATAGGACAACAACGCGACCATTAGCGCGGCGACGATCGCCATGGCGACCAGCGCCGGAATGGTTGTGGCGAGCGGGATCAACGCGACGAGGACGATCGCGATCGTCAGCCGCGCGGTGTTGATGCTGTGAACGTTGCGCCAGCGGAACGCGACGTGGGCGAGCAAGTACATGGCGACGCCGCCGCAGAGGCCAACCGCAGGAACCGTCTCCAGCGCGTCGCCGACGTGGGCCAGCGTCTTCTTGGCGCCGAGCGCGAACAGGATGATCCCGGCGATCATCGGCGCGTGCAGGCAGGTGTAGGAGTCGCGCGCGATGCGCGCTCGCTCAGCGCCGACGGCCCGCTGGAAGCGCCGTGCGGCGACCAGCGCGACGACGTCGAAGTACGCCCACCACATCGCAAAGGCCACCGTGATGCCGAGCAGGACGGCGACGATCGTCCCGGTGTCCAGCGGGTGGCCCTCGGCACCTGCACCGAGGGCGACGATCGACTCGCCCAAGGCGATGATGACGATCAGCCCGTGGCGCTCGGCCATGTGGCCGGCCTCCACCTTCCAGCCGTCGACGCCGAAGAAAAAGAGCCCGCCGACCTCGATCGCGATCGCCAGGATCCAGCAGGCCGTGCGAACCGGACCATCGACGGTCCCGGCGAGCAATAGCAGCAGGGCGACCGGCAGCATTGAGCGCGCCAGGCGGCGAACGACGAAGGCTAGTTCCGGGTCGTCGCGCCCGAGGATCGCGTAAGCGCCGATGTGCAGCACCCGCACGATCGCATAGGCAATGCCAAAGGCCAACGCGTCGTGGCCGAACGCGTGCGGCACGGCGATCGCCACGATGAGCATCGCGCCCGCAGCGGCGAAGAGCGTGACGCGAAACAGCCCCTCGTCGGTGCCCGCCGTGTTGCCCAGCCAGGCAAACGAGGCCCATGCCCACCAGACCACGATGAGGATCGCCATGCCCTCGATCAGGCGCGTCCAGTCCGGATGGGTGGCGATGAAGCCGGTCACCTGCGTGATCGCGAAGACGAAGACGAGGTCGAAGAAGAGCTCCAGCGCGGTGACGCGCTGTTCGGGCTCGGTGGTTGGCGGCGCGCCCTCGGCGGTGGCCATCATCTCGGTCATGGGGTCGCTAGATTCGCAGACCGATGGCCAAGCCGCGCGAGGTCCAGGTCAAGAAGCGCTGCTGTAAGAGCAACCCGCGCTGCAAGCGCTGCCCGGTCGTGGCCAAGCGGCTGAGCGCCGTCGGGATGGCGGAAAAGACCGGGCCGCGCACCTACGTGATCGACGCGCCCAAGAAGGCGATCAAGCGCGCGCGGCGCTTCAAGGCGCGCAAGATCAAGCTGTAGGCCTACACCCGCTCGTCGACGAACAGCGATTGTGCGGCGATGCCGATCCGGCCCTGCTGGTCGCGCAGGATCGACGTCGACTGGCCGACGCCGGAGCGGTCGAAGTCGGTGCGCGCGTCTAGCGCGACCCATTCCCCCACCGGCTCGCGGTGCAGGTGCACGGTCAAGTCGGTGTTGATAAACAGGTGCTCGCGGAAGTCCAACGCGCGGCTGACGCCGTTGCCGAAGTCCGCGAAGGCGGCGGCGCGCTGCAGCGGCGACGGCTCCTCCCCCGCGACCACCGGCAGCTTGAGCCGAAACCAGCCGAGCGCGGGCCCGCGGCCCCAGTCGCCGCGCGCAAAGCGCAGCTCGATGGCGCTGAGGTGAAAGCCCTGCGTCTCGTCGCCGCCCTGCCAGCGGTCGACGCGGCCGTCGTCGGGGCCGGGCACCGGCGCGGGCTCAGGGATCGTGGCGCTCGCGGGCAGCGCGACGTCCCCGCGACGCAGCAGCGTCGCGGTGGCGCGCAGGACCTCGGTGCCATCCAGGGTGGTCAACCGCGCCTCGGCCAGCGCCAGCTTGCGACCGGGGCGCGTGAGCCGCGCGCTGACGAGCACGGGTTCCAGCGGCACCGCGCGCGGGAACTCGACCGAGAGCCGCACGCAGCGCATCGGCGCGGGCGTCTCGAGCGCCTCGATCGCGCGCGCCAGCAGCGCGGCCGGCGCGCCACCATGCAGCGACCCGGCGTCCCATGGACCGCGGGCGTGGATCGACGGGACGAACGCCTCGCCGTCACGGGTGAAGACGGCGTCGGTGCTCATCGCAGCTCCTTGCGAATCACGATCTTCAGTCCCGACCACGTCTCGTCGATCGCACAGACCTTCACGTCGACCAGCCCGGTCGGCAGCACCACCTCGCGCACGACGTCCTCCGTGATGTCGGTCTCCATCTTCGCTGCCTTCTTCGGCCACGCCACCCAGACCATCCCGTCCGGCGCGATCGCGGCCCGCAGCGCGTCGAGGCGCCTGGCCAGCACCGCCCGCTCGGTGACGAACAGGATCACCATGTCCTTGCTCCCACCCAGCCGCGTCGTCACGGCGACGCCCTCGGGCAGCGCGCCGAGCGTCGCGTCAAAGCCGTCGGGCGCCGACAGGATCGCCGCCTTCATCCCGGGCTTGACCCCGAGCTTTCGGACCAATGGTGTTCCGGAGTAGCCGGCCGGCATCGCCGACACCCTACGACGCCTACCGCGCCCGCACGCGCGGATCCAGCCAGACCAGCAACAGATCGAAGAGCAACGTGGTCATCGCGATCAGGAAGGCGCCGACGGCGGTCATGCCGAGGATGAGCGTGGTGTCGGAGGTGCCGATGGAGCGGGTCAGGTCGCGGAAAACACCAGGGATCGAGAAGACCTGCTCAACGAGAACAGCGTTGGTGATGAGCAACGGCATCGCCGAAGAGGCGAGCATGGCGGTCGGGCCCAGCGCCACGGGTGCGGTGTGCCGCCGCAAGACCGCCCGTTCGCTGAGGCCCTTGGCACGGGCAGCGCGAATGTAGTCCTCGCCTTCGACCTCGACCATCTGCCCCAACATAACTCGCAGGCACATGCCCGCCAACGGGAGGCCGACCACGATCCACGGAACGATGAGCGCACCAAGCCAGCCGGTCGGCGAGTGGGCGAAGTTGACGTAGTGCAAAGGGATGCCAACCCCGAGATCGAGCCTGCCGATATCGGCGCCGAACAGCAGCAGCGCCGTCAGCCCAACGACGTACACCGGCGCGCAGAACGCGACCATCGCGACGGCCTGCACGGCTTGCGACATCGTGCCGCGCGGCCGGCGCGCGCAGAGCACCCCGCCGCCCACACCCGCCACGACGCCGAACAGCAGCCCACCGGCGAGCAAGCTCACATCGGCGGGCAGCCCCTCGCGGATGAGATCGGCCACCGGCCGCTCGCTCCCTTGCTGAGAGTGACCGAAGTCGAAGTGCAAGAACGCACGCTCGAGGTACCGCGGCAGCGAGTCCTCCTCGCCGCTGAAGAGCTGTGGACGCAACACGTGGAACATGATCCACGCGCACGCCGTGGCGGCCACGACGACGACCACGATGCCCGTCAGCCGCGCGGCGAGGTGCTTCACGCCGAGGCGGCTGCCGCCTCCGCGGCAACCGCGGCGATGACCTTCGACAGCTGCCCACCCTGCCACGCGATTGGGCTCTGGCCCTCCTCCTCGAGGATCAGCCGCGCGTCAGGGATGAGCGAGGCGTACAACTTGCCGATGGCCAGCGGATGGCCAGGGTCGGGCTCGTCGCGGTCGGCGACGACCGCCGTCGGCGCGGTGATCTCGCGGAGCTGCTCACGGGTCTCGAAGGGGCGCGAGCGCGGGACGGTCTGCAGCGCGTCGGCGACAGCCGCGGGGTGCTCGTGGGCGCCGAGGCGTTGGCGCAAGACGGTCTGCAGCGTGGACCGCCACTTGTCGGGGCCCTCCTCGCCATATGCCGCGACAAACCCCTCGACCCCGCCGTCGCGCAGGCCAGCGCTGAGCGCATCCCAGCGCGCGAGATCGCCCGGCCAGCTCTCCGGGTCATAGGCCGGCGTCACCAGCACCAGCCCCGCCACACGATCCGGATGCTCTAGCGCCACCCGCACCGCGGTGTGCGCGCCCATCGAGGCGCCGGCCACCACGGCGCGCTCAAAGCCCGCCTCGTCCATCACCGAGATCAGGTCATCCGCGAGATCGGCGTAGGTGTAGGCCTCGGGCGACGGGGCCGGGTCCGACGCACCATGGCCGCGGGCGTCATAGGCCAACACGTCGTGGCCGGCGCGCTGCAGCGCCTTGGAACCCATCACGACGTACCGATGCGTCGCGGTGAGGCCGTGCAGCAGCACGACGGGGAACCCGGAGCCGCTTCGCTCTTGGAACAGCGTCACCCGTCGTACCCTAGGAGACATGGCCGTGATCGACGTCACCGAGCAGGACTTCCAGCAGCAGGTCATCGAGCAGTCAAAGACGATTCCCGTCGTCGTCGACTTCTGGGCGGAGTGGTGCGGCCCGTGCCGCTCGCTAGGCCCGATCCTGGAGAAGGCCGCCGCCGAGCGCGAGGGCAAGGTCATCCTCGCCAAGGTCGACACGGACGCCAACCAGCGGATCGCGCTGGAGTACCAGATCCAGTCGATCCCGGCCGTCAAGGCCTTCAAGGACGGCGCCGTCGTCTCCGAGTTCCTCGGCGCGGTCCCGCCGCCCAAGGTCGCGCAGTTCTTCGATGCCTTGCTGCCGTCGGAGGCCGATGCGCTGATCCAGGCCGGCGATGAGGCCTCGCTGCGCCGCGCCGTCGAGCTGGAGCCCGCGCGCGCCGATGCCCGGCTGCGCCTCGCGATCCTGCAGCGCAAGGCCGGCGACCTCGACGGTGCGCTGGAGACGCTCGCCAACGCGCAGGGCGACTTCGCCGCCGACGGCCTCGCCGCGCGCATCCGGCTTGAGCGCGACGGCGACGAGGGTGCGGTGCAAGCCTTCGCGGCGCTGGACGGTGGTGACCCGCAGAAGGCGGTCGACCTGCTGATCGAGGCGATCGCTTCGTCTAACGGTGAGAAGGACGATCTGCGCCGCGTCGTCGTCGGGATCCTCGACGCGTTCGGCGTCGACCACCCGTTCGCACGAGACGCGCGGCGACGCCTTGCCGGCGCGCTGTACTAGCAAGCGGCACTACCCCACGGCAAAGAGCGCGAGCTGCCCCGGCGGGGTCTCATGCGGCGTGACGGTCACCGGCTCCTCTTCGACGCCTTCGAAGCCGGCGACGCGGACACCGAGCAGGCGCACCGGGCGCGGTGGTGCGTACTCGCGAAAGAGCTCCAGCGCGACCGCGATGATCGTCGCCTCGTCGTTGATGTAGGCGTCGATCGACCGTGCGCGGGTCACGGTCGTCCAGTCGTCGAGGCGGACCTTGATCGCGATCGTGCGCCCGCGCGTCTTCGCACGTTGCAGTCCCTCGGCCAGCCGCTTGGACTGCCCGCGTAGGATCGACTCCAACTCGGCGTGGTCGGCGACGTCGGTGTCGAAGGTCGTCTCGACCGAGCGCGACTTCGCGACGCGCGTCGTGACCAGCGGCGAATCGTCATGCAGGTGGGCGCGACGGTGCAGGTCGTGGCCATAGCGCTCGCCGAAGCGCTCCTGCAGCACGGCGACCGGCGCGTTCTGCAGCGCGCCGAGCGTGGCGTAGCCCATCTCGGCCAGCCTCGCCGCGGTCTTGGGGCCGATGCCCGGGACGATCCGCGGCGAGCGGTCGGCGATGTGGGCGGCGCACTGCTCGCGACCGATCGCGACGAAGCCCGCGGGCTTCCCGAGGTCTGACGCGATCTTGGCCACCAGCCGGTTGGGCGCGATCCCGGCCGAGATCTGAATGCCCGTCTGCTCCTTGACCATGGCGATCAGCTCACGCAAAAACGGCAGCGGCTTGCCGATCCCCGACAGATCGGCGTAGGCCTCGTCGATCCCGGCTTGTTGAAGGACATCGACGCGCTTGCGAACGAGTCCCCAGACCTCACGCGACTTCTCGGAGTAGGCCTGGTGGTCGGGCGGAATCGTGACCGCTTGCGGGCACCGCCGCTTGGCCTCCGCCGCGCTCATCGCCGAGCCAATGCCGAACTTGCGCGCCTCGTAGGACGCCGTCGTCACCACGGCCCGTGGCCCGCTGCCGGCGACGATCACCGGCAGCCCTCGGAGCTCCGGCCGCCGCTGCAGCTCGACGGATGCGAAGAACGCATCGCAATCGAGATGAGCTATGACGCGCTTCGCCACCCCGACAGGGTACGTGGCGCACCCGACACCCCACCGCCCGGACGTGACTCAGCGCGTGGTCAGCACCGTGCCCGTCGAGCCGAAGCCTAGCCGGGCCTTCGTGGCGGCGGTCAGGTCGAACTCGCGGGCACCGACGTAGGGGCCGCGGTCGACGACCGGGACGCGGACGGTGCGGCCGCGGTAGTGCAGCGTGACCTTCGTGCCGCACGGCAGCGACTTGTTAGCAACGCCGAGCGTGCCGGGCGTCAACGTGCCGCCGCAGGCCAAATGGCCGCCATAAAGGCCCGGGCCGTACCACGAGGCGAGCGCCCGACGGTAGATGTGGGCTGTGCCCGCCAGATGGCGCGCCGAGGACAGCTCGCGTGTGCCGCCGAAGTGGACGCGCACCCGCTTGCTGCCGGTGTGTACCGCGCGCCAGACGAGGATGTAGCGGCCGTGATGGTCGGTGCGGTCATGGTCGACCGTCTTCCATCCACCAAGGCCCCTGGCCAGCTGCAGCGAGACAGCTCGGCCGGCGCCGGCGGGGCGCAATGCGCCACGAACGACGATCGCCTTGCCGGCCATGACCGTGCGGCGCACACTTCTGACGGTCAGCGAGGACGACGCCTTGGTCGCGAGTGGGGTCGCGGTCAGCTTGGGTGCTGGGGGCTGCGTATCGGAGCTCGCGACGGACGGACCGGCCGCGATGATGGTCGTGCTGAGCAGCGCGCTCGTGAGACCCTGAGCGCGCACGTTTTTGAGCCTCAAGGAGAGGCACCTCCTACGTGATCAGCGCCTGCGGGGTTAGCTGTCGGGCTCGCGGCGGGCCGCGGCACGTGCATCGGGCACGCGTCGACCAGTCGCTACGGGGCCAGTGGGCCCCAATTCGCCCCAGCCGGTCGGATCGCACTCACGACCGGCAAATGGGTCCCCCGCCCGCCTTCGATCAGGCGAAGACGGTTCGGCGTTCGAACAAGTGTTCGACAGACTAGCCACGACATCACCACGCTGTGTGAAGAAGGTCACACAGCGCGAGGACAACCATTGACAGCTGTCAGGACAGTGAGACGGCCTCAGCGGTTCCTGCGAGGACCATCGCGGCGAGCGCCGGGTAGATGCACCCGAAGGGATGCAAACCTTCTGCCATTCGCTGTTGAGACACCGCGAGCAAGCGATCCATCTCCTGGAGCATTTCGCGATGCTGCGCGCCGTCGGGTGCCTGGCAGGCCAAGCGCGCCAACGCAAACGCTTGGGTCGGGTCGCCTCCGAGGAACGTCACCTGCACAGCCGTGGCGACGTAACTGATCACCCGTTCGAAACTGAGCACGCGCGCGCCAAGGTTGCCTGCGCCCGCCGCCGGACCGAGATCGAGGAGCTCCTCGCCCGCAAGCACCCGCTCGATCTGGCCGCCGGCGATCACCGCCGCCTGCTTGGGCGTCAGCCCGACCGCTCGCGCACAGCGCAGCATCAACAGCGCCGGGTACCGCGGCCCGCCGTACGGCATGTCTGACGCGTAGAGGATCTGCCCTGGCGGCACGGTGGCAAACAGCGCCAACAGGTCGCTGACATGCCACCAAGAGGTGTCGAACAGGATGTTGGGTAGGCGCCCTACGTGCGGCGCAAGCAGCCCGAGATCGCTGATGCCGGCATGCGCCAGGATCAGCCGCGCGTCCGGATGCTGCTCGGCGAGACGCACGATCGGATCGCCGAGATCCGGGATCCCGCGCCCGGCATGGAAGAGCACCGGCAACCGATGCTCACCGGCCAGCGCAACGAGCTCCTCAACGACCGGGTGCGGGAGCGTGAAGCCATCGCTGCGCGGGTGCAGCTTGAAGCCCCGGGCGCCGGCCTCCAGGCAGCGCCGGGCCTCCTCCATCGCATCGGGCGCTTTGGGGTCGATGCGGGCCAGCGGCACCAGCCGCCCGTCGGACTCCGCGCACGAGCGCAGGACCCAGTCGTTGGGCGCCCGGTAGCCGTCGGGCTCCTGCATCGCGAAGACGAGCGCCCGCTGCTGGCCGGCGGCGTCCAGCGCCTCGATCAGCTCGTGCGGATCGGCCTCAAACCCATCGGGATCGTGATGACCGATATGGGTGTGGGCGTCAAACCACGCGACGTCCTCCCCCAGCCACGCACGCTCGCGCGACCACAGCTCGACGACGACATCCTCGAAGGGCAGACCGACGACCGGCACGATGCGCACCTTACCGGAGTGGTCAAGGAATCTAGGCTGCGACGCCGGCGTCGGCGCGCAGTGAGCCCAGCTCGGCGCGCAGACGGGCGAGGCCCAGCCGGATCCGGCTCTTGGCGGTGCCCAGCGGCACGCCAGCGCGTGTCGCGATCTGGTCGGCGGTCAGCCCACCCCAGTACGCCAGGACGAGCGCCTCGCGCTGGGATATCGGCAGGCGGCCGAGCGCGGCGCGCACGTGGGAGCGGTCGGCCGAGGCAAGGGCCAGGTGATCGGGTTGTACATCGGCGCGCCCGACGTCGTGGGCCACCACGATCTTGAGTCGGTCCTCGGCCCGTCCGGAAGCCTGGCCTTCTCGCCACAGATCGACGGCGCGGCTGCGAGCCATCAGCCGCAGGTAGCTGCCGACCTCGCCCCGGCTGGCATCGAACTTCTGTGGGTTGCGCCAGACGCGGAGAAACACGTCCTGGACCACGTCCTGCGCGGCTGCCGAGCTCCCCAGCACCCGGTGAGCGGTCGCATGGACGCTGCGTCGGTGCTCGTCGTAGATGCGGCCGAAGATGACGGGATCGCTGAGGTCCATCGCTGCGTGCTCCAAGTCCGGAGAGGGTCGAACAAAGGTGTCCTACCCGTGCCATAAGCACCTTACACACTCTGTTGAAGGTTAGCAAAGCCTGTGTGGAACCTGTGTGCAGACACCCTGCAAGAACCTGGGTTTCACACCGCGCCGAACGGGCGCCTTGCGGCCTGCACCGTGCGGCTGCCACCATCAGTAGCGTGCCCGCTCGGCTGACCGCTCTGGACTCGTCCTTCCTCCACCTCGAAGACGGTGGCGCCCACATGCACGTGGCCGCCGTCATGACCTTCGATGGACCGCCGCCAGCCTACGACGACCTCGTCGAGGCGATCGGCGCGCGGCTGCACCTCGTGCCGCGCTACCGCCAGCGCCTCGCCTTCGTCCCGCTCGGTCAGGGCCGGCCACGCTGGGTCGACGACCCGCACTTCAACCCGACCTACCACATCCGCCACGCCGCGCTGCCCGCCCCGGGCTCAGATGATGAGCTCAAGCGTCTGGCCGCGCGGATCTTCGGGCAGCGCATGGACCGCAGCAAGCCGCTGTGGGAGATCATGCTCGTCGAGGGCCTGGCCGACGACCGCTTCGCGCTCCTCTCCAAGACCCACCATGCGCTAGTCGACGGCGTCAGCGGCGTCGACATCGTCTCGGTCCTCTTCGACACCGCGCGCGAGCCGATGCCGACCGCGCCACCCGCGTCCCCATGGCTTCCCCGCCCGGTCCCGACGAGCACCGAGCTGCTGGCCGAGGCGCTCCTGGAGCGTACGACCGTGCCGGCCGAAGCGGTGCGCGGCCTGCGCGCGCTGACCCGTACCCCGCGCCAGGTCGCCGAGCGCCTCGCCGGCGGCGTCGCCGGCTTGGGCTCGATGGCACGTGCCGGCCTCAGCCCCGCCCCGCGCTCGCTGCTCAACGTCCCGATCGGCCCCCACCGGCGCTACACCTGGGTCGACGCCGACCTCGCGCGCTTCAAGGCCATCAAGTCGGCGCTGGGCGGCACGGTCAACGACGTCGTGCTGACCGCCGTCGCGCTGGCGCTGGGGCGCTGGATGCGCGGTCGCGGCGAGAGCACCGACGAGCTTGAGCTGCGCGCCATGGTCCCCGTGTCGGTGCGCGCAGAAGCTGAGAACGGCGCGCTCGGCAACCGCGTGGCGACGATGTGGGCGCCGCTGCCGGTCGGCGTGCGCGACCCCCGCGACGCCTTCGCCGAGGTGCACGAGGCGATGAAGGACCTCAAGAGCTCCGGACAGGCCGTCGGTGCCGAGACGCTCACCCAGCTCGCCGACTTCGCGCCGCCGACGATCATGAGCCAGGCTGCGCGGCTCCAAGCGCGCCAGCGGTTCTTCAACCTCGTGGTCACCAACGTCCCTGGTCCGCAGATGGAGCTCTTCCTGCTCGGGCGGCGCCTGCGCAGCCTCTACCCCGTCGTGCCGCTGGCCAAGAATCAGGCGCTCGGCATCGCGATCATGTCCTACAACGGCCGGCTGGGCTTCGGCCTGCTCGCTGACTTCGACGCACTGCCCGATCTCGAGGAGATCGCCGAGCACCTAGAGGCCGCGATCGACGACCTGGCGCTGGCCGCCGACGCCGATGTGCGCCTTGGACGTACCGGCCCGCGCCGGCGCCCGACGGCGATCCCAAGCCGCTGAAGCGTAGGCCCGGGCAGGCCGTCGGGTGGGCGGGCCGTCATCCGGGTAGCGTCCAGCGCGCATGCGCCTTGCTCTGAGCCAGCTCAACGCCACGGTCGGTGACCTCGCCGGCAACGAGGCAGCGATCCGCGACGGCATCGCGCGTGCCAAGGAGGCCGGCGCGCAGCTCGTCGCGTTCCCCGAGCTGGCGATCACCGGCTACCCGCCGGAAGACCTGTTGCTCAAGGAGCACTTCTTGCGCGACGCGCGCGCGGCGATCGAGCGGCTGGCCCAAGACGCCGACGGCATCGTCGCGCTCGTCGGCTTCCCGGAGCGCGCCGACGACGTCTACAACGCGCTCGCCGTGCTCGCCGACGGCCACGTCCAGGGCATCTACCGCAAGATGCGCCTGCCCAACTACGGCGTCTTTGACGAGGTCCGCTACTTCCAGGCCGGCGTCGAGCCGGCGATCATCGAGGTCGACGGCGTAACCGTCGGCCTGACGATCTGCGAGGACGACTGGGTTCCCGACGGGCCGATCGTCGACGAGGCGCTCGCCGGCGCCGAGGTCGTCGTCAACCTCTCGGCCTCGCCCTACCAGGCCGGCAAGCCCGACGAGCGCGAGACGATGCTCAAGCAGCGCGCCCGCGACAACCTGACCGCGTTCGCGTTCTGCGCGATGGTCGGCGGCCAGGATGAGCTGGTCTTCGATGGTACGAGCGCGATCTTCGACCACCACGGCACCGTCGTCGCCCGCGCGCCGCAGTTCGCCGAGCACCTGCTGATCGCCGACGTTGATGCCCACGCCGCGCGCGCCGCGCGGCTGCGCGACACGCGCCCGCGGCTGGCTCGGCGCGTCGGGCACCGCCCCGTCGCGCACCTCGGCAGCTTCACCACCACGATCGGTCGTGCCGCCGAGCCCGCGCCGGCCGGCGAGGTCGTCGACCTCCTCGACGCCGACGCCGAGGTCTACGCCGCGCTCGTGCTCGGCACCCGCGATTACGTGCGCAAGAACGGCTTCGAGCATGTTGTCTTCGGGCTTAGCGGCGGCGTCGACTCCACGCTCGTGGCGACCGTCGCCGTCGACGCGCTTGGCCCCGAGAAGGTCACCGCCGTGATCATGCCCTCGCCCTACTCCTCCTCGGGAACCCAAGGCGACGCGCGCGTGCTGGCCGAGAACCTCGGCATCGCGTGCCACGAGCTGTCGATCGCCGAGCCGATGGAGCTCTATGACCGCGTCTTGGCGCCGGTCTTCGGCGACCGCGCCAAGGACATCACCGAGGAGAACCTCCAGGCCCGCATTCGCGGCAACCTGCTGATGGCGATGTCCAACAAGTTCGGGTGGTTGGTCCTGACCACCGGCAACAAGTCCGAGATGTCGGTCGGCTACTCGACGCTCTACGGCGACAGCGCCGGCGGCTTTGCCGTCATCAAGGACTGCCCGAAGCTGTTGGTGTACCGGTTGGTCGAGGTCCGCGCGCGGCGCGACGAGCATTCACCGATCCCGGACTCGATCGTCACCCGCGCGCCAAGCGCTGAGCTGCGTCCCGACCAGAAGGACGAGGACTCGCTGCCGCCGTATGAGATCCTCGACGCGATCCTGCTCGGCTATGTCGAGGAGGACCTCGGCCGCGAGCAGCTCATCGCCCGCGGCCTGCCCGAGGCAGACGTCGACCGCGTCCTGCGCCTCGTCGACCTCGCCGAGTACAAGCGCCGCCAGCAGCCGCCCGGCATCAAGGTCACCTCCAAGGCCTTCGGCCGCGACCGCCGCGTGCCGATCACCAACCGCTACAGGGGTTAACGAACCGCGATTGTCATCCGCACGAGCGAGCAGAGGCGCTGCTCGTCGTCGGTGATCTCGACTTCCCAGACCCAGGTCGTGCGGCCGCGGTGGCGCACGCGAGCCAGCGCGTGGATGGTGCCGCCGAGGATCGGGCGCAGGAACGAGGTCTGGTTGGAGAGGCCTTGGGCCGACTTGCCGTCGGCCTGGACGGCATACCAGGTGCCCATCGAGGTGATCGACTCGGCGATCGAGGCAAAGACGCCGCCATGCACGAGGCCCGCCGGCTGCTCGACGGCGTCGGTCACGTCGACGTGGGCGCGAATCTCGCCGACATCGAGGTCGACGGCGTCCAGGACGAGGCCATAAAGGCCGTCAAATCCGGCTTCAGGGGCATACGGAAGCTGAAGATCCATGAGGGAGCGGCACGATAGCGGTGGCCGTTCGGTTAGCCTCCGGCGCCGCATGGCGCGCTTCGACGATCTCCCCGCAGACCAGAAGGCCGTTCTCCAGCTTGTGCTGCGCCAAGGGCGCACGTACAGCGAGATCGCGGGCTTGCTGAAGATCTCGACTGAGGCGGTCCGCGACCGCGCGCTCACCGCGCTCGATGCCGTCGGGCCGACGGGCTTGCCCGAGTTCGACGACGACCTGCAGGACGATGTCGGCGACTACCTGCTGGGCCAGCAGTCGGCCTCGGCCCGCGCGACGACGCGCGAGCAGCTCGAAGGCTCCCAGCCCGCTCGTGACTGGGCACGCGGCGTCGCGACCGAGTTGCGCACCGCCGGTGTGGCCCGCGAGGACGCGCTGCCCGAGATCCCGACCGACCCCGCCGAGGTCGACGAGGCCTTCGACGCGCTGCACGCCCGCCGTGCCGCCCGCGCCGACCAGGCGCGCTCGTCGCGCCTGGGCGGCTTGCTGATCATCGTCGCCGTCCTGCTCGTGGTCGTCGGCAGCGTCCTGGTGCTCACCGGCGTGATCGGCGGCAGCGACGACGACAACAACAGCAGCAAGGACGCCGCGACGCCGACCCAGACCTCGACCGCCGCGACCACCGCCTCGGTCGAGCAGCAGATCAACCTCACCCCGCCCAGCGGCGCCAAGAAGCCGCTCGGCGTCGCCAACATCGTCTCCCAGGACGGCCAGCGCGCGCTGGCCGTCGTCGGCCAGGACCTTCCGGCTTCGGGCCACTACGTCCTCTGGGTCCGCGCCGGCACGAAGTCAAAGTTCCTCGGCTTCTTCCCGCCCGTCACCGGCTCGGGCTCCAGCAAGGGCCGGCTGCAGGGCCTCGTCGCTGCCCCCAGCGACCTTGCAAGCTACAACGAGATGTTGGTGACGCGTGAGGCCAGCAGCACACCCAAGCAGCCCACCAGCATCGTGCTGAAGGGGTCGCTCAGCGGTTAGTCGGCCGGCGCGGCGGCATACAGCGCCGCCAGCGCCGCCAGCGCGCCGTCGAGCTGCTTGCGCGCGGCGCGCTTGACGAGGAACCCGCCGAAGCGCGAGATGCCCTGCAGGCGCTGCTCCAAGCGCAGCTCGACGCGCGTACCGTCCTGGCCGTGGGGCTCCAGCGTCACGCTCGTCTCCGCGTAGCGCAGCAACTTGGCAAACGGCGTGCCCTCGAGATCCTGCGACCAGACGACCAGCCGCGGCTTGTTGCGCTGACCGATACGGAAATCGGCGCGCACCAGAGCGCCGCGGTCAGAGCGCAGCACCTCGGTGAAGCCACTGCCGCTGACGCCTTCGACGCGCTCGACCCGCGGCCACCAGCGGGCCAGCTGATGGGGATCGGCGACGGTCTGCCAGACCGCGGCGGGAGTTGCCGCGATCGTCGCGCCGCGGCGCGTCACCGGCAACGCGCGCGCCTCACTCGCCGTCGTCGTAGCGCAGCAGCGAGCTGACGTCGTACCGCGCCAGCCGTTGCCGGCCGTTGAGGAACGCCAGCTCGATCAAGAACGCGCAGCCGACGACGATGCCATCGAGCTGCTCGACCAGCTCGCAAAGCGCGCGGGCCGTGCCGCCGGTCGCCAGCAGATCGTCGTGGACCAGGACACGGGCGCCCTCAGCGACCGCATCGGAGTGCAGCTCCAGCGCGTCGGTCCCGTACTCCAGGAGGTACTCGGCGCGCACCGTCTCGTGCGGCAGCTTGCCGGGCTTGCGCGCCAGGACGAAGCCGGCGCCCAGCTCGCGCGCCAGCGCCGCCCCGAGCAGGAACCCGCGGGCCTCGGCGCCGACGACGACATCGGGCTGCAGCGGACGCGCGAGGTCTGCCAGCTGCGTGACCGCGGCGTTGAGCGCTTCGGCCGACGCGAGCACCGGCGTGATGTCCTTGAAGCCGATTCCCGGCGTGGGAAAATCGGGGATGTCGCGGACGAACGAGTACAGGTCGACGTCAGCCATGGCGCGCGAGCTCGCTCAGCCGACGATCTTGCGCAGATCGCGAATCAGCAGCAGGTGCTTGAGGTGCGTCGTGACGGCGGCCAGGTTCTCCAGCGCATCGACGGCCTCCTTGCGGCGCTCGGCGTTGCGCGAGCGCAGCGCCGGGGCCAGGATCTGCTGCAGCAGCGCTGCCTCACGATCGGCGGACGTCCGAAAGGCGCGCAGGTTGCGCCCCCCGACGCCGTAACGCGCCAGCTCGGTGACCGCGCGGATGATCTCGCGCTCGGTCTCGTCGAAGTACTTGGTCCCGGCACGGTGCTCGCCCTTGATGACGCCGTACTCCTCAAGCTCGGCGATCATGCTCGCCTCGGCGCGCGTGTCCTCCAGCACGTCCTCCAGCGAGTAGAGCGCACCGCCGCCGGTGACCGACATTGATGGCCGACGCCGCGGCCGCGCGCCGTCGCCCACCTCTGGCGAGGGTGCCGGCACCGTCGCATCGCCGCTGTCGAGCCGGCCAGACGCCAGCTCCTGACGGATGACGCGCAGCGGCAGAAACTCATCGCGCTGCATCCGCAGGATCGTGCGCAGCCGCGCCACGTCAGTGTGGGCGTAGAGCCGGTAGCCACCAGGCGTGCGCCGCGGCTCCAGCAGCTTTTGGTCTTCGAGATACCGGATCTTCGAGATCGAGATGTCCGGGAACTCCTGGGCCAGTGCTTTGCACACCGCACCGATGGTCATCGCCTTGGCCGGACGATCGTCGGTCGCTGCGATGAGCGGCTGCTCCTCCACGGCCGCCATCAACGCGAGAGGAACGTGAGCTTGTATTTGCCGACCTGCAGCTCGTCGCCGTCGGCAAGGTGATGGGACTCGATGCGGCGGCGGTTCACGTAGGTTCCGTTCAGCGATCCAAGATCATCAAGATGGAACTCTTCGCCGCGGCGGACGACCAGGGCGTGGTCGCGCGACACCGTCACGTCGTCGAGGAAGACGTCGGAGTCCGGGCGGCGCCCGATCGTCATGCGGTCGCGCTCCAGCGGGAAGCTCTCACCGACGCGCCCGCCGCCGGCACGCACGACCAGGGCGGCGCCGCCGCCCTGGGCTACAACGTCCTCAAGGTCGACCGGCACCAACTCGCCGGTCTCATCGATGCGGTAGGTCGCGGTCGAAGACTCCGGAGCATCTGCTTCCGGGGCGCCGATGAACGCACCGCAGCGCTGGCAGTAGTTCGCACCCTCGGCGTTGGTGAACCCGCACTCGGGGCAATGGCGGGCCATCGGCGCGATGCCTTCGGCTACTCGCTCGCCGGCTCGTCGCCGGCGGCGCGGCCGGCGAGGATGTCGGTCAGTCGCTGCACGTCAGCGCCCGTGATGACCTCTTCGCCGCCCTCGTGGCGCTTGCGGAGACGGTTCACCAGCTCAGCACGGAGGATGTCGATCTTGCCGTGCAAGATGCGACGGCGGTAAGAGATATCGACCTCTTCCTCGGTGAGCTGCTGGATGAGATCCTTGAGCTCCTGGTCCGAGAGCGAGCCGAGATCGGGGAACGTGTCCATTCGGGTCCTTCTCCTCCTGGGGACGGGCCGGGCGAGAATAGCAGCGAAAGGCCGCTGCTCAAGCTCAACTTGAGGGTGCACCTCTTGTTGCGTTTAGGCCGTCCCGGGTGTAGACGACGGCGGCCATCAGCGAGAGAGCCAAGCCGAAGTAGAACAGGATCTGCGCCAGCGTGCTGAGGCCGACCATCGCGAAGAAGATCGCGCTCATCGTCGGCCACACGCCCCATCGGCCCCACCAGTTGATCTTGAGCTCCAGGCCTCGGCGCAGCGCGAGCTGCCCGGCGACCAGGAGGTAGAGCTCGCGGCCCAGCAACAGCGCGATGCCCCAGCGTGGCAGCGTCTCGAACTTCCAGCAGATCAGCAGGCCGGAGACGACGAGCATCCGGTCGACGATCGGGTCCAGCAGGGCACCAAAGCGGCTGTACTGACCGGTGACGCGCGCGGCGATGCCATCGGCATAGTCGCTCCAGCCGATGATGGCGAAGAGGATCGCGGGCCACGCGTCGGTGCCGCTGTCTGAGGAGAGGCCGAGAATCAGCAGCGGCGCGATCAGCGCGAGGCGGACGAAGCCGATCGCGTTGGGGATCGTCCATACGTTCCACGGCGCGCCGCTGAGCGTCTGGGGCGGCGGCGGACCCGAGCGATCCAGGCCGAAGAGGCGCCGGAAGGTCAGGCGCGGGTTCTGCCATGCCGCGGCCGCGCGCTCACGCGACGTCGCCCGCGGGGCAGCGGGGTCGTCGGGGCCCGAGCCGCCGCCTACGGGATGCTCGGCCACAGCCCCTGCACCGCCTCAGCTGCCTCCGCGAGCGGGATGCCGCCCTCCTGGTCGACCTGTCCGCGGCGCAGCTGCGCCTCGGCCCTGCCGGACTCCAGCGAGCGCTTGCCCACCGTCAGGCGCAGCGGCGCGCCGAGCAGCTCGGCGTCAGCGAACTTCTCGCCGGTGCCAGAAGCGCGGTCGTCGAGCAACGTCGAGAAGCCGGCGGCCTGCAGTTGGCGATAGAGGCCGGCGGCGGCGTCCTGCTCGGGCGTGCCCGGCTTGCCGAGGGCGACGACCTCGATGTCGAACGGTGCGATCGCCTTGGGCCACGCGATGCCGCGCTCGTCGCCGAACTGCTCGACGGCGGCCGCGGCGATGCGCGCGGGGCCGATGCCGTAACACCCCATCACGACCGTGATGCTCCTTGCCGTGCTCGTCGGCGTAGGTCAGGCCGAGCGGCACGCTGTAGCGCGTGCCGAGCTGGAAGATGTTGCCGACCTCGATCGCGGGCTCGATGCGCACGACCGTACCGCCAATGGTGTCGCCCGGCTCGACGGTGCGGATATCAAAGCGCTCGCCGGCCTCGACGTCGATGACCACGTGGTGATCGACGCGGTTGGCGCCGGCGACGTAGCGCCCGGGCGTGATCGCCTCGTCGTAGATAACAGGGACGTCGAGGCCCTGAGGCCCGAGGAACCCGGCAGGCCCCGGCAGCTCGGTCTCTTGCGCCGGGCGGAACTTCTCCCCCAGCGCGTTGGCCAGCTTGATCTCGCCCGACGCGATGGTCGCCGCGCACGACGACCATGACCAGGCCGCGCGACTCGGTCACCACGGGGAAGGCCTTCAACAAGTTGCCGGCCGGCACGCCGAGGCCGCGCGGCGACCGCCTCGATCGTCACCTGGCCGGGCGTGTGCAGCTCGCCGCTGATGTCGTCGCGCAGTGGCGGGACCGTCTGCGCGTCGGCACTGGCGATCTCCAGGTTGGCGCTGTAGCCGCCCGCGCCCAGAACAACGTCGTCCTCGCCGGCAGCGCACGGCGCCATGTACTCGTGCGCCGCGGTGCCGCCCATCATCCCCACGTCAGAGACGCACTCGAACCACTCCAGCCCGCAGCGGTCATAGATGCGCGCATAGGCCTCGCGGTGGAGCTGGTAGTTGGCCTCCAACCCCTCCTGGTCGCGGTCGAAGGAGTAGGAGTCCTTCATGATGAACTCGCGGGTGCGCAGGACGCCTGCACGGGGCCGCGGCTCGTCGCGCTCCTTGACCTGGAAGTGGTAGAGCGTCATCGGGAGGTCGCGATAGGAGCGGACGGTCTGGGCGGCGTGGAAGGTCACCGCCTCCTCGTGGGTCATCGCCAGCACCATGTCGGCGCCCTTGCGGTCCTGCAGACGGAAGAGCTCGCCGCCGATCGCGTCATAGCGCCCACTGCGCTTCCACAGCTCGGCGGGATGGAGGACCGGCATCAGCATCTCCTGGCCGCCGATCGCATCGATCTCCTCGCGCACGATCTGCACCACGCGCTGGTGCGTGCGCCACCCGGCCGGCAGCCACGTCCACAGACCGGCACCGAGCTGACGGACGAGGCCGGCCCGGACCATGAGCTTGTGCGAGAGCGCCTCGGCGTCAGCGGGCGGCTGACGCTCGGTCGGCAGGAAGAGCTGGCTCATGCGCATG
>CAWCEO010000008.1:0-615275 GCA_963794585.1 uncultured Conexibacteraceae bacterium
CGCAACCGGGATCGGCGCGGTGCTGCTGTCCTGGCGCGCGCTGGCGCCACGCGAGGCGGCACACGGCGAGTACTTCGCCTTGATGCTGACCAGCGCCGCGGGCATGGTCATCCTGGCCGCCGCGCAGAACCTCGTGACGGTGTTTCTCGGGCTGGAGCTCTTGTCAGTCCCGCTGTATGTCCTGTGCGCGACCGAGATGCGCCGCGAGCGCTCGCTGGAGTCCGGCCTGAAGTACCTCATCATCGGCTCGGTCGGCTCGGCGACGTTCCTCTACGGGTTGGCGTTCATCTACGGCGGCACGGGCGGCACGGACTTCCGTGACATCGCCGCCGGGATCAGCGGTGGTGCCGCCAAGGACTCGCTGCTGTTGACGGGCATCGCGCTGACGCTGGTCGGCCTGGCCTTCAAGGCCTCGATCGCCCCGTTCCATCAGTGGACGCCCGACGTCTACGAGGGCGCGCCGACGCCGGTGACCGCGTGGATGGCGGTGGCGACGAAGGCTGCGGCCTTCGGCAGCGCGCTGCGGATCTTCGACGTCGCGCTGATCGACGCGCACGCCGATTGGGCACCCATGATCGCGGCGCTGGCCGCGATCACGATCATCGTCGGCAACGTCGGCGCGCTGTCGCAATCGTCGCTGAAGCGCCTGCTGGCGTGGTCGTCGGTGGCCCAAGCGGGGTACCTGCTCGCGGGCCTGGTCGGCGCGTCGAAGATCGGCGTGCAGGCGACGGTCTTCTACCTGTCGGTCTACTTGTTCATGAACCTGGCGGCGTTCGCGGTGATCGTGGCGCGTGAGCGTGAGACGCCGTTTGGCGATGACATCCGCGCGGTGGCGGGGCTTGGGGTTTCGCGACCGCTGTTGGCGTGGCCCATGACGCTGGCGATGTTGTCGCTGGCAGGCATGCCGGCGACGGCGGGCTTCATCGGCAAGTTCACGCTGATCGACGCGGCGGCTGATGCGGGGTATACGTGGCTGGGGATTGTCATCGTGATTGGGTCGATGATCTCGCTGGCGTATTACTTGAAGGTCGTGGCGGCGATGTGGATGCGGCCGGCGTCGTCGGCCTCCGAGGTCGTCACGGTTGACGGCTCGCCGCGCCTGGCAGGCGCCGATCCGGTGGCAGAGCGGGCGGATTGGGAAGTGACGTTCGTGGCTGTCTTGGCTGGCGCCGCGATCGTGGTCTTCGGAGTGATTCCGTCGCCGTTGTTGAACCTAGCGGGCGACGCGGGGCGAGCGCTCGGGCTCTTGTAGCTGCGGCGCGTTTGTGACGCCCAGTGCGCCGCGCTGGGTACTGCGCCGCGTGGTTCGTCGGCACCGAGGGAGTGAAGGCGGTCGAGGTGCGGGCGCCTGGTGTCATCCGCCCGCGTCCGGGCCAGCGATGCGGGTCGTCTCGGACGTCGTATGGACGTCGAAAACGCCCCGGACCTCCGCACGGGCGCCCCGGACCCTCGCGCCGCGCCCCGAGTGGGACGCGGGTGGGCCTGTTTGACGACGCATAGCGGCCGCAGACGGGCCCACCCCTGATGGCGCGCTGTGACAGAGCCGAGGTGGGCCTGTTTGACGACGCATGGTGGCCGCAGACGGCCCCACCCTCCAGGGGGCCAGAGTGGATGACGAGCCGACGCCACGAAGCCCGACCCGCACGAGTCCCGTGTAAAAGCCGGCGGATGACACCAAGCGCCCCGCGGCTCGCTCGCCTTCACTCCCTCGGTGCCGACGGACCACGTCGCGCGCACCGGCCACGCGGCGCACTGAGCGCCACAAACGCCAGCGCCTCCCACCGCCCACCCACCACTGGCCCTGCCCCGGCCTGGGTAGGACGAAGGCCATGTCCGACGACCACGCCCACGACCACACCGAGGATCCGCGCAAGCAGGAGCAGGGCAGTGGCGGCTACCCGGAGAGCACGCCCGCGGGCACCGAGGGCGACAAGGCCGGCCGACCCGACGAGCACGCCGCAAGCGACGACGCGCCCAGCCAATCGACCGACAAGGAAGCCGATCGCGAGCACGCAACCGGCAACCCCAATGCCGCCGGCTGACGCCCTGGCTCCGCGAGCTTCCGGCGCGTCTGGAACGATGCGCCAGTGCGTATCTCCGCCAAGGCCGACTATGCGGTGCGGGCAGCGATCGAGCTGGCCGTCGCCGGAACCGACCACCCGACCAAGGGCGACAGCGTCGCGCAGGCCCAGGGCATCCCCCTGAAGTTCCTCGAGAACATCCTCGCCGACATGCGCCACGCCGGCCTGATCACCAGCCGCCGCGGTGCCGAGGGCGGGTATTGGCTCGCCCGGCCCGCCGAGGAGATCACGGTCGCCGACATCATCCGCGCCGTCGAGGGCCCGCTGGCCTCCGTGCGCGGCGGCCGCCCGGAAGACGTCGACTACGCCGGCACGGCCGAGCCGCTGCAGCGCGTGTGGATCAGCGTGCGCGCGAGCCTGCGCCGCGTGGTCGAGAACGTCACCCTCGCCGACCTCGCCTCAGGCAAGCTGCCCAAAGACGTCGAGGCCTTGGCGAAGGATCCCGAGGCCTGGGTTACCCGCCGTTAGGCGGCGCTCGGCAGCGACTTCACACCGTCGCGCCGCACGTAGACGATGTCGCCTTCGTGCAGCTCCAGCTGCTCGGCCTCGTGGCGCGTGAGCTGGGCGTAGACGGCACCGTCGCCGGCGAGGTCGAGCTCGACGCGGACCTCGAAGCCAAGATGCACGATGCGCGAGATCTGCGCCTCGACGCCGATGCCATCCGGATCGGTCCGCAGCACGAGGTCGTGCGGGCGCACCAGCCCGTCGCCCAGCCGCGCGACCGGGCCTAGGAAGCCCATGACGAACTCGTTGGCCGGCGTGTCGTAAAGCTCACGCGGCGCGCCGACCTGCTCGATCTTGCCGTCGTTGAGCACCACGATGCGATCGGCCAACTCCATCGCCTCCTCCTGGTCGTGGGTGACTAGGACGGTGGTGACGTGGACCTCGTCGTGCAGCCGGCGCAGCCAGGCGCGCAGCTCTGCGCGGACGTTGGCGTCCAGCGCGCCGAACGGCTCATCCAACAGCAACACCTTGGGCTCGACCGCCAGCGCACGCGCCAACGCCATCCGCTGACGCTGGCCACCCGACAGCTGCGACGGGTAACGCTCCTGGTAACCGGCCAGCCCGACGATGCCCAGCAGCTCGTCGACCTTGGCCGTGATCTCGGCCTTCGGGCGCTTGCGCACCTTCAGGCCGAAGGCGACGTTGTCGCGCACCGTCATGTGCTTGAACGCGGCGTAGTGTTGGAAGACGAAGCCGATGTCGCGCTGCTGGGGCGCCAAGTTGGTCACGTCGCGATCTTCGAGGACGACGTTGCCCGTGTCCGGCACCTCCAGCCCCGCGATCACGCGCAGCAGCGTGGACTTGCCTGAGCCCGACGGACCGAGCAGCGCGGTCAGCGAACCGGGCTCGATCTCGACCGAGACGTCGTGCAGCGCCGCGAAGTCGCCGTAGTGCTTGGACACGGAAGAGACGGAGATCATCGTGCGTCACCCTTGCGTTGCAGAAGGGTCATCGCGAGCAGGGTCGCGAGCGCGATGACGGCCATGAGCGCCGAGGCGGCATAGGCGCCGGCGAGGTCGAAGTTCGAGAAGCGGTTCTCGACAAGCAGCGGCAGCGTGATCGTCTCGCCCGAGATCTTGCCCGAGACGACGCTGACGGCCCCGAACTCGCCGATCGCGCGGGCGACCGACAGCACAACGCCGTAAGCCACGCCCCAGCGAATCGCCGGCAGCGTGACGCGCAAGAAGGTCTGCCAGCGCGACGCACCGAGCGTCGCGGCGGCCTGCTCCTGCTCGTCGCCGATCTCACGCAGCACGGGCACGACCTCGCGAACCACGAACGGCAGGCAGACAAAGATCGTCGCAAGCACCATGCCCGGCACCGAGAAGATGACCTGGATCCCGGCGTCGGTCAGCGTCGGCCCGAGCCAGCCCTGGCGGCCGTAGAGCAAGAACAAGGACAAGCCGATGACGACCGGGGAGATCGCGAACGGCAGATCGATCAGCGCCTCAAGGATCCGCTTGCCGCGCACGCGCGAGCGCACCAGCGCCAGCGCCGCGACGATCCCGAAGATGGTGTTCAACGGCACGGCGATGGCCGTAATCTCGATCGTCAGCCAGAACGCGCTGACCGCAGCCGGCGTCGTGATCGAGGCCCACACCTCGCCGATGCCCGGCTCGAAGGTCCGGTAGAGCACGACGCCGATCGGAACGATCACCAGCAGCGCCAGGTAGCCGAGCGCGAGGAAGCGGATGGAGTAGCGGCTGGCGCGGCTAATGATCATGCCGGGCACCCCAATACTCGATGTAGCGCAAGGCGATCAACATCAACAACGACACACCAAGCAGGACGACCGCGACCGCCGCCGCGCCGCTCGCGTTATCGCTCTCGATCTGCTTGAAGATGAAGACCGACGACACCTGCGTGTCAAACGGCTTGTTGCCCGAGATCAGGATGATCGAGCCGAACTCCCCCACGGCCCGCGCGAACGACAGCGCGGCGCCCGACAGGATCGCGGGCACCAGGTTGGGCAGGATGATCCGGCGGAAGGTCGTCAGCGGGCGCGCGCCGAGCGACGCGGCAGCCTGCTCCATCTCCCGATCGAGCTCGATCAGCACTGGCTGCACGGCGCGCACGCCGAACGGCAGCGTGACGAACAGCAGCGCGAGGGCGACCGACAGCTGGGTGAACGCGAGGTTGATGCCAACCGGGCTCGTCGGCCCCCAGAGCGCCAGCAGCGTGATGCCAACGACGATCGTCGGCATCGCAAACGGCAGGTCGATGATCGCGTTGACGACGCGGCGGCCGGGGAACTCGTCACGCACGAGCGTCCAGGCGATCGCCAGGCCGGCCACGGCGTTGATCGCCGCCACGATGACCGAGACGATCAGCGTGAACTTCAGCGTCGAGACGGCCTGGCGGCTGGTGACCGAATCCCAGAACGCCGACAGACCGCCGTCCAGCGACTTGGCCGTCAGCGCCGCCAGCGGCAGCAGCACGATGATGCTCAGCCACAGCATCGCCAGGCCCATCGCCAAGCCACCGACGCCCCCGGACCGTGCTGTGGTCCGAGGGCGATTGGTGCGACGGGCGGGTGGTGCTGCCGGCGCGACGGGGGTGGCGGCCTGCGTACTCACTTCGCCGTGGACACTCCGTTTTCGTCCTCGATCTTGGCGACCGAGCCGGTCTCCGGATCGAAGAGGTCCGCGTTGATCTTCTTCCAGCCACCGAAGTCATCGACCGTCTTGAGCGTGCCCGGGTCCGGGAACTTGGACTTGTTCTTGGCCAGGATCGCCGCGTTGACCGGGCGGTAGCCCCAGTCGGCGAAGTGCTGCTGGGCGCTGTCGCTCAGCGCGAACTTCACGAAGGCCTGGCCCTTGGCGCCGCCCGCGGTCGTGGCCGCGATCGGGTTCTGGATCAGGAACGTGTCGTCGGGCTGGACCAACTCGATGTTCTTCTCGCCCTTCTTGACGGCCGTCGTGTACTCGTACTCATAGGAGATGAGCACGTCGCCCTCGCCGCCGGTGAAGGTCTGCAGCGCCTCACGCCCGGACTTGGGCTGGACCGGGACGTGGTCGCTCAGGAGCTTCTTGACGAACGCGATGCCGCCGTGCTGGTAGGCGCCCAGCAGGTTCCACTTGGCCGCGCCCGAGGTGAACGGGTTGGGCGTGACGACCTTGACGCCGTCCTTGAGCAGGTCGTCCCAGCCCTTGATGCCCTTGGGATTGCCCTTGCGCACGACGAACGAGACCAGCGACGTGGTGACGAAGCCACCCTTGCCACCGGCCGCCTCGGTCTGGGCGACCCAGTCGGCCGGCACGAGCTTGTCGTCGGTCAGCTTGTCGACGTCGGGCGCGAGCGAGAAGGCGACGACATCTGCCTTCTGGCCGGCGAGCACCGCGCGGCTCTGGTCGCCCGAGGCGCCGTAGGAGGTCTTGAACGCGACGCCCTCGCCCTCAGCGGTCTTGCCGAAGTCCGGGATGATCTCGTCGTAGACGACCTCAGGGGTCGAGTAGGCGACGAGCGAGAGCGACGACGTGGCGCCCTTGCCGGCTCCGGCGGAGGCCGACGAGTCGCTCGAATCATCGGACGCGCCGCCACAGCCGGCTACGGCGAGGGCGGCGACGACAAGCGTCGAGAGCAGGATCTTGGGCGTCACGTGCGCGTCTCCTCGGAAAAGGTCTAATCACGGTCAGGTTTAGGAGGTTCGGCAGTGTACAGCAAGACGACTGAAGAGATCGGGATACTGCAGTAGATGCGCGAGACCACGCCGCAGGTGTTCCTGATCGCCCGTCCCGCGCTCGATCTCGAGGGCCTGCGCGGCTATCTCGGGGCGGCTGGGGGCGCTTCCTGGCTGGACCGCCGGCTGGCGGAGAGCAAGACGCTAAACCCCGGCGAGACGCTGGCCGAGTTCGCCGGCCGGGCCTGCTACCGCTCCTGGGAGCCGGGGCTCAACCCCAACGTCACGCGCGTGCGCACAGACCCTCGCGAGTACCTCGACCACGTGCTGGCGTCCGGCCATGGCTCGGTCCTAGAGCACGCGAGCTACACCTTCGCCTTCCGCGACGTCTCGCGCGTCTTCACGCACGAGCTGGTCCGCCACCGCGCCGGCTCGGCCTTCTCGCAAGAGAGCCTGCGCTACGTGCGGCTGACCGACCTCGGCTTCCGGATCCCGCCCGCGCTGGCGCCGATCCGTGATCAGGTGGTCTCGATCGTCGAGCAGCTCGAAGAGCTGCAGGTCAGCGCGGCGCGCGAGCTGGGCGTCGACGACGAGGGCGTCCCGTTCGCGGTCAAGAAAGAGGTGACCTCGGCGCTGCGGCGCCTGGCGCCGATCGGCCTGAGCACCGACATCATCTGGACCGCCAACGTGCGTACGCTGCGCCACGTCATCGCGCTACGCACCGCGCCCGGCGCCGAGGAGGAGCTGCGGCTGGTCTTCGATCTCGTCGCCGAGCTGGCCCGGGCCGAGGCGCCCGCGCTCTTTCAGGACTTCACGCGGGGCGAAGACGGGACCTGGACGCCCGCGCACGGCAAGGTCTGAGCCGCATCGCCGGCATCCCTGCACCGGAATGGGTGCGCCGGACGCGATTCGACACTCCCGCACCGTCTGTCGAGATCGCGAAACCCGGACGGTTGCGCACGCTAAGTGTGAACAGTGCCCTCTATTGCCGCGATCTTCCCGGGCCAGGGGAGCCATGCGCCCGACATGGACGAGCCCTACCGCGGGCTTCCCGCCTTTGAGCGCGGGCTCGAGCTCTTGGGCTTCGACCCGTTCGAGCGCCTCGACGAGGGCACGCGCTTCCAGCAGCCCGCGATCTTCTTGTGCAGCGTCACCGCGTGGGACCTCTGGCGCGAGGAGTCACCGCAGGAGCTCGCGGAGGTCCGCGCCGCCGCCGGTCACTCGCTGGGCGAGTACGCCGCGCTAGTTGCCGCAGGCGTCCTGGCCTTCGAGGACGCGCTGAACCTCGTCGCCGAGCGTGCGGCAGCGATGGCCGATGCCGGCGATCTGCAGCCCGGCTCGATGGTCGCGATGCTCGGCGGCGACGACCACGCGATCCGCGCGCTGGCCGACCGCCTCGGGCTGACGATCGCCAACGACAACGCGCCCGGCCAGCTGGTGCTCAGCGGCGCGACCGACGCCGTCGCCCAGGCCGAGGAGTTCGCCCGCGAGGAGACCGGCGCGCGTGCCCGGCGCCTGGACGTCTCCGCGGCCTTCCATTCCCCGCTGATGGAGCCGGCCGCGACGCGGCTGGCCGACGCCCTCTCGCGCGTGGACATTCAGGAGGGCGCTTTCCCGGTCTATGCCAACGGCAGCGCGGCGCCGTTCAAGGACGTCCGCCGCGAGCTCAGCGAGAACCTCCTGCGCGCCGTGCGCTGGCGCGAGACGATGCTGGCGCTGCGCGCGGCGGGCATCGACCGCTACGTCGAGCACGGCCCTGGCGCTGTGCTCACCGGCCTGGTCAAACGAACGCTGGCGGCGGCGTGATGCAGGCGGCGACCGTCACCGACGCCGCCACGACCGTCGAGCGCGACGGGCGCATCAGACGCGGCGAGGTGGCGGCGGCCACGCCCACGGCCACGCCGCACCGGCGTGCCCGCCGTCCACTGCCCCGCGGCCTCACCGCCGGCCTCTTCGGCGTCGGCTCCGCGCTGCCCGAGCGCGAGATCGACAACGCGTACTTCGAGCAGCGCCTCGACACCGACGACGCCTGGATCGTCCGGCGCACCGGCATCCGCACGCGCCGCTGGCTTGAGGCGGATGAGCCGCTCGCGCCCCTTGCCGCACGCGCTTGCGCCGACGCGCTGGCCGACGCCGGGCGCACCGCCGCCGAGGTCGACCAGATCATTGTCAGCACGATCACCCCGGACAAGGTCACCCCCGGCTTAGCCCCCGAGGTCGCGCGGCTGATCGGTGCCCGTGGCGCCGCCGCCGTCGACCTCAACGCCGCGTGTGCCGGCTTCCTCTACGCCCTCGATCAGGCCGCCGCGCTGGTCGAGACCGGCCGTGCCGGTGTCGTCCTGGTCTGCGGCGCCGAGGCCTTGAGCCGCCTGACCGACACCGGGGACCGTGGCACCGCCGTGCTCTTCGGCGACGGCGCGGGCGCAGTCGTCGTCGCGGCCGGTGAGCTGGACTGCGGCGTCTCGCGCTTCGTCCTGGGCTGCGATCCCGAGCAGGGGGCGCTCCTCTACGCCGACAACACCGACCGCAAGCTGCGGATGCAGGGTCCTGAGGTCTACCGCCACGCGGTCGCGCGGATGGCCGAGGCGACGCGCGCGGCGCTGCACGCCGCCGGCCTGACCGTTGACGATCTCGACCTCTTCGTCGCTCACCAGGCAAACTCACGGATCATCGAGTCCGCCGCCAACGAGCTGGGTCTGCCCCACGCCAAGCTCGCCCTCAACGTCGACCGCGTCGCCAACACGTCCTCGGCCTCCATCCCGCTCGCGCTGGCCCAGGCCGAGCGCGACGGGCTGCTGACGCCGGGGGCCACCGTCGGCCTGGCGGCCTTCGGTGCCGGCTTCGTCTGGGGTGCGGGCGTCGTCAGCTGGAAGGAGCGCCAGTATGTCTGCGCCTGAGGGAGCGGTAGCACTGGTCACCGGCGGCACGCGCGGCATCGGCGCCTCGATTGCCGAGCGCTTGAAGGCCGACGGCTACAAGGTCGCCACGCTCGGACGCAGCGGCGGCGACGTGCAGGCCGACGTCGCCGACCCGGCCGCGGTCCAGGCCGCCTTCGACGAGGTCCGGGAGCGCTTCGGCCCCGTCCTGATCCTGGTCAACAACGCCGGCGTCACCGCCGACGGGCTGGCCATCCGAATGCCCGACGATGATTGGGCCCGCGTGATCGACACCAACTTGAACGGTGCCTTCAACTGCACCAAGCGCGGTCTGGAAGACATGTTGAAGGCCCGCTGGGGCCGCATCGTCAACGTGTCGTCGCTCTCTGCGCAGCGCGGCAACTCCGGGCAAGCCAACTACGCCGCCTCCAAGGCCGGGCTGCTCGGCTTCACGCGCGTCATCGCCAAGGAGATGGGCAAGCGCAACATCACGTCCAACGCCGTGACGCCCGGCTTCATCGAGACCGAGATGACCGCTGAGCTGCCAGCCAAGGAGCTGGCGGCAGCGATCCCGGCGGCGCGCATCGGCCAGCCCGAGGAAGTCGCTGCCGCGGTCAGCTTCCTCGTGAGCGACCAAGCGGCCTACGTCAACGGCGCAACGCTGGCCGTCGACGGCGGCCTCGGCGCCTAGCATCACCCATCCTGACCAAGTACATCAAGAACCAGGAGCAGACCACCATCATGGCCAATCAGCAAGAGATCCTCGAAGCCATCCGGGCCGAGCTCACCGCCATCAAGGTGCCCGACGCCGACACGGCGCAGCCCGACACGACGTGGGAGCAGCTCGACGTCGACTCGCTCGATCTCGTCGAGCTCGTCAAGGCGCTGGAGGACCGCTTCGACGTCCAGATCGCCGATCCGGATCTCAAGGGCATTGCCTCGGTCGGCGACGCGATCGCGTTGGTCGAGCGCCTCCAGGCCGCGGCCGCATGACGCGCGAATACCGGACCACGAACGAGACCGCCGTCATGCGGTCAGCGGCCTAAGCCGCGCTTATGGACGGCATCGTCATCACGGGACGGGGCGTCGTCTCCCCCGTCGCCACCGGCGTCGACACGTTCTTCGACGCCTTGCTCGGCATGGAAGGGGGGATCACCGACGAGGGAGTCGCCCCGTGCGCCGAGTTCGACCCCGAGGTGGTGATGACCCCGAAGGAAGCGCGGCGGATGGACCGCTTCGCCCAGCTCGCGGTCGCGGCCGCCGACCAGGCCGCCGACGAGGCCGGGCTGCTCGGCGAGGTCGACCCCGCGCGTGTCGGCGTCATCGTCGGCACCGGCGTCGGCGGGTTGACGACACTGCAGGCGGAATGCAAGACGTGGCTGGAGGAGGGCGACCGCGCGGTCTCTCCCCTCTTCGTGCCGATGATGATGCCCAACGCCGCCTCGGGCCAGATCGCGATGCGCCGCGGCCTCCACGGTCCCGGCTTCTCGATCGCGAGCGCCTGCTCGACCGGCGCGCACTCCATCGGCGAAGCCGCCCGCCTGATCGCCCGCGGCGAGGCCGACGTGATGATCTCCGGTGGCACCGAGGCGGCACTCGTAGGCCTCTGCCTGGCAGCGTTCCGGCGCATGGGCGCGCTGTCGCGCGTCGGCGAGTCGCGCCCGTTCGACACGCGCCGCGACGGCTTCGTCATGGGCGAGGGCGCCGCGGTCCTGGTGCTGGAGCGCGAGGAGCATGCCCGCGCCCGCGGCGCGCAGATCTACGCGCGCGTCATCGGCTACGGCGCGTCCAACGACGCCTTCCACATCACCCAGCCCGAGGAGAACGGCCGCGGCGCCGTGGAGGCCATGACGGCCGCGCTGCGCGACGCCGACCTCGCCCCGGCCGACGTCGGCTACGTCAACGCGCACGGCACGAGCACGCCGATCAACGACCGCGTCGAGACGCTGGCGCTGCGCCAGGTCCTTGGCGAGGATGGGCCGCCGGTCTCCTCGTGCAAGGGCGCCGTCGGGCATACGCTCGGCGCCGCCGGCGCGATCGAGGCGCTGGCCTGCGTCGAGGCGCTGCGCCGCGGTGCGCTGCCGCCGACGCTCGGGCTCGAGGACATCGACCCCGAGTGCGCCGCCGACCACATCGCCGGCGCGCCGCGCGAGGCGCCCGACGTCAAGGTCGCCCTGAGCAACTCGTTTGCCTTCGGCGGCCAGAACGCGACGCTCGTCCTGCAGGCGGCTTAGGGGAGAACTCATGAGCGCGGTCTTCGACGTCCGGGAGGGTGGGACCGACATCCTCGCCGCCCGTGCGCGGCTGGAGCTGCTGTTCGACGCCGGCACGTTCCGGCCGATCCGCACCGCGGTCGGCGACGGCGTGCTGTCGGGCAGCGGGCGCGTCCAGGGCCGTGCGGTGGTCGCGTGGGCCCAAGACGGCGCGTTCAAGGGCGGGTCGCTGGGCTCGGCGGGCGGCGAGACGATCGCCAGGACGATCCAGCGCGCCGATGCGCTCGGCGTCCCGGTCGTCGGCTTCCCGCACTCAGGCGGCGCACGGCTGCAGGAGGGCGTCGCCGCGCTGAGCGCCTACGCGGCGATCTTCCGCGCCCAGGCCCAGGCGACGGTCCCGATGATCAGCGTCGTGTCGGGCCCGTGCGCCGGCGGGGCGGCCTATTCGCCCGCGTTGGGCGACTTCGTGGTCATGACCGCCGACGCCGTCATGTTCCTGACCGGCCCCAAGATCATCGAGCGCGTGACGCGCGAAGTCATCTCGGCGGCAGAGCTCGGCGGACCCAAGGTGCAGGGCGCCAACGGCGTCTCGCACATGGTCGCCCGCGACGATGTCCATGCCGCCGAGCTGGTCCGCGAGCTGCTGACGTTCCTGCCCGACCGTGTCGATGGCCACGGCACGCCGCTGGTGCCGCCCGCCGACGCGCCGGGTGAAGATCCGGGCGACGTGCTGCCGGAGAGCAACCGTCGCGTCTACGACGTGCGCGAGGTCGCCGCGCGCCTGCTGGACCGCGGTGCGCTGCTGGAGCTCGCGCCGCGCTGGGCGCGCAACCTCGTCGTCGGCTTCGGTCGTGTCGAGGGCCGGGCGGTCGGCGTGATCGCCAACCAGCCCAAGCACCTCGGCGGCTGCCTCGATGCCGACGCGGCCGAGAAGGGCGCGTGGTTCGTCGGGATGTGCGACCGGTTCGGCATCCCGCTGGTCGTCCTGGCCGACACGCCGGGCTTCTTGCCGGGCGCGACCCAGGAGGCCGCCGGCGTGCTGCGCCATGGCGCGTCGCTGCTGCGGGCCTTCGGACGCGCCACGGTGCCGCGGGTCACGGTCACCCTGCGGCAGGCGTATGGTGGGGCGCACATCGTCATGAACTCCCGCGATCTCGGTGCAACCCTCACGCTTGCCTGGCCGGATGCCCGGATCGGCGTCATGGGCGCGCGCCAGGCCGTCGAGCTGGTCGACCGCCGCGCGATCGAGGCAGGCGCCGACGCGGCACTGCTGGCCGACGCGTATGAGGCCGAGCACCTGCCGGTGCGCGTCGCGGCCGCCGCGGGGTTCGTGGACGAAGTCGTCGCGCCGCCAGAGACGCGCGACCGCATCGCCCACGTCCTCGAGCTGGCCCAGACGTGAGCCCGACCGGCGAGCCGCTGGAGCTCAACGAGTCGCGCAACGCGACCGAGGAGGCGATCCTCGACGCAGCGCGCGACGCGCTCGCTGACACCGAGTACCGCCGCCTGACGATGGACGTCATCGCCAAGCGGGCGTTTGTCAGCCGGACGGCGCTGTACTTCTACTTCCCCAACAAGCGCGCGCTGGTCGACCGCTTGATCCTGCGCGCGTTCTTGGACATGTACGAGGCGGCCTCGCCCTACCTCGACGGCAGCGGCGACCCGCGCGCCGAGCTGCGCCGCGGCCTGGCGCGGACCGTCAAGGTCATCGACCGCGACGCGCACGTGTTGACGTTGGCGGCGATGCTGAGCGGCGAGGAGGACCGCCTCCCGCCGCAGTGGGCGCCGTACGTCGTGCGCTTCGTCGAGGGCGCGACGGCGCGGATCGCCCGCGACCAGGCGCACGGCATCGCGCCGTCCGACATCCCGCCGCGGTTGGCGGCCCAAGCGTTGCTGGCCATGGTCGAGCGCCATGTGACCCTGGAGTTGATCCAGGGCGGCGGCGACGCGCACCAGTCGATCCGCGTGCTCGCCGAGCTGTGGTGGCGCGCGGTGTACTCCAAGCCGGCCGAGCCGCCGCCGGCGTAGGGCGCTTAGCGCCCGCGCGCCGCGTCCTCGCGGCTGGCCTTCTCGGCAAAACGGCGAGCCAGGGCCGCGCGGATCGAGAGGACCATCGAGTCGAGGTGGTCACGCGAAGCGGGATCGATCTCGGTGAAGCGGATGGCGGTGCCCTCGGGAATCGTCCGCACGATCGTGCCGCTGGCCTTGACCTCGGGGCCGCCCTGGGGCATCTCGATGGTCACCTCGACCGCCGCGTCGCGAGCGCCGAACGCGGCCCCTTCCAGCAGCGCGCCGCCGGCCGACACGTTGACCGTGCGCGAGGCGATCGTCTGGCCGGCCGCGCTGACCGTGACCGGGAGCTGCACGTCGAGCCGCGGGCTCTCGCGCAGGTTGTCGATGCGGCCTTCGCGGTTGGCGGTGAAGGCGACGCAGCCCTGCTGCGCGCGGTCGGCGTTGCCGTGCAAGACGACGAGGTGGCCCTGGTGGCGAAACGACAGCTGGGCGGCCCGCGGCAGCAGGCCGGGCGTCGGGTCACGCGGGTCTTGTGGCAACAGCCACGCGATGTCCTTCCCCGTCGCCGCGACGATCCCCTGCATGGGACGCACGCCGACGCTGAGCGTGGCGGGCATGAAGTCGCGAATTCGGCGCACCGCTCATCATCGTGCCAAACACCGCGGTTGTTCGTCAGCAGACGAACGGTGATCAGCCGGAATTGGTGGTGAAATTGCAGACAGAATTGGCTCAATCAGCCGTTGCGGCGGCCTGCGCCGCCGCTTGGGCCACGGCGCCACCATGGACGCCCAGCGCATGGAAGCCACCATCGACGTGGAGGATCTCACCGGTCACTGCTCGTGACAGCGAGGAGAGCAGGAAGAGGACGGCGTCGGCGACCGGCTCGGGGTCGTCGAGATCCCAGGGCAGCGGCGCGCCCTGCTCCCAGGCCTGGGCGAGCAGGTCGAAGCCCTCGATCGCGCCGGCGGCCATCGTGCGCAGCGGACCGGCGGCGACGAGGTTGGAGCGGATCCCGCGCGGGCCGAGGTACTGGGCAAGGTAGCGATTGACCGACTCCAGCGCGGCCTTCGACACGCCGGCCCAGTCATAGATCGGCCAGGCCTTGGACGCGTCGAAGTCCAGACCGACGAGCGAGCCGCCGCCCTCGGCGCGCTCCAGCAGCGGCGCGAACGCGGCGCCCAGCGACTTCAGCGAGAACGCGCTGACCTCAAACGCGCTGACCGCCGAGGCGACGGGCGCTTCCAGGAACCGGCCACCGAGCGCATCGCCAGGCACGAAGGCGATCGCGTGCAGGACGCCGTCGACGACGCCCCACCGCTCCTGGAGCTCGGCGGCGACCGCGGCGATCTGCGCCTCATCGGTCACGTCGAGCTCGAGCACGTCGGGCGGCTGCGGGAGGCGCTGCGCCATCCGCTGGGTCAGACGCAGCGCCCGGCCGAAGCCCGTCAGGACGATCTCGGCGCCCTCCTCCTGTGCGCGGCGAGCGACCGTGTAGGCGATCGAGCGATCGGTCAGCACACCGGTGATCAGGAGCTTCTTGCCGTCCAGGAGAGCCATCACCCCATCCTTACCGACGCGGACGCCTGAGGTTCCCCGGGTTCGACGGTGGTGGCGGAGATGTCGAGCCTGGTTGTGGCACGAATCGTCGCGATCGTGTGAGCGCGCCCCGGTTTGCGGGCATGATGGGCGCGTGGATGCCCGCATTGTGCGCCGGCGGCGACTCACCGCCCTGGGTGCGGTGGCGCTGATGGCGGTCGTCATCGGTGCGCTGGCCGGTGCCGGCGGAGATGGCGCTGACGGTGGCGACGCCGGCGATGGCGCAAAGGCCAAGACGGATGCTCCGACGACCCAAGCGACCCAGCCCGCCCAGCTTCCCGGCGGCGGCCAGCGGCTGTTTCCCGACCGTCGGATCGTCGCCTTCTACGGCAACCCGCGCGACGACGAGCTCGGCGCGCTGGGCATCGGCACACCCGCCCAAGCGGCCAAGCGCCTGCTCAAGCAGGCCAAGCCCTATAACCGCAAGACGCGGCCAGTGCTGCCCGCAATGGAGCTCATCTCCACCGTGGCAACGGCGGCGCCCGGCGAGGCCGGGCTCTACCGCGACCACATCTCGTTCGCGAGGATCCGCAGCTACCTGGCGGCCGCGCGCAAGATCAAGGCCTTGCTGATCCTCGACATCCAGCCCGGCCGCGGCGAGTTCGGCCCCGAGATCACGCGGCTGGCGCCGTTCCTGCGCGAACCTGACGTCGGCCTCGCACTCGACCCCGAGTGGCACGTCGCTCCCGATGCCCTTCCGGGCAAGGTGATTGGGTCGACCGACGCCGATGTCGTCAACGCTGCTGCGACCTATCTGGCCAAGATCGTGCGCGAGCGCAACCTGCCCGAGAAGCTGCTGATCGTCCACCGCTTCACCGACGACATGATCGCCCGTGCCGACCGCCTACGGCAGGTCCGCGGCGTGCAGACCGTCATCAACGTCGACGGCTTCGGCTCCACCAGCGTCAAAGTCGCCAAGTACCACGCCTTCGTCCGCACGACGCCCGCGATGCGGCGCGGGTTCAAGTTGTTCTACAAGGAAGATGTTCAGACCATGTCCCCCAAGTCGGTCATGGCGCTGTCGCCGCGACCCGACGTGGTGGTCTACGAGTAGCTACCGCCGCGCGCGGTCTGACACGGGCCCGAGGTGGGCGAGCTTGTCGGGGTTGACGATCGAGCGGATCGCGGTGATCTGGCCGCCAGCGATGTCGAGGGCCATGACGACGATGACGGCGCCGTCGCCGTCGTGGGCGATCCAGCCCGGCTGGCCGTTGACGGTCGTCGGCGTGACGGTGACCGCATCGTCGCCACGAGCCGCCTGGCGGAAGAGCGCACGGACGGCGTGGGCGATGCGCTGCGCGCCGACCAGAGGCTGCGGGAACGCCGTCGCCTTGCCGCCGCCGTCGCCGGTGAAGACCGCGTCCTCGGCCAGCAGCTCGATCAGCCCATCGAGGTCATCGCCCTGCGCGGCGGCGAGGAAGCGCGCCGCGAGCTCCTCGCGCGCGGCGCGTGAGGGCTCGAAGCGCGAGCGCTCGGTCAGGACGTGGCGCCGCGCCCGGGCACCGATCTGCCGGCAGTTGGCCGGGCTCTTGCCGACGATCTCGGCGATCTCTGAGAACTTGTAGTCGAAGGCCTCGCGGAGCAGAAAGACCGCGCGTTCGTCGGGCGTGAGGCGCTCCAACACCACCAAGAACGCGAGCGAGAGGTCGTCGGCCAGCTCGACGTCGGCGGCGACGTCGGCACTGAGGTCGGCCGTCAGCAGCGGCTCGGGTAGCCAGGGACCGACGTAGGCCTCGCGCCGCACCCGCGCCGAGCGCAGGTGGTCGATGGACAGGCGCGTCACGATCGCCGTCATGTAGGCCTTGGGCGACGCGATCTCGGTGCCGTCACGAAGCTCGCGGTGCGCGCGCAGCAGCGTCTCCTGGGCGATGTCCTCGGCCTCGGCGACCGAGCCGAGCATCCGGTAGGCGATCGAGAACACCAGCGGGCGCAGCGCGGTCAACTCCGACGAAGGCGTCATGTCCACAGAGACGATCTTGCCCCGTGATCGGTGACATGTCACACCCGCGCGGCCCGTCTCGTCAGAGGGCCCATGAGAATCTTTCTGGCAGGTGCGACAGGTGCGGTGGGGCAGCGGCTGATGCCGGCGCTCCTGGCGGAGGGCCACGAGGTGGTGGCGATGACGCGGACGGCGGCCAAGGCCGACGGCTTGCGGGCCGCCGGCGCGCTGCCGGTGGTCGCCGACGCCCTGGACCGCGATGCGGTGATGGGCGCGGTGCTCGGTGCCGAGCCCGAGGTGATCGTCCATCAGATGACGGCGTTGGCGGGCGCGACGGACCTCAAGCACTTCGATCGTGTCTTTGCCACGACCAACCGGCTGCGGACCGAGGGCACGCGCCATCTCTTAGACGCCGCGCGCGCCGCCGGCACGCGGCGGCTGATCGCCCAGAGCTACACGGGCTGGCCGTTCGCGCGCGAGGGCGGCCCGGTCAAGGATGAGGACGCGCCGCTGGACCCGGCGCCGCCGCGCGCGCAGCGGGAGTCGCTAGCGGCGATCCGCGAGCTGGAGGCGCTCGTCGGTGAGGCGGACGATGTCGAGGGCGTCGTGCTGCGCTACGGCGGCTTCTACGGGCCGGGGACGAGTCTCAGCACCGATGGCGAGATGACCGAACTGGTGCGCCGCCGACGGCTGCCGGTCGTCGGCAGCGGCGAGGGGCGCTGGTCGTTTACCCATATCGACGACGCGGCCGGCGGGGTCTTGTCCGCGCTGGCCCCGGGCGGCCCGACGGGGGTGTTCGCGATCGTCGACGACGAGCCGGCGCGGACGGCTGATTGGCTGCCGGTGCTGGCGGCGGCGCTGGGCGCCCCGGCGCCGCGCCACGTCCCGGCGTGGCTGGGCCGCCTCGCCGCAGGCGAAGCGGTGGTGACGATGATGACCACCTCCCGCGGCGCATCCAACGAGCGGGCGCGCCGCGTGCTCGGCTGGACCCCGCAGTGGCCGACGTGGCGCGAGGGCATTCGACGGGGGTTGTAGAGCCGGGTGGCGCGACCGTCGGTGGCGTGCAGTGCGCGGCGCTGGTGGGTGCTGCGCGACGTGGTTCGTCGTCACCGAGGAGAGCGAGCGGAGCTGGCGCTTCGCGGCGCGGCCGGTCGTCCGCTGACGCTCGGGGGCGGGTGGGCCTGTTTGCGGCCGGCATACGTCCTCCAACAGGCCCACGTCGGTCGTCGGCAATCCTTCGGCGATGGGTGGGCCTGTTTGCGGCCGATATACGTCCCGCAACAGGCCCACCCCGCTGGCCAGCGGCGTCCCGCGGTGAGAGTGGACCTCGGCGATCGACGATTCGGCCGCGAATCGCCCGCCTGGGCCACCAGGAGGACGAGCCACACCGACCACGGTCGCGCGACGTCAAACGCCTCTCGCCCTCGGTGCCGACAAATCACGCCCCGCACCCGCGACCAGCGCCGCGCACTGCACGCCACCGACGCCCGCGGCTACTCCTCAGCAGCAGCCGCCGCCTCGCGCTCGCGCAACTCGATCCGGCGGATCTTGCCGGTCAACGTCTTGGGCAAGTCCTCCACGAACTCGACGCGGCGCGGGTAGGCGTAGGCCGAGAGGCGGTCGCGGACGAAGGCCTTGATCTCGTCGCCGAGCGCATCGGAGGGCGCGTGGCCCTCGGCGAGCACGATGAAGGCCTTGACGATCGCGCCCCGCCGCTCGTCGGGGGCGGCAACCGCCGCGGCCTCGCGGACGGCCGGGTGCTCGATGCACGCCGACTCCACCTCGAACGGCCCGATCCGATAGCCGGCCGAGATGATGACGTCGTCAGCACGGCCGGCGTACCAGATGTAGCCGTCCTCGTCGGCGGTCGCGGCGTCCTTGGTGTGGAACCAGTCGCCGCCGAAGGTCTCGCGCGCGGCCTCCTCGTTGTTCCAGTAGCCGAGCGGATAGTGCGGGTTTGACCGCGCCCGCAGGCAGATCTCGCCGCGCTCGCCCTGGGCGACCTCGCGCTCGTCCTCGTCGAGGATGCGCACGTCCCAGCCGGGCATCGGGCGCCCCATCGAGCCCTCGCGCACCTCCATCCACGGGAAGTTCCCGCACAGCGGGTAGGACTCCGTCAACCCGTAGTAGTCGAGCACGGTCAACCCGTACTGGTCACGGAACCAGCGGATCGCCTCGGGGTTCAGCGGCTCGCCGGCACTGCAAACGCGCCGGAAGTCACACGGATAGCGCGTGCCCGCATCCTCGATCGCCATCATCGAGCGCATCGCGGTCGGCGTCGTGAAGACGTTGGTGACCTGGTTGCGACTGAGGAAGTCGAGCTGGCCCCGTGGGTCGAAGCCGCCTTCGCGCTGGAGCACCACCTGGATCGCGCCCAGCCGCCACGGCCCCAGCAGCGGCGCGATGCCCGCCGCCCAGGCCCACTCGCCCATCCCGTGGAAGCGCTCGCCATCGACGACCTCGTGGCAGAGCTCGAACTCGTTGTGCGCGAGCAGATAGCGGTGAGCGTGCACGATGCCCTTGGCCAGGCCCGTCGTTCCCGACGTGTAGTACAACTGCGCCGGCTCATCGGCGGCGCTGTCGTAGGACACCATGTCGGTCGGCGCGCCCGCGAGCAGGGTGGGTGGGCCGCCATCTTCGTCCAGGATCAGCAGCTCGCCGACCGTCTCCCCTACGTGCGAGGTGAACCGCGGCGCATTCGCCTTGTCGGTCACGAGCACCCGTGGCCGCGAATCCTTCAACCGATGCGCGATGCCATCGTCGCCGTAGAGCACCGACATCGACAGCAGGATCGCGCCGCGCTTCCACGTGCCGAAGAAGATCGCCGCGGTCTCCGGCGTCGGCGGCAGCACGACCGCGACCCGCTCCCCCGGATCGACCCCGTGCTCACCGAGGACGTGCGCCGCCTGGTTGGCGAGATCCTGCAGCTCACCCCAGTTCAGCTCCCGCCGCGCACCGTCGAAGCGCTCCCACAACATCGCCGCCTTGTCGCGCGGATGCTTGTCGCAGACGTCCTGAGCGATGTTGTAGCGCTCGGGCACATCCCAGACATGCGCGGCACGAAGCTCTTCATAGCGACCCATGGAGGGAAGCTACTCCTCGTCAGCGCGCTCTTGGATCTTGTCCTGCAGCTGCGCCATGACATCCGGATCGCGCAACGTCGTGACGTCCCCCAGCTCACGCCCCTCAGCGATGTCCTTCAACAACCGCCGCATGATCTTGCCCGACCGCGTCTTGGGCAGATCGTCGGCCCAGATGATGCGCTTAGGGCGCGCGAGCTTGCCGATCCGCACCGCCACGTGCTCACGGATCTCGGCGACCAGCTCGTCGGTGCCCTCCAGGTCGCCCTCCAGCGTGACGAACGCGGCCACTGACTGGCCGGTGTCCTCGTCGGTGGCGCCGATCACCGCCGCCTCGGCGACCTTGCCGTGCGAGACGATCGCGCTCTCGATCTCCGCCGTCGACATCCGGTGCCCGCTGACGTTGAGCACGTCGTCAACGCGCCCGATGACCGAGATATAGCCCTCGTCGTCCTGCTTGGACGCATCGCCAACGAGGTACGTCGACGGCCCCCACTTTTCCCAATAGGTCGAGATGTAGCGACCGTCGTCGCCGTACAGCGTGCGCAGCATCCCCGGCCACGGCTTCGACAACGACAACAAGCCCTGCGTCCCGCGTGAGACTTCTTTGCCCTCCTCGTCGAGCACCGCGGCTGCCACACCCGGCAGCGGCGTCCCCGCGATCCCCGGCTTCATCGCCTGAGCCCCGGGCAAGGTGGTGATCATGATCCCGCCGGTCTCGGTCTGCCACCACGTGTCGACGACCGGGCAGTTGCCGCCGCCGACGACCTTCCAGTACCAGAGCCAGGCCTTGGGGTTGATCGGCTCGCCCACCGACCCCAACAACCGCAACTTGGACAGGTCGGCCTTCTCGACGTGCTCGACGCCCCACTTGATGCACGCCCGGATCGCCGTCGGCGCGGTGTAGAAGATGGTGGTGTCGGTCTTCTCGCAGAGCTCCCACCAGATCCCCTTGTGCGGGTAGTCGGGCGCGCCCTCGTACATCACCGACGTCGCGGCATTCAACAGCGGCCCGTAGACGATGTAGGAGTGGCCGGTGATCCAGCCGACGTCGGCGCTGCACCAGTAGACGTCGGACTCGGGCTTGAGGTCGAAGACGTGCTTATGCGTCCACGCCACGTGCGTGAGATAGCCGCCCGTCGAGTGCAAGATGCCCTTCGGCTTGGCCGTCGAGCCCGACGAGTACAGGATGAACAACGGGTGCTCGGCGTCGAGCTCGGCGGGAGCGCAGTTGGCATCGGCGGCCGCCAGCGCCTCGTCCCAGAACACGTCGCCCTCGCCCATCGGGCAGTCGATCCCAGTGTGGCGCACGACGAACGTCGTCGCCACCGGCATCCCAACGTCGTCCACCGTCTGCTTGACCGGCGCCGTCTTGCCCTTGCGGCGCGCACCGTCGACCGTGATCAACGCCTTGGCGTCAGAGAACTCCATGCGCTCCTTGACGCTCTCGGCTGAGAACCCCCCGAAGACGACGTTGTGCGGCGCGCCGATCCGCGAGCACGCGAGCATCGCTACGACGACCTCGGGGATCATCGGCAGGAAGATGCCGACCACATCGCCCGCGCCGACACCGTGATCCTTCAGCGCGTTGGCCGCCCGCTGCGTCTGCTCCAACAGCCACGCGTAGGTGATGTCGCGCGACTCGCCCTCCTCGCCACGCCACTTGAACGCGACGCGATCACCGAGGCCCGCCTCGACATGGCGGTCCAGGCAGTTGTAGGAGGCGTTGGTCGTGCCGCCCTCAAACCACTTATAGAACGGCGGGTTCTCGTCGTTGAGCGCGCGCTGCGGCTCAGCGAACCAGTGCAGCGCCCGCGCCTGCTCGTTCCACCACCCGACCGGATCTTTGGCCGCCGCCTCGTGCACCGAGAGGTCCGAGATCAAGGCATTGGCCTTGAACGCCTCCGGTGGCTCGAAGCGCTCCTGCTCCAGCAGCTCGGCCAGCTGGCGTTCCAGATCGGTCGTCGTGCCCGCCATGTGCGCGCTCCCCTCGGTCGGTTCGTGGTCTTTTGCCCGCGAACGAGACATACCACGCGGCAACCGCCGTCGCCAACCCGCCCACCCGGCAGGGAACGCCGCGGGTTAGCGGCGCTTGCGCTTCTTGCGCGCCGACGTCGCCGGGCTCGGCGTGCCGTCGGCGGCCGAGCCATTGGCCGCCGTCATCGGCTCCGGCGCCTTGGCATACCCGCCGCCGCCACGGGCACGGTCCTTGGCCTCGCGGATCTCCTGCTGGGTCGGCCACGGGCGCGCCTCGCCGTCAGACCACGCCGCCGGAACGCCCGCACCGGGCCAGCGGCCCAGCAACAGCACGCCGACCATCGCCAGCCAGAACGCCTGGACGATGAACGTCGGCGAGCCCGACAGCGGGCCGAGCAGGATCAGCGCACCCACGATCGCGCCGAGGACGCCGAGGAAGCGCGTGAGCAAGCCGACGCGCATGGCGCCAAGTGCGATCAGGACGAAGGCGGCAGCCAACGACAGCGAGCCGAAGAAGCCGACGCCGCTGGCCACGACGACGACGCCACCACGCAGCGCATCGTGCGCGGCCGCCGTGCTGTGATCGCTCGACGAAGCGAAGTCGCTGGCGCTGATCATCACGGCGATCTGCAGCACGATCGCGGCCAGCGCGCCGGCGCCCGCGCCGACCATCGCGAGGATCCGGGCCATCCGCCCCGTGTTCGCACCGCGCACAACCGACGCGTCGAAGAGGAAGACGAGCAGCACGCCGATCAGGGCGATCGAGAGGCCCTGACAGACCGCGACCACCAGCAGCGAGAGCGCGTGATCGTCGATGAAGAGGATCTGCGCGGTGCGCAGCCCGTCGCGCCCGATCGACTCACCGGCCGCATCGCGCAGCGACTCAAGCGCATAAACGCGCGGAAAGTCGGTGTAGATCGACTGCGGCAGGATGCCGGCAATAACCGCGAGCACCGCGGCGGCCAGCGCGGCCATGCCGACGCGCGGCTTCTGGACGGACTCGCGGGCGACGATCTGCTCCGGCGTCACCACCGGGACGGACTCAGCCGCGGCCATCAGAGAGCGCGCGCTGGTCGTCGTGGCCGAGGCGGCTGGGCATGATCAGCTCGGGCTCCTCGCGGTCGACGGTGCGCGAAAGGCGGTCACCGGCGGCAAGCACGAGATCGAGCGCCGGGGCGACGACCCGCAGGCCCGCCTCGATGCGACCGCGCCAGAGCAACTGGGAAGACGAAAGCTGCGCCACGAGCGCGATCCTACCGGCGGGGCAGGACCCGGCGAGGCCCGGGGCTCGGCCGAGCCCTGATCCTACGGGCATGCGGCGAGTTTCGCCCCCTGGGCGAGCGTTCGGCCTACTGCAGCCCCGCGCGCGCCTCGCGCACGAGCGTGACCGCCTCGGGAAAGACGGTGGCCATCACCGCGCGGATCTGCTCGGCCTGCTCGGCCGTCGTGCCCTGGATGTTGACGCGGTTGACCGCTGCCACGGTCATCTGCACGGCCAGGCCGATCGCGTTGTCGGCCCAAGCCAGGCGCTGCTGACCCTGCATCTGGTCTGCGAACTCCGCCATGCGGCGCTGCAGCTCGTCCGGGTCGCCGAAGAGTCCTCCGAAGCCTTCCATGGGGACTAGGGTACCCGCCCGCCCACCGGCTGCTCAGCACCGGCCCGCTCGGCATCGCGATGCTCGCGCCCGGCCGCGATGACCTCCTTGAAGGACCGGAATTTGAACACGGTCACCAGGGCAAAGAAGCCGACCGCGAGGCTGAACGCGGCGATCGCGATCTGCTGGCCGACCGAGTACGCCGCCACCGTCGCCCCCGCCGCCGTGCCGGCGAAGACCTTGACTAGGAACGCCTGCTGGACACCCGCGCCGCCGGGCGTAAACGGCACGCACGCGGCAACCGCGTTGACGCCGAGAACCAAGAGCACGTTCTTGATCGAGCCGCCGATGTGAAACGCCTCGAGCAAGAACCAGAAGGCGGCGAAGCGAAAGCACCAGCCGGCGAACTGGACGAGCCAGACCTCGCGGAAGTAGCGCCGGCGATCGAAGATAATGGTCAACCCCTGGCGCACGCGCGCCCAGAAGGCCTTCACCTTGGTGCTCAGCAGCGCGAAGCCGACAAGGCCGGCGACGGCCGCCGCGGTGAGCACGAACAACAAGAAGCGCGGATGCGAGGCGAAGAAGCTCAGATCGAAGGCGCCGAGCTTGGAGAAGTCCGGCGGCTTGGGAAAGACGCCCTGGCTGAAGGCGAAGGCGAGGATGAACAAGCCCATCGAGGCGTCGAAGCCGAATTCCACGAAGAACGCGGCGGCGATCGCCGAGTAGGTCGAGTTCGGGATTGAGGTCTTGACCAGGAAGAGCTTGATCACGTCCCCGCCGCGCGCCGGCACGACGTTGTTGAAGCCGTAGGCCGCGATGTAGGCGCCCCAGATCCGCTTGAACTCGATCTTCTCGGTCGGGTAGGCGGCGCGCAGCACGTTGAAGAAGGCGCGCGAGCGGATCGTCAGGTAGGTGCCGAAGCACAGCAGCCCGAGCGCCAGTGCGCCCCACCGAATGTCGGCGAGGTTGCCGAAGAACTGTCCGACCGCATCGAAGAAGTCGCCCAGTCCGGCGAAGATCAGCGCGGCGCTCACCCTCGGGAGGGTACGAGTCCGACCGCGGCCAGGACGGCATCGTCGGCCAGCGAGGTCGCGAGCAGGTCGGCGGGCGGAATCTCCATGTCGGGCAGGTAGGGCACGCCGATGACGGTCAGCCCCGCGGCCTTGGCGGCCTGCGCACCGGTGGGCGAGTCCTCCAGGCCGACCGACGCGGCCGGGTCGGCGCCCAGCAGCCGGCACGCCTCAAGGTAAATGTCGGGCGCGGGCTTGGGATGGGCAACCTCGTCGCCGGCGACGGTGACCGCAAAGCGCGACGCCATCCCGGAGGTCTTCAAAACGAGATCCAGGAAGACGCGCGGCGAGTTGGAGGCGATCGCGATCGGGATCCCGGCGGCCGTGAGCGCGTCGATGAGCACGACGGCCCCTGGGCGCGGCTCGACGTCATGGGTCGCCTCGGCCATCACGCGATCGTGCAGCTCGGCCATCAGCGCAAGCCCCTCGCCGGGGCGGTCGAGCATGACCTCCAACTTGCCTGCCGCGACCGTGTGCGAGGAGCCGATCAGGTCCCGCTTGTGCTCCATCGTGAACGTGGAGCCGTGGTGGGCAAACAGCGCCTCCTCGGCACGCGTCCACGCCGTCTCGGTGTCCAGCAGGAGGCCGTCGTTGTCGAAGACGACGGCCTGGGGCGGGGAGGCAAGGGTCACCGCCCGCACCCTACGAGACCGCTCAGCGCGGCTCGCGCCAGAGAAACCAGACCGGCGGGCCCTTCGGCAGGCGGATCTCGTCGACGGTCGCGAAGCCGTGACGACCGTAGAACGCGAGGTTGGCCTCCTTGCCGGTCTCCAGGTAGGCGGGCAGATGCTCGCGGTCGCAGAGGTCGAGGCCAGGCTGGATCAGCTGCGAGCCGATGCCCTCACCCTGGCGCGCCGGGTCAACCCCGATGACGGCGAGGTAGAGATGGCGCTCGCTGGGATGGCGCGCCTCGACCTGCCCGAGGCCGCGCAGGATCCGCGGCAGCCGCGGCAGGACGCCGGGCAGCGTCCAGCGCAGCAGGCTCAGCGTCTCGCGCGTGTCCTCACGCCAGCGCCCGGGCAGCGCCCACAGCGCGGCGCCACCGTGACCCTCGGCGGTGGTCCAGCTCACCTCCTGGCCCATCAGCCGCCGCAACTGCCAGCGAAAGAAGCGCTCCGACCACACGGGCCGCCGCACCTCCCGCGCATAGACCCATTGCGTGACGGGATCGTCAGCAAAGGCGCGCGTCAGCGTGCCCGCCAGCGGGTCGACGTCGTCGTCTCCAACCAGGCGGACGGCCATCCGCCGGACTGTAGTGCGCTTGCGCTGCTACCCGTCGGCGTTGATCGTGGCGATCAACTCGCCCAGGACACGCTCGGCGTCCTGGTTGGCGACCTGGCAGGTGCCGGCCGCGCTGTGGCCACCGCCGCCGTAGGAGAGCATGAGCTCACCGATGTCGGTGGCGCTGGTGCGGTTGAGGATCGACTTGCCGGTGGCGAAGACGGTGTTCTGGCGCTGCAGGCCCCAGAGGATGTGGATCGAGATGTTGCACTCGGGAAAGAGCGCGTAGACCGTGAAGCGGTTGGTCGCGAAGATGGACTCCTCGCGACGGAAGTCCAGGACGACGAGGTTGTCGTGGCGCGTGCCGCAGCGGGCGACCTGGTCGATCGCCTGGTCGGCGTGCTCGCGGTAGAGCTCGACGCGCTCGGCGACGTCCGGGGTCTCGAGGATCTCCTCGATCGACTTGGTGGTGATGTCGTCGATCAACTGCATCATCAACTGGTAGTTGGAGATGCGGAAGTCCCGGAAGCGGCCGAGGCCGGTGCGGGGGTCCATCAGGAAGCTGATGTAGTCCCAGCCCTGGGGCGACAGGATCTCGTCACGGGTGAAGTCCGCGGCGTCGGCCTTGTCGACGGCGGCCATGATGTCCTCGCCAACAGCCGTGAAGACGTCGGCACCGCCGAAGTGGTCATAGACCACGCGCGCGGCGGACTTGGCGCCCGGCACGATGATGTGGTTCTCAGGTGCGTCGGTGACGCGGATCGTCTCGCTGTCGTGGTGATCGAACGACAGATGCACGCCCGGGGCGTAGGGCAGGTTGGTGGTGATGTCGCGGTCGGTCAGCTCGACCTTGCCGTCCTGCATGTCCTTGGGGTGGACGAAGAGGATGTCGTCGAGGATCCCCAGCTCCTTGAGCAGCGCGGCACACACCAGCCCGTCGAAGTCGGAGCGGGTCACCAATCGGTATCGCTCGGCCACCTGCGTCGTCATGCGGAGAGTCCCTGTCCCTTAGCCAAAGTCGTCACGGTCGTTCTTCCCGAGTCGTCGGCAGAGCTGCCGGATTCCTGAGCGCCGGACGTCGACGAAGGACCGTGGGACTACGCGTCGGGGTGCTGCTCGAGGTAATCGAGGTAGACGGGCCGCAGCGCGTCAGACAGCTTGCCGTCGTCGTCGCGGAAGGTATCGGCCACCTGGCCGGACCAGTGGGCGATGTCGTAGTCGGCCTGGTCCTCTTGCCCGGCGGCGGCGTTGGCGGCGGGCACGAGCTTCATCAGGTTCCACAGGAACTTGACGTCGAGGTGCTTCTGCGCACGCCGGACGGCGCGGTCGTGGAGCTCCTGGGAGCTGAGGGCGTCGAGCTCGTCGCGGCGGGACATGGAGGGCATCCTGCCAGGCGGACGTTCAGGCCGCGGCGTTCAGCTCACCGAGGATCGTCAGGACGTCCTGATCGTGGGTCTCGGGGTGGGCCTTGAAGGCGCGCCGGACGATGCCCTCTTCGTCGAGGATGAACGTGGCGCGCTTGGCGCCCCAAAAGGTCTTGCCGTACATCGACTTCTCGACCCAGACGCCGTAGGCCTCGCAGACCTCGTGGTGCTCGTCGGCGAGCAGCTCGAAGTTGAGGTCCTGCTTGTCGGCGAACTTCTTGACCGCCTTGACCGGGTCCGGGGAGATGCCGAGCACAACGGCGCCTGCGCGCTCGTAGTCACCTTCGTGGTCGCGGACCCCGCAGGCCTGGGTGGTACAGCCCGGCGTGTTGGCCTTGGGGTAGAAGTACAACACGACCTTGCGGCCGTGAAAGCTCGAGAGGCGGACGGGGTTGCCCGACTGATCGGGAAGCTCGAAGTCCGGGGCCGGTTGGCCCTCCTTGATCTTGCCCATGCCTTAGATGATAGGCCCGATCATTTGAGCAGCCGCGAGAGCCGGCGATCCTTCAGCACGCGGTCGCCGGTCTGGTCGTGCGGGCAGTAACAGAGCACGTAGGACTCGTAGTGGACCGCCTCGATCGTCGTGCCGCAGCGCGGACATGGCTCGCCCGCGTGGCGGTGGACCTCCAGCGGCAGCGGCAGCTTGTCGGGGATCGGCAGCGTGACGACCTGCTCGTAGTGCTCGATCGCCCCGCTGAGGCGCTCGAGGATCGCGGCGCGCAGGGCGCCGGCCTCGTCGGCGTCGAGCTCGTTGGCGCGCTTGAACGGCGAGAGCTTGGCCGTCCACAGGATCTCGTCGACCCACGAGCGGCCGATGCCGGTGATCACGCGCTGGTCGCGCAGCGCGGCCTGCAGCGGGCGGGCGCCGACGGGCTTGAGCAGCTCCGCGAGATCCTGCGGTGGGTCCGGCCAGGCCTCAGGACCGAGCTTGGCGACCGCCTCGTCGGCGGCCAGGCCCTCGGGCGTGAGCACCTTGACCCACGCCGCCTGCTTGGTGCCGAACTCGCGCAGCCGCAGCTCGCGCTCGCCGCTACCGCCGTCTACCCGCAGCAGCAGGCGCGAGGTGCGATCACGCAGCGAGGCGCGCTTGTCATACAACTGCAGCCGCCCGGCGCTCATCAGATGGACGAGCACATGAAGATCGCCGGAGACGTCGATGACGGCGTGCTTGCCGATCCGCCGCACGCCCTCGATCTGGCGACCGTCGAGCGCGTGCAACGGTGGGTCGAACGTCTTGAGCGCGTTGATCCCCGGCGCGAGCGTCGACTCGATCGTCGCGCCGGCCAGCGCCTCGCTCAGACGGCGGGCGGTGATCTCGACCTCGGGCAGCTCGGGCATGGGCGAGGCTTAGGTTAGGGCTCGCCTGCCGAGCCTCGCCAGCGGCGCTCGCGAGGCCGTTCGCGTCAGGTGAGCAGGACGTCATAGGCGCGCTGCGTGCGCCGCAGTCGGCAGGCGTCCGATCCACACGTGGCGGCCAGCAGCTCGACCGTCACCCGGCCCGAGCCTTCGCCGAGCGCCAGGTCGATCGAGACGGGCAGCGCGCTCGCTGTCCACGACGTCGGCTCGCGCAGCAGGCCGGGCACGTCGGCGACGGCCCGGACGCGGATCGGCGGGCCGGCGGCGGGGTCGAGGTCGTCATCGCCGGGATCGAGGTCCAACGAGACCGGAAGCGTCGAACCGGCGGGCTGCACGATCGTCCCGGCAACCGACGCGGGCTGCCCGGCCGGCGTGTCGACCGAGGCGGGACGCCCGACGTCGAGCGTGACCGCCCGCGCGCGCAGAGGGTCGACGCGGACGATCCGGTGGTTGCCGGTGTCGGCGACCAGGAGGCGGCCGTCGGGCAGTGCCGCGATCCCGCCCGGTTCGGCGAAGCCGTCGACCGGCACGGTCCACAGATGCGAGCCGCGCCACACGCGGATCGCGTTGTTGAAGGTGTCGGCAATGTAGAGCTCGCCCCCAGCACCGAGCGTGAGACCCAGCGGGTGTTGCAGCCGCGCGCGCTCGCCGTCACCGTCCGCATCGCCCCAGGCGAACAGCCCGGCGCCCGCGAGCGTCTCGACGGCAAATGTTCCAGCACGCACCACCCGCAGTGCGCTGGCCTCGGCATCGAGGAACGCGAGGTCGCCGTCGGCGGTCAGCGTCAATCCGGACGGCTGGGCGAGGACCGCCTCCAGGCCCGGGCCGTCCACCAGCGCTTCGGCGCCCGTGCCGGCCAGGATCTGCAGCTCGCCGGCGCGATCGACCGCCCACAGCCGGTGACGGCCGGCCTCGGCGATCACCGTATGGCCGTGCCAGACGATCACGTCCCACGGCGAGCGCAACTGATCGGTCAGCAGCTCCCGTCGGCCGCGGCCGTCGAGCGGGATGCGCCAGACGCGGTCGGCGCCGGTCTCGCAGACCAGCAGCGCGGCGGTGTCGCCGACGCCGTCGAAGCGCACGCCCTGAGGCTGGTAGAGACCGTCGAGCTCGATCTCGACCTCGCCGCCCAGCGAGCAGATCAGGACGCGATCATGGCCGCTGTCGGCGATCGCGACGCGCGGGGCCCGGGTCGCACCGTCCTCGATCGCGACCTTGCCCGGGAAGGCCAGCTCGCCGGTGCCTTGGGCGGCGTCGGCGGCATCAAGCGCCAGCGGCCCGCGGCGCAGCGTTCCCGCCGCGTCGGCGTCGGCGACCAGCTCCTCGATCGCCGCGGCCAGCTGCACCGCCTTGTCTTCGCCCGAGACCGTCAGCGCGACACGGCCGTCGACGTCGATCAGCACGAGCGTCGGCCAGGCCCGGATCGCATAGGCACCCCAGGTGACCATCGCGGGGTCGTCGAGCACGGGATGCTCGATGCGATGGCGCGCGACGGCCGCACGCACCGCGCCATGGTCGTGCTCGTGGGGGAACTTCGGCGAGTGCACGCCGATGGTCACCAGGACGTCGGAAAAGCGGCGCTCCAGCCCGCGCAGCTCCTCGACGACACGCTGGCAGTTCACGCAGGCCAGCGTCCAGAAGTCGAGCAGGACGACCTTGCCGCGCAGCTGCGCCAGCGAGAGGTCATCGACCCCGATCCATCCACCTTCTCCGTCGAGCTCTGGTGCCCGAACGCGGACGCGTTCCATGCGCTGCAGTGTGCCGCGTCGCGATCAGCCGTCGCCCAGCAGCGACCGCAGCGTCAACGCCAGCGCCGCGCAGCTCGCCTCGGGATCGAGGCCCTGCTGGGTGCGCAACGCGTCCCACGTCGACCACGAGCCCGCCACGCCAAGCGTCGCGACCAAGGTGGAGCGCTCGTGCTCGGCGCAGGCGGCGATCTCGGTCGCGAAGACCCGCTCGAGCTCCAGGCGCTTGGCTGCGCGGAAGCTGTCGAGCGCTTCGTGCACGCTGCCGGAGAACGGCTCCATCAGCAGCGCGCCGCGACGCACGGCGGCGATCCATTCGAAGATGCGACAGCGCTGGGCGACGATCTCCTCGATGCGCTCGACCAGCGGCGCTTGGGCATCGATCGTGCCCATGAGAAGCTGCAGCTGCGCCTCGCGGTGGGCCGAGACCGCGGCAAACAGCGCGTCGCGGTCAGCGTAGTGCTGAAAGACCGTCCGCGGGGCAACAGACGCTTGCGCCGCGATCTCCTCGACCGTGGGCTGCGGGTTGCCCGCTTCGAGCAGCGTGACGAGCGCCTCGACGATCGCCGCGCGCGTGCGGTGCGATCGGGCGACGCGTCCGTCCTGTGGGGTGACGTCCGCGGAGTCGAGCATGGGACCGATGAAGAGCAACATAAGGGCGCGAGCGCACCCAGACAACGCCCCCGATGAGGTAATTCGCCGAGTCGGCTAGCTGGTGACTCAGGACGCTGACGGATCGATGCGTTCCAGCTCGCGCGGGCGCAGCAGCGCGATCAGCTCACCGCGGGTGCCATCCAGCCGGACGCCGGCGACGCCGCCCTTCTTGAAGTCGACCCGCGCGCCGGTGAGGTCGAAGACGACCTGGGCGAAGTCCGGGTTGTGACCGACGACGAGGATCCGGCCGTCGGGCTCGACGCCAAGCAGCAGGTCGCGCGCGTCGGCGACGCTGAAGTCCTCGGCTAAGACCGGCGTGACGATCGGCTCGTCGCCGAGCGACTCGGCCGCCAGCAGCGCGGTGTCGCGCGCGCGCACCTTGGGGCTGGTGTAGAGCGCCTGGAAGGTCAGGCCGAGCGCGGCCAGCGCGCGGCCCGCGGAGCGCGACTGCTCCTCCCCGCGCGGCGTGAGCCGCCGCTCGGCGTCGGGCCGCGTGCCGTGCGGCTCGGCCTCGGCGTGTCGCAACAGCCAGAGCTGGTTGGCCATAGAGGCGGGACCCTAGCGACGACGGCTCAGCCGAGCGCGCGCGTCGCCGGACCGGTCCACTGCTTGCCCTGTGCGTCGGTCCACTGCACGCGCCACGCGCGCTTGGATCCGCCGAGGTTCGCGGTGGACGTCCAGTAGCCGTGGCTGTTGGTCGTCAGGGTCTTGATCGTCTTGAACGACGCGCTGCCGTCGCGCTGCTGGACGGTGACCTTCGTGGTGCTCTTGGCCGGCCGCGCGAGGCCCCAGAGCGACACCTTGGTCGCGCCCTTGGTCTTCTTGGCGACGAGCGGGAGGCGGAAGCCGTCCAGCGCCGGCTTGGCCTTGCCGCCCGAGGTGCGCAGGCCGGACTCGAAGCCACCGTACTTCTGGGACTCGGGCACGTCGGCACGCGGCAGGTCGTCGGTCAGCAGGTACTGCGAGAACGCCGCGACGCGGGAGTTGTCATAGGCCAGACGCTCGGAGTAGGAGCGGTACTCGGCCTGGCGCTGCAGGCTGACACCGAAAGATGGGTCTGGCACCGACTGGATGCCGAACTCGGTCAGGTAGATCGGCAGCTGCTTGGTCAGCGCACCGGCCTTGGCGGCCTTGTCGACCGCGGTGACCAGGCGCGGCAGGACGCCGATCATCACGTCGTTGGGCTTCGTCGTCTTGAAGAGCGGGCCCTTGCTGTTGGTGTAGGCGTGGTGCGCGTAGCCGTCGACGCGCAGCTTGCCGCAGGAACCGACCTTCTTGTACTTGTCGTTGAGGCAGAGCGCGCCGCGTAGGAAGGTCAGCGGGGCGACGTCCTTGCCGGTGCCGGTCGGCGCCGTCTCGCCCATCAACACCGGCTTGGTGTCGCCGGCGTCGGCCAGGCCGCGCAGGGCGGCGGCGTAGAGGCCACGGTAGATCGCGGGCGACGCCGGCTTGTGCTTGGCGTCGTACTGGGGCTCCAAGAACTGCGGGTGGTTGGGCTCGTTCCAGATCGACCAGCGCGTGACCTCGTTGCCGAAGTGCTTGGCCAGCGCGGTCATGAACATGCGGAACTCGTTGGGACTCGGCCGCGTCGTGGTGTCGCGCGCGCCATTGGTCGCCCAGCGCGGCACCGGGCCCGAGGCCGTGACCTGCACCGTCCAGCCACGCGCCTTGGCCTCGTCGAGCACCGGCTGGTACTTGGACCAGTCGTAGCTGGCCGGGTCGCTCATGTCGAGCTTGGGCTTGATGCGCGAGGCCGCCTCGGGCGCGACGTCCTGCCAGTAGAGGACGACGCGCAGCGCGTGGGCGCCGAGGCTGTCGATCTCGGTGAACGCCGCCTCGCGGTTGGCGGGATCGAAGAGGTCGCGTGGCGCCTCGAAGGTGACCTCCTGGCCTTTGCTGGCATGCGCGGCGGGGGCGACCGCGGCGGCGGCAAGCGCGAGGGCGGCGAGGAGGGTCGCCATCACGGCGAGGAGCTGAGGACGTCGAGGTGCGGTCATCACGAAGTGGGACACGCTAGCGGCGAGCGAAGTTGCGCGAACCTCCCGTGAGGGTTGCGTGAGGGCTCCATCTCTCATACTTCGGGTGTGATCGACTTCACCGTGCCGAACGAGCTGCAGTCCTTGCTGGACCGCATCAAGGACTACATCTCCCAAGATGTCTTGCCGGCGGAAGGCGAGATCGCCGACCCCGAGGACGTCCTGGGCTCGTGGGAGGTCGTCGAGGGTCTGCGCGACCGTGCGCGCGAGCGCGGGATCTTCACCCCGCACCTGCCCGAGGAGTACGGCGGCCTCGGCGTCGGCGTGCTCGGGATGGCGCTGATCTCCCAGGAGGTCGGCGCCGCCCCGCTGGCCGCGCTGGGCATGAACTGCATGGCGCCTGACGAGGGCAACATGCACACCTTGCTGCTGGCGGGCAGCGAGGAGCAGAAAGAGCGCTGGCTGCGGCCGCTGGCCGAAGGGCGGATCCGGTCGTGCTTTGCGATGACCGAGCCCGACGTGGCCTCCAGCGACCCCACCAACTTGGAGACCACCGCGGTCCGCTCCGAGGACGGCGCCGAATGGATCCTCAACGGCCGCAAGTGGTGCATCACGGGGGCCATTGGCGCGGCCTTCTCGATCGTCGTCGCCAAGACCGGTGACGACTCCGCCGCCGGTCACCGCAACTACTCGCTGATCATCGTGCCGACCGACACACCGGGCTGGACCGTCGAGCGCGACCCGGAGTGGATCGGCAGCCACTCCCCCGGCGGCCATCCGATCATCTCGATCGAGGATATCCGCGTCCCGATCGGCAACCTGCTCGGCGGCGAGGGCGAGGGCTTCGTCATCGCCCAGAAGCGGCTGGCCGGCGGACGGCTGGCGCATGCGATGCGCTGGATCGGGATGTCGCAGCGCGCGCTGGATCTCGCCACCGCGCGGCTCCTACAGCGCAAGGCGTTCGGCAAGGAGCTCGCGCGCCACCAGATGCTGCAGGCGATGATCGCCGACTCGGCGATCGACCTGTACGCCTCGCGGCTGATGGTGCTGCACACCGCCTGGAAGCTCGAGCACGGCCTTCCGCACCGCCAGGAGGTCGCGATGACCAAGACCTATGTGTCGGAGGCTTTCGGCCGCATCGCCGACCGCGCCGTGCAGATCCACGGCGCGGCGGGCATCGCTCTCGACCTTCCGGTCGGCAGGATCTACCAGGATGCGCGCGCCGCGCGCATCTATGACGGCGCCTCGGAGGTGCACCGGATGACGATCGCGCGCGAGCTGCTCAAGCTCGCCATGCAGGGTGAGTCGACCAAGGCCGCGACCGGAGATCTCGCCTGATGGCCCACGAGATCGCCGACGACGACATCGTCCGCAACCACGAGGAGGGCGCGACCAACGGGCGCCCGCCGCTGCTGGTCCTCGATCCGCTGCTCGGGTTCCTCGACGGCCATGACCTCGGCGACGGCGAGCCGACGATCCGGCCGATCGGCGACGGCCACTCCAATGCGACGTACCTCTTTGACCGGGGCGGTGCGCGCTTTGTGTTGCGGCGGCCGCCGCGCCCGCCGATCCCGCCGTCGGCCAACGACATGCTGCGCGAGGCGCGGGTGCTCCGCGCGCTCGAGGGTCGTGCGCGAGTGCCGCGCGTGCTGGCAGTCTGCGAGGACGAGGCGGTGCTCGGCGCGCCGTTCTATGTGATGGAGGAGGTCATCGGCCACGTCGTCACGGGCGCGATGCCGGTCGGCCTGGACTCACCGGCGCAGCGGCGGCGCACCGCCGACGAGCTGATCGACGCGCTTGTGGAGATCCACGGCGTCGACTGGCGCGCCGCCGGGCTGGAGGGCTTCGGCAAGCCCGACGGCTACCTGGAGCGCCAGCTGCGCCGCTTCCTCGGGTTGTGGGAGCACAACAAGACGCGCGACATCCCGGCGGTCGAGACCGTCGGCAATTGGTTGCGCGACAACCTGCCGGCCTCGCCCGCGGCCACGATCGTCCACGGCGACTACCGCCTGGGCAACGTCCTGCTCGCGCCCGAGCCGCCGGCGGCGATCGCCGCGGTGCTGGATTGGGAGATGTCGACGATCGGCGACCCGCTGGCCGATCTCGGCTACTTCTGCACGCTCTACGTCGAGCGCGACGACCCGCCGCTGGGCAAGTTCGAGCTGTCGAGCGTGACGCGCGAGGAGGGCTGGCCGACGCGCGCCGAGCTGGTCGCGCGCTACGAGGAGCGGTCCGGCCGGTCGATGACCGACATCCGCTGGTACCAGACGCTGGCGCTGTGGAAGTCGATCGTCTTCATGGAGGGCAACTTCCGGCGTGCGTCGAGCGGCATGAGCGACGACCCGTACCTGAAGGCCTTCGGCGACGGGGTCGTCGGGTTGGCGGAGCGAGCCGAGGCGCTGACGCGCGGGGAGTGAGGCGGGGCGGAGACGGGGTGGGCCTGTATCCGGACGTAGAACGTCTGCAGACAGGCCCACCCGCCCGGGGCGTTGGCGGATGCCCGGAGGCGATGGCGCTGCCGTCTCCGCTCGCTCTCCTCGCTGCCGACAGACCACGCCGCACGCCGCGAGCCACGCCGCGCACTGAACGCCAGCCAGCCCCGTCCCGAAGGTATAGGCCTGCCAGGCCTACGCCGGCTTGCGACGATGCCCCGCGAGGCGCTTGCGCGCTTCGTCGATCCGCGCGCGCGTGCGCGGGTCTCGAGCGAGGCGCTTGGCCTCTTCGGCGATGCGGCGGCCCTCAGGGCCGCGGGCGATCTGACTGACCTGCTTCTTGAAGCTCGTCGACATCCTGCTTTGGAACTCCCCTGAGCAGACGATCAGCAAACGCCGCCACGCACACTCACGCTTCGGCGAGCGTCGAGGGACGACTGATGGTCGCTGTAGGACCATCAGTCGTCCCTCGACGCGCTGGGCGGGGTGGCCGAGGCGTCGCGCTCGATCCGCGCCCGCAGCTCCCGCCCGCGGCCGGCAGCCACGGCGCGGCCCGCGCGCTCGTCGGTCAATGGCACGCCGCGCGCGCTCGCGAGGTCCAGCAGCTCCTGGCGCTCGTCGTTCTCGCGGGCCGCGCGCAGGAAGAGCCAGCAGAAGAGGCCGATCGTCAGCAGCGACTCCTCGACCATCATGATCGAGCCGGCAACCACCTGGTCGGTGGCCGGTGAGAGGCCGTGCGCGGCCTCGCCGGGCCCATAGGCGGGGTAGAACGCGTCGCCGCCAAAGAGGAACGCGTTGGCCAGCGCAGCGCCCACCAGCCGGACGGCGACGATGTAGCCCGCCTTCCAGCCGGTCCCGAACCAGGCCGGCGTCGGCAACGGCCCGAAGAGGCACATCCAGACGTTGGCGCCGAAGAAGATGAAGCACAGGTGCTGGAGCGCATGGACGCCGTCGTGCTGCAACGCCGCCTCGTGCAACGCCGGAATGTGCCAGACGTAGAGGTCGATCGCCCACAGCGGGAGCGCGACCAGCGGATGGGCGAGCACGCGCAGGCGGTCAAAGAGCCCGATCCGCAGGATCGGCGCCAGCAGCGGTCCGGTCAGGCCGAGCACGAGCAAGAGCGCGCCGAGGTCGGCGATCAGGAGGTGCTCGACCATGTGCGCCCAGAAGAGCTGCTCGCTGAAGGTCGCCAGCGGCGAGACGAGCACCGCGGCGATCAGCGCAACGCCGCTGTAGAACGACCATTGCCGCAGCCGCGGCACCGCGCGCGGCGTTCCACGCAGGGTCTGCACGCGCCGTGCGTAGAGCGCCGCGCTGACGGCCGCCGGCGCAAGTTGCAGCGGGGCGAACGTGAAGGTGGCCGCAGCCAGGGAGGTCATCCTGCGGTCCGGCTTTGGCGCGTCATCCGGCCGCCACCGCCCCCACGCCGCCCAGCGCGCACACAATCCCCACGAGCTGCGGTGTGCGCACGCGCTCTCCCAAGAACGCCGCCGCCAGCAGCACGGTCGCCACCGGATACATCCCGCCGAGCACCGAGACGATGCTGAGATCGCCCTTGGTCTGGGCCAGCGACAGCAGCACCGTCGCCAGCAGGTCGATGCACCCGACCGCCGCGATCCCGAGCCCGAACCGCGCCGCCGGGAAGGCCGGCCGCGTCAGGAGGACGACCAGCGCCACGAACGGGATCGCCGCGCCGCGCGAGACCACGAGCGTCCAGGGCACCGAGACGTCAGCGGGCGCGTCGATCAGCACGAAGAACCCGCCAAAGCCCAGTGCCGCCAACAGCGCCAGCCCGAGCGCGGTCCGCCCCGCTGCGGCCGCCTCGGCACCGTCGTGCTCCTCGCGCGAGGCGAGCACGACGCCCACAACGATCGCCACGAGCCCCGCGGTGGTGATCGCCGAGGGCCGGTTGCCGGTCGCGATCCCGACGATCACCGGCAGCGCGACGCCGGCCGACGAGATCGGGGCGACGACGCTCATCGTCCCGATCGCCAGCGCGCGGTAAAAGCAGCCAAGCGCCATCACGCCCGACAGCCCGGCGCCGACCGCCGACCAGAAGTCTTGGGCGTCGTCGAAGAACGGGCCGCCCCAGATCGCCGCCACGAGGGCGATCACCACGAATCCGCCGCCCTCGACCAGCAGCAGGACGACCGGGACGCTGACGCGGCGGCTAGCGAGCCCGGCGAGGAAGTCCGCCAGGCCCCAGGAGGCTGCGGCGGCGAGGGCGAGCACGATGGCCATTGCCCAAGGATCGTGGCAGGGCGCGCTGCGCGAGGGGCACAGCCGGCATCGACGGCAACGATTCGCTGGTCACGACGGTCGGTGGCGCCGTCCGCGAGACCGTGGTTCCGGCCGGGCCGAAGACCAGCTGGCGCAGGTAGTGCGCACGCCCGACGCCACCGTCGCCGACCGTCGCGACCGCTGCCAGCGCCACGCCGACGAGCACCACCGGAAGCGCCGCGCGAGAGAAACGTCGGCGCGCGTCGGCCACGCCCGGTACCGTCCCGCCCGTGCGCCGGCTATCCATCGCGCGCTCGGTCCAACTTGCGCTTCTTGGATTGACGATCGCTCTCACAGCGATCGCGGGATTCGGCGTGGGCGCGCTGTACTCCTCCCGGCAGCATTACGAAGATCAACTCGCCCATGCCTACGAGGTCAAATCCTCGGCAGGCAAGCTGCTGGCTGCCTCCGTCGTCGAGGAGGCCACGCTGCGGGCCCCGAGCACCGACCGCACCGCGGCCGGCGACGCCCGCGCCAAGGCCGCCTACACCCAAGCGCTGACCGACACGCGCCGCCGCGCCGCCAACGACCCGCAGAGCATGAAGCTCGTCACGCAGGCCGGTGTCGCCCAGGCCCGCCTGCGCCGCCCCAACGCCCCCGCCGGCGCGGCGCTGGCTGCCCGCGCACCGATCGCCGCGCTGACCCGCCGCCAAGACGAGCGTCTCAGCAAGGCCGATGACGCCGCCCGCGACGACTCGCGCAAGGCGCTCGCGTCGATCACCGCCGCCGGCGGGCTGGCGCTGGCCGGCGCGATCGCCCTGGTCGCGCTCCTGCTCGCCGGCGTCCGGCGCCCCCTGGAGAGCCTCGTCGACGCCTCGGCCCGGGTGGCCGAGGGCGACCTGACCGCCCGCGTCGACGAGAACACCGGCCCCGACGAGCTGCGCCAGCTCGGCCGCTCCTTCAACGCCATGGCCGTCGATCTCGAACAGGCCAACGAGCGCCTAGAAGCCGAGCGACGACGGCTTGCCGTCACGGTCCGCAGCCTCGGCGACGGCCTGCTGATCATCGACGAGGAGGGGCTGGTCTCCTCCGCCAACCCACGCGCGCTGCGGCTGGCGCCGGAGCTGAAGGTCGGCCATCCGCCCGAGGTCGGCGGCCTCGTCCTGCCCGCCGTCGACGAGGCGCTCGGCGTCGAGATCCTGCTCGAGCACGAGGGCCGCACGCTGGCCGTCACCGCCGCCCGGCTGGAGGAGCACGCCGACGGCGGCACCGTCTGGACGCTGCGCGACGCGACCGAGCGCGCCCGCCTGGAGCGCCTCAAGAGCGAGTTCGTCGCCACCGCCTCCCACGAGCTGCGCTCGCCGCTGACCTCGATCAAGGGCTTCGTCGAGCTGCTGCGCGCCGGCGACGGCCTCGACGACCGCCAGCGCGAGTTCCTGGACATCGTCCTGGTCTCCACCAACCGCCTCGTCGACCTCGTCAACGACCTGCTCGACGTCGCGCGCCTGGAGGCCGGGCGCGTCGAGGTCCACCGCCGGCCCGTCGACGTCGGCGAGGTCCTGGCCGACGTCACGACGCTGCTGCGCGGGCGGATCGAGGCCAAGCACCAGGAGCTCAAGATCGAGGTCAGCCCCGACACGCCGCGAATCCTGGCCGACGCCACGCGCCTGCGCCAGATGCTCACCAACCTGGTGACCAACGCGCACCTCTACACCGACGAGGGCGGCCGTCTGAGCCTCAGCGCCTCCCAACTCGGCGCGGGCGTGCGGATCGAGATCTCCGACACCGGCCGCGGGATGTCGTCCGCCGAGTTGGAGCACGTCTTCGAGCGCTTCTCACGTGGGGCGGGCTCGACCGGCACGCCGGGCACCGGCCTGGGCCTCTCGATCGTCAAGTCGCTCGTCGACCTGCACGGGGGCACGATCGACGTCGCCTCTACGCCGGGCGAGGGCACGACGTTCGCGGTCACGCTGCCCGCCGCGCCCGGTCCTGGTGTCGTCACGCGCCCGTCTGACGCGCTACACGGCCGCCGCGTCCTGGTGATGGACGACGAGCCCGAGACCGCGCGGCTGATCGCCGAGCGGCTGGAGCCCTTCGGCGTGACCTGCGAGATCGTCCACGACGGCGCCACCGCCCTGGAGCGGCTGCGCACCGAGGAGTTCGACGCGATGACGCTCGACGTGCTGATGCCCGGCGTCAGCGGCTTCGAGGTCCTGCGCGAGCTGCGCGCCGACCCGCGCCTGGCCGACCTGCCGGTCGTCGTCGTCTCGGTCTTCTCCGGCCGCGAGGCGCTCTCAGGCGAGTGGGTCATCAGCAAGCCGATCGATGCCGAGGAGCTGGCCGACGCGCTGGGCTCCGCGGTCATGGCCGGTCGCGTCCGGGTCCTAGCCGTCGGCCGCGCCGACGTGCGCACCAACTTGCGCCAGGCGCTCGATGACCTGGCCATCGAGCACGAGTGGGCCAGCTCACCGCTGGAGGCCGCGCGGCTGTGTGCGATGCGCCGCTTCGAGGTCGCGCTGGTCGATGCGGGCCTGCCCGACGTCGAGGCCGCGATCGCCGGTCTCGACCTCCGTGGGCGACGCCTACGCCGCTCGGTCGTCGTCGTCTCGGCCGACGGCGACGGCGCCCCCGGCTTCGCGCGGCTCGACGCCGAGCCGATCTCCATCGGTGAGGCGGGCGCCGCCGTCCTAGCCCTCTTAGAGCCTGCGGCAGCCGCGGACTTGTAGGCTCGTTGATGGAGGACATGCCAGGCAAGGGGACCATCACCGACGTCTCGGTTCTGCAGGAGCGCTTGGCCACCGTCGAGCGTTCGGCAGCCGAGAAGGAGCAGCAGCTCGAGCGCTACGCAGCAGACCTGCGCGAGACGTTCAAGCGCGAGCGTGAGCGGCGCCATGAGCTGCGCCGCTCCTACATGGCCACGGTGCGGGCGCTGTGCAACGCCGTCGAGGCGCGCGACGCCTACACGGGCAAGCACGCCGAGCGCGTCGCGGCCTACGGCATGGAGATCGCGCGGGTCCTCGACGCACCGTTCTGCGACGATCCCGAAGTCGAGTTCGGCTTCCTGCTGCACGATGTCGGCAAGGTCGCGGTGCCCGACTCGATCCTCTGGAAGCCCGAGCCGCTGACGCCCGAAGAGCGCACGCTGATGGAGCGCCACTCGCTCGTCGGCTGGGAGATCCTGCGCGAGATCGACTTCCTCGGCGAAGCCAAGCTCGTCGTCCGCCACCACCACGAGCGCTGGGATGGCGCCGGCTACCCCGACGGGCTGGCCGGCGACGCGATCCCGCTGGCCGCTCGGGTGTTCTCCGTGGCCGATGTCCTCGATGCGCTGACCACCATCCGGCCCTACCGGCCACCCTCGCCGTTTGCCGTCGCACGTGACATGATCGCCGAGTCCTCCGGGACGCAGTTTGACCCCGAGGTCGTGGACGCGTTCATGCAGATCCCGCTCACGCGCCTCGACGACATCTGCCGCGAGGTCGGCTGACGTGCGCAGTGTCCTGATCGTCGACGACGACCCATTCATCCGCAAGCTCGTGTCCACGACACTCGAGGATGTCGCAGGCTTCCGGCTGCACGAGGCCGCCAACGGCGTCGAGGCCGTGCAGCTCGCCTCCGAGGTTCACCCCGAGCTGGTGTTCCTCGACATCGACATGCCGCGCATGGACGGCATCGAGGCGTGCCGCCTGATCCGCGCGCAGGACAACGGCGCGGCGAAGGCGACGATCGTCATGCTCACCGCCGCCGGCGCGCAAGAGAACGAGACTCGGGCCCGAACGGCGGGCGCCGATCTCTTCTTGACCAAGCCGTTCAGCCCGCTCGACCTGCTGCGACTGGTCGACGAGCTGGCCTGACGCTCGCCCAGGGGGCGAGGTCAGGTTGCGCGAACTCGCCAGAGGCTCGCTCGCGCGAGCCTCTGGACTCTCCTAGCCGCGGTCCCCGCGCCCGTAGAGGAACTTGAACAGCTTGCTCAGCCGCCCCGTCATCTTGGCGTTGTAGGGGTACATGTGCAGGTCCTTCTTCAGCGCGAGGGGCGTCACCAGGATGGCCTGCTCCTGGCAGTACTTGCGGATGCCGCCGGCGCCGTGGCGCGTGCCGAGCCCGGAGGCCTTCGCGCCGCCCATCGGCAGCTCCAGCGCGCTGTAGTTGACCAGCGCGTCGTTGACGCAGACCGCGCCGGCGTCGATGCGCCGCGCGACCGCCTCGGCGTGCCCGGTGTCCTTGCCGAAGACCGAGGCGCCCAGGCCGTAGGGCGAGTCGTTGGCCATCTTGATGGCCTCCTCCTCGTCGCGGACCTTCATGATCGGCAGCGTCGGCCCGAAGGTCTCCTCGGTCATGGCCAACATGGTGTGGTCGACGTCGACCAGGACCGTGGGCTCGTACCAGTAGCCCTTGTCATGGTGGCCCCGCGAGCCGCCGACGACGACGCGCGCGCCCTTGGCCTTGGCGTCCTCGACGTGGCGCTCGACGAGGTCGACCTGCGGCGGGAAGGTCATCGACCCGACGTCGGCCGAACCGGCGCCACCGTCACCCTGGCGCAGCGCGCGGGCCTTGTCGGTCACCTTGGCGACGAACTCGTCGTAGACCGGCGCTTCGACGTAGACGCGCTCGACCGAGATGCAGGTCTGCCCCGCGTTGAGCATGCCGTAGTACAACGCGCTGTTGGCGGCGCGCTCGAGGTCGGCGTCGGCCAGGACGATCATCGGGTCCTTGCCGCCGAGCTCCAGCGAGACGGGCGTGAGCGTGTCGGCAGCGGTCTTCATGACCTTCTTGCCGGTCGCCGTCGAGCCGGTGAACATGATCATGTCGACCTCGTCGACCAGCGCGGCGCCCGCGGCGCCCAGGCCGGTGGCGACCTGGAAGACCCCGTCGGGGATGCCGCACTCCTTCAGGCCTTCAGCGAGCTTGAGCGAGGTCAGCGGGGTGATCTCCGACGGCTTGAGGATCACGCTGTTGCCGGCGGCCAGCGCCGGGACGCAATCGCCGAAGGAGTTGGTCAGCGGGTAGTTCCACGGGCCGATGACGCCGATCAGGCCGAGCGGCTTGTAGCGCACCCGCAGCCTCTTGCCCTTGGCCAACACGGCGGAGGACTTGACCTTCTCCTCAGCCAGGTACTTCTCGGCGTTGGTGGCCCAGAAGCCGAACGCTGACGCGCCGTAGGAGATCTCGGCCAGCAGCGCGTCCTCATAGGTCTTGCCGGTCTCTGACCGGATGGTGGCGATGATCTCCTCTTGGTGGTCGATCACCCACTTCTGCATGCGCTTCAGGATCCGGCCGCGGCCCTCGAAGCCCAGGGCCTCCCAGGCCGGCTGCACCGCGCGGCCGCGCCGCGCCATGGCGGCGATCTCCTCGGCACCGAGATCCCGACAGTGAGCGATGACCTCGCCGGTGGCCGGGTTCTCGACGGCAAACTCGCGAGCAGCGGGGACGGCCACCTCGGGGGCGGCGACATCGACCTGCTCCTGCTCCTGGATACCTGCCATGCGTCCATCTCCGGTCGCGTTGCTTTGACGGGGTGTCAAGCCTACCGGCTGATTGTCCGCGCGGGAAACGGCGTCACCTGCTGGTCGTCACACTCGTTGACAGAACGTCGTGCTCCGTCGCCATCTCCTCTTCTTCCTCACCGGTGCGCTGCTGGCGCTCGCCGTCGTCGTGGTCGTCCGCGCGGGCGATGACGGGGCGGCCGCGGGCTCTGCGGGGCGGGCGGGGTCAGGGTCCAGGTCCACCTCCACGCCCGCCGCGACGGCGATCCCGCGGTCGGTGCAGCTGCGCACGCACCGGCACGCCCTACGCGGTCATCGCCGCGAAGGAACCCCAGCAACGCCTTCGAAGGCCGTGGCTCCGGCCACGCCGGTGCGCGGCACGGGCGGCGCCGCGCGCCCGGCCCCCGGCGGCAAAGGCATCGAGCCGAGCCCCGGGACCGCCGCGGCTCCCGCGAAGACGGTTCCCGATGACACCACCGAGACCGTGCCCGGCGATGGCGGCCAGACCACCGAGCCTGCGGCGCCGACCGGCACGAGCACGGGCACCACAGGCGGCAGCGCGAACCAACCGCCGCCCGACCCCAGCGTCGGCGTCACGATCCCGAATCCCGCCACACCCGACGCCTCCGTCGCCCCGTGAAATTGGTGTAGTCCACTTCGGCTTGCTGGTCTATACCAGCAGTGCTACGGTCTGCCGGCACGCTTCACCGAGGAGGAGGCAGAGATGTTCCCCACGTTCCGCCCACCGGCAACCGCCGCGGTCTTGCTGGCGACCGCGCTCGCGGCGATCACGGCCGGCTGCGGGTCCGATGACGACAACAACAGCGCGGCGGGCACCACGGCGTCGTCCTCCGGCGAGGGCGCGAAGATCGCCCTGCTGTTGCCCGAGAACAAGACCGCGCGCTACGAGAACCAGGACAAGCCGTTCTTCACCGCCAAGGTCAAGGAGCTCTGCCCCGACTGCGAGGTCATCTACGAGAACGCCACCCAAGACGCGGCCAAGCAGCAGCAACAGGCCGAAGCCGTGATCACCCGCGGCGCCAAGGTCCTCGTGCTCGACGCCGTCGACGTCGCCTCGGCCGGCTCGATCGTCACGCGCGCGCGGCAGGCGAAGATCCCCGTCCTCAGCTACGGTCGCCTCGTCGCCGACGCCCCGTTGGACTACTACGTGTCGATCGACCCCTACAAGGTCGGGGTGCAGCAGGCAGAGGTGCAGCTCAAGGCGCTCAAGGCCGCCGGCAAGACCAACCCGAGGATCGTGATGATCAACGGCTCGCCGACCGACTCGAACTCCGCGCCCTACAAGAAGGGCGCCGAGGAGACCTACAAGAGCGGCGGCGCGAAGATCGTCAAGTCCTATGACACGCCCGACTGGTCGCCCGACAAGGCCCAGCAGGAGATGGAGCAGACGATCACGTCGCTGGGCAAGACGGGCTTTGACGCCGTCTACGTCGCCAACGACGGCATGGCCGGCGGCGCGATCGCCGCGATGAAGTCCGCGGGCATGAACCCCAACAAGCTCTTCGTCACCGGCCAGGACGCCGAGGTCACGGGCATCCAGCGGATCCTCAAGGGCGAGCAGCTGATGACGGTCTACCAGCCGCTCAAGGAGATCGCGGGCAAGTCGGCCGAGATCGCCGTGCCGCTGGCCCAGGGCAAGCCGGTGCCGTCGGGCATCGCGACGAGCAAGACCGACAACGGCGCGGGCCAGGTGCCGTCCGTGCTCGTCCCGACGCTGTCGATCGACAAGGACAACATCAACGAGACGGTCATCAAGGACGGGTTCTTGAAGGCTGCCGACGTCTGCACGGCGGCCTATGCGTCGGCCTGCGAGGCTGCCGGCATCCAGTGACCGCCGAGCTCCCCCGCAAGCTGTCGCGCGCCAGCCCCAAGGGCTCGCAGCTGCGTTCGATCATGGAGGACTTGATCGAGACGCTGAAGCCCGGTGACCCTCTCCCCTCCGAGCGCGAGCTGGCCGAGCGCTACGGCGTCGCGCGGATGACCGTGCGCGCCGAGATCACCCGGCTGGCCGCCGAGGGGATGGTGGAGCGCGTGCAGGGGCGCGGGACGTTCGTGGCCGAGGCGCGCGTCGCCCAGGCCGCGACGCTCAGCTCGTTTACCGAGGACATGCGGGCCCGTGGGTTGACGGCGGGCTCGCAGGTCCTCGGGCAGGGGACCGAGCCGGCCGACGACCTCGTCGCCGGGCGGCTGGGAATCGAGCCCGGTGCGTTGGTCGTCCGGGTGCGCCGCGTACGGACCGCCGATGGCGAGCCGATGGCGCTGGAGGAGGCGTTCTTGCCGGCGGAGCGCTTCGGCGCGCTGGCCGAGGAGGGTCTCGACGGCCTGTCGTTGTTCACCGTGTTGGAGGAGCGCTTCGGCGCGCGCTTCCCGTCGGCCGACCAGCAGGTTGTCGCGGTCGAGATCGTCGGTGAGGATGCCAACCTGCTGCGCGTCGCGCCGGGGCGTGCCGGCTTGAAGTTCCACACCATCTTGCTTGATGTCGACGAGCGGCCGCTGGCGTATGCGTGGTCGCTGTTTCGGGGTGACCGCTACGAGATCCGGCTGCGCCAGGAGCGGCGGCTGTGAGCCCGGCCGGTTCGCAAATGCTCGCCGAGATGGCCGAGCAGCCGCGGGTGCTGGCCGCGCTGGCCGCCCGCCGGGGCGCGTTGGTAGGGGAGCTGCGCGCCGCCCTCGGCGGTGCGGCGCCGGTCGGGATCGTGCTGGTCGCCCGCGGGTCCTCCGACAACGCCGCGGTCTTCGGCCGCTACGTGCTGGAGCTGGCCGCGCGACGCCCCGTGGCGCTCGCCGCGCCATCTTTGATCACGCGGTACGGCGCGCAGGATCGCCTGGATGGCTGGCTGGCAGTCGGCGTCTCGCAGTCGGGCCGCACGCCGGAGATCGTCTCGGTGCTGGAGAGCTTCGGTGCCGCGGGCGCGCGGACGGTCGCGATCACCAACGACCGCGACGGCCCGCTCGCGGGTGCCGCCGACGCGACGATCGACACCGCGGCCGGGGTTGAGCAGGCCGTGCCAGCGACCAAGACGGTGACGGCGCAGTTCGCCGCGTTCGCGGTGCTGGCCGAGGCGCTGGCGGGTGAGGCGGGTCGCAGTCGCCTGCCATGGGACGACGGCGCGTGGGCGGCGCTGCCCGACGCTGTCGGTGAGGTGCTGGGCGACGACGAGCCTGCCCGCGCGGCGGCTTCTGCCGTCGGCTCCGCCCAGGGCCTCGTCGTGATCGCGCGCGGCCTGCTGCTCGGCGCGGCGTTGGAAGCTGCGCTCAAGGTCAAGGAGATGACCGGCGTGCTCGCCGAGGGCGCGTCGGCCGCCGACTTCCTGCACGGCCCGATTGCCGTCGTGCACCGTGGCCTGCCGGTGTTGACGCTCGCCGCCGGCGGACCGACCGCGGCCGACGTGGCCGAGTTCGCCGCGGCGGCGCGTGAGCGCGGCGGGCGGGTCCTGGCGATCGCGCCGGATGGCGATCTGCCGATCCCGGCGTCGATCGGCGACGGGTTGGCCGCCATCCCGGCGATCGTCCGCGCGCAGCAGCTCGCCCGCGAGCTGTCGCTGTTGCGAGGGATCGACCCCGACGCGCCGTTTGGGTTGTCGAAGGTCACGACAACGCGGTAGGGGCTGGGCGTGGTCGGCGTCCAGTGCGCGGCGTTGGTCGTGGCGCGATGGGTGATCTGTCGGCAGCGAGGAGAGCGAGCGGGAGCGGCACTGCGCGACGTGACCCGTCGTCCGCATCCCTTCCGGGAGGGGTGGGCCTGTTTGCGGCCGGTATGCATCGCTCAACGGGCCCACCCCAGCTGTCCTCGGCACCAAACAGCGAGGTGGGCCTGTTTGCGGACGACATACGTCGCCCAACAGGCCCACCCCCGGCTGAGCGACTGGCCGTCGCTCAGTAGAAGACGGTGCGGGCCAGGTGCGCCGGCCGGGCGAGGTAGGCGGGCTCGCAGCCGCGGTTCCAGAGCCAGTTGTCCAGCACGCGTGGTGCGACGCCGAGGCGGCGCGCGAGCTGGTCGCAGGCGTAGACGGCGCAGGCGCGCAGCTCGCGCTCGTCTGCCCCGCCCGGCTTCAGCAGCTCGCCGCGATCGATGCGCGCCGCAAGCGCGTCGTCGAGCACGAGGACACCGTCGAGGCGCAGCACGTGCGGCAGGTAGTTGTCGGCGAAGACGGTCAGGTCGTCGATGTCGTCGAACGATGCGACGCCAGCGAGGACGAGGTCGTTGGCGGTGATCTGGGCGCGTTTGAAGAAGCCCAGGTCATCGAAGAACGCCATGCCGTCGGCCAGCTGCGCGGCAAAGCGGGCCGCCGAGCCATCGGCGGCCGCGATCACCTCCAGCGCGTCGCGCTCGCCGACGAAGGCGCCGAGCTGTGCCAGGCCTTCGGCGAAGAGTGCCATCAGGGGATGCGCAGGGTCATCGTCCAAGAGGTCGGCCACCGCGGCAGCGCTCACCGCGGTCAGCTCCGGCCCCCACCACGAGGCGCCGTCGCGACCGCGCACGAACGCCGTCAACCGCTCGGTCATCGCGTCGGTGGAGCCGTGGCGCAGCGTCGGAAACCAGCCCGAGCCGAAGTTGATGGTGTCGAGGACCAGCACATAGCGCGCGACCTGTTCAGGCGAGCCCTCGAGGAAGTGCTGCTCGGCGTTGAGGCCCGCGATCCCGTCGCTTGCCGTCGACGCGTCGAGGTCGATCCGCACCGACCGTGCCGTACGGGCGACCTCGGCACAGTGGCGGCGGACCTGCTCGGGCAGTGGCATCGCCGGACACCGTAGAAGGCCGTTCGACAGACTGCCCGCCGATGTCCTTCCGTCGTGTCTCGCCGATCGTCCTCGCTCTTGCCCTCGCCGCGCTCTGCGGCTGTGGCAGCGACGACCAAGCGACCTCGACGACGGACCGACATCCGGAGACCGTGCAGTTGGCACTGGACTTCACGCCCAACGCCGTGCACGCGCCGCTCTATGCCGCGATCCGTACGCATGCTGACACGGCCGAGGGCGTGCACCTCGTCATCCGCCAACCGGGCTCCGGGCCCGATGCGCTCAAGCAGGTCGCCGCCGGCCGCCTCGATCTCGGTGTGCTCGACATCCACGACCTCGCCATCGCGCGTGAGCGCGGCATCGACGTCGTCGGCGTTGCGGCGCTGGTCCGCAAGCCGCTAGCCGCCCTGGTCACCAACACGTCCATCAAGCGCCCGCGCGACCTCGAAGGCCATGACGTCGGCGTCTCGGGCCTGCCCTCGGACCCCGCGTTCCTCGACGCGATCATCGCCCACGACGGCGGGCAGCTGCGCCGCGTGCACCAGATCACCATCGGCTTCAACGCGGTCTCGGGCATCCTCGCCGGGAAGGTCGACGGCGCGCCGGTGTTCTGGAACGCCGAAGGTGTGGCGCTCAAGCAGCGTGGCGTGAAGGTCAACGAGTTCCGTGTCGAGGACTACGGCGCGCCCGCGTATCCCGAGGTGGTGTTGATTACTGCCCGGCGGACGTTGGAGCGCGAGCGTGATCGGATTCGGCGAGCGCTGTTAGCTATCCGGTCAGGCGGGGCCGCGGTGACGCGGGACCCGGAGGCGGCCGTGCGGCAGATCGCGCACGAGGCGCAGACGGATGACATGGACTTGATCGGCGCGCAGCTTGCGGCGGTGGCGCCGATCTTTGCGCGCGATCTACGCCTGGATCGCCGGGTGCTCGAGGAGTGGGCGGAGTTCGACGCGCGCTTGGGGATCGTCAAGAAGCGCCCGGATGTGGGGAAGGCGTTTGACTTCTCGGTGCTCGGTTAGGCGGGGGCTGAGCTGACGCTTGTGTCTCCCCGGGGGGTGGGCGCGTGGCGTCTTTTGTCGTCCGCGAGGGCTGGCTTGCGTGGCGCACCCACGGCGACTCCGCGCAGGTTGTGGGGTGTCATCCGCGGCGGAGGCTTGCGTGGCGCACCCACGGCGCTCCGCGCGGTTTGTTGTCGGGGGTGCGCGGCGTGGTTCTGGGGCACCGAGAGGAGTGAGCAGTAGCTGGCAGCGCGCGGCGTCCGTGGGCGCCAGGGCCGCGGGTGCTTCGCGGCGTGCAGTGAGAACCGGGTCGGCTTGTGTTCCACATTGGGACACCACGCGCCCCGGACCGACCGGGTTCGCTGGTCCGGGTCGTTGCGGACCCCACATTGGAGACCCAGACGCCCTGGATCGATGCTTCGGACCCGAACCCGAGATCCGGGGCGTCTGATGACGAACTATTCACCATGAGGCGCCCCGGACCGGTGCTTCGGCAGCGAACCGGGAGTCCGGGGCGTTTTCGACGTCAACAAGACGTCCAAAACGACCCGGAACGATCCGTGTCGCCTAGCCCCTCATATGCAGGGGCCAGACGACCCGGACCTTGCCACCAACGCTCGCCCCGCACGCCGACGACGCCGCGCGCCACCCGCGCCCCGGCGCCGGCGGACGACACGCCCGCGCCCGAGCCGCCCAGCCACTGCTCACCCCCTCGGTGCCCCCGAACCACGCTGCGCAACTGCAACACAAACTGCGCTGAGCGCCGCGGGTGCGCCACGCAAGCCAGCACTCGCGGACGTCCGAAGACAAACGCGCCCGCTATGCCGCCGCCGCAAACGCCTCCGCCCCACCCACAACCGTCCGCACCACCCGCAGCTCGTCGTCGAGCACCGTGACGTTCGCGGGCGCGCCAACGCGCAGCAGGCCGAGCTCCGGATCCCCCAGCAAACCCGCTGGCGCGCCGGTGGCGGCCCAGACAGCATCAGCGAGGGAAGCACCACACCCCACGAGGTTCCGGACCGCCTGATCCATCGTCAGCACGCTTCCCGCCAGCGACCCATCAGCCAGCGCCACTCGCGCGCCGCGCACCTCGACTTCTCGCCGACCAAGCCGGAACACCCCATCCCCCTGCCCCGCCGCCTCCATCGCATCGGTGACCAGCGAGAAGCGCGTACCCGCCGCCAGGAACGCCGCGTACGCGGTCTCCGGAGCAAGATGGACATGATCGACGATCGCTTGCACCGTCACATCGGGGCGCACGAGCGCGAGGCCACCGATACCCGGGTCGCGCGGAGCCCAGCGGCGGTGGGCGTTCCACAAGTGCGTGATCGCGCGCGCGCCGCGATCGAACGCGGCGCCCGCAGAAGCTACGTCGGCGTCGCTGTGGCCGCACGACACAACAATGCCCCGCGCCGTCAGCGCGCTCACCAATTCCAGCGCACCGTCCAACTCCGGTGCCAGCGTCACTATCCGCACCGGCCCGAGCTCGCAGAGCGCCATTGCCTCGTCGACGTCGGGCGCCCGCAGGTGCAGCGGATCGTGCGCGCCCGGCCAGCGCGGCGAAAGGTACGGGCCCTCCAGATGCACGCCGAGCACACGCGCGCCGTGCTCAGCGCCGGCCGCCGCCGCGCGCGCGGCCACCTCCAACGCGCCGGCATAGTCGTCCAGCGGTGAGGTGATGAACGTCGGCAAGTAGCCGGTGACACCGGTACGCGCCAGCGCGGCGCTTGCCCTCGCATAACCGTCCTCGTCGGTCGACAGGAAGTCGACGCCGACCAAGCCGTTGATGTGCAGGTCCAGGAAGCCCGGAACCGCGATGCCGCTACCTCCGCCAGGCCCCGTCGGCGCGCCGACGGCCGCCACGCGACCGTCGGCTACCAAGATGTCACCAGCGACGAGCTCGCCGTCGCAGAGTCCGGCGCTGACGCCGAGCGCGACGGGGTCGGAGGAGGCGTGCGAGGAGCCAGTCATGTGGTCTAGACCACCATACTCCCCGCGCCGCTTCCGGCGGTGACGCCGTCGCTACTCGGCGATCGTCAAGGACTCGATGCGGACGTCCTCAGTGGGCTTGTCGCGCGCATCGGTGGGCTTGCCCTCGATCTTGTCGACGACGTCCATGCCCTCGGTGATCTGACCGAAGACGGTGTGCTTGCCGTCAAGCCAGGACGCCGCGGGCGTCGTCACCAAGAAGAACTGCGAGCCGTTGGTGTCCGGACCGGCGTTGGCCATCGCCAGCGCGCCGCGCACGATCTTGTGATCGTTGAACTCGTCCTCAAACTGGTAGCCGGGGCCACCGGTGCCCGTGCCCTGCGGACAGCCGCCCTGGATCATGAAGTCCTTGATCACACGGTGGAAGATCAGGCCGTCATAGAAGCCCTTGCCGGCAAGGTCCTTGAAGTTCTGGACGGTCTTCGGAGCGTCCTCGTCGAAGAGCTCGATCGTGATCGGCCCTTCGCTGGTGGTCATCGTGGCGATAGACATTGCCCGCAGGCTAGCTATCTCGCCGCGAGCTAGCCCAGCAGCTTGAGCTCTGACACGCGCACGGTGCTGCCGTCGGTCGGCGGCGCCGTGAACCACAGGAGCACGTGGCGGTACTTCGTCGTGCCCGAGCCGAGCTTGACGAGCTCCTTGCCCTTGGCATCGGCGTCGCTGCCGACGCTCGTGACGTCCTTGAGGTGCGCCCAGCGCGTGTCGAGCACGTCGGGCGGCAGATCGGTGTCGTCGGTGGCGTAGATCTCGACCTTGAAGCCGGGCGTCTTGGTCGTCAGTTCGATCTCGCGGAGGCCCTGCTTCTTGGACAGGTCGACCGTGAGACCGGCACCGACCTGGGTGCTCCCGGGCGCGACGGTGATCGGGAACGACGTGTTCGGGTCGCTGTCGAAGGCCTTCTTGGCGTCGCCGGCGGCCGTGTCGCGCTTGTAGGGGTCATACAGCGCGCCGGCGTCCTCGCCGACCGTGATCGCGACCGGCTCGGTCTCGGCCGGGGTCGTGCTCGTCCGCGTGTTGGCCGTGCTGTCGTCGTCGCTCGTGCCGCTGTTGGCGTTCGGGGCAGTCTGGCTGCTGCTCGTGGTGCCCTGCGAGGTGGACGAGTCGGAGAAGTCGTCGGAGGCCGGCGGCGGCGTGTAGCTCGACGAGCCGCCGTCGTCGGGCAGGATGCCGGTGTCGACGGGCTCAGGCGTCGATGGCTCTGCAGGCGTCGCGTTGCTGGCTGCAGCCGCCGCGGCTGCAGCCGCCGCCGCTGCGGCGTCCGGAGCCGGCGCAGGGGCCGGCACCTGGGCGACCTGCGTCGGCGTGGCCGGCGGCGCTTCGGTGCCGTCAGACAACGCCGCGTACGACGCGGCAACAGCGCCACCGACCAGCACGGTCGTCAGCGCCATCACGGTCGCGGCAGCCCGCTTGCCGGGCAGCGCGATGCGCCGGCTCGGCTGGGCCTCACCACAGTTCAGGCACCAGTCCTGGCCATCTTCCAACGGCGCGTGGCAGGTCGGGCAGGCCCGGACCTCCGAAGGCGTCTCGACCGGCGCCGCGGCGTCAGTCTCCTTCGGTGCGTTGGCCGTATCTCGCAAAAGCAGCGTCATCGCGTGTGTCTCACCATACCCACAACGCCTTTCGGCACGTCGACGTTGCGGTCCTTGCACCGAACTTCGCGTGAAGCCCGGACCTGTGACTCAGCTCTTGGCGAGCTCCACCCGCAGGGCCCGGCCGGCCAGCTTGCTGCCGTCGACGGCAGCGACGATGCGATCCGCCTCGCTGTCGGGCACCGAGAAGAGCGTGAAGCGCTCCAGCACGCGCACGTCGCGCACCGCCTCGCCATCAACGCCCGCCGCGCTGGTCACCGCGTGGATGACGTCGGCAACCTCCAAGCCATCGGCCCGGCCGGCGCCCGCCAGCACGCGCCGGTACTCCTCCGCGCCGTTGCGCGAGAGCTGCGGCTTGGTGTGGCGCTTGGGCTTCTCCTCGACCGGGACCGGCGTGGTCTTGGCGCCCGGCGTCCACTCTGTGAGCTTCTTGCCGACGTGGCTCTCGATCGCCGCGAGCTCCTTCTGCTGCTTGGGCTCGACGAACGTAATCGCTCGACCCGAGCGCCCGACGCGGCCGGTGCGGCCGATGCGGTGCACGTAGGTGTCGGGCGACGTCGGCACGTCGAAGTTCACGACGTGGGTAACCGTCGAGATATCAAGGCCGCGGGCGGCGACGTCGGTCGCCACCAAGATCGGCACACGGCCGCCCTTGAACGACAACATGACGCCGTCGCGCTGACCCTGGCTCATGTCTCCGTGCAGCGCCTTGACGTTCATCCCGCGGTCGCGCAGCTTCTTGTAGAGCTGGTCGGCGCGGATCTTCGTGCGCGTGAAGACGATCGCCTGGTCGGGCCGCTCGGAGGCGAGGACCTCGACCAATTGCTCCGGCTTGTCGGCCGTCTTGACCTCGTGACGGAACTGCTCGACGGTGTCGACCGTCAGGTTGGCCGACTTCACCTTCACCGTCTGCGGGTGGTAGAGGTAGCGGTCGGCCAGCTCGCGAATCGGCGGCGGCATCGTCGCGCTGAACAGCGCCGTCTGGCGGCCGTTGGGGCAGAGCTTGAGGATCTTCTCGACGTCTTCGAGGAAGCCGAGGTCGAGCATCTCGTCGGCCTCGTCGAGGACGACGAAGCGACAAGAGCTGAGGTGCAGCGACGCGCGCGACAGGAGATCGAGCACGCGTCCGACGGTGCCGACGACGATATGACCACCGGCGCGTAGCTGCGCCTGCTGGCTGCGGATCGGCGCGCCGCCGAAGACGGCGACGACGTCGATGCCCTTGCGCGCGCCGTAGGTGCGCAGCGCCTGGGTGACCTGGATGCACAGCTCGCGCGTCGGGGTCAGGATCAGGGCCTGGACCTCGCCGACGGTGGGGTCGACGTGCTCGACGATGGGGAGCCCGAACGCGGCGGTCTTGCCGGATCCGGTCTGCGCCTGCCCGATGATGTCCTCGCCCTGGAGGAGGATCGGGATGGCCTGTTCCTGGATGGGGCTCGGCTTCTCGTAGCCGACATCCTGCAGGGCTTGAAGGGTCGGCTCACTCAGGCCGAGGTCCGCAAAGGCGGTCATGTACCAAAAGAGGGTAGTGCGCCATGGCATCATTGCGCGCACTGCCACGACGCCGGCAGCGCCAACACTCACTCCCTTGCTCCTCGGTCGCCAGCACGAACTCACGCACATCGAAGGCCTGCTGACCGGTGCCAAGGACGGCACGAGCGCCGCGCTTCTGCTCCACGGAGAGCCGGGGATCGGCAAATCGGCCCTGTTGCGGGTCGCCGCTGAACAGGCTGCCGAGCTGGGGTTCGTCGTCCTGCGGGCGCGTGGCTATGAGTCGGAGTCCGACATCCCGTTCGCCGGCTTGTTGGAGTTGTTGACGCCGCTGCTGGCGTTGCGCGACAAGATCCCGGAGGTGCAAGCGCAGGCGCTCGGGTCGGCGCTGGCGCTGGAGCCGCCGACGCCGTTTGATCGCTTCGCGGTGCCCGCCGGGATGCTCAGCCTGCTGGCCGCGGCGGCCGAGGAACAGCCCTACCTCGTGGTCGCCGACGACGTCCAGTGGCTCGACGACGCGTCGCGCGACGCGCTGATCTTCACCGCACGACGGCTTGGCGCCGAGGGCGTCGTCCTGCTTTGCGCCGCTCGCACCGGCGGGTCGGCGTCAGACGCCGTCCTCGAGGCGTTCACCGGTGTCGAGGCGCTGGCGGTCTCCGGCCTCGACGACGCCACCGCGGCGGAGCTGCTGCGCCGCGAGGCGCCCCATCGCGTCGCCGACGACGTAGCCTCCGACCTCGTCGCCACCGCGCATGGCAACCCGTTGGCGCTGACCGAGATCCCGCGCGGCCTGAGCCCCGATCAGCTCGCCGGCCGCGAGCCGCTGGCGGGGCCCGTGGCCGCGGGCGAGCGCATCAAGCAGGCCTTCGCGCGCCAGCTCGCCGACCTCCCGGAAGCGACCCGCGAGGCACTGCTGGTGGCCGCGGCGATGCAGACCGGGCGTTACGACCTGTTCGTCTTGGCGCTCGACCAGCGCGGGCTGCCGGCTGACGCACTGGACCCGGCGATCAGCGCCCGACTGATCGCCATCGACGGCAGCATCGACTTCTTCCATCCGCTGCTGCGCTCGGCGATCTACCACGCGGCCGACCCGGTACAGCGGCGCTCGGTGCACGCGACCCTGGCGAGGCTGCCCGGGGGCGCGCCCGCCCGCCGCGCGTGGCATCTGGCCGCGGCGGCCGAGGCGCCCGACGAGGAGGTCGCGGCCGCGCTGGAGGCGGCCGCCAGCGAGGCGCGCGCCCGCGGCGGGGTGACCGCCGGCGCCCGCGCGTTCGAACGCGCAGCAAGCCTCAGCACCGATGACGGCGCCCGCGCCCGCCGGCTGTTGGAGGCCGCGTCAGACTTCGCCCAAGGCGGCCTGGTCGACCATGCACTCGCGCTGGTCTCCACCGCGCAAGGGCTCGTCCCGGGCGGCGCGCTGGCGACCGAGGTGGTCCGCGTGCGTGGTCGCGTCGAGATGCGCCGCGGCGCGCCGGGCATCGCCCACGACCTGCTCGTCACCGAGGCCGACCGCATCGAGGCCGACAACCCTGGGGCCTCCGCGTCGCTGCTCGTCGAGGCGGCCGTCGCCCACATGATGACGGGCGACATGGAGGCCTTGGTCGCCACCGGCGACCGCGCCCGGGCACTCCTGCCCGCCGGTGAGAGCCCGGTGATCGAGGTCCTCGCCAACGTCCTGGTCGGCGAGGCGCACGCCGCGCTCGGCCACGAGGACGAGGCCGACGCGCTGCTGGATCCGGCGCTGCCGTTCCTGACGGGCGAGCACGTGCTGGCGGTGCCGTCGGAGCTCATCGGCATGGCCGGCCAGTGCGCCATTTGGTACGAGCGCTGGGACCGTGCGACGGCAGTCCTCGACCACCTCGTCACGACCGCCCGCGAGGCCGCAGCGATCAACCACCTCATCTACCCGCTGACCGCCCACTCGGTCCTGGACTTCCGCCGCGGCCGCTGGGGCGCCGCGCTGGCCGACGCCGGCGAGGCTGAGCGGCTGGCGCGCGAGACCGGGCTCAAGCCGCTGCTGACCTTCGCGCTCTCGGTGCTGGCCCACGTCGAGGCCGGCATGGGCCGCCGGGAGGACGCGCGCGCCCACGCGCGCGAGGCCGTCCACCTCGGTGAGCTGCTCGGCGGCGACGCGATGACGACCTATGCGCTCAACGCGCTGGCCTTCGACGCGCTCAGCGCGGGCGAGGTCGAGATTGCCAGCGAGTTCTATGACCGTGCGCACCGGATCGCGGCGCGGCTGCACACGCAGCGCGGCGTCGTCCAATTCGGCGCCGACCGCGTCGAGGCGCTCGCGCGGCTGGGCCGGACCGACGCGGCGTTCCAGGCGCTGGAGGAGTTCGCCGACACGCCGGGCGGCGGCCACTGGGCGCTTGGCGCGCTGGCCCGCTGCCGCGGGATCCTGGCCGCCACCGGAGCCGAGAGCCACTTCCAGACCGCGCTGACCCACCACCAGCACGACGGCCAGCCGTTCGAGAAGGCGCGCACGCAGCTGACCTACGGCGAGCGCCTGCGCCGCGACCGTCGCCGCGGCGACGCGCGCGAGCAGCTCTCCGAGGCGCTGGAGGCTTTCGAGCGCCTGGGCGCGGCGCCATGGGCCGACCGCACGCGCGTCGAGCTGCGCGCCACCGGCGGCGCGGCGGCCGAGGGCGACGCGGCGGAGAAGTCGGCCGTCGCGGCGGCCGGGCTGGAGGAGCTGACGGCCCACGAGCTGCAGATCGCGCGCCTGGTCGCCTACGGCATGACCAACCGCGAGGTCGCGGCCAAGCTCTTCCTCTCGCCCAAGACCATCGAGTACCACCTGTCGCAGATCTACCGCAAGCTCGACCTGCGGTCGCGCACGCAGCTCGCGTCGCTCATGGCCCAAGAGATGCCGGAGACAACGCGGGCGGCCTAACCCGCCAGGGGGGTGGGCCCGTTTGCGGACGACATAGGTCCGCCGACAGGCCCACCCCCGTTGGTCGACCTCGGCGCCTCAGGGGCGGGCCCGTTTGGGGACGACATAGGCCCGCAGACAGGCCCACCCGCCGTCGCGCTCGGCGCTGCTTAGCGCGACGGGTCGAGCAGGAGCTTGCCGCGCGTGCGGCGGGCGGCGAGGTCCTCCTGGGCGCGCCGTGCCTCGCTCAAGGCATAGGTCTCGCCCACGACGGCGCGCACGTCACCGGCCGCCGCTAGAGCGAAGAGGTCGACGAGCGGCTCTTCCAGGTGCTCGCGCTGGTCGAGGTAGTGAAAGAGCCAGAAGCCGATGATCGACTGCGAGCGCTTGAGCAGGCGGCCGGTCCGGACCTCGTTCTGCTCCCGCGAGGAGATGCCGTAGACGACCATGCGCCCCATGTCGGCCATCGCCCGCAACGCGATGTCGAAGAGCTCGCCGCCGGCCATCTCGAAGACGACATCGACCTCGCGGCCCTCGTTGGCCTCCAACAACCGCTCGCGCAGCCCCTCCGGCGATCCGTCGATCGCCGCGTCCGCACCCAAGGACAAGCACAACTCCCGCTTCTCGGCAGACGACGCGGTCGCGATGACTCGGCCCGCGCCCAGCGGCTTGGCCAGCTGCACCGCCAGCGAGCCAACCCCGCCCGCGCCGCTGACCACCAGCACGGACTCACCGTCCTGCACACGCGCGCAGGTCCGGTACAGGTGCCACGCGGTCAACCCTTGCAACAACAGCGCGAGCGCGGTCCCATCGTCGAGCCCATCGGGAATCGGGAAGATGCGATCGGCCGGCGCCAGCGCATATTCGGCATAGCCGCCGTGGCCGACGAGCGCGACGACGCGCTCGCCAGTGTCGGTGCGCACGCCCGCGACCTCAGAACCCGGAACCAGTGGCAGCGACTGGCGCTGGACGTACTGGTCCTCGCGCTGATGGGTGTCGGCGAAGTTCATCCCGGCACGGCTGACCTGGACCAGCACCTGTCCGTCCCCGGGCTCCGGTACGGGCACCTCGACCAGCTCCAGGACCTCCGGGCCACCGAACGCAACCTGCTGAATGGCACGCATCGGGCGGCACCCTACTCACGGACCTCTCTAACCTCCCCGGCCGAATGAGCCTCACAGTCGTCGGATCCCTGGCCTATGACGCCGTCAAGACGCCCTTCGGGGAGCGCGAGCGGATGCTCGGCGGCGCCGCAACCCACTTCGCCCTCGCGGCGTCGTTCTTCGACGAGGTCCGCCCCGTCGGGCCGGTCGGTGAGGACTTCGACGAGGCATCGTTCGCGACGCTGCGCACGCGCGGCACGGTGACCGACGATGTCGAGGTCGTCGCCGGCGGCAAGACCTTCTTCTGGAAGGGCGTCTACTCGTCCAACCTCAACGAGCGTGAGACGCTGGTCACCGACCTCAACGTCTTCGAGTCGTTCTCGCCGAAGCTGTCGCAGGCCTCCCAGGACGCCGACGTACTATTCCTGGCCAACATCCAGCCGGATCTGCAGCTGGACGTGCGCCAGCAGTGCACGAAGGCGCGCTTCGTGGCGATGGACTCGATGAACCTCTGGATCGACATCGCCAACGCGTCGCTCAAGAAGGTCATCGGGACCGTCGACTGCCTGATCCTCAACGACGAGGAGCTCGAGCAGCTGACCGAGAAGCCGACGCTGCAGCAGGCCGCCCACGAGGTCTTGTCGTGGGGCCCGACGGCGGTCGTCGCCAAGCTCGGCAAGTACGGTGCCGCGCTGTTTACGGCCGACGGGTTCTTCGCGCTGCCCGCCTACCCGCTGGCCGAGGTCATCGACCCGACCGGCGCGGGCGACACGTTCGCCGGGGGCTTCGTCGGCTACGTCGCCGCGCACCCGGAGGAGCCGATCGACCACGCGCTGCTCAGCCGCGCGATGGCCTACGGCACGGCGCTGGCCTCCTACAACGTCGAGGAGTTCGGCACCGAGCGCGTCGAGCGCCTGACGGCCGACGAGGTCCAGGAGCGGGTCGCCGATCTGCAGCGCATGACGGCCTTCACGGTCGATCCTGTGGCGCTGCGCGCATAAGCAAGGCACATACCGCACCCCGGGATCGGTCATTTGGCCAAAACCCGGACTGATGTGGGAAGAGTGGGTTTAGGCGGCCGAATCAGGGGATAGTCCGCGCCGCTCCCGATGGCAGCGGGCTCCATGGCCTTGGAGGCCGCATGCCTGCTGTCGCCCGCGCATTCGCTCTCGTCACGTCTACTACCCTCGCCGCCCTGGCCGTCGCACCGATTACCGGTGCTTCAGCCGCGACGATCGGTGCACCCGACGGGCTCACGGCTAAGCCGGCCGCCGCCGCCAAGCGGCACGGCCCCGTCACAGCCCGCGCCGCCCAGGCATCGGCCACCGACCCACGCGTCGCCGAGCAGTGGGCGCTGCAGGGCGATGCGCCGATGGGGATCGACAGCGCCTGGCGCCAGACCACCGGCGCCGACGTCACGGTCGCGATCATCGACTCCGGTACCGACCTCGGCCACCCCGACCTCGCACCGAACTTCTGGACCAACCCCGGCGAGGTCGGAGGCAACGGCGTCGACGACGACGGCAACGGCTACGTCGACGACGTCCACGGCTACGACTTCGTCGACAACGACGGCACGCCGCAGGACACCAATGGCCACGGCACCCATGTCGCCGGCATCGTCGGCGCCCGCGGCGGCAACGGCATCGGCGTCTCCGGCGTCGCCTGGCAGGCGCGCCTGATGACCATCCGCGTGCTCGACGGTCAAGCGCGCGGCACCACGGCCGCAGTCGCCGCCGGCCTGCGCTACGCCGTCGACAACGGCGCGCGGATCGTCAACCTCAGCCTCGCCGGGCCGACCTCGACCCCCGACCTCGAAGCGGCCGTCCACTACGCCCGCGCCCACGGCGTCCTGATCGTCGTCGCCGTCGGCAACGACGGTGCCGACCTCGCCGCCTCCCCCACCTACCCCGCCGCGTACGGCGACGACAACGTCCTCGGCATCGCCGCGACGACGCGCGACGGCGGCCTCTCCAGCGTCTCGGACTACGGCGCCGGCGCCGACGTCGCCGCTCCGGGCGAGCAAATCCTGGCGACCGCGCTCGGCGGCGGCTACGAGTGGCGCACCGGCACATCGATGGCGGCCCCGGAGGTCGCGGGCGCGCTCGTCCTGCTCGCCGCCGTGCGGCCCGACCTCGACGGCAACGGCCTGCGCGACGCGCTGCTGGCCGGCGTGCGCCACACCGGCCTGCCGGTCTCGGCCGGCGCGCTCGACGTCGGCGCGGCGCTACACGGCGTGATCGCCCCGGGCGCCTGGAACGAGGCGCCCGACGAGAGCCTCTCGTCCTACACCGCGGCGACGGCGCGCTCGACGGCGAAGGCGAAGAGCGTCAAAAAGAAGGCCGCGAGCAAGAAGAAGTCAAAGGCGAGGGGCAAGACGAGCTCCAAGGCCACCAAGAAGGCCAAGGCGCGCGCCCGGGCGCGCGCAAAGAAGGCGAAGGCGCGCAAGGCCGCCGCCCGCGCCCAGGCCCGGCACCGCGCCCCACCGCGCCGCCGCTGATCGTAGGTCCGCCCAGCGCCGTTGACACCGCGCGAACAACCCGGCGCAGAAAAACGCACACCGCCACCGCGGCCCGGGTAGCGTTGACAGCACATGACCTGGGGCTTCATCTGGCTGATGCTGGTGCTCAAGATCCCGATCGCCGCCCTCCTCTACATCGTGTGGTGGGCGGTGCACCAGGAGCCCGAGCCCGACGTCGGCCCCAGCGACGGCGAAGGCGGGACGAAAGTCCACCCGCACGACGACCTGCGCCCGCGGCTCCCCCGTCCTCCCCGCCACCGCGGCCCCCACGGCTCGTCCAGCCCGCCGGCACCCCAGCGCTCACGCACCCGCCCCACCGTCGCCCGCTCGCGCCACCCGCAGCGCGGCTGACGGCTTACGCCGGCTGGTCGGCCCGCCTCGCGTCCTGCAGCGCCTCGATGCGGCTGACGTCGCGCACGGCGCCCTTGTCGGCCGACGTGGCCATTGCCGCGTAGGCGCGCAGCGCCGGGGTGACGGAGCGCGGGCGGTCCTGCGCCGGGCGGTAGCCGGTCGTGGCCTCTAGCCGTCCGCGGCGGTCCTCGAGCTCGGCGTCGGTGACGTCTAGTGCGATCGTCCGGCCCGGGATGTCGATGATGATGGTGTCGCCGTCCTCGACGAGCGCGATCGCGCCGCCGGACGCCGCCTCAGGCGAGACGTGGCCAATCGACAACCCCGACGTGCCGCCCGAGAAGCGCCCGTCGGTCAGCAGCGCGCACTGGGCGCCGAGCCCGAGGCCCTTGAGGTAGGAGGTCGGGTAGAGCATCTCCTGCATGCCCGGCCCGCCGCGCGGGCCCTCGTAGCGGATGACGACCACGTCGCCGGGCTTGACGCGCTCGCCCAGGATCGCCTCGACCGCCGCCTCCTGAGACTCGACCACGACGGCCGGTCCGGAGAACTTCCAGATCGACTCGTCGACGCCCGCGGTCTTCACCACGCAGCCATCGACCGCGATGTTCCCGTACAAGATCGCCAGCCCGCCGTCCTTGGTGTAGGCGTGCTCGACGTCGCGGATGCAGCCCTCGGCCGCATCGACGTCCAGCGTCTCCCAGCGCTCGGACTGCGAGAACGCGGTCGCCGATCGCACGCAGCCGGGCGCGGCGTGGAAGAGCTCGATCGCCACATCGGAGGCCGAGCCGCCGCGGATGTCCCACTCGTCCAGCCAGCCCTGCAGCGTCGGCGAGTGCACGGCGGCGACGCCGTCATGCAGCAGTCCGCCGCGATGCAGCTCGCCGAGGATCGCGGGGATGCCACCGGCGCGGTGGACGTCCTCCATCAGGTAGTGGCCGTTCGGCGCGACCTTGCAGACGCACGGCACGCGGCGCGAGACCTCGTCGATGTCGGCCATCGTGAAGTCCAGCTCGGCCTCCTGGGCGGCGGCGAGCAGGTGCAGCACGGTGTTGGTCGAGCCGCCCATGGCGACGTCGAGCGTCATCGCGTTCTCGAACGCCTCGCGCGTCGCGAGCGCGCGCGGGAGCACCGACGCGTCATCGCCGTCGTAGAACCGCGTGCACAGCTCGACCGCCGTGCGGCCGGCGGCCTCGTAGAGCTCCCGGCGCGCGGTGTGCGTCGCCAGCGTCGAGCCATTGCCCGGCAGCGCGAGGCCCAGCGCCTCGGTCAGGCAGTTCATCGAGTTGGCGGTGAACATGCCGCTGCAGGAGCCGCAGGTCGGGCATGCGGCCTCCTCGATGCGCGCGAGGTCGTCGTCAGAGACCGCGTCGGCCACGGCATCGGCGATCGCCGTGATCAGGTTTAGCCGCTTGCGCACGGTGCCGTCGACCAGCGTCGCCGTCCCGCCCTCCATCGGGCCGCCGGAGACGAAGACCGTCGGGATGTTGAGCCGCAGCGCGGCGTTGAGCATCCCCGGCGTGATCTTGTCGCAGTTGGAGATGCAGACCATGGCGTCGGCGCAGTGCGCGTTGACCATGTACTCGACCGAGTCGGCGATGATGTCGCGCGAGGGCAGCGAGTAGAGCATCCCGTCGTGGCCCATCGCGATGCCGTCGTCGACGGCGATCGTGTTGAACTCGCGCGCGATGCCCCCGGCCGCGTGAATGGCGTCGGAGACGACCCGGCCAACAGGCGCCAGGTGGGTGTGGCCGGGGACGAACTGCGTGTAGCTGTTGGCGATCGCGACGATCGGCTTGCGCCCAATGTCTTCACGCTCAACGCCGGCTGCCCGCAGGAGCGAGCGAGCGCCCGCCATGTTGCGTCCGTGCGTGACCGTTCGCGACCTCAGATGCGGCATGCCACAAACAGTACCCACCCGTGACGCCCCCGCCTCGGATAAAGTCGCCCGCATGCATGCGCTGACCGCGTTGGTGCTGGCCGCTGAGGCCGGCGGCGAAGAGAAGTCGAAGACCGCGTTCTACCTGCTCGGCGGGCTTCTGGTCGTCTGGGCCCTCGTGCTCTCCGGCATCGGCATGTCGTCGGCGGAGTTCCCGGCCACGGTCGGGGCCAAGCGCGGCGTGATCGGGCTCACCGCCCTGCTCATGCTCGGTGCGATGGCCACGGCCGTCATCACCGCGTAGCGCACGCGGGAAACCGCCGGCGACTGCTGGCTCTGCGGCGCGGGGACACTAGTATGCAGAGGCGATCCCCTTACCCGAGAGAGGGCACCGCTCGTGAGCGAAGCTCAGACGCAGGAAGGCGGCGGCGTAGCCGCGGCCGGGCAGGAAACGCTGACCGTCACCGACAACCGGACGGGCCAGACCTACGAGGTGCCGATCAACGACGGAACCGTCCGTGCCATGGACTTCCGGCAGATCAAGACCTCAGACGACGACTTCGGGCTGATGACCTACGACCCGGCGTTCACCAACACCGCCTCGTGTCGCTCGGCCATCACCTACCTGGACGGCGAGAACGGCGTCCTGGAATACCGCGGCTACCCCATCGAGCAGCTCGCCGAGCACTCGACCTATCTGGAAGTCGCCTACCTCCTGGTCTACGGCGACCTGCCGACCCAAGCCCAGCTGGACCAGTGGAAGCACGACATCACCATCCACACGTTCGTCCACGAGAACGTCAAGGAGTTCGTCGGCGGCTTCCGCCACGACGCGCACCCGATGGGCATGTTGTTGGGGTCGGTCGGCGCGCTCTCGACGTTCTACAAGGACGCCAACGAGATCAACGACCCTGAGAACCGGATGATCCAGACCGTCCGGCTGATCGCCAAGATGCCGACGCTCGCGGCCTTCGCCTACCGCCACACGATGGGCCAGCCCTACGTCTACCCGGACAATGATCTGGAGTACCCGGGCAACTTCCTGAGCATGATGTACAAGATGACCGAGCTGAAGTACCAGCCCGATCCGCGGCTGGAGCGCGCGCTCGACATCCTGTTCATCCTGCACGCCGACCACGAGCAGAACTGCTCGACCAATGCGGTCCGCGCGGTCGGCTCTTCGCAGGTCGATCCGTACTCGGCGGTCGCCGCCGGCGTCGCGGCGCTCTACGGCCCGCTGCACGGTGGGGCCAACGAGGCCGTCCTGCGGATGCTCAAGCGCATCGGGTCCAAGGACAACATCAAGGACTTCATGCAGGGCGTCAAGGACGGCAACGAGCGCCTGATGGGCTTCGGCCACCGGGTCTACAAGAACTACGACCCGCGCGCCACGATCATCAAGAAGGCGTGCAACGACGTCTTCGAGGTCACCGGCGTCAACCCGCTGTTGGAGATTGCGCTCGAGGTGGAGAGGATCGCGCTGGAGGACGAGTACTTCGTCTCGCGCAAGCTCTACCCGAACGTCGACTTCTACTCGGGCCTGATCTACGAGGCGCTGGGCCTGCCGATGGACATGTTCCCCGTCATGTTCGCCATCCCCCGGACCTCGGGCTGGATCGCCCAGTGGCTGGAGATGACGACCGACAAGGAGCAGAAGATCGCGCGTCCGCGCCAGATCTACACCGGCGAGCGCACGCGCGACTACGTCGGGATCGGCGCCCGCTCCTAGCTGAGATGCGCTTGTGCGGTTCGTCGCTTGTGTGACGGGCCGCACAGGCTTTCTCGTCGCGAGGCGTAGCGTCTGCGTTGCATGACGCTACGTTCCTCAGCTGGATTTCCCGAGATCCTGCTTCGGCGCATCGCGCCGGAGGACAAGGACGCGTTAGTCGCCGGGCTGGGCCATCTGTCAGAGCGTTCGGTCTACCAGCGCTTCCTCGCACCGAAGCCGCGCCTGACGTCCTCGGAGCTGCGCTACCTGACCGAGGTCGACTTCGTCGATCACTACGCGCTGGTCGCGGTGCTGGCGCGGTCCCCGGAGGTCGTCGTGGGCGTGGGGCGCTGGGTGCGGTCGACCGACGCGCCGGCCGATGCCGAGATCGCGATCGTCGTCGCCGACGACCTGCAGGGGCGCGGCGTTGGGACGCAGTTGGGGCGCGCGTTGACCGACGCGGCGCGGGCGCGCGGGATCGCGCGCTTCACGGCGTCGATGCTGCCTTCCAACCAGGCGGCACACCGGCTGTTTGCCAAGATCTCCTCGCAGCTGCGGACGGTCCACCACGACGGCGTCGACGAGCTCGTCGCGCCGCTGTACGCCGCTGCCTGAGCGCGCGTTAGGCTCCGCCGCCTGATGGCGGCCGCCTTTCGCGTGATCATCCGCCGGCGCAACGGGGCAAACGAAAAGCGCCAGTTCCCGACGCTTGAGGACGCGGTCGACGCGCTGGAGTTCGAGTTGCGCGCCGTGGCATCGGTGATCGCACGAGCGCCGCGGGTCGAGCGCGCGCTGGGGCGCGAGTACGAGCCCGGCGAGCAGGTCGCGGTGCGCGGCGAGCTACGCGGCCCTGGCCGCCTGCGGGCCGGGGTCGACGTCCGCGGGGACGGCACGATGGTGGCGTTCACGGGCACCGTACGACGGCAGCCGATCACGCTCGGCGACCGCGAAGACGCCTGGGCAGGGCTCCGGCGCGAGGTCGGTCTCGCCACGCGCTAGCGTCGGGATCTATGGCTACGACCTCCGCAGCAGCGTCCGGCACCTTCAAGATCGGCGGCGACCTCGAGGTGACGCGCCTGGGCTACGGCGCGATGCGCATCGTGGGCGACGGCGTCTGGGGACCGGCCGAGGATCCGGCGGCAGTCCAGGCGGTCCTGAAGCGCCTGCCCGAGCTAGGCGTCGACTTCATCGACACCGCCGACTCCTACGGGCCGGGATATTCCGAGGACTACATCGCCGAGGCGCTGGCGCCCTACAACGGCGTGCGGGTCGCGACCAAGGGCGGCTTCACGCGCCACGGGCCGAGCAGCTGGGAGCAGCTCGGGCGCCGGGAGTACTTGCGCCAGTGCGCGCTGATGAGCGCCCGCCGCCTGGGGGTCGAGACGATCGACCTTTGGCAACTGCACCGCATCGACCCGCGCACCGATCGCGCCGAGCAGTTCACCGAGCTGCAGGCGTTGAAGGACGACGGCATCGTGCGCCACCTCGGGCTGTCGGAGGTCTCGATCGACGAGATCAAGGCCGCTCAGGAGGTCTTCGAGGTCGCGACCGTGCAGAACTTGTACAACTTGACGGTGCGCAAGTCCGAGGACGTCCTGGCCTACTGCGAGGAGCAGGAGATCGGCTTCATCCCCTGGTTCCCGCTGGCCTCCGGAGGGTTGGCGGCGCCGGGCGGGATCGTCGAGGAGATCGCCCGCGCCCACGAGGCGACGGCCGGTCAGGTCGCGCTCGCGTGGCTGCTGGCCAAGTCCCCCGTGATGCTCCCGATCCCGGGGACGAGCTCGGTAGAGCACCTGGAGGAGAACGTGGCGGCGGCGGAGTTGACGTTGAGCGAGGAGGAGCTGGCGCAGCTCGACGCGGCGGCCGCTTAGGCGAGGCGGCCGTAGGCGCGGAGGGTGGTGAGCGCGTTGAGCGTCACCATCCCGCGCCACTCGAAGGCGACCGCGGGGTTCCAGGCGGCCCAGGTGAAGTCCCAGCCACCGTCTGGTTTTTGGGCGGCGGCGAGCTCGTCGAGTTGGGCCTCGATGAGCGCGTCGGGAAAGAGCCTGCGGCCGGCGTGGTCGGGACGCGGTGCGACCTCGATCGCGCTGAGCACCTCACCCTCCACGCCCACCTCGACCTTGAGGATGCCGTCGGCCGGCATCCGCTCGCGCAGCGCGGCGAGCTCTTTGTCGGCACGGGCGCGGTCGGGCACGGCGTCGAGGAAGTGCACGGCGTAGCGAAAACTGTAGGCGTCGCTGAGCTTGAGATCGGCCAGCGCGTTCCACACGAACTTGGTCGCGGGCTGCAGCCAAGGGTGACCGTCGAGCTTGAGGCGGTAGGCGGCTGCGGTGACGCCGGCGGTCATCAGCAGCGATGACGGCGGATCGTCGGTCGGCGCCCACCACGGCGCGTGCGGCCAGCCTTTGGCCGTCGGCAGGACGAACGGGATGCCGCCGTCATGGTTGGTGATCGTCTGCAGCCATTCGAGCGCGCCCGTGGTGAAGGTGGTGGTCTTGCTCGCGAGCTCCGGGATTTCCTCGAGGACCTCGAAGGCATAGAGCACGGCCGAGGGCTGACTGGCCGGCGTGCGGATGTCAGGCTCCATGAAGCCCACGCCGCCGTCGGCGTTGCGGTAGGCGTCGACGGCGCGCAGGACGCCGTCGGCATCTGGCTGCCCGCCGAAGAGATGCTGGAAGCGACGGCGCTCGAGCAACCGGCCATGGGCCTGGATGAACTGCGCTGCTGCGTCGAGATCGGTCATAGGGCGCAGCGTGGCGCATCGGACGGTCGGGCGGCTTGAACGGATCGGCCATCTGGGTACGGGCCGGCCCCCACCGCGCGTGAGCGTCAGCTGCGGGGCGGTTCGCCTGCGGGCGTCGCGCCCGTGGCGAGCAGTGCAGACGGCGGCAGGCCGGCGAGGCGGCGGCACTCGCGAGCGAGGTGGGCCTGGTCGGCGTAGCCGGCCTCTGCGGCGAGGCGAGCAAGGGGTGCGTCGGCCGCGCCCGGCGCGTTGACGCGATGGAGGAAGCGCTGAAAGCGCAGGACGCGCGCGAGCGTCGCCGGGCCGTAGCCGACGGCGCGCTCGAAGCGGCGACGCAGTTGACGTTCGCTGAGGTGGGCGGCACGGGCGCTCGCGGCGACGGTCGCGAGGTCGTCCTGGCCGGCGGCGGGCCGCGCAAGCGCGAGTGCCGCACGCCGCACCTCGTGGTCGGCCTCCTCGGGCGCGGGCAGCCGTTGCGCGATCCCGCCGATCAGCGCCAGCAGCGCGGCGTGCGGGTCTTCGGCCGCGACAACGCGATCCTCCAGCCGCCGCCCGTCTGGGCCCCACAGCTCGGGGAGTGCCACGCCCTGATCGCGCAGCTCACCGGCCGGAACACGCAGCGCCGTGCCGGCCGCGCCGACCCGGAAGCGCACCCCGACCCGCCACTGCCCGGGTGTGGCCGGCGCGAGCGTCGCCGCCGTCGCCGGTCCGGCGACCATCAAGCGACCACCGGTGAGCACCACGTCGACACACGCATCCGGCAGCACGCGCACCTCCCCATCGTGTGAGACCCACACGCAGGCGACGAGCGCCTCCAACCCAGGTGGCGGCGCCAGCTCGCGATAGCGGATGGGCGTCACATCACCATGGTTGCGCACTCGCCGTCGAGGTCAAACGCGCGGGCGAGTCACCAGAGGGATGCGAGGTCGCCGACGGCGGGTGCTCGCTCGCAGCGGAGCGCCGCGCCGACACGTGCTCCGAGCGCGCAGGCCTCAGCGATCGTGCGCCAGGCCGGCCATCAGCGCGGCGGCAAACGCGTCGCCGCAGCCGAACGCATCAACCGGCGCGCCCGGCAGCGGGGTCGCGGCCCAGCGGCCGGCGGCGCCCTTCGCGCCCGGTGCCCGCCAGGCGCCGCCGCGCTCGCCCTCGGTCTCGACCACCCAGTGCGGGCGCAAGACCATCAACAACTCATCGTCAGCGCGCTCGTCGGGATCGTCGGCGCTGCCGACCAGCGCATCGACCTGCACGCCCGCCTCCAGCAGCGCCGCTCGCGCGCGGGCGGTCGACACCATGACCTTGGCCGCGCGACAGGCGCGTGCAGCCGCGGCATCGCCGGCGAAGAAGAGGACACCGTCGTAATCCTGCAACGTGCTCCACGGCAGACGATCGTCGCCGTGCGGCACGAGCGGCGGGCCGAGGACCGTGATCGTCCGCTCGCCGTCAGCGGTCAAGAAGGTCACGGTGCGCCGCTGATCGCGATCGCCACGCATCGCGGCGACGACCTCCAGCCCGGTGGCGCGCAGCTCCTCCAGCGTCGCGAAGCCGCGCCCGTCCCGTCCTACTGCGCACAAGAACGCGGCCGCGCCGGTGAGCGAGCGCAACGCGGAGGCCGCCATCGCCCCGCCGCCGGCGGGTGCTTCCCAGGCATCGCGCGCCGCCACGATCTCGCCGGGCGCGGGCAGCCGATCGACGAGCACGAAGTCGACCCACTCGACATGCCCGACGACCGCGAGCTTCACAGGACGAGGGTCGCGCCGTGGTCGCGCAGCCAGCGCCGCGGGATCTCATAGCCGGGCATCAGCCGGCCCATCAGCGCCCAGAAGCGCGGCGAGTGGTCCATGATCGCGAGGTGGGCGGCCTCGTGGCGAACGACGTACTCGAGCACCGCCTCAGGCGCGAGCAGCCAGCCGCCAGTTGAATGACATCGCGCCCGACGACGAGCACGATCCCCAGCGCGTGCGCTGATCGCGAATCGTCAGCTTGGTGTAGGACTTGCCCACCGCCGCGGCAGCCGCGTCCAGCCGCGGCGTGATCTCCGCGCGCGCCTGGCGCCGGTACCAGCGCTCGATCGCCACCCGTGCCACAACGGCGTCCTCCGGCACGAGCAGGACGTCGCCGCGCCGGTGCACGCGCGTGCGCCCGCGCTCCGGCTGTACCACCAACGCAACGCCGAGGTACGGCACCGTCCCCGCCCGCGCGGCCACGCGCGCCTGCGCCCGGGCGACCTCCCCCTGCCGACGCGCGATCCAGCCGCGCAGCTCGACCACCGCGCTCGCCGCCTCCCGCGCGGCGGCCCGCCGCGGCAAGACGACCTCGACCGCCCCATCCCGCGGATCCACCCGCACGCGCACACGCCGCGCGCGATCCGAGCGGCGGATGGAGTAGTCAAACGGCGGAGCGGCCTCAGGTGGCACGGCGCTGCAGGCTACGACGCGCGGCCGACGGCCAACCCGCGGCGCTCACCCCCGGCGCTCCTCCAGGAGCCCCGCGAGGTTCGCCACCGCCAGCTCGTCGCCGAGCGCCGCGCCGGCGCGAAAGGCCTCCTCCGCGGCGTCGATGCGACCCTGGTCCCACAGCAGGACGCCAAGGTTGTTATAGGCCTCGTCATCACCGTGCTCGGCGGCGCGGCGGTAGAGCGACTCGGCCTCGAAGGAGCCGGGATCGATGTCGCTGAGATGGTTGGCGAGCTGCGTCTCGGCGGTCGCGACCTGGCGGTCGGCGCCCTCGCGCAGGACGGCCTCGGCCTCTTCGATGCGCTCCTCTAACCGCAACACGGAGGCGAGGAAGGCATAGGCCTCGAGCCCCCCGGCGACGATCGCCTCGCGCAAGACGGTCTCGGCCTCGTCGAGGCGACTCTCGTCCTGTAGCAGCGCGCCGAGGTCGACGATCGCCTCGACGTCACCTGCTTGCGCACCTTGGCGGAAGAGCGCCTCAGCCTCCTCGACCTCGCCACTGTCGGCCAGCGCGTTGCCGAGCAGGCGATGCTCGGTCTCGCCGATGGCGACCGTCGTGCGCCACAGCGCGATCGCCTCCTCCAACCGACCCACGTCATACAACAACAGCCCGAGGTTGTGCCCGGCCGCCAGCTCGCCACGGTCGGCAGCCTCGCGGTAGTTAGCCTCGGCGCCGGCCACGTCACCCTGGTCCCACAGCGCATTGCCGAGCGGGATGAGCGCGTCGAGATCACCATCGTCGACCGCTTGTCGCAGCACGTTGACCGCCTCGCCCGAACGATCGAGCTCGATCAGCAGCTCGCCCAGGTAATAGCCGGCATCCGGCTCACCCTCAGCCACCGCTTGGCGCAGCAGCCGCTCCGCCTCGGCATGGTCGCCCGCCTGCTGCGCCCGCATGCCTTCGCCCAGGATGCCGGTCCGGTGCTCGTCTGCCATGCCATCACTACAGCAGGTGCGAGGCGGGAGGCGGTGAATGGCGCCGAGACGTTGGATGCCAACGTCTAAGTGCCATCCGCGATCCGCCATGATGGCGGTGTCGTGGCCCGTTCCATCGCGCATCTCCCCTCGCAGGTTCAGCCGCCGTTCGACGTCTTCATCTCGGGGGTGCCGCAGCAGGAGGGCGTCGACTACCTCGTCGAGGGGCGTGACTTGGTGTTCGAGCGCGATTTGCGCAAGGACAAGGTCAGCGGCTGGCGCTGGTTTCTCGGCGCGTGGGGTGTCGGTACGTACCGCCAGAACGACTCGGTCGACATCCGCTACACGCTGAATGGCCGCCCGATGGTCGCCGAGGGGCTCGAGATCGAGCCTGGTTGAGCGGACGGCTCTCCGCCCGTCACGGGTACGGATACCCGGCTATCGGTAGGTCTGGTGGGGCGCCACCCTGGTGGAATGCCCCTCTCCTCCCCCACCTTCTTCCCCGCCCCGGGCATCGAGCACCTTCGTTCCCCGTTGCAGACGCGCGCCTGGGAGCGTGCGACGCACGCGCTGCTCGATGACCTCGACCTTCCGCAGGACGCCCGCATCCTCGACGCCGGTCAGCTGACGATCGACGAGCTCTTCCACGCCGCGCTGCCGCCCGCCCGCTTCGACGTCGTCCACGTCCGCTTCCAGCTCTCCACGCTCGGCCGCGCCGCCGAGCAGCTCGAGGTCTACCGCCGGCTCGTCGCACCCGGTGGTGTCTTGATCCTCGAGGAGCCGGACACCCGCAGCTGGATGTACGAGCCCTACGCACCCGCCGCACAGCACCTCATCGGCCGTGTCGCGCAGGCGTTGACTGCCGCCGGCGGCAACCTCGACGCGGGCCGCCGCCTGCCGGGGCTGCTTCGCAACGCCGGGTTCGAGCCGCAGGTGCGGACCCACCTGCTCGGCCTCGAAGCAGGTCATCCAGATCTGCGGATGCCGCTGCAGCTTGCAGACGCGCTCAGCGACCGTCTCGCCGACATCCTCGGGCGTGACGCTCTCGCCGGCCTCCGCGAGGAGAGCGCCAAGGAGCTCGACGCGGGCGACCGCCGCGGGACGACGTTCACGCTCGTGCAGGCCTGGGCGCAGGTGCCGTAGATCCGAGGCCCTATCCGCGCGATCACGCGGATATATGGTCTCTAGCGCGAAATCGACTATTATCCGTGTGATCGCGCGGATTGGCTAGAAGAATCTATCCTTTCCTCAATATCCGCGCGATCACGCGGATATGTCGAATACAAACCCTATATCTGAACGGATCGGCGAAGCCGTACGTCGAGAGCGCAGGCGCCAGGGGCTCGACCAACGGACGTTGGCGCTGGTCGCGAACGTCGGCGAGCGCTCGATCTATCGCATCGAGAAAGGCGAGCAGACCGTTCGACTGGACGTTCTGCTGCGCGTGCTGGCCGCCCTCGGCCTCCAGCTGGGCGTCGTAACGCGGAGACCGTCGTGAGCCTCACCGTCTACTGGGATGGAGTGCTCGTCGGGCGGTTGATTCGCGGCGCGGAGCGCACGCGCGAGTACGCCTTCGAGTACACGGATCGACAGCGAGCGATCTCGTTGTCGCTGCCGACGACACAGCGCTCGTTTACCTCGGCAGAGACACGTCCATTCTTTGACGCACTCCTCCCCGAGGGCATCGTGCGCGAGCAGATCGCCGCGCAGCTCAAGCTAGCCGCGAGTGATAGCTACAGCCTGCTTGCCGCCTTGGGGCGCGACTGTGCAGGCGCCCTTCAGGTCATGGACGCCAAAAGGATGTCTGACCCCGTCAGCGCGCGCTGGCTTGACGAGGACGCTCTTGACACCCTCATCGCGGAGCTGCCTTCGCACCCGCTCGGGATTGACACCGGTGACCAACGGCTCCGACTCAGCCTCGCCGGCGTCCAGCGCAAGGCCGTGCTCGTGCGCGACGATGCCGGGCGATTCGGTCAGCCGCTTCATGGCCTGCCGAGTACCCACATCCTCAAGCCCGACCTGGCGACGAGCGACTTCCCGGCGGTCGCCGTCAACGAGTACTTCTGCATGCGCTTGGCGAGCGCGGTGGGACTGCCGGTCGCGAACGTCGAGCTGGCGACGATCGCTAAGCGACCATGCTTGGTCGTCGAGCGCTTTGATCGGGACCACGCGTCCGACCCTGTCCGGCGTCTCCATCAAGAGGATCTCTGCCAGGCGCTCGGGATCACACCCGACTTCAAGTACCAGCTCCCCGACTGGCGGCTGCCCTCCTACAAAGCGCTGGGCGAGCTCCTCGCTCAGCACAGCGTCCGGCCTGGCACGGACCGTCTCGCCGCAGCAGAGGCCGCGGTGTTTCACTTCTTGGTCGGCAACGCCGACGCCCATGCCAAGAACATCTCCTTGCTTCACGAGCCCGACGGCGTTCGACTCGCACCGCTCTACGACATCGTCTCGACGGAGGCATACCCAGAGCTCAACAGCCAGCTCGCACTAGGTATCGGCGACGAGTTCGATCCGGATGCCGTTGGCGAGATCGCATGGGGCGACCTGGCCTACGACCTCGGGTTGAGCGTTACGGCATTTGCTCGCCGACGTGCGCTACTGGTCAGCCGAGTCAGAGAAGCAGCGGCTGCACTCCACGACGAATCACACGCCGACGGTTGGTATGACGACGTCATCGACACCATCCTCGACGTCATCGCAGCGCGCGCCGAGGCAGCTGGAAGCTAAGCCGCCAGCTTGAACGCCGTGACGATCAGGTAGTCGCAGCGCAGCACGACGCGCCCCTCGGGACCTTCATCGCGCTCGGCGACGAGGCCCGCCAAAGCGCCCAGGAGCGACGGCCAGCGACCTTCGGCCTCCAGCCGTGGGCGTTGTGCGACAACATGACCGGCGGTCGCGACGAGGAAGGCGACGGCCTGGGCCCGGCCTTCGAACTCCAGCGTGAGCGACTCGCGGGACACGGCGCCGACCTCCAACCCTGCGTCGCTCAGCAATGTGGTCGCCGCCGGCTCGTCGCCCCAGCGTGGCGGTGGCGCGCCGCCCGGGGGTGGTGGCGGCAAGAACGGTGACAACGCCGCGCCCATCGCCGGCAGGAAGCTCCCGGGAACCCAGTTGGCGAGGACGGCCTGCCCGCCGGGCTTCAGTGCCCGCGTCAGCTCGCGCGCGGCGGCCGGCTGATCAAAGGCGTACATGACGCCAAACACCGACACCACCACATCGAACGCCCCATCGTCGACCGGCAGCGCGACCGCGTCGCCGACGCGCCAGTCCACCGGCACCTCCGGCGCCGCCTCGCGCGCCTGCTCCAGTAGCGCCGGCTCCAGATCCACCCCAACAACGGGTGACGCGCCCCGCGCCGCCGCAGCCAGCGCGGCGTTCCCGGTCCCACACGCGACATCGAGCACCGCCACCCCATCACCGATCTCGGCCACCTCTACCACCCGCGCCGCGGCCGGCCGCAACCGCCACGCCATGCGCGCGTAGTTGCCCTGCCCCCAGGTGGTGGTCACAGCGCCCTTACGACGCCACGGCCGGCGGCCGGCGCGGCTCGCCAAGCCCCGTGTGCTGCGCATCCCACGGACGCCAAAGCCGCAGCGCACTCAAGATCGCACGCGTCGCCGGCGAGCGGTTCAGCGTGCAGAAGTGAATCCCCGGTGCGCCCTTGGCGAGTAGGTCGGCGCACTGCATCGTCGCGTAGGAGACGCCGAACTCAGCGACCGCCTCGGCATCTTCTTGACGGGCGTCGAGCTCCGCAAGGACATGCTCGGGCATCGTCGCGCCACACAGGCTGGTGATCCTGGCGATTTGGCCATAACCGGTGATCGGCATCACGCCCGGGATGATCGGCACCGTGATCCCGATCGCCCGCGCGCGCTCGACGAAGTCGAAGTACAACTCGTTGTCGAAGAACAACTGCGTGATCAGGTAGTCGACGCCCGCGTCGACCTTCTGCTTGAGATAGCTCAGGTCGTCCTCGGGCGAGGTCGCGTGGATGTGCGTCTCGGGAAAGCACGCGGCCGCGATCGCGAAGTCATAGTCATCGCGCAGCAGCGAGACCAACTGATGGGAGTACTCTAGGCCGCCCTCGGAGGCGGTCCACTCGCTCTCGCCCCGCGGCGGGTCGCCGCGCAGCGCGAGCACGTTGTCGATGCCCGCCGCGCGGATCTCCTCCAGCGTCGTGCGCAGCTCCTCGGTCGTGGCGCCGACGCAGGTGAAGTGCGCCATCGCCTCCAGGCCGTGATGCTCCTTGATGTGGCGCACGGTCTCGACGGTCTTATCGCGCGTCGTGCCGCCCGCGCCGTAGGTCACCGAGACGAACGACGGCTCCAGCGGCGCGAGCTCCTGCAGCGCGCGCTCGAAGTTCTCCTCGCCGGCGGCGGTCTTCGGCGGGAAGAACTCAAAGGAGAACGTCGGCTCGTCGCCGCCCAGCAGCTCGTTGATGCGCATGGTCGCCTAAACCCTAACACGATCGTGTCAAGGTTGAACGAACTCGCCCGTTTGCAGGGATTACGCCGCGACCGACCAGCGCTCGGGCGTGCCTTCGATGCGCTCCACGCGCCCCGTGACCTCCAGATGGCGCAGGTAGGAGAGCGTCTCCGACAGCCACCAGTTGGCCGTCATCGGCGTGATCGCCGCGCCGTAGATCTTCGGAATCGCGTCGAACGCGGTCACCCCCGGATCGGCCGCGATGACCTCCTCGACCTTCGCGATGCGCTCGCGCACCAGCACGCGGTTGGCGTCGATGTGGGCCTGCACGTCGGTGAACGTCCGGCCGTGGCCGGCGAGGCAGAGCCGCGCGTCGAGCTCCTGGACGAGGTCGAGCGAGTGCAGGAACTCGCCCGCCGGATCGGGCGAGTAGCCGTAGTCGTAGTACAACGAGACGCGGCCGAGCAGGTGGTCGCCGGAGATCAGGATCCGGCGCTCCTCCTGGTAAAGGCAGACGTGCGACGGCGCGTGGCCGGGCGTCTCGTAGACCTGCCAAACACCCAAGTCGGTGGTGATCTCCACCCCCGGCACGAGGTTGCGATGCGGCTCAACGATTCCGGCGATGCCATAGCCCTGACCGCGACGTGCCTCGCTGTAGCGCTTCAGCGGCTCCTCGGGAACGCCGCTCTGGCGGGCCACCTCGATGCGACGGTCAAACGCCGTCTCGGGGTCGCGCGCGGCGCTGAGCATGTGCTCGTGGTTGGGGTGCATCCACAGCTCGCAGCCGGTGCGCTCGACGATCGTCGCGGCCTGCCCGTAGTGGTCGGAATGCGCGTGGGTGCAGACCAGCAGCCGGACGTGCTCGAGCTTGAGGTTGACCTGCGCCAGTGCACGCTCGAGGTTGGCCATCGAGCCCGGCTCGTGCATGCCGGTGTCGACCAGGACGATGCCATCACCGGCCGCCAACGCCCAGGCATTGCAGTGCGGGACGCCCGGCCAAGGCAGCGGCAGACGGAGCCGCCAGACCCCCGGCAGCACCCGTTCCCCGCGACCGACTTCCCGCTTGCGATTGGCCTCCGGCATCGCGCCCAGCCTAGTCCGTCGGCCCTCTAGACTCCCGGCATGTCAAGCAACGCTGTCAGCAACGGTCGCGTGCGGATCCGGCCCGGCCTCGCGCGGCTCATGGCGACCGAGCCCGAGCAGATCGCCGAGGGCGTCTGGGTCATGCGCGGCGGCTTCCCGCTGAAGTCCATGAACGTGTACTTCGTTCGTGACGGCGACGGCGTCCTGCTCTTTGACGCGGGAATCAGCGACATGACCGCGGCGGTTGCCCGGGGTGCCGCGCAACTCGGCGGGCTCACGCGGATCGTGCTCGGCCACGGCCATCCGGACCACCGCGGCGTCGCGCCCGGGCTCGAGGTGCCGACGTACTGCCATCCCGACGAGGTCGCCGACGCCGAGGGCGACGGCGGCTGCCATTACTTCACGCTGGGCGAGCTCGATCCCCATGGACGCTTCCTGCTCGGCTCGTTTCTTCCGATGTGGGACGGCGGCCCGGTGAAGATCGCCGGGACGGTCAGCGAGGGCGATGACGTCGCGGGTTTCAAAGTCGTCCATCTGCCCGGCCACGCACCGGGCCTCATCGGTCTGTGGCGCGAGAGCGATCGCTTGGCGCTGGTCAGCGACACCTTCTACACCGTCGATCCGCAGACGGGCATCCACGGCCACGTGCGCGTTCCGCACCGCGCCTTCAACAAGGACACCGAGCAGGCGCGCGCCTCGATCCTCAAGCTCGCCGCCCTGGAGCCGGCGACCGCCTGGGCCGGGCACGCGAATCCGCTGACCGGCGACGTGCGCGGCCAGCTCGAGACCGCGGCGGCAACGACGTAGCCGTGGGTCGCCGCAGCCGTCAGCGCGGGAAGGTCGACAAGCTCGAAGCGCCGACGACCGACTACACGTCGGCCGACGGCGAGCAGGTGCTGACCGTGCGCGGGGCGCTGTCGCCCAAGTCGCGCGCCGAATACACGCGCGCGTCTGACCCGGCACAGGCGCGCGCGGCGGCCAACGTCGAGGACGTCCGCGCCCGCGCGATCGAGTTCCTCTTCGAGCGGCTGGTCGCGACGTGGACCGTCAACGAGGTGCCGACCGAGGGCGCTAAGCCGCTGCTCGCGCGCTACCGCGCGGCGACGCGCGACGAGCGCCGCTGGATCACCGACGTGCTGCGCGAGCACTGCGTCGAGTGGTTCCCCGACGTCAAGGTGCCGTAGCGCGCGGGCGGTAACGTGCCGCGCGTGCCGACCGTCGAAGACGTCCCCGCCCGCCTGCTGCTCGGCTCCGGCCCGTCGCCGGTGCCCGAGCGCATCCTGAAGGCCTTGGCCCATCCGACGGTCGGGCATCTCGACCCCGCCTTTGGCGCGCTGCAGGATGACGTGGCCGCGCTGCTGCGCGCGACGATGAAGACCACCAACAAGGTCACGTTCCCGCTGAGCGCGACGGGCAGCGGCGGGATGCAAGCGATGGTGGACACCTTGATCGCACCGGGCGAGCGGGTCGTCGTTGGCGTGCACGGCGCCTTCGGCGGGCGGATGGCGGATGCGCTGGGTCGCGCGGGCGCGGACGTGGTCAAGGTGGAAGCCGAGTGGGGTCGCGCGCTGTCGCATGACGCGCTGATCGAGGCGTGCGCTGACGCGTCGACCCGCGCGCTCTTCGTCGTCCACGGCGAGACCTCGACCGGCGTCGCCCAGCCGCTCGACGGTCTCGCCGAAGCCATCCACGCGCATGACGGGCTGTTCTTGGTCGACTGCGTCACCTCACTGGCCGGCCATCCGCTCGACCTCGATGCCGCCGGCGTCGACGCGGCGTTCTCCGGCACGCAGAAGTGCCTCAACGTGCCGCCGGGCCTCGCGCCGTTCACCGTCGGCGACCGCGCGCTCGGGCGGCTCCAGCGCCGCTCCTGGTACTTCGATCTGCAGGCGATGGTCGACTACTGGTTCGCCGACGGGCCTCGCGCCTACCACCACACCGCGCCCATCAACATGATCTACGCGCTGCACGAGGGGCTGCGCGTCGTCGAGGAAGAGGGGCTCGACGCACGGTGGCTTCGTCACACGCGCGCGCACGAAGCGCTGCGGGCCGCGCTGTCGGTCTTGGGCTTTGAGCGTTTCGCGCCCGAGGGCGAGCAGTTGCACTCGCTGCTGGCGGTGCAGGTGCCGGAGCGCGTCGACGAGGCCACCGTCCGCGGCACGCTGCTACGCGAGGACGGCATCGAGATCAGTGGCGGCCTCGGCCCGCTGGCCGGCCGCGCCTGGCGGATCGGCGTGATGGGCGAGGGCGCTCGGCAAGAACCCCAAGAACGCCTGGTCCGCGCGGTGGCACGGCGGATCAATGGCGACGAGCAGGCCGCCGTTCGCGCGCTCGAAGAAGGATGGGCGGCGTCGTGAGCTTCGACCCCTATGACTTCTCCGAGGTCACCGACCACCTCGACCCCGCGAAGTTCGCCGACCTGCTTGCGGGCTACTGCCTCGACGTGCAGCGCGACCAGCAGGTGCTCGTCCGCTCGACCACGCTCGCCCAGCCGCTGCTGCTGGAGCTCCAGCGCGCGATCCTCGAGCGCGAGGCCTGGTGCTTCTCCCGCGTCGAGCTGCCCGGCGAGGCCCGCGGGTTCTACGACCACGCCCAAGACCATCACCTCGACAACTACCCGTCGCTGGCCTACGAGGAGGCGCGCAAGATCGACGCGACGGTCGGCATCCAGGCACCCGACGACGTCCACGCGTTGGCGGGCGTCGACCCCGGACGGATGACACGCGCGGCCCGCGGCCGTCGCGAGGTCCGCGAGCAGATGCTCAAGAAGCGCTGGTGCTCGACGTTGTGGCCGACGCCTGCCAACGCGGCGCTTGCCGGCATGGCACTCGACGACTTCTCGCGCTTCGTCGCCGGCGCGCTCTTCCTCGACCGCCCCCATCCCGTCGACGGCTGGTGCGAGCTGCATCGCTTCCAGGAGGCGCTCATCGGCCGGCTGTCGGGCGCCAAGGAACTGCGCATCGAGGCCGAGGGAACCGACTTAAGGTTGAACGTCGCCAAGCGCACCTGGGTCAACAGCGACGGCAAGCGCAACATGCCCTCTGGCGAGGTCTTCACCGGTCCGCACGAGTCCTCGGCGACCGGCCGCATCCGCTTCACGATCCCATCGTCACCGGCAGGCGTCGATGTCCGCGGCGTCGAGCTCGAGTTCCGCGACGGCGAGGTCATGTCGGCAACCGCGGAGCACGGCGAGGAGTACCTCCAGCGCGCGCTCGCCACCGACGACGGAGCGCGGCGGCTGGGCGAGGTCGGGATCGGCACCAACTACGGCATCGACCGGGCGATCGGAGCCATTCTCTTCGACGAGAAGATCGGCGGCACCGTTCATGTCGCACTTGGTCGCTCGTATCCCGAGACCGGCGGCAAGAACCTCAGCGCACTGCACTGGGATCTCATCTGCGACCTGCGCCAGGGCGGCCGGATCACGGCCGACGGGGTGACCATCCAAGAGCACGGCATTTTTGCCTGGCCGTTCTAGGGGCAGATCAAGCGTTCGAGCTGGCAAGCGCTGCGTTGTCACATCGGGAGGGTCTGATGCGATTACCGATTGTGACGACCGCAGACCTGGCCCTTCGAGGCGACGTGGAGCTCCTGCACGACCGCGGGGCTCCAGGCAGCTCGTTCGCGGTCTTCTACCGGCGTCACGTGAACGCAGTGCTCCGGTTCGCTGCCGCTCGCGGTCTGGCGGCCGACGTCGCCGCGGACGTTGTCGCCGACACGTTCGTCGCCGCGCTGCGCGCTCGGCACAAATATCGCCCAGAGCGTGCGAACGCGCGATTGTGGCTGCTGACCATCGCGGCCCGCCGGATCGCGGACGTCCACCGGCGAGATGCCTCCGACCGACGCAAGATCGACCGGCTGCGCTCTGACGCGATCGTGCTGACGCAGGCGGACCGCAGCAGCTACGAGGAGCTTTTGGTCGAAGCGGACACGGTTGGGCTCGACGCCTTGGCGGATCTGCCTCTCGCCCAGCAAGAGGCAATCCGCGCCCGCGTCGTCGAAGACCGCAGCTACGCAGATATCGCGGCGATGATGGGCCTGTCCCAGGCGGCGACCCGCCAGAACGTCAGTCGAGGACTCGCGGCGTTGCGCCGCACGTTGAAGGAGACCAGATGACCGAGAACACCCTGATGCCGGATTTCGCCGACGCCCTCGAACGGCGGTTGAGCGAGATGGCGACCGCCACCGGTCGCGGGCCCCGATTGCGCGCCTCCGTGCGTCCCCGTCGGCTGGCAGTCGCCAGCCTGGCCTGTGCCGCCCTCGCGGCGGCGATCGTCGCCACCACAACGGGCCATCGCGACGGTATCGAATCGGCGTATGGAAAGCCGCTCATCCTCGTGACCGCACCTGTGGACGCGACGAAGGTGCTCGATGAGATCCAGAATGGCCTCACGCTTCGCCTCGCCCTCGGCGCTGACGCCACCCTGACGGCAGCGCGGCCGGTCCCGGCCTTCGGTGGGACCGCCTACGTGATGACCGGCGAGGCCGGATGGTGTTTGACCGCGCCGGACCCGGCGATGCCCAGCCCAGCCACGGCCGATCCAGCGCGTTCGGGCGCTGTGACCTGCGCGAAGACCGCGGACGTGTACCGCTACGGCATCGCGCTGGGCGTCGGCAACAACGTGATCGCGGCGATCCCCGACGGGGCCAAACAACCAACGGTCTCCAGCCCAGACGGCTCGACCCGCACCCTGGAACCGACATCACAAGGCGTCGTATCGGCCGCCGAGCTCCCGGCTCGGTCCGCGCTGAACCTCTACGCCTCCGATGGGACCACCCGAACCCTGCGCCTGCCCTAACGCTGCCGCCCGATCCCTCCAAACCTGCCGTAACTCTACATACCCCATCGTAGAGCACTGCTGCGTGAACACCATTCCGGTCGATATGCTTGCGCAACTACGTCCGTGCTCTTGGATGGACTGATCATGCGGTTCGCAAGGCCACGGTAGGTGGCATTCGCGACGCTCGAACGGCCGGCAACAGGCCGGCGAACGCGCCGATCAGGATCGCCGAGGCGATGCCGCCTGACCACGCCTCGGCGGGGATCACGATGGCCCAGCCCTTCGAGCCGGCATAGACGGCCGTCGCCACCACCCCGGCCAACACGCCGGCGATCCCACCGATGACGGCGAGCAGGATCGACTCGGCGAGGAACTGCGTCCGGATCTGGCCCTTCGTCGCCCCGAGGGCGCGGCGCAGGCCGATCTCCGAGCGGCGTTCCAGCACCGAGATGATCATGATGTTGGCCACGCCGACCGCGCCCACGATCAGGGCCACCACCCCGAGCCCGAGGAAGAGGCTGTCGAACGTTCCCGCCGCGGCAGCGCGGGCGGTGAGCACGTCGGACGGTTGGCTGACGTTCACCTCGCTGGGTGCCTCAGGGTTGGCGGTCGGCGCGAGCAGCGACTGCACCGCCGCCTCGTGACCGGTCGCGGCGCGCACGTAGATCCGGCTCGGCGGGCCGGCCTTCACCGCGCGACCGACGAGGCTGACGTAGCCGAGGTACTTCTGGGCGGCCGGGTAGCCGATCAGCGCGCTGGTGTCGATGTCGGACGCCAGCGGCGAGGGCTTCAGGATGCCCGCGACGTTGAACCACTGGCCTCCCAGCCAGATCCGTTGGTCGGGGTAGACCCGGTCGACGCCCAGCTGTGCGGCGGCGGCCGATCCGAGCACCGCGACGGGCTCGCGCGCGGTGCCCGCGTTGAGCCAGCTGCCCCGCGCGACGCCAGTGCCGAGCACCGACGGCAGGTTGAGGTTGGTGGCCTGCACCTGGAGGCCACCCGTGTTGCCGGCCGGGATCATCGCGTTGCGGTAGATGTTCTTGTCCTTGATCAGGGCGGTGCCTGCCAGCCGTTCGACGTCGTCCAGGTGCGTGATCCGTGCCGACGCTTCGCGCGGCAGCTGCGCCTCTCCCCCGGTGAGGCGCTGCCCGGCCTCGACGGTCAGCAGGTTCGTGCCGAGTCGGTCGATTTCCGTGAGCAATCCGGCCTGCGAGGAGGCCGACAACCCGAGGATCGCCACGATCGCCGCCGTGCCGATCGCGATCCCGAGCGCCGACAGCGCGGCGCGCAGCGGCCGGGCGCGCAGCCCGACGCTCGCCACGCGCAGCCCGTCGTTCAGTCGCAACCGCCCGACCTCGGTGCTCATGGCGCCTCCATGTCGCAGACCACCTGGCCATCCAGCATCCGGATCTGGCGCGGCAGCTGATCGGCCAGGCCCGCGTCGTGCGTGATCATGATGATGGTGGCGCCGGCGGTGTTGAGCTCGCGGATGAGCCCCATGATCGAGGCGCCGGTGGTGCTGTCGAGGTTGCCGGTCGGCTCGTCGGCGAGCACGATCGCCGGACGCCCGACGAGCGCCCGGGCGATCGCGACCCGCTGGCGCTCGCCGCCGGAGAGCTTGGTGGGCTTGAACGTCGCGCGTTCGGCGAGGCCGACCCGTTGCAACGCCTCATCGGCGCGCCGGTTGCGCTCGGCAGCCGCGACGCCCGCGTAGAGCAACCCGTCGGCGACGTTCGCCCGCACCGTGGCGTGCTCGGCCAGGAAGAACTGCTGGAAGACGAACCCGATCTCCCGCGCCCGCAGCCGCGACAGCTCGCGGTCATCCAGCTGCGCCGCGTCGACGCCACCGATGCGGACCACACCGCCGGTGGGTCGCTCCAGCGTCCCCATGATGTGCAACAACGTGGACTTGCCTGAGCCGGAAGGCCCGACGATCCCCATCAGCTCGCCGCGCCGCACGGAAAAGGACACGCCGCGCAGCGCGGGCACCGGCGGCTGCTCGCCGTAGATCTTGCTCACCCCATCGAGCTCCAGGACAACGCTCACAGCGACGGCACCACCACGTGATCGCCCTCGCGCACGTCGCCCTCGACCTGCACCCGTCCACCCGCGGTGTCGAACAGCCCCAGCCTCACGGCGACCAACTCGCGTCGCCCGCCGTCGCGCGTGACCTCGACGGCGTACCCGCCGCCGGACTTCCCGACCAGCGCGGTGACCGGAACGCTCAAGGCGCTTTGCACTCCCTCGGTCGTGATGTCCACCTGGACCGGGGCCGCGTCGAGTCCGCGTGCCTTGGTCGGCTCGTCGAGGCCGATGGAGGCTGGGATCGTCGCGTCGCCGGCGTCGGCGTCCTGTCTCGAAGGCGCCCGAGCGACCCGTCCGAGCCGGTCCACCTTTCCGGTCACCGACGTGTTGCCGGGCAAGGTGATCCGCGCGCGGTCGCCCGTCTTGACCTCGCCCTGCTGTGACGCCTCGAGGTTCACCTGCACCTCCAGCGTGTCGGAGGTGGCTTGCGCGACCGGTGCCCCCGGCCGGGCCGATCCACCGAGCTCGCCGGTCACCTTGGCGATCCGCACCGACTCGGGCAAGAAGATCGCATCGTCGACAGCAAGCGCTCCGGTCACGTCAACGCCTTTGTCGCGCTGGAGCGCGTCGAGCGCTCGCTCGGTCTTCCAGGTGAAGTCGTTGGCGCCGGGATCGACATCGTGGCCGAGCCGGTGCAGGTTGCGGTTGAGCTGACGGACGTCCGTGCCCTCGTCACCAATGTGCAGGTCGCGGTAGGCGGGGACGGTGCCACACAGCAGCAGCACCGGGCTGTCGTCCACCCGATAGAGGACGTCGCCGCAGTCGATCTTGTCGCCTGCGACGGGCAGCTTGGTGTACGTCCCGCGGGCCTGGTTGATCACCGCGTACGGCGAGCCGTCGGAGCGCGCCCGATAGGTCAGGGTCCCGTTCAGGGAGACCATCGCCGAGAGCTTGCCCTTCTCCACCATCATGGTGGCCGCCGGCGGCTCGTGGACGTCCGCTGGCGCTTGCTTGCGACCAGACGCGACGACCACACCACCCGTGGCGATCACGGCGACCAGAACCGCCGCTGCGGCCACCACCCACGTCTTCGGCGTCACTGGCTCGTCAGTCCCAGATCGCGTGCGTGGTTGGCCCCGCACTTGCGCATCGCGGCATTGAGCACGCTCATGCCACCGCTCCTGTTGGTGGACGGGATCCGGCGCGTGTCGACGAGGGGATCGCCGACGGCGGGGTCTGGGAAGTCCTTGACACCGTTGTCGCGGATGCACTGTGCGAACGCCAGAGCATGCTCCTGCTGCGCGGCACTTCTGGTGTGGCCCGTGAACCCCGGTGGCTGCAGATCCCGACATGCGGTGATGGCCTCCTTGAACGCCGGGGCGTCCGGGTCCAGCGACGAGCCGTTGACGATGCCATCGATGGTCATCTCGCCCGACGCGTCCGGGTCCGGGAACTCGCCGACCCCGTTGTCGCGCATGCATCGGGCGAACCTGACCGCCTTCGCACGGGCCGTGTTGGCGCTGCTGGAGGTGGCGGAGCTGCTGGAGGTCTTGGAGACGGTGGAGGTGCCGGTCGTCGAAGGTGCGCTCGAACCGCACCCCGCGCTGATCAGGGCGACCAGCGCCAGGGCGGCCAGCAGCTGCGGATTTCTGCTCATCGCCGCATCCTTGGGTCGTGCGTGGGGTCGGCGTACATCGCAGGACAACCGTTGTTGATGGCATCGGAGCGCAGCTCGTAGTGCCACGGCTCGTTGCCATAGATCTGGCACAGCCCGTAGAAGGCACCGTGCTCAGACAGCCACGCCGCGGCATCGCGACCGAGGTCGACCGCGTCTCCCGACACGTGCGCAGACGTCTTGGGCGTGGCCACCCAGCGCGTCGCTTCCTCGACCGAGCCGTACTTCGAGATCGCCGCCTGGAGGAGCTGCTCCTGGTACTCGGGAGAACGCCAGCCACTGTCGACGACGAGCGCGACGCCGTCGTTGCCGGCATCGGTGGCCGCTTGGCGCAAGGCACCCAGCAGCGCTGGATCAAGCTTGGCAACGCCCGGAACCCCATCCGCGAAGACCGTCGTGCCGTCGGGGACGGCACCGCCGGCCTCGCCGAGCGCGCCTCGGTGCTCACCGCCGGCCTCGCCGGGCGCACGGGGGTGCTGACCGCGAAGGACGTCGAGGGGTGGCGCGTCCGTCCAGGACGAGGACTGCGGCGACTGGTGGCCGAGCGCCGCGGCGATCACCGCGATGACGGTCAGCAGGCCGGCGACGCGGATCCAGCGGATCCGCGTCCGATGGATCGTTGTTCGTGCGGGTTGGCTATAGGTCACGCCGCCATTGAAGGCAGCGCCGTGTTGCCGGCACGTATGCGCTTTTCGATACGCCGACGATATGCGCCAGCTCGTAGCATCGGAGCATGCGCGTGTTGCTCGTCGAGGACGAGCCCTACATGGCAGAGGCGATCTGCGATGGCCTACGCCTTGAAGCGATCGCGGCCGACATCGCCGGTGACGGCGACGCCGCGCTAGCGCTGCTGAGCATCAACACCTACGACATCGCCGTGCTGGACCGCGACATCCCCGGGCCCTCCGGTGACGAGATCGCCAAGCGCATCATCGCCTCGGGCAGCGGCATGCCGATCCTTATGCTCACCGCCGCCGACCGGCTCGACGACAAGAGCACCGGGTTCGAGCTCGGCGCCGACGATTATCTCACCAAGCCCTTCGAGCTCCGAGAGCTCGTGCTCCGGCTCCGAGCGCTCGACCGCCGGCGCGCGCACCACCACAGGCCACCGGTGCGAGAGATCGCCGGGCTGCGCCTGGATCCGTTCCGGCGCGAGGTCCACCGCGACGGCCGCTACGTCGGGCTGACCCGCAAGCAGTTCGCCGTGCTCGAGGTCCTCGTCGCCGCCGACGGCGGTGTCGTCAGCGCCGAAGAGCTCCTGAAACGGGCGTGGGATCAAAACGCAGATCCGTTCACCAATGCCGTGCGCATCACGGTGTCGGCACTGCGCAAGCGCCTCGGCGAACCTTGGATCATCGCCACCGTAGCCGGCGTCGGGTACCGCATCGACACCGCGCGCGAGGAAGGCGACCATGCATAGAGCCCCCGGCTTAAGCGTGCGCCTCAAGCTCACCCTCAGCTACGCCGGCTTCCTCCTGCTCGCGGGTGCCGTGCTGCTCATCGCCGGGTACTTCTCCCTGTCGCGTGGCGTGCACCCGGGTGTGATCTTCGTCGTGCGCAGCCACGGCGATCTCCTGCGTAACTTCGCTCCCATCGCGGCCATGGTGATGGCGTTCTTATTGGTGTTCGGTCTCGCCGGAGGGTGGATCCTCGCCGGCCGGATGATCGCGCCCCTGGCCCGCATCACGGATGCCACGCGCGTCGTCGCGACCGGATCCCTCTCGCACCGGATCCGCTTGGAGGGCCGCAACGACGAGTTCCGCGAGCTCGCCGACAGCTTCGATGCCATGCTTGCGCGGCTCGAGGCGCACGTCGCCGAACAGCAGCGGTTCGCCGCCAACGCCTCCCACGAGCTCCGCACCCCACTGGCGATCACCCAGACCCTTCTCGACGTCGCCCGCAACGATCACAACGGGAACACCGGCGAGCTCGTCGAACGCCTCCACGCCGTCAACACCCGAGCGATCGACCTCACCGAGGCATTGCTGTTGCTCAGCCGCGCCGACCAGCGGTCCTTCATCCCCGACACCGTCGACCTGTCGCTCATGGCCGAAGAAGCCACGGAAACGCTGCTGCCGTTCGCGGAAGCGCGCGGCATCACGATCGAGACGTCCGGCGAGGTGGCCCTCACCGTCGGCTCGCCGACCCTCCTGCTGCAGATGGCAACCAACCTCGTGCACAACGCGATCGTCCATAACTTGCCCGACCAGGGCACCGTGTGGGTCACGACCAGCGTTCAGCCCGAGAGCGTGGTACTCACCGTCGAGAACACCGGCAAGCAGCTCGCCCCGCAGTTGGTCTCCACGCTCTCCGAGCCGTTTCTCCGCGGCACCGAGCGCAGACGCACCAACCACGCAGGTGTCGGCCTCGGCTTGGCGATCGTCAAGAGCATCACCCAAGCCCACGACGGGACCCTCACCCTCGCCCCCCGCGCCGCCGGCGGGCTCTGCGTCACGGTGCGGCTGCCGGCGACGGCGGAGAAGGTCAGCTAGCCGCCGCGGCGCTGGACCTCCGCGAGGAGCTTCGCGCCCTCGTCGAGGTTGCGCACCGCGTCCGCTAGGCCACGGCTCCCGGCAGCCCCGCCCCGCTCCCGCGAGTTCCCGGAGGCGAGCGCGGGCGCCCGCGCGACTGGTTCCCGGACGGCCCGTGGGGTCGGCACCGTTACGTCGGCGGGCACGAGCGCGACCTTCGCGTCGAGGGTCAATAGCCGCATGCCGAGCAGGCGCGCGGTGACTGACGCCTCGACCAGCGTCGCGTCGGACGAGCGGCGCCCCTCGCGGTCAGGCGTGACGGTCGCTGCTCTGCCGAGCGCGATCGCGCCCCGGCCTGGAGTCACCACCACGGGCGCTGAGCTCTTCGAGGCGCTCTGACGCGCGCGCCGCGACATCCAGGATCTGCGCATACCGTTCACGGCCCGCCCTGGCGCCGAGGAAGTATCCGGCCGCAAAAAGCGCCGCTTTGGTGAGCGTCACGAATCGTCGCGCTCCCGATCCGTACGGTGCCGCAGCGAGGAGATGGCAGCGCTGCCCGCCGTCAACCCGGCGACACCGCCGGCAGTGATCAACCCCGTCTTGACGGCCTTGCCCGATCGCATTGCGTGCAGGTCCGGCGTCACGTGGCTCGTCGCATCCCCCAGCTGGTCGCTGACCGAATCGACAAGTCGTTGCAGCGTGCTCTTGCGCCTGAACGGCAGCTTGACGTGCATCGCAGAGTCCCCTATCGCTGAGACCGAGACGCCTTGGCGATCGCGTCGACGAGCTCGGACTTGGTCATGGTCGTTCGTCCCTCGATGCCCATGCTGGACGCCAGTTCGACCAGCTCAGGCTTGTTATATGACTTGAGGTCGCCGTTGGCCGGCGCGTGTTCGAGCTCTCGGGCGGCGTTCTTGGCCGTCGCCTCCGAGTCCTCACGCAGCCGTTCGGCGGCTGCGATCCGCGCATCGGCCTCGCCGGCCTGCTGCTCGGCTTCCTCGGCGAGCTCCCGGGCTTGGCGGTGGGCCTCCTCGGCCACCGCGCGTGCGGCGTCGGTGGCTTCGGTGGCCAGACGTCGCGCCTCGGCAAGCTTCTCGGTGGCTTCGGCGACGAGCTCTTCCGCACGCGCTTGGGCCTCCTCGGCGTCGTGCTCGGCGTCCTCGAGCTGCTCCTCGACTTCGGCTTGCGTCTGCTGACGGCGACGCTGCGCGTCGGCCTCGGCATCCTCGCGCTCGCGCTTGACCGCCTCGTCGGCAGCCTTCTGCGCTTCGGCGACCCGCTGCTTGACCTGCCGCTCGGTCTCGCGCTTGACTTCGGCCATGCGCACACGTCCGCGCTCGCTGACCTTGCGGGCATGCTCGGCCCGGTCGCGCGCGTCCTGTGCGGCCTCCACCGCCTCCTGCTCGACATTGCGAGCGTGCTCGGCGGCCTCTCGCGCGCGCTTCATCCGGATGTCGACGGAGTCGCCGCCCAACGGGACGGCATCGATGAGCGCAGCGCCGGCGCCGCGCCCGCGGTCGCGCGCCTCATGCGTGGCGGAGCTCGCCGCGTCTCCCACGCGCTCGGCCGGCTTCAGGGCCCGGGACAGCAGCCACGCGGCGTTGGACGGCATCTCCCGAAGCCCTGTCCTGGTCCGTTCCGACAATGACATCAACAAACCTCCATGTGGCGGCACTGGGACGACACCGACTCTAGATAAGACAACCCTGTCTCGTCAAGCGAAGATGTGAGATCGTTCCGAGACGATGATGCCTGAGCCGTCACCGAGGCCCGCCCTCCAGCAACGGGTCGCCGCAGCGATCCTCGACGGCGCGGCGCACCTGTTCGCCAACGGCGGCGAGCAGGCGAGCATGAACGAGGTCGCCGAGGCCGCGGGCGTCGCTCGGGCCACCGTCTATCGCTACTTCCCCAATCGCGAAGCCCTGCTCGACGAGCTGACCCAGACGGCCGTGCAGGACGTCAACACGCGCTTGGCGTCGGCGCGGATCGACGAGGTGCCACCCGACGAGGGCATCGCTCGCGCCGTGCGCGCCCTCGTCGATGTGGGAAATCTCTTCGTCGTGCTGACCCGCGAGCGACAGCGCTCCGGATCCGAGCAGTTCCAGCGCGGACTGGTCGACCCATTACGCCAGTTGGTCGAGCGCGGCCAGGCCAGCGGCGACCTCCGCGATGACATCACCGGGGCACGCCTGACCGAGTCCCTCATCGGCTCGATCGTCGGCATGCTCACGTCGACCCCGCCGCTGGGACGGGAAGACATGACAGCGACGATCACGGGGCTCTTCATCGACGGGGCCCGTGCTCGCGGCCCGCGACGTCGATGACTTCGGCCAACGTCGAGATGCGAGGAGCAAGACATGGACCAGGAGCGCAAGACCGCTGACGGCTCGATGATCGAGTCCTCGGGCGACGGCGAGCTGTTGCAGGAGCTCGTCGCCTACCTGCGCGAGAACCGCACCAAGCTGCGCGAAGCATGGGCTCAGCGCATCAGCGACGCCGAGCTGCTGCAGGTCATGTCGGACGAGGAGATCTTCTCCGAGGCGACCGAGGTGTATGACAACTACATGGACGCGCTGGAGTCCGGCAGCGTCGAGAACCTGCAGACCTACGCCCGCGAGCTCTCCGAGCGGATCATCCCGCGCGGCGTCGAGACCGACGAGGTGCTGGGCATCGTGCTCCTGCTGCGCGACGCGCTGGCCCGCTCGCTGTTTGCCCGCTACCAGGAGGACATGGACCTTCTGAACCGCATCCTCGATGCCTACGAGCCGGCGGCCAATCGCATCGCCGTGACCGTCGGGGTCAGCTTTGTCGAGGAGCGCGAGCGCGTGATCAGCGAGCAGCAGGAGGCCATCCGGGAGCTGTCGACCCCCGTGCTGCAGGTGCGCGACCGCCTGCTGATCCTGCCGATCATCGGGGTGTTGGACACCGCGCGCGCTCGCCAGCTGACCGAGCAGTTGTTGGGGGCTATCCGCGACAACCGTGCCACCGTCGTGGTCATCGACATCACGGGCGTCGCGACGATCGACGAGACCGTGGCCAACCACCTCGTGCAGACCGTCGAGGCCTCGCGGCTGATGGGCGCGAGCACGATCCTCACCGGCCTCTCGCCCGACATCGCGCAGACGCTCGTCGACCTCGGCGTCGACCTGGGGATGATGAAGACCGTCGGCGATCTGCAGGGCGGCCTTGAGGAAGCGGAGCGACTCGCCGGCTATCGAGCCGCTGACGCGCGCGACGCCGAGACCTAGGACCGGCGACGCCGATGTCGGTCGCGATCCTCCGGCAGGGCGACGTCCTGATCGCCTCGATCCAGTCAGACCTCTCCGACACCGAGGTGGTCGATCTGCGCCAAGATCTCGCCGAGCGGGTGGGCCGCAACGGCCTGCGCGGGATCGTCATCGATGTTGGCGCGCTCGACGTCATTGACTCGTTCGTCACGCGGGCGCTGCGCGCCATCGTCCTGACGGCGCGGTTGCGCGGCGCCGAGACGATCATTGTCGGCATTGCGCCCGACGTCGCGATCGCGATGGTGCAGTTCCGGTTGAACCTCGAGCCGTTGCGGGTAGCGCTTGACTTGGACGAAGCGCTGGCGATGCTTCGTCGCCCGAACCCGGAAGGGCGCCGAGGATGACGGATGAGATCCGCGTCCGCATCGACAATGACGGCGATCTCGTGACCGCTCGCGCGGAAGGGCGGGCCATGGCCGAGCGGCTCGGCTTCCCGCGGCCCGATCCAACGCTGATCGCCACCGCGATCTCTGAAATCGCGCGCAACATCGTCGTGCACGCGGGCCGGGGCGAGATCATCCTCACGCCGTTCGAGGATGCCAACCGCTACGGCATGATCGTGACCGCCGTCGATGCGGGCCCGGGCATCCGCGACGTGGAGGCGGCGCTGCGCGACGACGTCAGCGGCCGGGGCGGGCTCGGGCTCGGCCTGCCGGGCGCGCGGCGGCTCATGGACGACTTCGAGCTGCGGTCCGATGCGGAGACCGGCACAACGGTAACGATGAGGAAGTGGCGCTTCCGCGACGAACTCGCGCGCGTGCGCGAGGAGCACCGTCGGCGTGCCTGAGCGGGAGCCCGTCGAGTGGGGGCTCGCCACGCGGTGCCGGCGCGGTGAGGCGGTTAGCGGCGACGTGGCCGTCGTCCGGGTGCTGCCGGAGGGGGTGCTCGTGGCGGGGATCGACGGTCTGGGGCACGGACGCGAGGCGGCACGCGCTGCCCGTCAGGCCGCCGCGGTCGTGCGCGAGAGCGGGAGCCGGGACCTCGCGCGGCTCGTCCAGCGCTGCCATCGCGCCTTGCGGGGAACCCGGGGCGCGGCCGTCACCTTGGCGTTCGTCTCCGCGCTGGAGAGCCGGCTGACCTGGCTCGGCGTCGGGAACGTGGAGGGGCGCGTGCTGAGCGGCGATCCCGCGACCACGCGGCCGAAGGGCTCGCTCGCGCTCGGGCGCGGCGTGCCGGGGCACGAGCTACCCGCGGTGCGCGCCGCGACAATCGCGATGGCGCCCGGCGACGTGGTCGCGCTGGCGACCGATGGCGTCGACGCGAGCTTTGCGGACGCGCTCGAGCTGTCGGGTTCCAGCCAGACGATCAGCGAGCGGATCCTGGCCGAGCACTGGAAGCCTCCCGACGACGCGCTCGTGATCGTGGTCCGGTACCTCGGGGCGCGGCCGTGACCGATCGGAGTGCTTCAGGCGCTGCGTTCACCGCGGCGTACGCGACGGCGCTCGGCGCGTATCTGCGCGAGCCAACCGAGACCTCGTTGCGCGTTGCCTATGAACTCGCGCGCGAAGCCGTGGGGCGGCGCCTCAGCGTGCTCGACCTCGGCGTCGCCCACCAAGAGGCCTTGCAATCGGCGCTGGCGGTCGCCTCAGACGGTGCGGAAGTCCGGCGCATCGCCGCGGCCGCCGGGGACTTCTTCTTGGAGGGTCTCTCAACGTTCGAGATGGTTCAGCGCGGCTTCGCCGAAGCGCAGCAGGCCGCCTGGCACGGGCGCCGCCAGACCGAGCTCTCACGCCAGCTGTCGACCTTCCTCGCCGACGCCTCGCTCGCGTTGGACGCCGAGGACTCGCTCCCCGAGATGTTGCGGCTCGTGGCCGAGCAGGCGCGCGAGCTTGTTGATGCCGAGTGCTGCGTGGTGACCGTGACCGCCGAAGGGCAGCCGCGGGCCGCGGAGGCCGACTCGCACTCCGAGGACAGCCGCTGGAAGACGGTCGTGCGCTGGCTCGACCTTCCGGCGACCTACCGGCTCCTGGCGGTCCGAGGCGGTTCGGTCCGCGTGGCCGGCGACGAGCTCGCCGGTCTGGCGCACCTTCGCGCGGCCGGTCATCCGCCGCCTCGGGGATGGATCGCCGCGTCGCTCACCACGCTCGATGGGCGTGAGCTCGGTGCGATCCAGCTCTTCAACAGGCGCGAAGGGTCCTTCACCGGCGAGGACGAGGCAGCGCTTGTCCATCTTGCCCAGATGGCATCGGCGGCGGTGGAGCGGACGAGGCTGTATCGAGAGCAGCGCTAGACCTGAAGGAGAAGGTTTCTTTACTTCGCTGCGAGCTGCGACCGCAGTGGACGTCCTCCGCGCGCGATAGACCTCGCCGGTGCCGCCGATCGTTCGCATCCTTCTCGCCACCCAGACGGCTCTCGACAAGCTCGGTGCCCGCAACATCTCAGACGATGAAGCCGAGCAGGTCCCGCGCAACCGCCACGTCGTCATCGCCAACGTGCGTGGCAGCCGCGATCGATTGCAGCCGCCTGAGCGCCGATTGCTCATTGGCCGGACCGACGGCGGCCGAGCGCTCACGCTGGTCATCGAGGAGACTCTGGACCCGGAGACCTGGCTCATCGTCACGGGCTGGGAGTCAACGCCTGTGGAGCGTAGAATCCCGGAGGACAAGCGATGAGCGAGCGACAGCTTCCGACAGACGCCCCGGACCCCGAGCCCGGAGACTTCGACGCCGAACTGGCGCAGCTTCCCCGCGAGGAGGTAGCCGAGCACCCGGGCAACCCCGCCGCGCGCCTGGCGCTTCATCTCACACTCGAAGGCGCCGATGCCGACACGCTGCGACGAATCGCGCACGATCGCGGCCAGCGCCCGAGCGAGGTCGTGGCCGACCTGCTGCGGACCGCCTGAAGGCCGCGTTCAGCCCGACACCGCAGGTGTCTGCTCCAGTGCGACGATGAGACCATGACGGTGGCGATGTCTGGGCCGAAGACGTGTGAGCGATGTGGCGGGCGCTTCGGATGCGGCGTGGCCGACGGAGGCTGTTGGTGCGCGCACGTCGCTGTGCCCGAGAGCGTGCGCGGCGAGCTCGCGGGGCGTTATCGAGACTGCCTGTGCCCGGCCTGCCTGCACGAGCTGGCGCATGCCGTCATGCCGGCGGCACTATCGGAGTAGACGCGAAATGTGCGCGCGACGACCGAAAAACATTACATCCGCGCAATTCTCACAGCGTGTTATATTTCACTCGTCCATTTCATATTTCGAAATATGAAATGGACGGCTAGCCTTCAGCCGTGCTCAAAGGACAAGACATCGTCCTGCTGCTCCTGCTGGTCGGGGATCCGGACATCGGATCGACGCAGCAGCTCGCCGCCAAGCTCGGCGTCAGCGTCGCAACGACCCATCGCGCAGTCCACAACCTGAACGATGCCGGGCTGTATGACCGAGGGCGGCGTCGCGTCCTGGAAGCTGCCGCCAAGGAGTTCCTGATCCACGGCGTCAAGTACGTGTTTCCCCCGGTACGCGGCAGCGAGACGCGTGGCGTCCCCGCTGCGTGGGCTGCCCGGCCATTGGCCATGGAACTCGCTGAGGATGCGCTGCCGCCCGTCTGGCCGCATCCGATTGGCAGGCGCCGTGGCATCGCGCTGAAACCGCTGCACCCCGGCGTACCGGAGTTGGCCCTGCGCGACGAACGTCTCTGGGAGCGCCTTGCCCTCGTGGACGCGATCCGCGCTGGTGACGCCCGCATTCGTCGATTGGCCGAGAAGGCGCTCGTCAACAACCTGCGTGATGCCATCGCCCGATGAGCGTCGGGCTCCTCGAGCAGGACGCGGCCGCACTGGGACCGTGGCCGACGCAACTTCGGCGAGCATGGCACGTCGATGCCACGATGAAGCGCTTCGTCCTCCTCACCGTCACCCTGCTTGCACTTGGCGCGGTCGCACCGACCGGCGCCTGGGCCAAGACCGCGCACCGGGACCGCTGCGCTCCGCGCACGCACGAGCAGGTGCGGGCTCGCTCCCATGCGGCCGCCGTGCTGCTGAGCCGCAAGCAGGTGCTGATCGGGTGCTCAACGGCGACCGGGCGGCGGCGGGTGATGGAGACGGCCGACGGTGACGCGGCCTTCTTCGAGAAGGTCAGCCTCCGCGGGTCGGTGGTCGCCTATGTGCTCACTGAGGCCAGCCGGTACGCCGACTCGATGAGCGAGCTCTGGCGCGACGATGCGCTGCGGGCTGGCTGGTGGAGCGGAGCTCCGGGGTAGACGACGTCGCGATCGGGCCTGCTGCGACCATCGCCTACATCACGGCCGGCGCGCCGGCGGAGGTGCTCCGCCTCCAACGGGCAAACGGCACGATGCTCCACGCCGATGGCGCCATGGACCTCCGCGACCTGCGCTTCACCGGCGACCGGCTGACCTGGCGCCACGACAAGGGGACGGTCCGGTCCGCTGACGTCACCCCCGTCGACCACTGTGGTGGCCACAGCGGAACCCTGGCGCTCGCGTTGACTCCACACAGCGCGCCGGACTCCGTCACGGCCTGCTTGCGCGCGACGGGCGCCAGCCGCACGTTCATGACCAATGAGTCGCACTCGACCGCGGTCTCCGGGCCATGGGTCTTGTTGCACTCCGCAATGACCTCCGGACCGTGGATCGCCACCCATCCCGACGACCACACCATCATCACCACCAACTTGGCCTCGAACGCCGGCGAGACCATCGCGGCCCCCGGCGTCGGCTTCCTCGCGATCACTGCCAACGGCACCGTCGCCTGGACCAGCCCATCGGCCGTCCCCGGCACCAGGCAGGTGTTCGTCCACGATGCGGCGGGCACCCGCCTGGTCGACACCGACGACGCCATCATGTCTCTCGGCTTTGACGGGACGGTCCTGCACTACGGACCCAAGTCGCTGCAGCTCCCACGCTGACGGTCCATCCGCCCCACCGCTTAGGCTTCGCCTACAAGGAAAAAGCACCCCCGCGCCGCTGGAACGGCCGGGGGCATGACCCAAGGAGCGAACATCTCCATGAGTGCCCATCAGGGTAGTCCTGCCTGCCGTATCAGCGTCGACCCGTCGACGGCCGATGTGCTGCGCATCGAGGCCAAAAAGGTCTTGATGTTCAACCACGAGCCCTTCGAGGACTTCCTCGACTACACACCCAAATGCCAGCTCGCGCTGGCCGACATCTTCCGCGACGCCACCGCCGTCATCGACGCGCTCGGCTGGGACCCGGATACCAACCCGCACGTCGAGAGCTTCGAGGTGCCGCTGACCCGCGGCCATATGGAGCAGCTGCATCATCGTCGCTGCGATCTGTTGGACACCAACCTCGACCTGTTGACCGATATCGGCGCCGACCGCCAGCAGAACGCGATCGTCATGGCCGAGATCCACTCAAACCGCCGTGGCGTCGAAGCGCTCAACCGCGTCTTTGACGCCTACGGCGACACGATGACCGCCTAGAACGACGCAGCGGGCGGCGGCCCTTATGGCCGCCGCCCGCTGTTCACGTCACATCAAGAGACGTGCTGACCGATCAGGTGAGGGTCAGGGTGTTGGTCGTCTCGTGGTACGTAAGGTAGTTGGTGGTGATGATTGAGTCCACCTGGTGGCCCATGGAGAACAGGCCCATTGTCGACGTCGGATGGACAGAGAGCGTGTGCGTTGCGTTGGTGTAGGTACCGGTGACTGGCCCGTCGATGGTGAACGCGTTTACAGGGGGGAAACAATAGACGGTGACCTGCAGGTGCTCGGTGAACGTGACGTTGGGGGCACCGCTTGAGGTCACCGCCCAGGGAAGTCCCGTCGCGGTGATGGTGGCGGGGCCGCACTGGCTGCCGCCCGAGGTGGAGGTGCAGTTCGTGAAAGAGGCCGAAGTGACGTCGAGGCCGAGGCCCCCCTTTGCGCGGACTCCCAGGGTCGAGTTCGTGCAGGTGACGGCGAAGAAATTGTTGGCGTAGACCACGGGGGCTGTCGAGGTCAGCGTCTTGTTGGTGTTCACGGGTAGCCAGATGGCGGCCGAGGCCATGGACGGGACGGCGATCGCGGCCATCGTGGTGATCACCGCGATGAGCGTGGTTTTCTTGATGGTGTTCATCGGTTACTGCTCCTTGTGAGATTCTCGGCCCTGTTGGGCCGAGATGTGGTTCAAGCCGGCGCCTGCACGCACGTGGTGCAGGTCGTCGGGTGTTGCTGGTCTGGCCCGTCTGCCCATCGGGCATCCGTGGAGGGCCATTGGGTTGGCGCTCGCTGGTGGTGCTCCCTTCTGTGGGGCGGACGGCCGTGTGGGGCCGCCCGCCGGGATGTGGGGCCCGTTTGGGGCCCTCAGGCTTTGGTTTTGGCCCTGGCCTTCTTGGCCGTGCGGGCCGCGGTCGAGTAGGCGACCTTGGCCTTCTTGGTGCCCTTGGGCCGGTAGGAGACCTTGATGCGGATGTCGCGCTTGGCCCTGCGCAACTGACGCCCCTTGGCCGTCAAGGGTGCGGTGACCGTCGCCGACGTCGCGGCCGTGATCGTGCGCCGGGTCGTCTTCAGACCCGCACCCGAGATCGTGACCGTGCCGGCGCCGATCCCGGTGACCTTGACCCGTGCGCTCTTGGTGGTGAACGTCTTGGACGCCACCGCCAGCGGGCACTCCGGGGTCAGGCTCATCGCACGGTCGACGCGCTTGCCGTTCTGGGCCACCGCAGACAGGAACGGCTTCTCGGTATCGGCACAGACGTTGGCGCCATCGGTCACGACGAGGATCCCGTTCTTGCCGCTGTCGAGCTTCAATTGGAAGGAGCTGATCGGGGCGTCGGGGATCATCGAGAACGTCGAGACCAGATGCTTGTTATCCGGAACCGAGCTCGTCGCCCGTAGGTTCAGGCTCACCTCACCCCTGAGCTCCAACAACAACGTCGGCAACGTCCGGATCTGCCGGCCCGACTTCGGATCGGTCCGCACCCCCTTGACGAAGAACACCTTGCCCGTCAACGGCGCCTTGAGCAACGGACTCACAGCGGTCGCGGTCCCGATCACCGACTTCTGCGGACAGCGGTCGGCGAGACCGTCGGTGTACTCACAGAGGTTCTCCGACGCCGCATGATCGGGATCGAGGGCGAGGCTGAGCGGCAGGGTGACCTCGGCCGACTTGATCGCCGCCTCCCCCGGACGCTGGGTGACCAGGGCCTCGACGCCGGGATGGCCACCGACCTTGGTCTCCTTGCTGCCCGTGAGCTTCATCGCGAGCTTCGGCGCAAACGGCAGCTTGGCGCAGTCGTCGACGGCAAACGGGCTCGACAGGTTGACCGTGGCGCCGTTCAGCGAGCCGATCGAGGCGCCGATCGCCTTGGCCGCGCATGAGGTCGGCGAGCGCATGAACCCCGGACGATCCACCACCACGCTGATCCGCCGGACTCGCAACGGCACACCGTCACGGATCGTCGGCAACGGATCACTGACCACCGTGACGTGCGCATCATCAGGATCGATGTTCAGCGCTTGACGCACCACCACCGTCCCGAGATCAAACGGACCCGCGACCGCATGCACCGCGATCGCCAACCCATACGGCGCACCCTTGTACGGGCCGGTCAACGCGACCGGCTGATCGCGCAGGTAGAACGGGCTTGCACCCGAACCGGCCGCGACGGTCGCCGAACCAACACGCGAGGCCACCGGACAGCCCCCGGCGTCGGCATCGGCATCGGCGCACAACGGCACGTCCTTGACCGCGGCCAGCAGACCACCGGGCAACGTCACATTGACGTTCTTGAAGACGTCGGTGCGATCCTGACGGGTCACATCGAACGTGAACGGACTCGAGCCACCCGCCTGGCTGGATGCCGTCCCGGCGGTCATCGCCGGCCCGAACGGGAGCGCGCTCGGACACCCAGCACCCTTGCCATCCCAACTCACATCAAACGACGAATCGGAAGTCGCATCGGGCGTGCCGGGCACCACGGTCCCGTCCGAACGGGTGCCGCCGCGCGACCACGGCGTGAACACACCCGCCGTTGTCGCAGCACCACACGACACCGGGTTGACCAACGGCGCCCGATCCCCCGACTTGAACGTCAACGACAAATGCTCGACCGGCAACTGCGGATTATCCGTAAACCTGGCGGTCAACCTGCCCGTCGCCTTGTCAGCCGTCACGATCCCCGGCAACTTGATGTTGAGGCCAAGACGCGGGTTGTCGACCTGGATCAACAACCGGAACCTGCCGTCCCGATCACCCGACGGATCCAGATCACCCGGATGAGGCTTGATCAAGAACACATCACCATCAAGCGGCTCCGCACCCGTCACCGCATCGGTATCCGGATCATGGGAAGCCAACAACGGCGAGGTCGCGACCACCGACCCGATCTTCGAGGCGTCGGGACACGTCACCGGGTTGATGTCGTCCAGCCGCACCTGATCGCTACCCGGAACGTCCGAGCAGCCGTCCAGACCGTCCGCCGCCGAGGGCGAGATCGCCGTGCCGGCCGGAAGCGTCACCGTCGCATCCTTCAGTTGCGGCGCCTGCGGGATCGACGGGTCGAACACCGTGTCCGGATCCGTCGGATCATTCGACTGCGGGAACGCGAGATCGACGTGATAGCCCGACGGCGTGTCCGCCGCAGTGGACCCGCCGGCGTCCGTCGATGTCGGGCCGGAGCTGATCGTCGGCTTGAACTGATCGGCCAGCCCTGGCGCGTCGCACCCCGTCATCGCAGGCGCGGGAGCGGTCGAGGACTTCCAGTTGGGATCGGTCAGGTCCGGCGTCCCGTCCGAGTTCATTTTCGCCGGGTGCTGCCAGGAGTCCACGTAGATCTTCGTGGTCGGCTGCGCGTCCAGGCAATCCGACTGATTGGACAAGAACGGAACTGCAGGTCCGCTGGACGAACAACCAAGGCAGTTGAGCCCACGCCGCTCGGAGTCATGGGCGGGATCGGACGGCACCCCCCAAAGCGTCACGGCGATTGACCGGATGTCGAAGCGGGACGCTCCGGGAACGGTGATGTTCAGGCCGTAGCCCCCGCCACGCGGCCGCAACTGCGGATAGCTGGCGACTACGTTGCGGCCGCCGAACTTGAACGCGAACTCGGCCGGATACCCCTTCTCGGGCACCACGTTGAACATGGGATTCATCAACGGGTTGTTGGCCCCGGTCAGCGTCACCATTCCCACCTGGCTCGACGGGGGGCACGGCGGAGTCGCCACCGCGGTCCCGAGCCGCGACAGCGGACAACGCGGAGCAGCGGACGCGGCCCCCACAAACCCCGGTGGCAATTCCACCCAGATGTTGCGCACGTCCTCAACCGGTGTCCGGAAAATACCCGTGAGGTAGGACGGGAAGGCGAACGACGTGGTGCCCGCGAAGGGATGGCCACCCGCCACCGTATCGTCGTTCCCGCCGGTATCCAGCGACCGCGCGGAGAAGCTCGTGATATCGAAGGGCGGCCGGTCGACCACCGGAATGGGGTCATGCTCGGTGACGTCGGGGGCCCCACCGCCTGTGAGCGTGACGGCGCTCGTCAGCGGGCCCGGCGCGTCGGTATCGATGGACACGCTCGCGTCGAAGAGGGACATCGAGTCGCCGGGCCCCAGGGGGTCACTCAGCGAACAGACGAACGGGGCGCCGCTCTGCACGGACGAGGTCGCGGGACACCCGGAGTCGGCGTTCAGGCTCGTCACCTGCAACCCCGCGGGGAGTGTCACCGTCGCGGTGATCGCTCCGCTGGTCGGAGCGTTCCCCGTATTGGTGATCGTCGCTGTGACATGCGCGCCCGCGTCGCCGCGCTGAAAGATCGACGGGGAGTGTGTGAGCGACACAGTCAGCTGCGGTGCGGCGGCTTGCGCGGCCGGGGCCAGGGCCAGGGCCAGCATCGCGACGACGGCGCCCAGGAGCACCAGTAGGGCGCGGCGGCGATGGTAGTTGTGGGGGCGGAGTGCGGGCATGAGCGAACCTGTTCCTGTCGAGCTGCGAGCCTGATCGGCGGTCGTCATGACCCGCCTCCCTCAGCCGCGGCGTGCCGTGACGTCGTGCGCGAGGCCTTCTTCTTTGTCTTCTTCTTGGCCGCCTTGGGCTGGGTCAGCTTCAGCGACACCGTCCGGGCGATCGCCACGTTGTCCTGGCGGACCAGCACTTTCACCGTGAGCTTGCGCGTGCTCTTCAGCTCAGCCCGCGCCTTCTTGGACAACGTCAGCGCCAGGGACAGCGTCCCCGCCTTGGCCACCTTGCGCTTGGCCGAGCCGACGGTGCCAGGCCGCTTGGCGATCGTCGCCGTCGCCTGCGCCGTCAGCGTCCCTGGCGCGTTCGTCGTGACCGACAGCGACACCTTGCCCGTAGCGACGCTCCGCCTGAGCTGACTGGCCGTCTGTGACTTCACGGAGAACGCGGGTGTCGTCTGCGGCGGGCCGTTCTGTCCCGTCGACGACGTCGAGCCTGGCGTCGCATCGGGGGGCGGCGCGGAGCGTCCGCCCTGGCACGCATCGCCGGCACACGGCGTTGGCGGCGGTTTCGGCGCGAAGCCGCCATCGACGCGCGCGTCGTAGATGTCGACGACCGTATCGATGTCACTGGGGAGCAGCTGGGCCGTCGTCGCGAAAAACACGTCACGACCAGATGGCGAGATCAACGCCAAGACAAGGTTGCTGGTGCCGAAGGCATCGCCCCCACCCGCGATGGGGCCGTCGAGCGACGGCTTGCCGCTGGAGATCAGGGAAGCGCCTCCCTGATGCCAGAGGTAGGCGTCGACCGTGCCATTCGTGTCGCGCGACGATAGCGCCTCGCTGGTCGTGAAGACCACCGAGCCGCCGTCATCAGTCATGACGACCCGCGGGGACCGCCTGATCGGATAGGTCACCGTGTCATAGGCGATCGGGGTGATCTGCGCGTTCTGTCCTGGCTCGTTGCCACCCTGCCCGTCGGCACCGGTGGACAGGCGCGTCAGCGCACCGGTCTCGGCGTCGTAGCGGTAGATATCTCGAGCGGAGTCAGTGTCGGCCTGCGGGCCGTGATCGATCAGCTGGGCGTAGCTCGCGAACACGAGATAACGGCCGTCGTCGGTCGCCTGTGCGAAGCGCCCCGTCAGGTCCGCTCCCCACAGGCCGCCGCTGATGAAGGTGGGGCCGTCGCCAAAGTCGCCGGGCTGCGGGGCCAGCAGCTTTGCGACGAACCGCGTCTCACCGTCGGGATGGGCGGCGTCGCGCTGCCAGACGTACAGGTTGTCGTCCCCGGCGACGGCCGGCGCGTCGTTGGCGTCGGAGTTGGCGGCCAAGACAGCGGTCGCGACGAAATACACCCGGGAGCCGTCCTCGGAGATCCGCGTGACGCCCTGCACGTCGGCGCCGGAAGCAGCGCCGGAGACCTGCCGCAGGTCCGGGCACGGATTGACCGCCCCGTCGGGAGCCGGGGTGCCGGCCGGGATGTCGCACTCGTACAGATCCGTGGTCGTGTCGGTGTCGGCGTTGACCAGCTGCTGGCTGGTCGTGAAGTACACCCGGGTACCGCCCGCGTTCGCGCCTTCGAACTGGGCGCCTGATGCCGCGTTGCAGGCACCGCCGGGATCGGACGGGCCGCGGGTGCACTGCGACGCCGAGGCCTCGATCGTCGTCGCGCCGTCCACGCGCGCAAACACGGCGGATGCGCACTGGGGCGTCCAGAAGATCACGTGGCCACCCGCAGAGATCGCGTGGTAGGTGCCCTTTTGGCCGCCCAGGAGGTCCTTCCCGGTGTCCCCGGGGACGGGGCACACCTGGACGATCGGCTGACCTGCGTTGTCGACGCTGACCATCCGCGGCGGGCCACTCTCGTCGACGTACTCATACACGCCCTGGGTGCCGAGGAAGGCCAAATGTGACAGGTCGTCCGAGGGGTAGATCGAGGTGCCGCCGATGCCTCCCTGCGGAACAGGGCCGATGCGGGAAAAGGCATCGCCGCGCCGGGCATACAGGTCGTTGACGGAATCTGGCTCATCGCCACGACGCATCTGCCACAGCGACGTGCCCATGTCGCTCGAGAACCCCTTGGTCAGGGAAGAGATGTGGGCAGTGTGATAGTCGGGGCCGGACGGGGAGAGCGCCTTGATGGACCATCCGCTCCCCGTGCGTGTTTCGAGGTACAAGTTGCCCCCAGGGATGGCTCCGTTCCCGTTCCCGTTATTGGCGTAGTTCCCGTTCGTTTCGTACGCCAGCTTGCCGTCATCGGTAAACCCTATGGTGGCCGGCGGAAACGCCTCCTTGAACTCCGGCGAGACCTGCTCGTAGGCGCGGCAGTCGGGCAGCTGGGTGGAGTTGTTCTGGGCGCGCAGGGCGGCGTTGGGGCAGCCGTCAGCCAGTGCGGGCGGGGCGGTGACGCTGAGCGCTGCTGCGGCGACTGCCGCCATCACGCTGAGGGCGCTCGCGGCTCGGCGGGCGAGGGGGCGGCGGCGCAAGCCGCCGACTGAGCCAGCGCGCTTCGTCGAGGGCGTGGTGGCGGGGTGCATGGGCTGGTCCTTGGGGAAGCGTGCGAGGGGTTGGCGGCGGCTGGGGGTCATCACTTGCTCCCGGTCTTGAACGTGAGGGACTTGGTCAACACGGCCGCGGTCCCGCCGGCGGGGGTGTAGCTGACGCGGACGGTGACCTTGAGCTTTCGGCTCTTGGCCTTGTTCAAGGCCTTCTTGCCGGCCTTGGTCAGCGCGACCTTGATCGTGCGCGCGCCGGCCTTGGTGACCGTCGTCGTCTTGCTCGTCGTGTGAGCGGCCGAGGTCTGAACCTTGCCCACGCCGGGAAGCTTGAGCGTCAGGCTCGCCGTGGCGCCCTTGACCGTGGTGTTGGTGATCGTGAACCGGTTCTCGGGCGCGTGGTAGACCGCAACCGCGATCGTGTTCGATGCGTGGCCACAGTTGACCGTCAACGGAAGCGTGCCACTGGCGCTGTCGGGAATCTCGATCGAGAACCCACCCGCCAACCAACCCGACGGAACGATCTGAGTGTCACCCAGGGCAACGGTCCCGCCGACCCCGAGATCACCACCGGTGATGGTGATCGTCTCACCCGGCTTGGGATGCTGGTTATAGGCATTGAGGACCGGTGCGCCACAGCCATAGGGACCGTTGGGTCCGATCGGCGGCGGCCCGGGCGGAGCCTGCAACACGGGGGTGGAGAACACGACCTGATCGCTTGCGGTCGTTCCGCCGTTGCTCGTCACTGACAGCACGATGCGGTAGCTCTCCCCGGCGGGCAGCCCGGTCAATGCCGCACTCACTCCGTGAGCGCCGTCGCCGGCCGGTGTGGGCTGTGCAGCGGTGGTCGTCGTGTACGAGCCATCGAGCGCATCGACGAAGAACCGGTAGGTGCCGTCCTTGCCGTAGGTGTTGACCGTGCCACCGATGGTGGCTTGGGTGGTCGTCACCCCGGTGGGATCGGTGGCGACCGCGCTAGGCATCGCACCGGTGGTGAAGGTCTGATCGTCGCTGGTGGTCGTCTGCCCGTTGGCCGTCGAGACCAAGCGGAGGTGATAGGTCGTGTCCGGCGTCAACCTGATCGTCGGCTGGGTGACCGGCTCGTCGCCATCGCCCGAGCCGCCGTCGGCCTCGGTGGTGCTGAAGCCATAGTCGGTGGTGGTGCCGTAGTCGAAGTGGTAGTTCGTCGGGGCACCGTGCGGGTTGATGACCCCACGCAACGTCGCGCCGAACACCGACACCTCGGTCGCGCTGACCGGCGTGCCAGGCGCGGTGAAGAACACACCATCAGCACCGTGCTGCACACCACCCGTGCCATTGTCGGCCACCAACCGAAAGTGATAGGTCGTCCCGGCCGTCAGACCGGTCAACTGGGCGGTGACCGGCTGGTCGCCGGCTCCGGCCCCCGCATCGGTCGCCTCGGTGCTCGACCCATAGGACGTGTCGGTCCCGTACTCAAAGTGAAAGCTCGTCGCAGAGCTGTTGGGGTTCAGCGTGCCGTTGAGCGTCGCCCCGCCCGTCGTCATCGCCGACGCAAACGCGGGTGAGCCGTCCAAGGTCGGCGGGGCCGGATCGGTGATGAACGTCTGATCGTTGCCCGTGATGCTGCCCGACGCGTTGGTCCCCACGATCCGGAAGTGATAGGTCGTGTGCGCCAGCAGGCCCGTCGCAGTGCCGATCGCCGGCAGGTCCGTGCTGCCGGTCACCGGATCAGACTCATCGGTGCTCGACCCGTAGCTCGTGTCCAACCCGTACTCAAAGTGATAGGTCGACGAGACACCCTCCGGATTGATCGTGCCGTTCAACGTCTCAGACGTCGGATCGATCGCCACCGCACCGGTGGTGGTCACCGTCGGGCCGTCAAACGTCGTGAAACGCTCCACCGTCGTGTTCGCGTTGTCGGCCACGTACACGGTGCCCGTGGTGCTGTTGACCGCGAGGCCCGCGAAGCCGCCGATGTTCGGCGGACCGAACGTCTGGGCCGGGGCCGCGCCACCAGCCGTGAATACCTGTACAAGGGGCGGCGCGCCGCTAAACGGAGACTCACCAACGAACACCTCGTTGGTCGTCGGATCAGCCGTCACCGCGCTGGCCGAGACGGTGTTGTAGTCGGTGATCGTCGCGCCGAACACCCCCGCCGTCGAGTACCGGTAGACGACGCCGCCGCCAAAACAAGCGATGTCCACGACATACAGGCGATGCGCCCCATCAACCGCAAGGCCCGACGGACAAAGAAACGAACCGGCCAGATTGTCCCCGCCCTCAAAGGAAGCGACAAACGCGCCCGTCGCGCCATCGAAGCTGTCGATCACCACGGCGCCCGATGACGTGTTCGTCGCGACCGTGTAGACCGTACCGTCGACCGGGTCAACGGCCACCGGGCCGCCCGCGTTGATCGTCGTCCCCGACGCCCCAACATCCAAGGCGTAGGCGAAGACGCCGGCCCCGCTGTACTTCAAGACCGTGCCGGCCTGGCTGTTGTTGTCTAGCGCCGAGACATACACCGACCCCGACGGAGCAACCGCGACCCCCCCGACCTGGCTATACGCGGCACCGTCAACCACAAACGACGACACATAAGCCCCAGCAGCATCAAAGCGCTCAACCCGCGGATCCGGCGTCACACCATCACCCAACGTATGACCCGGATCAACCACCAACACATCACCCGAGGACTGATCCACCGCCACCCCCGCAGGCCCACCCGCCGCAAACTCACCCGCGCCACCACCGACCGCACCAAACTGGTCAGCAAAGCTATGCCCCGTCGTCGCCCAAGCCCCCGACGCCCCGGCCAAACACAACGCCAGCGCGGCGAGAACGACAGTGGTGATACGCATCATCAAAGCAAGTCCTTGTCCTGAAGTTGACGGGCACTGCGCAGCGAGCGCGCCGCCTCCCGACCCCGTGGCGCCGCGCAGCTCGCGGCAGCGCGACGTGAGCGCGGCAGCGGCCGCACTCGACACTTTTGACCCCGACAACCTCTCTCCTCACTCAGCGGGCAGACGCGTCATCCAGACACATCCATGTCCCATGACGATTAGACACTAGGCTTTCTATCTTTGTCAAGTGCGAATTCTTGTCACCCGTAGATGCGCGGCTCTCGGCCTCGCGCACCTGGCTCGCCAAGCGCTCGCCGACGTCCGTGAGCTCCCAGGCGTTGGAGCGCCCGTCGCGGGTGCGGCGCGCGGCCTTGGCGTGCTCCAGACGACGCAGGTGGCGGCTGATCTGCGACTCGTGCTCGATGCCGATCGCGGCGGCGATCTCGACGTTGCGTGCACCACGGTGGCCAGCGAGGTACAGGAGCGTGGACTCCGTCAGCCGCGTCAAGCGCAGGGCGCTGTCACCCATGAGGTCGACGACCTCGACCCGCGGCGCGGCGGAGGCGGCGCTCGCGATCCGCTCGGCCTCGGTCAGCGCGGTGCGTCGCCCGAGCCGGGGCGCGAGCACGAGGTAGGCCGCCGGAGCGACGAGCGAGAGCATCGAGGACTCGGCATCGGGCCCCGTGAGGTGGCGGTAGGCGAGCTCAACGACCGCGCCCACCGCAGCCGTGCCGGTTGGCGGCAGGTCCCCGTGGCCGTCGTCGATCAGCCGCACAAGCTGCTCTAGCGCGACGCGACGCACGTCGCGCGCGCGATCGCTGCCGCTCACGGTCTCGACGACGATCACCCACGCGCGCAGACGATCGGCGTCCAAGTTGAGGTAGAAGGCGCTCAGCGCGGCACCGACGCGCGCCGGCCAGTCGTCGCCGGCGACGGCCACCGCGCTCGCGACGCCCTCGACGATCCACCCGACCGATCGCTGCACCGCCAGGACGAAGCAGTCCTCGCGATCGGCGAACAGGGCGTAGAACGTGCTCTTGGAGATCGTCGCGCGCTCGCACACCATCTCGACGGTGACGTTCTGCCAGCCCTGCTCCGCGGCGAGCACGGTCATCGCGGCGGCCAAGCGCCCGCGCTGCTGGTGAGCGGCCAGGCCGGTGACGCCTCGATCGCGGGCGTGCGCCGTCATGCCCTCCGCTCCGGGCTTTGTCGCGCTGCAGACATCGTGCTCTCCGTGTTGTCGCGGCGGTGGCGCGGTTCAGTGCACCACCGGTGTTCCTGACCACGATTAGACACTATGATTTCTATCACGTCAAGCATTGGGCGAGGCGACCATCAGCTCGACACCTCGCCGAGCCCGCGCTAGAAACCGGCAAACGCCTACGTGTGCCGTCGGGCAATCATCGAACAGAACGATTTCCAACTTGGCAATACGCTTGACAGGAGAGAATGGGACGTTCTTAGAGTCCGATCGTGTCCTTGCCCGCTCCGAGCGCTCGCCCCCGTTCCGTGCCCTCCACCCCGCCAGCGGCGGACGCCACTCGTCGCGCGCTGCTCCGTGCGGCGATCACCTGTGCAGCGGCTCACGGCTACGCCGGCTTCGCGGTCAGCGATCTGCTCCGGGAGGCCGGGATCTCGCGCCAGACGTTCTACGCGCGGTTCGCCTCCAAGCAAGAGTGCTTCGGGACCGCCGTCGACACGCTCGCCGACGGGCTGCTCGCACAGGCGCGGGTGCTGGTCGGCGACGCATCCGAGCCGGCCGAGCGGCTGCGGCGCCTGGTCACCGGTCTCACGCAGTTGGCGGCCGAGCAGCCCGACGACACCCGCGTGCTGTTGCTCGAGTCCTTCGCCGGCGGAGCGCGAACGATCGAGCGGCGCTTCGTGGCGATGGACGACGTCGTGGCGCTCGCCGGTGGCTCGCCGGACGTGGCGCGGGCGGTGCTCGGCGCGGCGGCCCGCACCACGCTCGACGCCTTGCTCGCCGGTGATGCTGGTGCGCTGCGCACCCTCGGCCGCTCGCTTGCGAGCTGGACCGTCGCCAGCTACGGCGAGATCGACACCGACCGACTGCCGGATCGCGGTGGCGCCCCGTCACGGCGCCGTGGGCGCGCCCCCGGCTCCCTGGTCGCCAACGGCCCGGACGGCACCCGGCGCCTGCGGCCCGGCCCGCGACGCGAGCCGCGCACGTTCGTTGAGCATTCGCAGAACGACCGCCTCCTCGACGCCGTGGCGACGATCGTGGCCGCCCAGGGCTACGACGCGCTGACGATCCGCTCACTGAGCGCGGCCGCCGAGGTCTCATCCAAGGCGATCTACCAGTTGTACCCGTCGTTGGACGAGGTCTTCTCCGCGACGCTGCTGGCCGGCGCGCGCGGCGCGCTCGCCGCGGCGCTGCCGGCCTCGATGGCGGCGGCCGACTGGCGAGACGGGCTGGCGGGAGGGCTCGAAGCGCTGTTGGTGTTCTTCGCCGAGGAGCCGGCGTTCGCGAAGGTCGCGCTGATCGATGCGCTGAGCGCCGGCGCGGCCGGTGCCGCGCTGCAGCACGAGGCGCTGGCGACGCTCGCCGCGATCCTCGCCAACGGCTACGAGCGCGCCGGCGCCAAGGTCGACGACGCCGTGGCGAGCGCCGTGGCGGCAGGCGCCTTCGAGCTCTGCGCCGACCGCGTGCGGCGCGGCGAGGCGGCGACGCTTCCGACGCTGGCGCCGCTCTTGGTCGTGCTGGCGGTGGCGCCCGTGACCGGTGGCGCCAAGGCGATCGCGTTCGCCACCGCGCGCAGCGGCGCGTAGGGCAACAGCAGCAGGCCGGACATCGGGCCGGCGAGATCGGCGAGCGACGGCGAGGGCTCGGCGGCAAGGCGCGCCGCGAGGGCGGTGAGCGCGGCGTTGACGACCCAGGTGGCGGCCGCGGGCAGCATCGGCTCGACCGCGCGCGCGTCTCGCGCGCCGGCAAGCACGGCCGCGAGCAGTCGGTCGTGGACCGTCGCAGCTCCGTCGTCTGCGGCGAGTTGCTTGCGCGCGGCGTCCGGGTCTGCCTCGGCCGTCGTCAACAGCGCGACGACCGCCTTGCGCACGCGCTGCTCGTGCAACGAGATCTCCTGACCCATGGTGCGATCAACGCACGGGCCGCGACGCGTGTCAATTGGGATACAGCAACGTTTCCCCATTGGCTGAAATGGCAGTGGGGGACTGAGATCCGGAGGGCGATGGAGGGTCGTTATTGGCGTTTGGGAAACGCTCGTGTACCGCCTTCGCTGCTGCCGTTTGCCGCAGCGAAAGGCATCGTGGGGCTCACGGGCGTCCAGGACGAACTGCTCGGCCAGCCACGGTTTCGCGACGCAAACTGCGTTCGGCCCGCCCCGCCGATATCCGCGGTGAAGCGATTCGTCCGCCCCTCCGGCTACGTTTCGTCCTCATCCAAAACAGCACCCCCGCACCTGTTGAAGCAGGCCGGGGGCATGACCCAAAGGAGAAGCCATCTCCCATGAGTACCCCGCAGGGTAACTCCAGCTGCCGTATCGCCGTCGACCCGTCGACGGCCGACGTGCTGCGCGTCGAGGCCAAAAAGGTCTTGATGTTCAACCACGAGCCCTTCGAGGACTTCCTCGACTACACGCCGCCCAAGCAGCTCGCGCTGGCCGACGTCTTCCGCGACGCGACCGCGGTCATCGACGCGCTCGGCTGGGACCCGGATACCAACCCGCCTGTCGAGAGCGTCGAGGTGCCGCTGACCCGCGGCCACATCGAGCAGCTCCATCACCGTCGCTGCGATCTGCTGGACACTAACCTCGACCTGCTGACCGACATCGGCGCCGACCGCCACCACAACACGATCGTCATGGCCGAGATCCATCACAACCGCCGTGGCGTCGAAGCGCTCAACCGCGTCTTTGACAGCTACGGCGACGCGATGACCGCCTAGTCACGACGTAGCGGGCGGCGGCCCTTGTGGCCGCCGCACCGCTGTTTACGTCACATCAAGCGACGTCCTGACCGATCAGGTGAGGGTCAGGGTGTTGGTCGTCTCGTGGTACGAATGGGTGTAGGAGCTGGAGATTGGTCCCAACGGGCTGCCCCCGACGGTCAGGGCCATTGACGACGTCGGATGGACACTGAGCGTGTGCGTTGCGTTAGTGTAGGTACCGGTGACTGGCCCGTCGATGTTGAACGTGTCAGTGTAACACGTGACGGTGACCTGCAGGTGCTCGGTAAGCGTCACGTTGGGGGCACCGCTCGAGGTCGCCGCCCAGGGAAGTCCCGTCGCGGTGACGAAGGCGGGCCCACAGGGGCCGCCGCCGTAGGCGGTGGCGGTGCAGTTCGTGAAGGAGGCCGAGGTGATGTCGAGGGTCGAGGTGGCCGGCCAGCGGACGTGGGCTCCCAGGGTCGAGTTCGCGCAGGTGACGCCGAGCAATTGGTTGTAGTACACCACGGGGCCCGTCGAGGTCAGCGTCTTGGTGGCGCCCAGGGGTGCCCAGCCAGCGGCCGAGGCCATCGACGGGACGGCGATCGCGGCCATCGTGGTGATCACCGCGATGAGCGTGGTTTTCTTGATGGTGTTCATCGGTTACTGCTCCTTGTGAGATTCTCGACCCTGTTGTGCCGAGATGTAGTTCAAGCCGGCGCCTGCACACACGTGGTGCAGATCGTCGGGCACTGGTCTGGCCCGTCCGCCCATCGGGCATCCGTGGAGGGCCGCTTGCTGGCACTCGTGGTGTCGCTCCTTCTTCTGAGGGCGGGCGGCCGCGTGGGGCCGCCCGCCGGGATGGACCCCTGTGGGGCCTCAGGCTTTGGCTTTGGCCCTGGCCTTCTTGGCCGTGCGAGCCGCGGTCGAGTAGGCGACCTTGGCCTTCTTGGCACCCTTGGGCAGGTAGGAAACCTTGATCCGGATGTCACGCTTGGCCCGACGCAACTGACGGCCCTTGGCCGTCAACTTCGCGGTGACCGTCGCCGACGTCGCGGCCGTGATCGTGCGCTTGGTCGTCTTCAGACCCACACCCGAGACCGTGACCGCGCCCGCGCCGATCCCGGTCACCTTGACCCGCGCGCTCTTTGCCGTGAACGTCTTAGACGCCACCGCCAACGGGCACTCCGGCGTCAGGCTCATCGCAGCATCGACCCGCTTGCCGTTCTGGGCCACCGCAGACAGGAACGGCTTCTCGGTCTCAGCACAGACGTTGGCACCATCGGTGACCACCAGGATCCCGTTCTTGCCACGGTCGAGCTTCAACTGAAAGGAGCTGATCGGCGCATCCGGAATCATCGAGAACGTCGAGACCAGATGCTTGTTATCCGGAACCGAGCTCGTCGCCCGCAGATTGAGACTCACCTCACCACGCAACTCCAACAACAACGTCGGCAACGTCCGGATCTGACGGCCCGACTTCGGATCGGTCCTGACGCCCTTGACGAAGAACACCTTGCCGGTCAGCGGCGTCTTGAGCAGCGGGCTGATCGCGGTCGCGGTGCCGATCACCGACTTCTCAGGGCACCGATCGGCGAGACCGTCGGTGTACTCACACAGGTTCTCCGACGCCGCATGATCGGGATCCAACGCGAGACTGAGCGGCAGGGTGACCTCGACGGACTTGATCGCCGCCTCCCCCGGACGCTGGGTCACCAGCGCCTCGACACCGGGATGACCGCCGACCTTGGTCTCCTTGCTGCCCGTGAGCTTCATCGCCAGCTTCGGGGCAAACGGCAGCTTGGCGCAGCCGTCGACGGCAAACGGGCTCGACAGGTTGACCGTCTGGCCGCCCAGCGAGCCGACCGACGCACCGATCGCCTTGCCCTCACAGGAGGTCGGCGAGCGCATGAACCCCGGACGATCAACCACCACATCGATGCGACGCACCCGCAACGGCACACCATCACGCATCGTCGGCAACGCATCACTGACCACCGTCACATGCGCATCATCCGGGTCGATGTTCAGCGCCTGGCGCACCACCACCGTCCCGAGATCAAACGGACCCGCCACCGCATGCACCGCAATCGCCAACCCATACGGCGCACCCTTATAGGGGCCGGTCAACGCGACGGGCTGATCGCGCAGATAAAACGGGCTGGCACCCGAACCGGCCGCGACGGTCGCCGAACCGACGCGCGAGGCCACCGGACACGAGCCGGCGTTGGCATCGGCATCGGCGCACAACGGCACGTCCCTGACCGCAGCCAACAGACCACCGGGCAACGTCACGCTGACGTTCTTGAAGACGTCGGTGCGGTCCTGTCGGGTCACATCAAACGTCAACGGACTCGACGCACCCGCCTGGTTGGATGCGGTCCCGGCGGTCATGGACGGCGCGAACGGCAACGTGCTCGGACACCCAGCTCCCTTGCCATCCCAACTGACGTCAAACGACGAGTCGGAGGTCGCGTCCGGCGTGCCGGGCACGACGGTCCCGTCCGACCGGGTACCGCCGCGCGACCACGGCGTGAACACCCCGCTGGTCGTCGCCGCACCACACGTGGTCGGGTTGACCAACGGCGCCCGATCACCCGCCTTGAACGTCAACGCCACATGCTTGACCGGCAACTGCGGATTATCCGTAAACCTCGCCACCAACCTGCCCGTCGCCTTGTCAGCGGTAACGATCCCCGGCAACTTGATATTGAGGCCAAGACGCGGGTTGTCGACCTGGATGAGCATCCGGAACCGGCCGTCGCGATCACCCGACGGATCCAGATCACCCGGATGCGGCTTGATCAAAAACACATCACCCTCAAGCGACTCGGCACCCGTCACCGCATCCGTCTCCGGATCATGAGAAGCCAACAACGGCGAGGTCGCCACCACCGACCCGATCTTCGACGACTCAGGACACGACACCGGACTGATCGAATCCAACCGCACCTGATCATTGCCCGGCACATCCGAGCAACCACCCAAACCATCCGCAGCCGACGGCGAAACCGCCACACCCGCCGGCAACGTCACCGTCGCATCCTTCAACTGCGGCGCCTGCGGGATGGACGGATCGAATGTGGCATTGGGATCCGTGGGGTCATTCGACTGCGGAAATGCAAGATCCACGTGATAGCCCGACGGCGTGTCCGCCGCCGTGGACCCGCCGGCATCTGCTGACGTCGGGCCGGCGCTGATCGTGGGCTTGAACTGGTCCGCCAGCGCGGGTGCGTCGCACCCCGTGATCACCGGAGCCGGCGCCGACCGAGACTTCCAGTTGGGATCGGACAGATCCGGCGTCCCGTCCGCCCGCATCTTCGCCGGATGCTCCCATGAGTCCACGTAGATCTTCGTGGTGGGCTGTGCGTCCAGGCAGTCCGACTGATTGGACAGGAACGGAATCAGAGGACCGTCAGCCGGCGGACAACTGCCGAAGATGCAGCCAAGCCCAGTCCGCTCAGAGTCATGGGCGGGAGAGGCCGGCACCCCCCACAGCGTCACGGCGACGCCTGCGATCTCGGCGCGCGCCGCTTGGGGAACGGTGATGTTCAGACCGTAACCACCGCCACGTGGCCGCAGCTGCGGATAGCTGGCGACCGCCTGGTTGCCTCCGAACTTGAACGCGAACTCCGCCGGATACCCCTTCTCAGGCACCACATTGAACATGGATGCTGCCGGCAACACGCCATTGTAGTTGGTAAGCACCACCGTTCCCACCTGGCTCGCCGGGGGACACGCCGGAGAGTACGTCGGACCCGCAATCGTGGCCAACGGACAGCGCGGAGCAGCCGACGCGGCCCCCACAAAGCCCGGTGGCAACTCCACCCAGATGTTGCGCACGTTTTCAACCGGGCTCTGGGTACCACCATTTGAACTGTACGTGGGGAAGGAGAACGAGGTGGCAGCCTCGTAGGGGTGGCCGCCCGCCACGGTGTCGTCGTCGCCGACGGAGTCCAGGGACCGCGCGGTGAAGTCGACAAAGTCAAAGGGCCGCCGGTCGATGACCGGGATATGGTCCTCGGCCGTTGCGTCGGACGCACCGGCGGCGGACGCGGTGACGGACGTCGCCAAGTCGTCGGGGGCATCGACCGCCACGCTCAGACTCGCCCTCATCACCGTCTGGGTCTCCCCCGGCGCAAGCGGGTCGTGTGTTGTGCAGGTCAACGGGGCGCCGGCATTCACGGAATCAACCGACGAGCAGGTTATGGGCAGGGGGTTTGAGGTCTCTTCTGCGGTACGGGAGAGGAGCCGCAACCCCGCGGGAATGGCAAGGGTCGCGGAGACCGGACCGCCGGTCGGCGCATCGCCCGTGTTCGTGACCGTCACGAACACACCTGCAGCCACATCTTGCCGCTGGGGGGTCGCGGGGTCATGGCTGAGCGACACGGTGAGGTGGGGCTGAGGCGCGGCCTGCGCGGCGGGGGCCAGACACAGCACCGCGCAGACGGCGGCGAGCAGCACCAGCAAGGCGCGGTAGCGATTGTGGGTGCGTGATGCGGGCATCGGCGAACCTGTTCCTGTCGAGCTGCGGACCTGATCGGCGGCGGTCATGACCGACCTCCCTTGGCCGCGGCGTGCCGTGACGTCGCGCGCGAGGACTTCTTCTTCGTCTTCTTCTTGGCCGCCTTGGGCTGGGTCAGCTTCAGCGACACCGTCCGGGCGATCGCCACGCTGTCCTGACGGACCAGCACCTTCACCGTGAGCTTGCGCGTGCTCTTCAGCTCAGCCCGCGCCCTCTTAGACAGCGTCAGCGACAGCGAGACCGTCCCCGCCTTCGCGACGGTGCGCTTGGCGGACCCAACGGTGGTGGATCGCTTGGCGATCGTCGCCGTCGCCTGCACCGACAGCGTCCCCCGAGCGTTGGTCGTAATCGAGAGGGACACCTTGCCGGTCGAGACGATGCGCCTCAGCTGACTGGCCGTCAGCTTGGCCACGGTGAACGCGGGTGTGGCCTGCGGCGCACTGTCTTGGCGCGTCGCCGATGTCGAGCCTGGCGTCGTATCCGGCGGCGGCGCCGAGCGTCCGCCCTGGCACGCATCGCCAGCGCACGGCGTCGGCGTCGGCGTCGGCGCAAAGCCCCCGTCCACGCGCGCGTCGTAGATGTCGAGGACCGTGTCGAGGTCGCTGGGGAGCAGCCGGGCCGTCGTCCCGAAATACACGTCGCGGCCAGATGGCGAGATCACCGCCCCGACACGGGTGCTGGTGCCAAAGGGCTCCGCGATGCTCGGGATGGGGCCGTCAAGCGACGGCTTACCGCTGGAGATCAGCGAGACGCGCCCCGCGTGCCAGAGGTAGGTGTCGGGCGTGCCGTTCGTATCGGTCGGCGCAAGCGCCTCGCTCGTGGTGTAGACCACGGACCCGCCATCGTCGCTCATCACGATCCGAAGGGGACGACCGGCGGTAAAGGCCCCCGGGTCATATTTGATCGGGGTGATCTGCGCGTCCTGCCCCGACTCGTTGCCGCCCGCCCCATCGACGTCGGTGGACAGCCGCGTCAGCGCACCGGTATCGGCGTCGTAGCGATAGATATCTTTCGCGGCGTCGGTGTCGGCCTGCGGACCGTGATCGATCAGCTGGGCGTAGGTCGAGAACACTAGGTAACGTCCGTCGTCGGTCGCCTGCGCGAGCCGTCCGAGGTAGTCCGTTCCCCAGAGACCACCGTTATCCCCAGCGCCGAGGTCCTGCGGGGCCAGCAGCTTTGCGACAAACCGCGTCTCACCGTCCGGATGGGCGGCATCGCGCTGCCGGACGTACAGGTTGTCGGCACCGGCGACAGCCGGCGCGTCGTTGGCGTCGGTGTTCGAGGCCAAGACACCCTTGGCGACGAAGTACACCCGGGAACCGTCCTCAGAGATCCGCGTGACACCCTGCACGTCGGCGCCGGAGGCAGCGCCGGAGACCTCCCGCAGGTCCGGACACGGATTGACCGCCCCGTCGGGAGCTGGCGTGCCGGACGGGATGTCGCACTCGTACAAATCCGTCGTGGTGTCGGTGTCCGCGTTGACCAGCTGCTGGCTGGTCGTGAAATACGCTTGGGTGCCGCTCGGGTTCGCGCCCTGGAACAGGGCGTCTGACGTCGCGTTACAGACTCCGCCGGGATCGGACGGCCCGCGCGTGCACTGCGACGCCGAGGCGTCGATCGTCGTCGCGCCGTCAACGCGCGCATACACGACGTACCCGCCGCACTTGGGCGTCCAGAAGATCGTGTGGCCGTCCGCAGACATCGCGTGGTACGTGCTCAGTGAGCCGCCCAGGACGTCCGTGCCGATGAGCAAGGGATCGCTGTCGCACGCCTGAACGATCGGCTGACCGGCGTTGTCGACACTGACCACCCGCGACTGGCCACTCCCAGCGCCGACGTACTCATACACGCCGCCCTGCGGGCCGAGGAAGGCCACATGCGACAGATCGTCCGAGGCCTGAACCGGGGTTAGGGCGCCGACTGGGCCGATGCGAGTGAACGCATCGTCGCGTCGGACGTACAGATCGGTGACGGCGTCCGGCTCGTCGCCGCGACGCATCTTCCACAGCGTCGAGCGCAGATCGCTCGAGAACCCCGCGGGGAAGGAAGCACTAAAATCGGTGAAATACTCCGGGCTCGGCGGTGAGAGCGCCTTGGTGGACCATCCGCTCGCCGTACGTGTCCCGACGTACAGGTTGCCTCCGGGGACGGCGCCGGTTCCGTTCCCGTTTCCGGCGAAGTTCCCGCTCGAGAGGTAGTTCAGCCTGCCGTCAGCGGCGCCCCCAGCCGGGAACGCCGGAAACGCCTCCTTGAACTCCGGCGAGACCTGCTCATAGGCGCGACAGTCCGGAAGCTGCGTGGAGTTGTTCTGCGCGCGCAGGACGGCGTTGGGACAGTCGTCGGCCAGGGCCGGTGCGGCCGTGAGGCTGAACACTGCGGTGGCGACTGCCGCCAGCGCGACGAGGGAGCTCGCGGCACGGCGGGCGAGGGGGCGGCGGCGCGAGCCGCCGGATGAACCCGCGCCGTTCGCTGCGGCTGTGATGGTGGGATGCGTGGGCTGCATGGGCTGGTCCTTGGGGGAGCGAGCGGAGGGTCGGCGGTGGCTGGGGGTCATCGCTTGCTCCCGGTCTTGAACGTGAGGGACTTGGTCAGCACGGCCGCGGTCCCGCCGGCAGGCGTGTACTTGACACGGACGGTGACCTTGAGCTTTCGGCTCTTGGCCTTGTTCAGGGCCTTCTTGCCCGCTTTGGTCAGCGTGACCTTGACCGTGCGGGTGCCGGCCTTGGTGACCGTTGTCGTCTTGGCCGCGGTGTGGCTGGCGGTGGTGGTGACCTTGCCGACGCCGGGGAGCTTGAGCGTCAGGCTCGCCGTGGCGCCCTTGACCGTGGTGTTGGTGATCGTGAACCGGTTGTCGGGCGCGTGGTAGATCGCGACAGCGATCGTGTTCGATGCGTGGCCGCAGTTGATCGTCAGCGCCTGGGTGCCGGTGGCGGTGTCGGGGATCTCGATCGAGAACCCGCCCGCCGACCAACCTGAGGCCACGATCTGGGTGTCACCCAGGACAACGGTCCCGCCGACCCCGAGATCACCACCGGTGATCGTGATCGTCTCCCCCGCCTTGGGATGCTGGTTATAGGCATTGAGAACCGGCGCGCCACAGCCATAGGGGCCGTTGGGCCCGACCGGCGGCGGCCCGGGCGGGGCCTGGACCGCGGCGGTAAAGAACACGACCTGATCGCTGGTGCTCGTGGCGCCGTTGCTGGTCACCGACAACACCACCCGGAACGACTCGCCCGCGGGCAGACCAGTCAGTGCAGCAGTGACCGCACTGCTCGAGCTCGGCGCCGGCTGCGCGTCGGTCGTGGTGGAGTACGAGCCGTCCAGCGCAGTGACAAAGAATCGGTACGCGCCGGTCTTCCCGTACGTGTCGACCTGGCCGCCCAACGTGGCCGCCGAGGTCGTGACCCCGGTCGGGGCCATGGCGACCGCGCCCGGCAGCGCGCCGCTGGTGAAGGTCTGATCGTCGCTGGTCGTCGTCTGGCCGTTCGTCGTGGAGACCAGGCGGACGTGGTAAGTCGTTGCCGGCGTCAACCTGATCGTCGGCTGGGTGACGGGCTTGTCGCCATCACCGGAACCGCCGTCGGCCTCCGCGGTGCTGAACCCGTAGGAGGTGGTGGTGCCGTAGTCGAAGTGATAGGTCGTCGGCGAGCCGTGCGGGTTGATCGTGCCGTGCAGCACCGCGCCGAACACCGTGGCATCGACGCTCACCGGCGTGACCGGAGCGGTCGAGAACGTGAAGTCCGCACCGTGCTGCACCCCACCCGTGCCGTTATCGGCGACCAGCCGCACGTGGTAGGTCGTCCCGGCCGCCACACCGGTCAGCTCAGCGGTGACCGGCTGATCCCCCGAGCCGGCCCCGGCGCCGTAGTCCTGGGTGCTCGACCCGTAGGTGGTGTCGGTCCCGTACTCGAAGTGATAGATCGTGTCTGACCCGTTGGGGTTCAACGTCCCGTTGAGCGTCGCGCCGCCCGTCTTGATCGCCGACGCAAACGCGGGCGAGCCGTCCAAGGTCGGCGGGGCCGGATCGGTGATCAACGTCTGATCGTCGCCCGTGATGCTGCCCGACGCGTTGGTCCCCACGATCCGGAAGTGATAAATCGTGTTAGGCAACAACCCCGCCACCGGCCCGGTCGCCAGCTGGCCGGTCGTGCCGGTCACCGGGTCAGACTCGTCGGTGCTCGACCCGTAGCTCGTGTCCAGCCCATACTCAAAGTGATAGGTCGACGAGACGCCCTCGGGGTTAATCGTGCCGTTCAAGGTCGCCGAGACCGCGTCGACCGACGACGCGGCCGCGGTTGTGACGGTCGGACCGTCGAAGGTCGTAAAGCGCTGCACGACCGTGTTGGCGTTATCGGCCGTGTACACCGTGCCCGTCGCGTGGTTGACCGCGACACCGGTCAGGTTGCCGATGTTCGGCGGCCCGAAGCTCTGCCCACGCGCCGCACCACCGGCGGTGAACTGCGCCACCACCGTGCCCAGGCCACCGGCCTCACCGACAAACACCTCACCCGACACCGGATCGCTGGTGACGCTCAGCGCAGCACCGTGGCTAAAGTCATCGACAACCCGGTCAAACACCCCAGCCGCCGTGTACCGGTCCAGCCGGCCCGTACACGCATCCGACACGTACACCCCGCCGCTATCCGCAGCCAGGCCGGTCGGGCAAACCAACGCGCCATCAGGCGAGTCCAACCCGGCAAACGACGAGACAAACGCCCCCGTGCCGCCATCAAAGCTGTCGATGACCTGGCCACCGGTGTTCGTATCGGTCGCCGTCACATACACCGTCCCGGTCGACAGATCAACAGCAACACCGGCACCCGAGTTAATCGAGGTCCCCGACGCCCCCGTGTTCAACGTGTAAGCCAGCGTTCCGGCCAAGCTGTACTTGACCACCGAACCGGCACCGGTCGAGACATACACCGACCCCGCACCCGCCGGATCGACCGCCAGCTGCGTCCCGGAGCCAAACGCCGCCGCGTCGATCGCAAACGCCGACACATACGCCCCCGAAGCATCGAAACGCTCAATCCGCGGATCCGGCGTCACACCATCACCCAGCGTATGACCCGGATCACCAACAAAGACATCGCCCGACGCCTGATCCACAACCACACCCGACGGGCCGCCCCCACCAAACTGACCATCCCCGTTGCCACCGGCACCGAACTGATCGGCAAACCCATACCCCGTCGTCGCCAACGCGCTCGACGACCCAACCAAACACAACGCCAGCGCGGCGAGAACGACGGTGGTGATACGCATCATCAAATCGAGTCCTTGTCCTGAAGTTGACGGGCACTGCGCAGCGACCGCGTCGCCTCTTGACCCCGGGCCGTCAACCGCCACGCGTTGGTCCGGCCCTCCTTGCGACGCTGCACGACGCCCTCGCGATGCAGCCGCGCGAGATGGCGGCTCATCTGGCTCTCATGACGCACGTCAACCGCACGCGCGACGGCGATGTTGGTCGCGTCGGGGTGCTTGTCGAGGTACTCCAGCGTCTGCCGCGTGAGCTCGGTGACCAACAACCCCAAGTTCTCGGTGCCGACGTCCGACGGCGTCCAGCGCGCGACGAACGTGCCGGGATGGCCCACCGCGCCGGCTCGCACGACCGCGCGACGGCGGCCGACGAACGGCGCCAGCAACCCGTAGATCGCCGCAGCCGTCAGATCGGTCTGCGACGTCTCCTCAGCAAGGTGACGGCGCAGCAGCTCCCACACCCCGCCCAGCGCCGCGGCAAGCACCACGTCGGCTGCCTGCTCGACGCTCGGCGGCTCCCCCAGCAGCTGGCCGATCTCGTCGATCGTCGCGCGCTGCAAGCTCAGCGCGTCGCGCCCGGCGGCCAGCGGCGCCACGACGCACAAGTACCCCAAGATCCGGTCGGCGCAGAGCGTCCCGACGAGCGCGCGCGTCGCCGCGACCGCGCGATCCTCCCACTCCGGCCCCACCGTGATGACCGCCTCGGTCACCCAGTCGTGCAGCCGCTTTTGGGCGACGCCGAACGTGTCGAGCAGGCACGCATCGCGATCGACATAGAGCTCGTAGAAGGTGCGGCGCGAGACGCCTGCGCGCTGACAGACGTGATGGATGCCGATCGCCGTGCCGCCCAACTCGGTGACGAGCTCCCCCATGGCGACGACGAGCCGGTCGCGCTGGGTCGGCAGCCCATAGCTCTGGCCACTGCGTCGCTCCCGTACGACCGGCGCCGACACGGGGTCGGCCGCCGTCACGGCAGGGGCCATCGATGACCTGCGAGCAGGCACAGCGGACACGTCGTCTCCTCCAACACTGATCTCTCAACCCACGGCGAGCGCCTCGGCGCTCCGCCGCCTCCCACACCCGACGCCGCTGCCAGAGCGGCAACCTCAAGGTGCGTTCGGCACCGTAAACCTGGCGATGTGTGAAGTCAAGGTTTCAGATGACGAATATTTTCATTGCGCCAGGTACAGCGCTGTTCTCGACTGGGTTTCTCAGTCGTGGTCGCCGGCCGGCCACCAGCGGTTGGCAGGCCCGGGGCCGGACTCACGCCGCACCGAGCCATCGGCCTCCAGCCGCCGCAGCTTGCGGTTGACCTGGGAGAGGTGGCGCACGCCGAGGCCGCGCTGGACCTCCGCGCCGCTGGATCCGGGATGAGCGGCCACGAAGCGCAGGTAGCGCGCATCGGCGCTCTCGTCGGGCTGATCGAGCGCCAAGCCGAAGAACCACGCGCGCCCCAGGGCATCGAGCGCGAGCTGCTCGACGTGATCTGCGAGCGCGTCACCGGCGCTGCGGCGCCGGCGCTGCACGGCGACGACGACCCGCCAGAGCGTCGGGCCGTCGCGCATCGAGGCGGCCTCTTGCACCACCAGCTCGAGGGCGGCGATGTCGGCGCTGGTGGGCGGATCGCCGTCCAGCAGCTCCTCGATCTCGTCCGCCGGGCTCGACGGTCGCAGCGACGGCGCGGCGCGCGGCGCGACGGCGTCGGGCGCGTCGACGAACGGCGCCAGCGCAAAGGCCGTCAACTCGCGCGCTCGCGCTACCAGCGGCTGGTCCGGGGCGTGACGCAGCCGGTCGACGGTGATCGCGTCGATCGCGGTCAACATCGTGGCGACCCGCACAGGCGCGGGCTCCGCCCCCGGCAGCTCTAACGCCTTCAAGATCGGCGCACGCACGGCGTCGCGCGCGGCACGCACGCGCTCGCCGGCGGCCGGGACGTCGCGCAGGCACGCCACCGCCCAATCCCGGTCGCAGTCGAGGATCGCCAGGTAGGCACCGAGCGCGGCGGCGGCGCCACGCTCCCAATCCCGCTCGGCCTGCAGGGCGCGCAGGATCTGCGGGATCGCATAGGCCGCCGCGACGTCATAAGCCCAGATCAGGACGTCTTCCTTGCCGTCGAAGGTGCTGTAGAACGCTCGCAGCGAGACCCCGGCGCGCTCGGCGATCGCCCGCACTGCGGCCTGCTCGTAGCCGTGCTCGGCGATCTCGCGCACGGCGGCGTCGACGATCCGCGCGCGGCGGTGGAAGGCCTGCGCCTCAACGGGGAGGGCGTCGAGCTCCACCGCCTCCTTCGAGGCACCGCACGTGTTTGCCGACATGTGGCGATCGTAACCCCTTCAGCACGAATTTACGAATCCTGTTTCGTTTCATAGATCCTTCGAGAATCCCCATTCCGGTTGTCGCGATAGGTATCCTCGAAGGCGTATGGCGTCCGCCCACCTAGGCTCATCGCGTCACCTGCCGCGCGGACGCAGCGCCCTGGACGCCGAAGCCGCCGCCGCTGTGCGGCGGGAGCGCCTGCGCGCCGCCGTCGTTGCGCTGCTCGACGAGCAGGGCTACGGCGCGACCACGGTGCACGACATCGCCACCCGCGCCGAGGTCTCGACGCGCGACCTCTACGCGCTCTGCGGCGGCAAGGAGCAGCTCGTCCTCGACACGTGCGACGCGATCGTCAGTGCCGCGTGCGTTGCGCTGCGTGACCGCCCAACCCCCGACGGCGACCTGCGCGGCGCGCTCACCGCCATGCTCGAGGACGTCGTCGACGCCGTCCTTGCCTCGCCGCCCGCCGCCCGGCTGGCAGTGGTCGACGTCGTGGCCGTCGGCTCCGCGGGCGTGCAGCGTCGGCGCGCGCTGATCACGGGCCTCTATGAGCTGTTGCGCGACGCGGTCACGCGTGAGGGCAAGCCGCTTATGCCGGAGGCCGCGCTAGCCATCCTGGCCGGCGGCATGGTCCACCTCCTCGACCGCCACCTGCGCTCGGGCCAGTTGCGGTCGCTGCGCAGGGCCGTGCTGGACCTCGCGGACTGGGGCGCGATCTATGAGACCGCGGCGCCCCGTCCCCTCCCTGCCCGCGATACCTCCATCGCCCCGCTGCCCGCGCCGCCGATCCTGACCGAGACGCTGCCGAGCGGTCGGCACGGGTTGCCCGCCGGCCTCATCCGCGACCACCAGCGCGACCGGATCCTGGAGGCCGTCCTGCTCGTCTCGGCCGAGCGGGGCTTCGAGGCCACGCCCGTCAAGGAGCTCATCGCCGCCGCCGGCCTCACCTCGAAGGCCTTCTACGCCAGCTTCGCGACCAAGGAAGACGCCTGGACCGTCGCCTTCCAGCAGGCGTTCTCACAGCTTTATCTCGCCGGCTGGCGGGCGGCGCGCGCCGTCCGCCCCGCCGATCAGCCGACCGAGATCGCCGCGGCCGTCGCCGCCTGCCTGGACTACTTGGCCTCCGAGCCGCGCCGCGCCCGGCTGCTGCTCGCCGACGCCGCCACGGCCGGCCGCGCCGCCCAGCCGGCGATCGACGAGGCGCTGGACGCCGGGACGCGCCTGGTCGCCCGCGCGCTGGGCGACACCAAGCTGCCCAAGGCCGTGGCGCCCGCCATGACGGGCGGCATCGCCGAGCTGGCCGCGGGCTGGATCCTCGACGGACGCGCGGCACAGCTGCCGGAGCTCAGCGCGCCGCTGATCGAGATCCTGCTCACGCCATCGCTGGGCGTCGCCGCCGCGGTGCGCGCCGCCGACGCGGTGCTGCGCGATACCGAGGTCGACGAGCGGCTCGACGACCGCCGGCGGATGATCGATGCGTTCGCCGAGGCGGTCGCGCGCGACGGGCTGGGCGCGGTCCGGCTGTCGGACGTCGCCCAGGCGGAGGGCATCGAGCTCGACGCCGCCAACGCGCTCTTTGCCGACGAGCTCGATTGCGCGACCAAGGCGCTGGACGAGTGGGCCAGCCGGCTGGTCATCATCTCCGCGGGCGCGTTCCTCTCGGCGGCCGGCGACCCGCCGCTGGCCGCCCACCGTGCGCTGGAGGCGGCGCTTGGCCACATCGGCCGCACGCCGGCGGTCGCGGCGCTCGCCGTCTCCGACGACCCGCAGCTGGCCACGGCCGTCACCGCGCTGCGGCAGCGGTACATGGCGTTGTTCTTCCAGCTGATCGCCGGTCAGGTGCCGGCAGCTGAGCAGCAGGCGCCTCAGCCGCTGGTCGCGCTCGAGCTCCTGCTCGACGGCTTGTGGGCAACCCTGCGCCGCTTCGCCGAGCACCACCGGATCGCCGAGCTGCCGGGCGAGCTGCCGGCGCTGAGCCGGCAGGCCCTGACGCCGTTCTTCGGCGCCGACGAGGCGCGTCGCGTGGCCGAGCAATCGGCCGCCCCCACCTCGCGCTGAGACCACCGCGATCTCTCGTCTGCTTCGGGAGCCGTAGACGTTTCTGAACGCAAGGATTTCTGTACGCTTTCGGGAGACACAAAAGTCTCCCGGAAACAGCTGGCTTTCCGGTGAGCGCCGTGGTTAAGGTGAACACATGGACGATCACCGTCTCTCGACGTCAAGCTTCTCGTTGTCTCCTACCGAGCTCGACGTCCTGCTCGACACGGTCGCCATCTGGACCCAGCACCTGTTTCATCGCATGGCCAACGCGTTCATGAGCGCCGACGGCGATGCGCCCCTCGCCCTGCACCGTGCGCTCGCCACAATGCTGCGAGAGATCGCCGACGCACCCGAGCTCGCTCACCGGGCGACCGTCGAGCTGCCGTCCCTCGGCCCGCTGCTGCACGCGCAGCGCGATCAGGCCCTCGACCTCTTCGCGACATTCCTCGACGTCGGCCTCGCCGGGCTGCCCGAGGCGGCCGCCGACCGCGACGCGATCACGCTCTGCATCGCCGGCGGCCTCTGGGAGACCGTGCGCCGCTACGCGCTGGAGGCTCGCCTCCACGAGCTGCCCGAAGCCCTGCCGGGCATGAGCTACTTCTGCCTATCGACCTTCTTCGGGGCCGATGACGCACGCCGCGTCAGTAGTTCAACTGCCCCTTCGGGCTGACGCCGCCGTCCAGCGGCCGCGAGGTCCGCTGCGCCGCGCAGTACCGTGCTCTCCCGATGAGACGCCGGACGAAGATCGTCGCCACCATCGGGCCCGCCTCCAACAACCCGGAGACGCTCGTACGGATGATCGATGCGGGCATGGACGTCGCCCGCTTGAACTTCAGCCACGGCACGCACGAGCAGCATGCCGAGACCGCGCAGCTCGTCCGTGACGCCGCCGGTCGCGCGGGCCGCCCGGTCGCACTGCTGCAGGATCTCCCCGGCCCGAAGCTGCGCATCGGCCCGCTGGTCGAAGGCACGGTTGAGCTCAAGGTCGGCGACAAGGTCGTCTTTGAGTGCGGCCGCGACGACGGGCCCGGCGACGCGCGCCGGATGACGATCAGCTGGGAGGGCCTCCCACGCGCGATCGATCCCGGCGAAGTGCTGTATCTCGCCGACGGCTCGGTGCGGCTGCGGGCGAGCGCGGTCCGCGTCGACGAGCTGGAGGTCGAGGCCGAGGTCGAGGTCGGCGGCACCGTCGCCTCGCGCCAGGGCCTCAACATCCCGGGGCCGGCCGACGAGCTGCCGTCCGTCCCGGAGGAGGACTTCGCCCACCTGGAGGCCGGCCGCCGCATCGGGGTCGACATGGTGGCCTTGAGCTTCGTGCGCCGCCCCGAGGACGTCCTGACCGTGCGCGAGCACACGCGCGTCCCGCTGATCGCCAAGATCGAGAAGCCCCAGGCCGTCGAGCAGGCCGAGGCGATCGTCCGCGTCGCCGACTGCATCATGGTCGCGCGCGGCGACCTCGGCATCGAGCTGCCGATCGAGGAGGTGCCGATCGTGCAGAAGATGCTGATCGCGCTCGCGGGCACCCACGCGCGGCCGGTCATCACCGCTACCCAGATGCTCGACTCGATGGTCAGCTCCTCGCGCCCGACCCGGGCCGAGGTCGCCGACGTCGCCAACGCGATCCTCGACGGCACCGACGCCATCATGTTGAGCCAGGAGTCGGCGGTCGGCGCCTATCCGGTCGGGGCGATCGAGATGATGTCGGCGATCGCGGTGCACACCGAGCGCCACGCGCCCTACCAGCGCTGGCTGGAGACCCGCGTCCAGCGCGACCACCGCGACCCGTCCTACACCGTCGCGCACGCGGCCTGCCAGGCCGCGCATGAGCTGGAGCTCGACGCGCTCGTCGTCCCGACGCTGTCGGGTCGCTCGGCGCGCCTGATCTCCGCCCATCGGCCGGATGTTCCGATCTACGCGCTGTCGCCGGGGCGCGAGACGGTCCGGCGCTGCGGGCTGATGTGGGGCGTGCGCGCCGCGTCGATGCGGCGCCACGAGGTGACCGAGGAGCTGATCTCCGACGCGTGCGCGCGCGTGGTCGAGCTGGGCTGGTGCCGGCCGGGAATGCGGGTGGGCGTGACGGCTGGGCTGCCGAGCGGGCGGCCGGGGACGACGAGTCTGTTTCAGGTCCAGGAGTTGTAGGGACTTTCGAGCGCTGCGGGCCGCGCGTCGTTGCCGTTCCGCTCGAGCGTTGGCCTTCGTGCGCCGCGTGGTCTGACCATGGCGCTCAGCGCGCGACGTTGGCTTTGAGGACGCAGCGGGGTCTGTCGGCACCGAGGAGAGTGAGCGGGGTCGGCACTCCGAGGCGTTGCCGTGTCATCCGTTGGCGCCCGGGCTGGCGATTCGGCGTCGGCATCTCACTCGATGGCATCCAGCCCGCGCATATCGCGGGTCGGATGCCATCCGTCAACTCGATCGCACGTTGACTGCGATATGCGCAGTCGGGGTGCGATCGAGCGCGCCGCCCACGTGACCGCCGAGGGGTGGGCCTGTTCAGCGACGCATGTCGGCCGCGAACGGGCCCACCCCTCCCCGGGCCGCCATCGATGACCGAGGTGGGCCCGTTGAGCGACGTATACCGTCCCCAAACAGGCCCACCCCCGGCCCCGAGCGCCGGCGGATGACCGGTCACGCAACGAGGCGCCGACTCCGCTCGCTCTCCTCGGTGCCGACAGACCCCGGTTCGCACCCCGGCCAACGCCCCGCGCTGAGCGCCACCGACGCCCGCAGCACCCGAGTCTCGCCCAAGACGCCGCGCACGGCGGCGCCCGAAACCCTACGCCCGCGCCGCCCCCACGCCCCGGCGCGCCAACACCAGGCCGGCGAGGAACATCACCACGAGCACGACGATCGCCGCGATCGCCTCCGGCGAGCCGAGGTCATCGAGCGAGCCGCCCAGCGCCGTGTAGGCAAACGCCCGCGGCGCGCAGCCGAGCGCCGTCGCTGCGGCGAACGAGCGCAGCGCCACCGGCGACAGGCCCGCCGCGTAGTTGACCAGCGAGTACGGCACGCCCGGCATGATCCGCGCGTAGAGGATCGATAGGAAGCCGCGGCGCCCAATCCACGCCCGCAGCGCCGCTAGCCGCGGACCTTCGAGCGCACCGACCGCATCATGCGCCAGCCAGCGCGCGATGCTGAAGGCCAGCACCGCCCCCAGCGTCGCCGAGATGATCGAGATCGGCGTGCCGAGCCAGGTCCCGAACAGCAGGCCGGAGGCACCGGCCAGCAACGGGCCCGGAAACAGCGCCGGTGTCAGCGCCGCGCTCACCGCGATGAAGACGAGCGGACCCGCGATGCCGTAGCCATCGACCCAGTCCTGCACGCGCTCCGCCGACAGCTTGCCGCTGGAGGCGATGACGATGAACGCGACGAGGATCAGCGCCGCGAGCAGCCCGAGCCGGACGAGCGCCGGCCCGCGGCGCGGCACAACCTCGTCGAGATCGACAGGAGGCAACTCAGCGGGAGGCGAGGAACTCGGCCTCCTGGCGCCCGAGCTCGGTGACGGGCTCGTCGCCATAGACCCACTCGCGCGCGATGCGATTCCAGTTGGCCGTCGCCTGCAGCTGGCTGATGACCGCCAGCGTCAGCATCTCCAGACGGCGACCGAAGAGATGGTCGGGCGGCAGCGTCTCGTGGCGCATCTTGCCCCACCAGCGCGAGCGCGGATCGCTCATCTGGATCATCACGTCGGTCGCGATGTCGGGCGTCAGCGTCATCTCGGCGTCGAGCGTGTACCAGCCGGTGAGATCATGGAACTGCTCCAGGATCGATACTGGGTCATAGAACTCCGGCTGCCCGAGCCAGCCGCCCTTGTGCAAATGCTCGATCAGCTCCTCGCCGCGGCCCTCGATCCCGAGCCGCTGGGTCTGCAGCTCGTACTCGGCTACGTCGTCGGAGATGCGCTTGAACAGCCCGAAGTCCAGGAACGCCATGCGGCCGTCGTCCAACAACAAGCAGTTGCCCGGATGCGGGTCGCCGGAGAACTGGCGATGCCGGTACATCGACCCGAAGTAGAAGCGGAAGATGATCTCGCCGAGGCGATCGCGCTCCTCGTCGGCGCAGCTCTTGAACTCGTCGAACTTGCGGCCGATGACGAACTCGCTGACGATCACGCGCTCGTGGCTGAGCGACGTGTACACGTCGGGGATCACCACGAACGGATGGCCCTTGTAGATGCGCGCGAGCGTGCGCTGGTTCTGGGCCTCGAGCTCGTAGTCGAGCTCCTCCTCGATGCGCCCGCGGATCTCGGCGCCCAGCTCCTGGGGGTCCAGGCCGGGCGCGACGGACTTCATCAAGCGCAAGATGATCCCGAGGTTCTGCAGGTCCGAGCGCACAGCCCGCGCGACGCCCGGGTACTGGACCTTGACCGCGACGTCCTTGCCCTCGTAGCGCGCGCGGTAGACCTGGCCAATCGACGCGGCGGCGATCGGCGCCGGGTCGAAGGACTCGAAGACGTCATCGAGCTTCTCGCCGTACTCCTCCTCCAGGACCTTCTTCATGTCCTTGAAGGAGACCTTTGGCGCGGCGTCGCGCAGCTTGGCCAGCTCGGCCTGGAACTCCTCGCGGAACTCCTCGGGGACGAGGCCGACGTCCAAGAAGGACATCACCTGCCCGAGCTTCATCGCCGCGCCCTTCATGGTGCCCAGCGCGGCGACGATCTGCTTGGCCGTCTCGACCTGGCGACGCGCCATCGCATCCTGGGCGGCCTGCTCGTCGCGCGTCAGGTTCATGGCGCGCGTGCCGGCCTGCTTGGCGCCCTGGGTCGCCGCGAGGCGCCCGACCTTGGCTGCGCGTGCCCAGCGCGAGGTCGGAATGCGATCGTCGCGGGCCATTAGGCCGAGCGCTCCACCTTGCTGCCGGGGACAATGTCGTCGCGGCCGTCGAGCCAACGGACCCAAGCCTTGAAGCCGCCGTCGTAGTCGTCGCCGAGCAGGACGAGCGTCGCGGGCTCGCCGAGCGCGGTGACCTGCTCGTCGCCCTCCTCGTCCAGCCCGCGCCAGAGGCGGATGAACTTGTTGTTCTCAAACTCCTCGGCGACCGTGCTCGGGTCGGTGTGGCCAGGCTGGATCACGGTCTCGGGCGGCAAGACCATCAACACGTCCATGATCGAGGACTTGAGGTCGGCATAGGAGGTCGAGCCGGGGGCACGGACCCCGCCGACCGAGTTCTTGAAGAGCGTGTCGCCGGTGAAGATATTGCCCTCGACCAGGAGGCCGAGCATCCCGGCGGTGTGCCCGGGGATGTGGATGGTCTGCACGTCGAGGCCGCCCGCGTGGACCGTCGTGCCCGCGTCCATCGTCCCCGTCGCGGTCTCGACCAGATCCTTCTCCAGCGGGTGGATCAGGACCTGCGCGTCGGGCCAGCGCTCGAGGATCTGCGGAACCTCGGAGACGTGGTCGTAGTGATGGTGGGTCAGCAGGACGTGCGTCGGCGTGAGATCGAACTCGGCGACCTTCTCGAACAGCGGCTCCATCGGGCCGCCGGCATCCACGAAGAACGCCTCGCCACCCGGCTGCGCGGCCACCAGGAAGGTGTTGGAGAGAAACTGCGGATGCATCGAGCGCTCGAGGATCATGCGGGTACATTGACAGCCTGATGCCCGAGCTCATCCACACCTGCTACCGGATCGGCAACATCGACCGCTCAGTCGCCTTCTACGAGGCCCTTGGCTTCGAAGAGCGTCGCCGCATGGACCTGCCCGACGGCGCCATCAACGTCTTCATGGGCATCCCCGGCGACGGCGACCGCCTCGAGCTGACCTGGAACCCCGGCGTCGAGTCCTACGACCTCGGCACGGGCTACAACCACATCGCGCTGACCGTGCCGTCGCTCGACGAGACCCTCGGCGAGCTGTCGAAGGCCGACATCGGTCCGGAGAAGCCGCCGTATCACGTGGGCGAGCACGGTCCGCTGATCTGCTTCGTGCGCGATCCGGATGGCTACCGGGTCGAGCTGATCGAGGTCGGCAGCCGAGCCTGAGATCAGGCCCGACCGCTACTGATCGCGGCCGATCGCCACCAGCAAGAGCTGCATGCTTTGCGGAGGCCGTCCCTCGATCAGCCCAAGGACGATGTCGGCCGCTTCGACGGTCGCAACTGATAGCGCGAGCGTGCGGCCCCAAAGATGGAACCGCAGATCCCACACGGCGCGCTGCGTCGCGATCTCCTCGGCAGTGGGGCGCCGATAGCGCCGAGACTGCGGCTTGGCGGGCATCCGCCAGGGGGCCCGATCGCCTCGAGCTATGCCCGCGACGGGAACGACAAGCCGGGGTGGGAGTTCAAGTCAGACACGTGGGCATCCCTTCGTCAACGGAGCTGACACGGACCCGATCGTGTCGGAGATTTCGTCAACGGCAGCTGCACCACCAGCGCCTATGTTGCACCCCAACAACTACAAATGGACAGAATATGGGAGCGGGCCCCGCCTGCCAGCAAGGCCGCGACCTTCGGCCGCTATCGGGTCTCAGCGGAAGAAGCTCTGACTCCGTCTACGACATTTGATGATACGCCCACGCTACGAGCGCGGCAACTGATAACGCAGCCTCGTTCAAATCGGGATGGCCTTAGGCTTTGAGCTCGTGCTGACCTCGCCTCATGCGACCGCGCTGCGTGCCGTCGCGCTCGGGAAGGTGCCAGAGGATGCCCAAGCACTGCGCAACCTCGCGATCGCCGGGCTGATCCAGCCCGTCGATGGAGCGTGGGCGCTGACGCAGACCGGGCATGCGGTGCTGGAGATCGAGGGTGGGGCGCAGACTGACGGCGGCGAGGCCGGCGACCTCAAGGCCAAGGTCCGCGACTGGTTCATGAACTAGGCGAGCGCGAGCACGGCCTCGAGGCCGTGCTCTTCGCCGGCCGGTGACATCGGGAGCAACAGGGTGCGGATGCCGATGTCGGCCGCGCCCCCGTCGGCCGCGGCGTGGTCGCCGACCATCAGCGCGTCGGCCGGCGCGACGCTGACTGCCTCGCAGGCCGCCGCGAAGATCGCCGGCTCGGGCTTGACCGCACCGACTTCGTAGGAGAGCACGACGGCGTCGAGATGCTCCAGCAGGCCGAGGCCGTCAAGCACCGGCCGCAGGTCGAAGCCGACGTTGCTGACCGCGGCGGTCCGGATCCCGCGGGCGCGGAGTGCCGCCAACGTCGGGACGGCGTCCGGGTAGACGGTCCAGCCGCCAGGAACGAGCGTGCGCTCGTAGAGCGCGGTCGCCAGTCGCGCGTCGGGTAGCGCGACGGTCGACAGCAGGCCGAGGTAGCCGGCGCGGTGCGCGGCTGGGTCGCGGTCGCGGACGGTGTAGTCCGCAGCGACGGCGTCCGGAACGTGCGACGGGTAGGGCCCGCCAGGCCGGCCGGCGATCTCCAGCGCTTCGGCAAGCACCAGCGCCGCGGGCGGCTCGCCGAGATCCACGCCGACGCTCGCAGCCGCGCCGGCCAGCCACGCGTCGCGCGCCTCCGGCATCGCCAGCGTCCCCGCCACATCGAACAGCACCGCGTGCGCCATCGCGAAAGCCTCCCGCATCAGCGCAGCTGCAGTGGCACGGGCGGTGGGCCCGTTGAACGCGACGTGATCGCGCTCAAGAGGCCCACCCCCGGCGCGCCCGGCGTGTCTGGCCCGCCGGGCGAGTCATACACCTTGCGATTCGGCCAACTGGCCGTGGTCGAACGCAGGCGCGTCGAGCACCATCGGACGATGCTGGCCTTCCGTTCTCGTACGCCGCAGCGACCGCCGCGCCAAGCTAGAGACGGTCATCACTAGCCGCTCGCGCGCCGCCGCGCTCGGCATGCGCGCGGTGCTCCACGACACCCGACGCGCGACCGATCGTCCCGCGCGCGAGCTGGTCACCGAGCTCGTCGACACCTGCGTCGAGCATGCCGCCGCGCTGGGCTGCCAGCCCGAGCTTGAACGCGTCCGGCTCATCGCCGCCCGCCCCGGCGACGTTCAACAGCGCGCCCGCGCCCGACTGCGTCCCGGCGAGCCAGCCGGCGGGCGCCGCTTGCGCGCGCTGACCGGCGAGCTGAGCGCCGCCTATATGGACGCGTGAGCTAGGCCGCTGGCGGCGCCGGCGCTGCGGCCGGCAGCTCAGCGGCGAGCACCGCGCGGTGGGTCGGCTGGGCGGCCTCCCAGCGGGCGCGGCCCTCGTCGGTGATGTGCGCGTAGATGCCGCGACGGTCCATCGCGCACATGGCGCGACACACATACCCGGCAGTCTCCAAGCGGCCGATGAGGCGTGAGAGCGCGCTCTGACTCAGGCAGACGGCGTCGGCGAGATCCTGCATGCGCCGGCCCTCGGCGTCCTCGGTGGTGGCAAGACGCTCCAGCACCTCGAACTCGCTGAGGCCGATGCCGTGCTCGCGCTCCAGCGCCTTGTCCAGCGCGCCCGAGACCTTGGCGTGGCACTGGGCAACCCCGCGCCACGTCTCGACCAGAGCCGCGGGATCAGGGACAGCAGACACGGCGGGCATTATACCTGACCTGAACAATATTTGCGTTCACAACTCATGCACACACATTCGTTGCACATGCATGTATTGTACCTCGAATGGCACGACCCCTCTCCCCCTCCGTATCCCCATCCCCATCCCCGGACCATCACGTGGTCGGCGAGCAGTGGAGCCGGCGCACCTGGGCCGCACTGTTCCTGCTGTGCGGCGTCCTGTTCCTCGACGGCCTCGACGTCTCCATGGTCGGCGTCGCGCTCCCGTCCATCCGCGAGGACCTCGACCTCACGACCGCGCAGCTGCAGTGGATCGTCAGCGGCTACGTCCTCGGCTACGGCGGCTTGCTGCTGCTCGGCGGCCGCGCGGCCGACCTGATCGGCCGGCGCAAGATCCTGCTGATCGGGCTCTCGGTCTTCACCGTCGCCTCGCTGCTTGGCGGCCTGGTCTCTGACCCCAACCTGCTGATCGCCACGCGCTTCCTCAAGGGCGCCAGCGCCGCGTTCACCGCGCCCGCCGGGTTGTCCTACATCACGACCACGTTCGCCGAAGGCCCGGGCCGCAACCGCGCGCTCAGCGTCTACACCGCGTTTGGTGCCAGCGGCTTCTCGTCGGGCCTCATCCTCGGCGGTCTGCTGACCGAGGCCGGGTGGCGCTTCACGTTCCTGCTGCCGGTCCCGTTCGCCCTGCTGATCCTGGCCCTGACGCCGCGACTGCTGGTCAAGGACGCACCGTCAGAGCGCCAGCGCGGTGCCTTCGACCTCCCCGGCGCGGTGACGATCACCGCCGGCATGCTGCTATTCGTCCGGACGATCGTGCGAGCCCCGGAGGTCGGCTGGGCGTCGGCGACGACGATCGTGTCGTTCAGCATCGCCGCCGCGCTGCTGGCCGCGTTCGTGACGATCGAGCGGCGCACCGCCCGGCCGCTGGTCCGGCTCGGGATCCTCAGCGCAGGGCACATCAAACGCGCAAACCTCGGCGCGATGGCGATCGCCGGCAGCTACTTCGGCTTCCAGTTCATCGCAACGCTCTACCTCCAGTCGGTCCTCGGCTGGTCGGCACTGGAGACCGCGCTGGCGTTCCTGCCCGCCGGCCTGATCGTCGCGTTCGGCTCGACCCGCGTCGGTCCGCTAGTCAACCGCATCGGGACGGGCCCGCTGCTGATCGCGTCCTTTGCCGCCTTCGCGGCCGGCTACGCGCTCTTCCTGCGGGCCGACACGAGCCCGACCTACGTCACGATGATCCTGCCGACGATGCTGCTGATCGGCATCGGGTTCGCGCTCGGCTTCCCCTCGGTGAACATGCAGGGGACGACGGGCGTCGAGGACCACGAGCAGGGTCTGGCGTCGGGGCTGATCAACACCTCGTTCCAGGTCGGCGGCGCGACCGCGCTGGCGATTGTGAGCGCGGTGATCGGCAACAGCACCGCCAGTGCAAGCGACGCCCAGGCGTTCCTGCACGACGCACACACGGCAGTGGGAGTGGTGACCGGCATCGCAGCCCTCGGACTGGTCAGCGCCCTGAGCGGCCTGACCCTGCGCCGGCGCCCTGCGCTGGCGGCCGAGACGCTCGGCGCCTGATGGACCTCTGACCCCTCCCCACCCAAGGCAGGCCACACGGCCCGGTCGCGCTTTCTCCTCCTGTGCGCGGCCGGGCCGGCTTGTCTCCCGGACCGGTCTCTAGTCTGCGAGGCGCATGGCCGAACGCCGCATCGCCGTCTGCGACTTAGGGTCCAACTCGTTTCGCCTCGTCGTCTTCACCGCCGCCGAGGGCTGGTGGCGGCGTACCGATGAGATCCACGAGGCCGTGCGCATCGGCGCCGGCCTGGCCGAGACGGGCCGCCTGAGCGAGGACGGCATCGCCCGCGGCCTGGCGACCGCCGAGGTCTTCGCCCACTTCTGCGAGGCGACCGGCATCACCGAGATCGACGCGGTCGCGACGTCGGCGATCCGCGACGCGACCAACGCGGAGGAGTTCCTGCGCGCCGTCGCGCTGCCGGTCCGCGTCCTGAGCCGGGAGGAAGAAGCCCGCATGGGCTACCTCGCCGCGGTCAACTCCACCACCTTGGCCGACGGCGCCGTGCTCGACCTCGGCGGCGGTTCGATGCAGCTCGTGCGCACCGTCTCGCGCCACGCCGCCGAGCTGCAGTCCTGGCCGCTGGGCGCGGTGCGGATGACCGAGCGCTTCGGCCTGGGAGAAGGCGAGGCGAGCAAGAAACAGCTCAAGGCGCTGCGCGAGTACGTCGCCGCCGAGCTGGACGATGCGTCCTGGCTACCGCGCTGCGGCGAGCGGATCGTCGGCATCGGCGGCACGGTCCGCAACCTCGCCACCGCGGTCCAGCGAGCCGCGGGCCTGCCGGAATTCGGCGTCCAAGGCTTCGTCGTCGAGCGCGAGGCGTTGAGCGAGCTCGTCGCGCGGCTGGCGGCGCTGACACCGGCCGATCGCGCCAAGGTCCCCGGCATCAAGTACGCGCGCGCCGACCTCATCCTCGCCGGCGCCGTGGTGGTGGAGTCGGTCCTGGAGCTCGGCGACTTCCCGGCCCTAGAGGTGACCGAGGCCGGCCTGCGCGAGGGCGTCTTCTTCGCGCGCCACCTCAACGGCGACCCGCCGCTCTTTGACGACGTCCGCCGCAGCTCGGTGCTCAACCTCGCCGCGCAGTACCACGTCGACCACGCGCACACCGAGCACGTCGCCAAGCTCGCGCTCGGGCTCTTCGATGACCTCGCGGCCGCCGAGCTGCATCCCGGCGACGCGCGTGAGCGCGAGCTGCTGTGGGCCGCCTGCGTCCTGCACGACATCGGGATGAGCGTCGACTACGACGACCATCACAAGCACTCGCGCTACTTGGTGTTGAACTCCGGACTGCCCGGCTTCGACCAGCGCGAGGTCGCGATCATCGCCCAGGCCGTGCGCTTTCACCGCAAGGGCATGCCGACCAGCGGCGGCTTTGACGGCCTGCTGCAGGACGGCGACCTGGAGATCCTTGACCGGTGCGCGTTGTTATTGCGCTTGGCCGAGGACCTGGAGCGCAGCCGCGACCAGCTCGTGCGCACGGTCAAGGTCCGCTGCGAGAACGGCTCGGTGCGGCTCAAGCTGCAGGCCGAGGGCGACGTGCGCGTTGCCCGCTGGGCCGCGAGCCGCGAGACGGAGCTGTTCCGTCGCGCGTTCGCTCGCGAGCTCACCGTGCAGGCCGCCTAGCCGGGGCCTACTTCACATTCAACGTGATCGTCGCGACGCCGATCAGGAACTGGTCCTTGAAGGCGGTGACCTTGAAGGTCTTGTTGAGCAGCTCGGCGGCCTCCTTGCGCAGCTTGACCTTCGTGCCGGCCAGGATCGCGTGGTTGCCCGAGACCTTGAGCGGCTTGAGGGAGCGGCCGTCCAGCGTGAACAGCGGCGCGGACTTGACGACCGTCTTGCCGTTGGCCGAGACCTTGCCGGTCAGGTGCGACGTGCCGGGGTCGACGACGAAGTTGGTCAACTTGACCGTCGTGTCACCGGCCTTGAGGCTCAGGCCGCTGCCGTCGTGGCGCAGGATCCCCTGGACGTAGGGAGAGACCGAGCCCGGCTTGTAGTACTTGACGTGACCGCTGGTGATCGGGAAGACGGCGCTGCCGCCCTTGGTGATCTTGGCCGAGCCGACGGCGCCCGGGGTGACCTTCAACGAGGTCAGCGCCTGCACGAAGCCGGCGTCGAGCTTGACGGCCGTGGACTTGCCGGTGACCTTCGGAAGGTTGGCGACGGGCTTGGGGCTGTCGGCCGCCTGCGTGGCGGCGACGGTGCCACCGCCGATGGCGGCGAGGGCCAGCACGGCGGATGCTGCGGTTCTCGAGCGGTTCATGTCATGGTCCTTGTGTTGCCGGTGTGGGTGTGACCTCCGCTTCTTCGCAGCGGACGGCCCACCGGATCACTCCGACGTCGCTCGGGGTGGACGGCGCAAGACGGCGTGCGCGAACTCGGCCATCCCAGCCTCCAGCCCGGTCGCGGCGGTGAAGCCGAGCACCTCACGGGCGCGGTCGGGCGCGGCGAAGACGTGCCGGACGTCGCCGCGGCGAAACTCGCCGGTGACCGTCGGCTGCGGGCCATCGGGGATCGCCGCGGCCAGCGCGCGCGCCATGTCGGCCACGCTGCGCGGCGTGCCCGAGGCGATGTTGAAGGCGCCGTGAACGTCATCGCCCGCCTCCAGCGCCAGCACGTTGGCGCGTGCGACGTCGGCGACGTGGACGAAGTCGCGCAGCTGCCCACCGTCCTCGAAGACGCGCGGCGCCGCGCCGGCTTCCAGCGACGAGCGGAAGATGCTGGCCACCCCGGCATACGGGGTGTCGCGCGGCATCCGCGGCCCGTAGACGTTGTGATAGCGCAACGCGACCGCGCGGATCCCGTCGTGCTCGCGCGCAAACGCGCTGAGCAGGTGCTCCTGGTGCAGCTTGGTCGCCGCGTAGACGTTGCGCGGGTCCAGCGGCGCGTCCTCGGGCACCGATCGCGGCTCCAGCGCGCGGCCGCAGCGCGGGCATGGCGGATCGAAGCGGCCGGCCTGCAGGTCTGCAACCGTGCGTGGACCAGGCGCGACGATGCCGTGCTCGGCGCAGGCGTAGCGGCCCTCGCCGTAGACCACCATGCTGGAGGCCAGGACCAGCGGGCCTGTGAAGTCGCGGGCCCCGAGCGCCCTCAGCAGCTGCGCGGTCCCGAGGTCGTTGTGGGCGACGTAGTCGGCGACGTCATTGAAGTCGGTGCCCAAGCCGACCATCGAGGCCTGGTGGCAGACCGCGTCGACCCCGTCGACTGCGGCGACGGCGACCCGCTCGTCGCGGAGGTCGGCGTGCACGATCTCGGCGGCGTCGGGCAGCCACGGCGGGGCGCCATCGTGGGCTGCGGGCAACAGCGCGTCGACGATCCGCACGTCGTGCCCGCGCGCCACCAACGCGTCGGCGATGTGCGAGCCGACGAAGCCGGCGCCGCCGGTGACGAGGATGCGCATCGGCGGAGTTGTAGCGGTTGCCCGCCCAGAAACTTTTGACGCCGGCGCGTAACGGACGGTGAACCAGTTGGGACGTTGGCGCGAATGGAGGGTGTGGAGATCATCGACGTCGTGCTGCCCGTCCTCGACGAGGTGGCCGCCCTTCCTTGGGTGCTAGAGCGCTTGCCGGCCGGCTATCGCGCCGTCGTCGCCGACAACGGCTCGACCGACGGATCGGCGGCCTTGGCCCGCGAACTGGGCGCGCAGGTCGTCGTCGAGCCGCAGCGCGGCTTCGGCGCCGCCTGCTTCGCCGGGCTGCGCGCGGCGCACTCGGAGGTCGTCTGCTTCATGGACTGCGACGGGTCGCTGGACCCGGCCGACCTGCCGCTGGTCGCCGGCCCGGTGCTGGCGGGCGAGGCCGACCTCATGCTCGGCGCCCGGCGCGCTGCCCGCGGTGCCTGGCCGCTGCACGCGCGCTTGGCCAACCGCGTCCTGGTGGGAGAGCTCGCGCGCCGCGGCGGCCCTCGGCTCGCCGACCTCGGCCCCATGCGCGCCGCGCGCCGCCGCGCGCTGCTGGACCTCGGCGTGCGTGACCGGCGTTTCGGCTGGCCCCTGGAGATGGTGGTGCGCGCCGATCGCGCGGGTTGGACGATCGGCGAGGCCGACGTTCCCTACCACCAGCGGTCCGGACGCTCCAAGGTGACCGGGACCGTGCGCGGCACCGTGCGGACCGTGCGCGACATGGCGGCCGTGCTCGCATGAGCGCTCGCGCCATCACGCTGGCCGTGATCGCCAAGGCGCCCGTCGCCGGGCGCGTCAAGACCCGCCTCTGCCCGCCGTGCACGCCGCAGCAGGCGGCGGCACTCGCTGAGGCCGCGCTGCGCGACACGCTGGCGGCGATGGCCGCCGTCGACGAGACGGCGGCGGGTCGCGCCGTGCGCCGCGCCATCGTCCTCGACGGCGTGCCCGGCCCATGGCATCGCGATGAGCGGATCGTCGCCCAACGCGGCAACGGCCTCGACGAGCGCCTCGCCGCCGCCTTCGAGGACCTGCGTGGCACGCCGACGCTCATCGTCGGGATGGACACGCCGCAGGTCACCTCGGCGCTGCTGGGCGACGCGCTCGCCGCGCTCGAGACCCAGGACGCGGTGCTCGGCGCGGTCGCCGACGGCGGCTACTGGTGCATCGGCCTGCGCCGCGCCGACCCGCGCGCGCTGCTCGGCGTCCCGATGAGCACCGCCCAAACGCTTGCGGCGCAGCGGGCTCGGCTCGGCGAGTTGGGGCTCACCGTCGCCGAGGTCGGCGCGCTGGTCGACGTCGACACGATCGACGACGCCGAACACGTTGCCGCGCTCGCTCCTCACACGCGGTTTGCGCGCGCCTTCGCCAGCCTGCACCTCACCGCCGCAGGTGGGCCTGTCGGCGGACGCATACCGGCCGCAAACAGGCCCACCCGCTCCACGCAGGCATCCGCAGGCCGGAGTGGGCCCGTTGGCGGACGCATACCGGCCGCAAACAGGCCCACCCGCCAGGTTGCGCGATGAGCCTGCTCGACGCCGACACGATCGCGCTCGACCTCGCTCGCTGGGCCTGTCCCATCGGCGCCGCCGACGAGTCGGTCTTGGCGCACGCGGTGGGCCCGGTCCTCGACATCGGCTGCGGTCCGGGCCGCCATGTCCGCGCGCTCGCGCGGCGCGGTGTCCTGGCCCTCGGGCTCGACGCGGCGCCCGAGGCGATCCATCTGGCCCGTGCTCACGGCACCGACGTCATCGAAGGCTCGGTCTTCGACGAGGTCCCGGGCGCGGGAACGTGGAGGACCGCCCTGCTGCTCGACGGCAGCGTCGGCATCGGCGGCACGCCCGTCGCCCTGCTGGCGCGCGTGCGCGAACTGCTGGCGCCCGGCGGGACGCTGCTGGTCGAGGGCGAGCCGCCCGGAACGCCGACGCGGACCGTGCGGGCATGCGTCCACGTAGCCGGCGACGACAGCACGTCGTTCCCCTGGGCCTTGGTCGGCAGCCACGACCTGCCCGCACTCGCCCGCGCCGCCGGACTCTCGCTGACCGACCAGTGGACGGAGGCCGGACGATGGTTCGCCGCCCTGACCTGAGCGCCCTCCCGGCTCCGCCCGGCCCGTTCAAGCCGGGCTTCTGGCGCTCGCCGCTGCGCGGGCCGTGGATGACGACGATCCTCGGCTCCATCCTGCTGGTCGGCGTGACGATCGTCGGCGTCACCGGCCTACTCTCCCACGCGGCCTACATGCCCTCGCTGGGCCACAACGCGATCGTGCCGGCCGGCCGCGACCTCCCGTTGACCTTCAACTGGCCCGCGTCGCCGTCTTGGTTGTACGGGTTGAACCAGGGGCTGCACGTCAACGTGGGGCTGATCACGATCCCGCTGCTGCTGGCCAAGCTGTGGTCGGTCATCCCGCGCCTGTTCGCCTGGCCGCCGGTCGCGAGCGCGGCTGAGGGGATCGAGCGGCTCGCGATCGCGCTGCTGGTCGGCAGCGCGCTGTTTCAGTTCGCCACCGGCGTGGTCAACATGCAGAACTGGTACCCGTTTGACTTCAACTTCGTCGTCGCGCACTACTACGGCGCGCTCGTGTTCTTGGGGTCCTTGATCCTGCACGTGATCGTCAAGATCCCGACGATGCGGCGGGCCTGGCGCGAGCGCGAGGGCCTCGCGCCGCTGCGGGCCTCGCTGGCCGAGACGGTTCCCGAGCCGCCCGATGCCCACGGGCTCGTGGCCTCCGACCCGGCGGCGCCGACGATCAGCCGCCGCGGGCTGCTCGGCCTGGTCGGCGTCGGATCCGCGACGTTGTTGGTGGCCAACGTCGGGGAGACGATCGGCGGCCCGCTGCGCGCCACCGCGCTGCTGGCGCCACGGCGCACCGCGGGCTCCGGGCCCAACGGCTTCCCGGTCAACAAGACCGCCCGGGCGGCCCGCATCACCCCGGCGATGACGGGCGCGACCTGGCGCCTGGAGGTCGCGGGCGCCGACGGCGCGCGTCCGCTGCGCTTCAGCCGCGCGCAGCTCCTGGCGATGGAGCTGCACACCGAGCATCTGCCGATCGCGTGCGTCGAGGGCTGGACGACCACGCAGAGCTGGGAAGGCGTGCCGCTGCGGGCGCTCGCCTCGCTCGTGGGCTCAGACGGTGCGGCGACGATGAACGTCACGTCGCTGCAAGAGCGCGGCGTGCTGCGCCGCGCGACGCTGACCCACGGCCAGTTCTCCCACCACCAAGCGCTGCTGGCCCTGCGCGTCAACGGCGCCGACCTCTCGCCCGATCACGGCTATCCGGCGCGCATCATCGTCCCCGCCTTGCCGGGCGTGCACAACACGAAGTGGGTCGCAAGACTGGCGTTCGTGCGATGAGCCGGCTGCAACGCTCCTACGGCGCCTCGCCCGTGCACCTGCTCGCCCACCTCGTGCTGTTGCCGTGCGTGGGCTGGGCAGTGCTCCAGGTGCTGTCGTTTCGCGGCGCGCGCGACGTCATCGTCTGGTTTATCGCCGCGCTGATCCTGCACGACCTGATCGCGCTGCCCGCCTACTCGGCGCTGGACCGGGTCGCCCAGCGGGCGCGCGTGCGCGGCATCCCGGTCGTCAACCACGTGCGCGTCCCCGCGGTCGCGGCCGGCGCATCGTTCTTGGTGTTCTTCCCGTTGATCCTTGGGAAGTCGAGCGGCAGCCTGCGCTACCTCAGCGGCGTGCAGCCCTCCGGCTACCTGGGCCGCTGGCTGCTGCTGGCCGGCGCCGTGGCCGCCGCCTCAGCGCTCGTCCTCGTCATACGCCTCGCGCGCGCCGATCAGCTGCAGGACAGTGGCGTCGCGCCCGGCGACCGCGACGGTGCCGGTGGCTGAGTCGACCGCGACGCGGTTGGGCTGGCGGATCGTGGCCAACCGAACCAGCGGCCGCGGACGGCCGTTGGCGGGCAGCGACACCACCTGGTTGCGCGCGGTGAGCGTCACCCACAGGCGATGGCGCACGCGGTCGACGGCAATGCCGTACGGCGCGCCGGGCAGGAAGACGCGGCGCGTCAGCACGAGCTCGGGCCGCGTCGCGAAGACCAGGAGCGCGCCGCCTTGCGTGTCGGTGACGTAGAGCCGATCGGCCACGGCGAGGACGTGCGTCGGGCCGACGCCGGCGGGGGCGCGCTGCAGCTGCTTGCGCGTCTGCGGGTCGACGAGCGCGACCGTGCGCGCGCGAGGTTCGAGGACGGCGAGACGGCCGTCGACGAGCGCACGGGTCGGCGGAGCAAACGCGAGGCTTGCGGGAGCCTGCTTGGCCGCGACGGTGCGACCCGCGGGGGTCACGGCCGGCGCCGGCGCACGTGCCGGCCCGGCGGCGGGCGGCAGCTCGGCGATCGTCTGCGAGCCGCAGCCGGAGATCGCCGCGACGGCCAGCAGGACAGGGGCACGGCGGCGCACACCGACAGGGTGCCATAGCGTGGCGCGCGTGACCGATCGTCGCCTCCTGCTCGGCGCGCTGATGCTCGCTGCGGGGTGGACGGCCGTCGGCCTGCTCGTCGAGCGCTCGGGCACCGTGCTAGGCACGGCGACGCCGCCGTTTGTGATGGGCTGGCTGCCGCGGATCGACGTCTGGGCGATCGTGGCGGTCGCTGTGCTCGGCGCTTTGGTGGTGTGCGCCCCGGCGCTGCTGGAGCTCCCGCGCTGGGCCTTCCTGGGCGCCGTCACCGCCGCGGCCCTGGCGGCCGGGCTCGCGGTCGGCGCCGCGCGCACCGGCACCCACGGCTGGACGGCGATCTTCGACACCGGGCCGGGCGGGTCGTTCGAGGCCAAGAACGAGTACTTGCCCGGATTGCCGGCGTTGTCCTACGGCTCGCGCTTCTTCCTGGACCGCTTCGCCGAGCTGGCGCCGGCGGTCCCGGTCAACGTCGCGGGCCACCCGCCGGGCCTGCTGCTGTTCGCGCACCTCACGACGCTGACGACCCCTGCGCGTTTTGCGTCCCTTTGCGTCGGCGCCGCGGCAGCGTGCGCACCGTTGACCTATGCCTTGGGACACGGACTCGGGCACGACGAGCGCGCCGCGCGGACCGGCGCGCTCCTGGCAGCCGCGTCGCCGGGCCTGCTGGTGTTCGGCGTCACGTCGGCCGACGCCGTCTACGCCGCCCTGGGCACCGCGGCGGCGGCGCTGCTGGTGCGGCGCCCGTGGGCGACGCGGACCGCCGGTGCGGTCGTGCTCGCGCTCGCGGCCTTCTGCTCCTGGGCGCTGCTGGCCGCCGGCGCGTTCGCCGTCCTGGTGGCATGGCAGCGTGAGGGCTGGCGGACGGCCGCGTGGCTGGCGGTGCTGTGCGCGATCCCGTTCTTGGTGCTCAACGCCTGGCTCGCCGCCGCTTACGGCTATGACCCGATCGGCACGCTGCGGGCGACCGAGGAGGTGTACCGCCACTCGCTGGCCCAGATCCGCCCCTACTGGTTCTGGGCGCTGGGCTCGCCGGTCGCGTGGATGGTCTCCGCTGGGCTGGCGCTGACCGGCGGCTGGCTGGTCGCGGCGCGACGCCGCGATCCGGCAGCCCTCGCGCTAGTGGCGGTCATCGCGATCGCCGCGGTCCTGGGCTTCACGAAGGCCGAGACGGAGCGCATCTGGCTGCCGTTCGTGCCGCTGGCCTGCGCGGCGGCCGCGACCGCCGTCCCGCCACGGTGGCTGCGGGCAATCCTGCTGGCGCTCGTGCTGCAAGCACTCGTCACGCAGGTGCTGTTCGACACGGTCTGGTGAGTCGTCGGGCTACGCGGCCGAGGAGGCCGGCTGCTGCGAGGGACGTTCGCCGGTCGCCGGGCGAACCGCCTCGGGCAACAGCACCTCGGCGGGCGGCACCGGCCGGCCGTAGAGGTAGCCCTGCACCACAGGGCAGCCCATCTCACGCAGCAGCTCGTCCTGGTCGGCGGTCTCGACGCCCTCGGCGATGACCGTCAGGCCCATGCGACGCGCAAGCGTCAGCACCGCCTCGACGACCGCGCGGTCCTCCGTGCTGCGCACGAGGTCGGCGACGAACGAGCGGTCGACCTTGACGACGTCGACCGGCAGCGCCTTCAGATGCGTCAGCGACGAGTAGCCGAGGCCGAAGTCATCGAGCGCAACGCGCACACCGAGCGTGCGCAGCGCATCGAGCGCACGGCGCGCGACGTCCGGGCGGCGCAGCACGGCCGTCTCAGTGACCTCAAGGCAGATCGCGCTCGCGGGGACGCCGCTCTCGCGCAGCGCGCGCTCCACGACGGCGACGAAGTCCATCTGCGCGAGCTGGCGCGCCGACACGTTGACCGAGACCCAGAGATCGCGCCCCTGGGCGCGCCACGCGGCGAGCTGGCGGCAGGACTCCTCCAGCACCCAGGCGCCGATCGGGACGATCAGCCCGTCGTCTTCGGCGATCCGCAGGAACTCGCCGGGCAGGAGCTCACCGCGGTCGGGGTGGTCCCAGCGCAGCAGCGCCTCGCAGGCGATCGGCATGCCGTCGGCCATCGCGACCAGCGGCTGGAAGACGACGCGCAGCTCCTGGCGCTGGAGCGCGCCACGCAGCTGGGCGGCGAGCTCCAGCCGGCGGCGGACCTCTTCGGCCAGCGCGGCGTCGAAGACCTCGGCGTGGCCGCGGCGACCCTGGCCTTTGGCCCGGCGCAGCGCGACGTCGGCGTCGCGGATCAGGTCCTCCGGGTCGATACCCGGCACACGGGCGACGGCGACGCCAACGCTCCCGGTCACCGTGACCAGGCCGTTGCGGGTCGGGATCGGCCGCGCGAACGCGCCGTGGACGCGCTCGATGACGGCTTCGATGCCGTGGGCACCGTCGTCCGCGAGGCCTTCGGCCACGATCAGAAAGCGATCGCCGCCAAAGCGCCCGACGGTGTCGGCGGCCCGCAGGCGCTCGGTCAGGCGATCGGCGATCGCGCGCAGGACGATGTCGCCGCCCACGTGGCCGTGGGTGTCGTTGATGGTGGTGAGGTCGTCGATGTCGACGAGCAGCGCGACGGCGGCGCCGGCGCTGCGGCCCAGGCGCGCGATCGCGGCGCTGAGGCGGTCGGTGGCCAGCGCGCGGTTGGCGACGCCGGTCAGCGCGTCATGCAGGCTGTGGCGCTCGAGCTCCTTGCGCGTGGTGATGTCCTTGGCCACCGCGCTCCACTCGCTGCCGTCCCAGCGGGCGCTCCACAACAGCCAGCGCCAGACGCCGTCGCGGGTGCGCAACCGGTTCTCATAGCGCGTGGTGCACGGCGTGGCGTCGGTGGCGCGCGCGATCTCCTGGCAGGTGCGCTCCAGGTCCTCGGGATGCACGAAGTTCAGGTACGGCTCGGCCATCAGCTCGTCGCGCGACCAGCCGAGCACGGCCTCCCACTCCGGGTTCAGGCAGGTGAAGTACCCGCGGCGGTCGGCGATGGCGAGCAGGTCCGGAGAGCGATCGAAGAACCGCTCCACGTCCCCCTTGGACGAACCCATGGGCCAAATGTCGGCCCGTCACACAGAGAACTTGAGCGTTCGTGCTCCGCTTCAGCGCATGGACGCGCGCTCACCGGAGGTGAAGCGCTCGTCCCCGCCGCCGGGCGAAATCGTGATCTGCCGCTCGGCGGCGACGGCCTCAACCATGTCGGCTTCCTCGGCTTCGCGCTCGAGGTTCTCCTCGTGATCGCCGTCGCAGAGCACGCGGAAGTTGCCGGTCACGCCGCTGTCGGCGTGGATCGTGATGCCCGGCAGGATCTCCTCGCCCTCGTCGAAGCCAAGGCGGTCCAGATCGAAGTGCGCCAGCCCGATCCCGTACGCGTTGTGCGTCGGGTTCTCGCGATCGTGGGCGTTGATCGCGATCTGGAAGGCCTGGAGGTTCTTGGCGATCTTCGAGGGGTCGGACATGCTCGTTGAGAGGCTACCCGCCTGTCGCGCGCCGCTGCACGCGCGCGACGAGCTCGGCGGTCTGCGGGGCGAGCAGGTCGTGGCAGCGCGCGGCGCGCAGGACGGCGCCGCCGATGGCGTCGAGCTCGTGGTCGTAGGTGCCGCTGGTGACGTCGGCGCGCAGGGAGGACGAGGCGCCGTCGGGGAGCCCGCGGAGCTCGGCAACGACGGTGTCGGCGTCGATGTTGGCGCCCTCTGCGGTGGCGACAGCGGCGACTTCGCGGGCGACGGCTTCTGCGGTCTCGCGGACGTCGCCGAGCGGCTCATCGGCGGCGGTGGTCGAGAGGGCGAGCGCGGCGAGGCGGGAGAGCTTGCCCCAGAGGACGTCGGCCTCGGAGGCGCCTGTCGTGACGTCGATGGTGGCCTGCGCCAGCGCCTGCTCGAGGATTGGCGCACCGGGGTGCGCAAGCGTGACGGTCAGAAACGGTGCTCGGTGCACCACTTTGGTTGGGCCCTCGCGATGAGCCTGCACGCGGACCGTGCCGGCGATGACGTTGGAGAACCGGGTGCGGAGGGTCGCGACATGGTCGACACCGTTGAGGAGCGGGACGACGATGGCGGGAGTGGCGGTGACGCGCTTGAGCGCGTTGGCGAGCTGGGGCGCCTTGACCGCAACGAGCAGGACGTCGACGGGCTCGTCGAGGGTGGTGCGAGCGTCGACGTTCGTTCCGTGGTCGCCGAACCGCGGGCTGGTGACCGTGATGCCGCGTACGTTGATCGCCTCCGCGCTCGCATCGCGGGTGATCAGCGTCGTGGCGACCCCGGCGCGCGTCAGCTCGGCGCCGATCAGGGCGCCGACGGCGCCAGAGCCGAGGATGGCAATGGTGGTGGGCTCAGGGCCGGGCATGCGGGGCGAGATAGTGGCAGGCGGGGAGCTCCGGGCCGCGGTGGGCGTCCGGCGCGGTCGCCCTTGCCGTGTGGTGCAAGCGTGGGCTGGCACTCAGCGCGGGCGTCGGTCCCGCGGTGGCGGAGCGTGGGCTGGCACTCAGTTCACGCGTTGGCCGGTGGTGCGCAGCGGGGTCTGTCGGCAGCGAGGAGAGCAAGCGGGGTCGATACCTCGCAGCGCGGCGTGTCGTCCGCCCGCGTCCCCGGGAGGGTGGGCCTGTTCGCGGACGCATGCGGTCCGTAATCAGGCCCACCTCGGTGACCGACGACGCCTTCGGGAGGAGTGGGCCCGTCTGCGGACCGCATACGTCGGCGAACAGGCCCACCCGTCCCTGAAGCGCACATGGCGACCGATGAGCAATATGGAGCACGCGTTACCCGCGATATGCGCGGGTTGCGCGCGCTTGAGGCACGTTCGGCCCCGAATCGGCGGCCCGATGGGCCTGCGGATGACCGCTGGCGCCGCGAAGCGCCGACCCCGCTCGTTCCCTCGGTGCCGACGGACCACGCACCGCGCCACGACAACGCCCGCGCTGAGCTCCATCGTCAGCGCGACGTGGAGTGCTCGCCCGCGGACGACCGAGATTCAGACCCCTACGTCTGCTCGTCGTCGGTCAACCAGCGCCGCGACAGCTTCGGCGCTTCCCAGGCCTCCATCGCATCCAACAACTCGATCGGGTCCGAGGACGACAACAACAGGCGGCGATGATCCAACCCGACGAACTGCTCAGCCGTCATGTGATCCAGCAACGCCACCAACGGCCCCCAGAAGCCGTCGACGTCGAACAAGCCAATCGGCTTGCGATGCAACCCAAGCTGCGACCACGACAACATCTCGATGACCTCTTCCAGCGTCCCGATCCCACCGGGCAGCACGAGGAACGCATCAGCCAGATCGGCCATCAGCATCTTGCGCTCGTGCATCGTCTCGACCACGCGCAGATCGGTCACGCCGTTGTGGCCGATCTCGCGATCGTCGAGGAAGCGCGGGATGACGCCGGTGACCTCACCGCCACCCTCCAGCGCGGCATCGGCCAGCACGCCCATCAGCCCCAGCGACCCGCCGCCGTAGACGACATTGGAGCCGCGGCGCGCGAGCTCGGCGACGATCGTGCGCGATGCCTCGGCGTACTCGGAGTTGGCGCCCGGCGCGGAGCCGGCATAGACGCAGACGCGCGCGAAGCGACTCACTCTCGCGCCGTCGCTCGCGGTCACGCGTCGACCAGCACGCCGGGGTTCAACACGCCTGCAGGATCGACGGCGCTCTTGGCCGCGCGCAGCGCGGCGGCGAAGAGGTCGGGACGCTGGACGTCGTACCACTCACGATGGTCGCGGCCGACCGCGTGGTGGTGGGTGATCGTCCCGCCCGCGGCGATTATCGCGTCAGATGCTGAGCGCTTCATCTCCTCCCACTGTGCCAGCTCATCGCCGTGACGTGCCGGCGCAAGCACGGTGAAGTAGGGCGCCGGCCCGTCCGGATAGACGTGCGTCAGGCGGCAGGTCACGCGACATGGCTCGCCGAGCGCTTCGCGGACCGCACCGGTCACCGCCGCGTGAAAGGCCGGCCAGCGCTCCCACGTGATCGCCGTCTCGAAGGTGTCGCTGAGGACACCGAGCTGCAGCAGCGCGTCGCGGAGGTAGGGCATGGCGATGAACGCCTCGCGCCAAGCACCGACGGCGCCGGCGCCGGAGTCGCCGCTCGGCTCGTCCCACTCTCCCCCGTGCGCGCGGCAAATCGCCAGCCCCCGCGCGAGAAGACCATCAACATCGCTGTCGGTCGACTCGAAGCCCAGCACCAGCAGCGCGAACGTTCCATCCCCCGCGCCTGTCTGCTGCGCTTCCAGCGCATCGACCAGCCGGCAGTTCGCCGGGTTAAGCCCCGACTGCGCCAGCTCCCGCACTGCCTCGCTAGCGATCATGAAGTCCTTGAACCGCACGGCCCGCGACGCGCGGAACTTCGGCTTGGGCTGCACCCGCACCCACGCCTCGGTGATCACCCCGAGGATGCCCTCCGAACCCAGCAGCAGCCGGTCAGGCGACGGCCCAGCGCCGGAGCCCGGAAGCCGCCGCGACTCCCACGCGCCCGAAGGCGTGATCGCGCGGACCGACTCCACCATGTCGTCGATGTGCGTCCAGACCGTTGCGAAGTGCCCACCCGCACGCGTCGCGATCCAGCCGCCCAGCGTCGACAGCTCAAACGACTGCGGGAAGAACCGCATCGTCAACCCATGCGCGGCCAGCTGGGCCTCTAGCGCCGGCCCGGCGATGCCGCCCTGCACGCGTGCCGCACGCGAGACCGCATCGACTGCTACAACTTGATCGAGCCGCGACAAGTCGAGCGAGACGACGCCAAGCCGGTCGCTCGGCACCCGCGGCTCAACCCCGCCGACGACGCTCGTCCCGCCCCCGAACGGGATCACCGCGACGTCCTGCGCCGCAGCCCACTCCAGCACCGCCTCGACGTCGTCTTCGTTGCGGGCGAACGCGACCGCGTCAGGCGGATGGTCGATCCGGCCGCGGAACGCGCGCACCGTGTCGGGAAACGAGCGCCCGTAGGCATGCTCGATGCGGTCGCGCGGATCAACCGACCACGGCGCGCCGGGCGGCGCGACAACCCGCGGCGCGGGCAGCACGATCGACCCCAACTCGACCGGCTGCTCGATCGTCTCCGGCAGCGGGAAGCCGAGCACGTCGCGCACGACCGGGGCCAGCGCGGCCGCATCGAGCTTGCCGTCCTCAAAGCCCCAGCCCCACCATGAGCGTTGACGGCTCATCGCATACCCGCCTGCTTGGTCGCTCGGCGTCGCCGCCCCATCGTTGCCCCCGCCGGCTCGCGCAACCGCACGGCCTTGGTCCGCGGCCGCTGCCCTGCTGCCGCCTCGCTCCCGAGCAGGACCGTCGCCTGCGCGCTCAACACGCCGCCGTTGCCATGTGCCAACACCACGTCCTTGCCCTCCTCGCGCACCTCGCGCACCGCTTCGACCAGGAGTGGCAGCCCGTTCATGCCGGGATGCCCGTAACTGAGACCGCCGCCGCTGGTGTTGACCCGCAACGACCCACCGGGTGCGATCGCGCCGCCGGCGACAAACGCACCACCTTCGCCCTTCTCGCAGAAGCCCAAGTCCTCCAAGAACAGGATCGGGGTGATCGTGAAGGCGTCATAGAGCTGCGCGGAGTCCACGTCAGCCGGCCGCAGCCGAGCCTCGGCGAACGCCCGCGCGCCGGACGCGACCGCCGCGGTCACCGTGAGGTCGGGCATCGACGAGATGTGGCGATGGCTCTGTGCCTCAGCCGCGCCCAGCACGTAGACCGGCCGCCGGCGCAGCGTGCGCGCCCGCGCGGCGGACGTCACGACGATCGCCGCGCCGCCGTCGGTGACCAAACAGCAGTCGCGGACGCCAAGCGGATCACAGACGCGCGGCGCGGCCGCCACGTCCTCCAGCGTCAACTCGTCGCGCGACCACGCGCCCTCGCGCCGCTGCGCCCATTGGCGCGCGCTGACCGCCACCCACGCCAGCTGCTCGGCCGTCGTGCCGTACTCGTGCATATGGCGCGAGGCCGCCAGCGCGTAGGCGGCGACCGGCAGCGGCGGCCGGTAGGGCGCCTCCCACGGGTCGATCTCCTGCACCGAGGCGCTCGCACGGCCGACCGAGCGCTGCGTCGACCCGTAGGCGATCAGCGCCACGTCGCAGAGCCCGGCGGCGATCGCGGCGCGTGCGTGGTTGACGTGGGCCATCGGCGACGCCCCGCCGATCATGGTGGAGTCGGTGTGGCGCGGCCGGATGCCGAGATCCTCGGCCAGCGTCACGCTCGCCCACGGCAGTTGCGTGGCCGCCGCGAAGACGCCGTCGACGTCCGAGACCGTCAGCCCGGCATCGGCTAGCGCGGCGCGCGCCGCCTCGGCCATGACGTCGGCCGCCGACAGCCCTGGCAGCGCCTTGCCCATCTGCGCCTCGGCGGCGCCGGCGATCGCGACGCCGGTCACGCCGGATCGACCTCCAGCTCGAAGACCGGGACCGGCGGATCGCCATCCGCCTCACCGTCGCGCCATGCCAGCCGCACCCGCGCGCCGACCACGACGTCCTCCGGCGCGACGCCCACGACCGTGCTCATCATCCGGAACCCCTCATCGAGGTCGACCAAAGCGATGTTGTAGGCCTCGCCAGAATCGGCCCCACCCACCCGCGCGACCGTCGTCGCATACACCGTCCCGACCCCGGCGCTGACGCGCCAGACGTCCAGCCCGACGCGCGGCCGGAAGACCGGCCGGCCGTCCTCACCGACCTGGTAGGCAAGCTTCCGCCGGTGGCAGTGCTCTCTATACACGTCCGCGGGCGAGCGCTCCAAGACGCCGCCAGCGTACCCTTCGACGTCGATGACGCAAGCGCACGCACCCGCGCTCCTGGCTCGCGGCCCTTGGGACGCCGACCAGGTGCGCGCGGTCTGGCGCGACGAGGCCTTCGTCGCCGACGCCCAGAAGGTCGGTGCCGCCGACGCCGCCATCGCCGCCCTGCGCGACCGCGGCTCGCCCAGCCACGACGGCACCGGCGCCCGGCTCGTCGGCTTCGAGACCGAGGGCGACATCCTGCACGTCGAGTTGCAGCCGCTGCGCTGGGCGCTGCGCTTGGTCGACGGTGATGCGTCGGCGACGATCTCCGCGATCTGCGTCGTGCGCGACAGCGAGGGCCGCTGGCTCGCCGGCCGCCGTGCCGATTGGCTGGCCTCCTGGGCTGGGCGCTGGGCGCTCGGTGCCGGTGGCGCGGTCGACGAGGGCGAAAGCCCGTTCACCACGCTCACGCGCGAGCTGCACGAGGAGTGGCAGGTCACCGCCGAGCGCGTCCGCGGCGAGGCGCTCGTGAGGCTGCCCCACAACCTCATCATGTTCATCGGGCAGGCCTGGCTTGCCGCCGGCGCCACCGTCACGCCCGACCACGAGCACGACGCGCACGCGTGGTGGCCCGCGGAAATTGACGACTGGCCGATAGAGGCCGATGAGCCGCTGCGTCGAATGGCGCGGCTGTTGCAGTGACTACCGCCACGCGCCTCACCCCGTCGTTCACGACCCTCAAGCACCTGTCGTTCGCCCATTCGACCGTCTACGCGATCCTGCTCGCGGTCTGGCTCATCCCTGGGCTCCACGCGCTCGAGTTCGTCTTCGGCCTGGCTCACGGGCTGGGCTGGATCGCGATGTGCCTGTTATCGATCGAGGCGCTTCGGGCACGGGTCATCTCATTGCAACTTGCGGTCGCCGTGGCCGTAATAGGTGCTGTAGGTCCCTTCGTCGGGTCCTACGAGTTCATCCGCGAGACGCGCCGTCGCAACCTAACGGGCGCTAACACGCAACAGCGCTAGAGTCAAGAAAAGAGACATGGCCGTCGAAGCCGCAGCGATTCAGGTCACCTTGCCCGCCATGGGCGAGTCGGTGACGGAAGGCACCATCCTGGAGTGGCACAAGCAGGTTGGTGACACCATCGAGGCCGACGAGATCATCGTCGAGGTCTCGACCGACAAGGTGGACGCGGAGGTGCCCGCTCCCGCGAGCGGAACCATCGTGGCGATCCACTTCGCCGAGGGCGACACCGTGCAGGTGGGCTCCGTGCTCGCCGAGATCGCGGCGGGCGGCGGCGACGGTGGATCTTCTCCGAACGGCAGTGACGGCAACGGGAGTGGTGCGACCGCGAAGGCTGCGGTCGACACGCCCGGCGAGATCATCGACATCACGACGCCCGCTGGCGGCGAGTCGGTCACCGAGGGCACCATCTTGGAGTGGGCGGTCAAGGTCGGCGATGTCGTCGATGACGGCGACACGGTCGTCGAGATCTCCACCGACAAGGTCGACATGGAGCTGCCCGCCCCCGCGGCCGGCACCATTACCGAGCTGCTGGCCGAGGAGGGCGCGACGGTTGTGGTTGGGCAGGTCATCGCGCGGATGCAGCTCGGCGCCGGCGCTCCCGCCGGCGCTTCGCGTGAAGGCGTCCCGTCCCCCAACGGCGCAGCAGCAGCGCCCGCCGCGGCCGTCGACACCGACGCCAAGGCCACCCCCGTCGCCGCCCGCGTCGCCGCCGCCGAGGGCGTCGACCTCGGCGCCGTCACCGGCACCGGCCCGAACGGCCGCATCACCAAGGACGACGTCCTTGCCTTCGACCCGGCCACCGCCACGGGGACGCGCACCGTCCTCAAGGGCGCCGCCGCGATGCTCGCGCGCTACATGGACGACTCGCGCGAGATCCCGACCGCGACCTCGTTTCGGACCATCACCGTCACCACGATGGACGCGCGGCGCAAGCAGCTCAAGGAGGCCGGCCAGAAGGTCTCCTTCACCCACTTGATCGCCTACGCGATCGCGCTCGGCGCCCAGCAGGACATGCCGGTCATGTCCCATCACTTCGACGTGATCGACGGCAAGCCCACCCGCATCGACGACGGCGCCGTCAACCTCGGCATCGCCGTCGACGTCGAGAAGAAGGACGGCACCCGCACCCTGATGGTGCCGGTCATCCGCGACGCGGGCCGCCTGAGCTTCTCCGACTTCAAGGCTGCCTTCGACGGCCTGATCGCCAAGGCGCGCGAGAACAAGCTTGGTGCCGACGACCTCGTCGGCGCCAACGTGCAGCTCACGAACCCGGGCGGCATCGGGACGATCGCCAGCGTCCCGCGCCTGATGAAGGGCAACGGCACGATCGTGGCCACCGGCTCGATCGCCTACCCCGTTGGCCTCGGCAACATCGGCGACATGATCGGCGCCGAGAAGGTCATGACCATGACCTCGACCTACGACCACCGCGTCATCCAGGGCGCCGAATCGGGTCGCTTCCTGCAGGTCGTCGAGTCCTACCTCCAGGGCGAGCACGCCTTCTACGACGGCGTCTTCGCCTCGCTCGGCGCGCCGCTGGGCCCCGCGCCCGCGCCGCCGGCCCCCGCCGCCGCGGCAGCCGCCGCCCGCGCCGGTGCCGAGAGCGCCGCCCGCTCCGGCGACCGCCGCGCGTCGACCATCGACGAGGAGCTCCTGCAGGCCGTCCAAGCGGCGACATCGGTGCTCAAGGCCCATCGCACCCACGGCCACCTAGCTGCCCGCCTCGACCCGCTGGGCACCGAGCCCGAGGGCGATCCCGCGCTCGATCCCGACACGGTCGGCCTGACGCCCGAGTTGATGGCCAAGATCCCGGCCAAGATCCTGCGGATGCACGTCCCGGGCGCGACGCTGGCCGACGCGCTGCCGCATCTCAAGGAGACCTACTGCGGCACGATCGCCTACGAGATCGAGCACATCGCCTCGCACCGCCAGCGCACCTGGCTGCGCCAGAAGATTGAGGGCGGCGAGTTCCGCAAGCCGCTGACGACCGAGGAGCAGAAGGCGCTGCTGACGCGCCTGATCGAGGTCGACGCGTTCGAGCGCTTCATGCACAAGGCCTACCTCGGCCAGAAGCAGTTCTCGATCGAGGGCCTCGACATGACCGTCGCGATGATCGACGAGATGATCCAGCTCGCCGCCGCGCACGGCGCGCGCGAGGTGGTCGTCGGCATGGCCCACCGCGGCCGGCTCAACGTCCTGGCCCACAACCTCGGCCGCCCGTACGAGACGATCTTCGCCGAGTTCGAAGGTGCCTCCACGCTGGAGGCCGTCACGACGATCCCCCAGGGCGGCACCGGCGACGTCAAGTACCACCACGGCGCCCAAGGCTCCTACCAGCTGCCCAACGGCGAGTCGATCCTCGTCAACCTGGAGAGCAACCCCTCGCACTTGGAGTTCGTGCACCCGGTCGTGGTCGGCGCCGCGCGCGCCGCGCAGACCACGCGCCAGGGCCCGCACGCCCACCGCGACACCGACGCGGCGATGCCGATCGTCCTGCACGGCGACGCGGCCTTCCCCGGCCAGGGCGTCGTCGCCGAGTCGCTGAACCTCCAGGCGCTCGACGGTTACAAGGTCGGCGGAACGCTCCATCTGGTAACCAACAACCAAGTCGGCTTCACCACCGACCCGGAAGACGCAAGGTCGACGCGCTGGGCCTCGGACATCGCCAAGGGCTACGACGTCCCGATCATCCACGTCAACGCCGACGACGTGCAGGCCTGCATCCACGCCGTGCGCCTGGCCTTCGCCTACCGCGAGGAGTTCGGCCACGACGTCGTCATCGACCTGATCGGCTACCGCCGCTTCGGCCACAACGAGGCTGACGAGCCCGCCTACACCCAGCCCGAGATGTACGTGAAGATCAAGGGCCACAAGCGCGCGGCTGAGATCTGGGCTGACCGCCTGGTCGCCGAGAGCACGATCTCCAAGGACGAGGTCGAGGCCCAGCGTCAGGGGATCTGGGACCGGCTGAGCGCGCTGCACGCCGATCTGAAGGCCAAGATCAAGGCCGCCGAGGCGGCAGGCGGCGTGACGCAGCAGACCGGCGAGTACCAGCTCGACCGCTCGCCGTCGCCCGACGTGCCGACGGCGGTGTCGCATGAGCGCCTGCAGTCGCTGAACGACGAGCTGCTGACCACGCCCGAGGGCTTCACCGTCCACCCCAAGCTCGTCAAGCAGCTGGAGCGCCGGCGCGCCGCGCTGGGCACCGAGGGCGGCATCGACTGGGCCCACGCCGAGCAGTTGGCCTATGCCTCACTCCTGACCGAAGGCACGCCGATCCGCCTCACCGGCCAGGACGTCGAGCGCGGCACGTTCTCCCAGCGCCACCTGGTCTTGCACGACGCCAAGACCGGCCAGACCGTCTGCCCGATCCAGTCGCTGCCCGGCGCGCTGGCACCGTTCGAGCTGCACAACTCGCCTTTGTCGGAGATCGCGTGCCTGGGCTTCGAGTACGGCTACTCGGCCGAGGCGCCCGAGACGCTGGTGCTCTGGGAGGCGCAGTTCGGCGACTTCGCCAACGGCGCCCAGGTCATCATCGACCAGTTCATCACCAGCGGCCTGGCCAAGTGGGGCCAGACCTCGCGGCTGACGCTGCTGCTGCCCCACGGCTACGAGGGCTCGGGTCCGGAACACTCCAGCGCCCGCATCGAGCGGTTCCTGCAGAGCGCTGCGGAGGGCAACGTCCGCGTCGCGAACCTGACGACGCCCGCGCAGTACTTCCACCTGCTGCGGCGTCAGGCGCGCATCACCAAGCAGCGCCCGCTGGTGATCTTCACGCCGAAGTCGCTGCTGCGTCTGCCGCAGGCCACCAACCGCATCGAGCACCTGGCCGAGTCGAAGTTCTTCCCCGTCTTGGGCGAGCCGCGCGTGCCGATCGAGAAGGTCACGCGGTTGGTGCTGTGCACCGGCAAGATCTACTACGACTTGGTCTCGCACCCCAACCGCGCCGGCAACGAGGGCGTGGCCGTCGGTCGCATCGAGTTGTTGTACCCCTTCCCGGAGTCGCAGGTTTTGGAGCTCATCAACACCTACCCGAACCTCAAGGAGGTCGTGTGGGCCCAGGAGGAGCCGCGCAACATGGGCGCCCGCGCGCACATGAGCCCGCGGTTGCTGCAGGTGCTGCCCAAGCACCTGGCCTTCGGCTACGTCGGGCGCCCCGAGCGCGCCGTGACCGCCGAGGGCTACCCGGCCGCGCACACGGCTGAGCAGAACCGCATCCTGCGGACCGCGCTGGACCTGTCGGTGCCGGCGTCGATGTACCCCATCAAGACCCCGGGCGAGCGCTGAGCGCTTCTCCACCGCGCTTCGACGCCGCCGAGCGGCGCGCCCGCATCGGGGTGCGCCATCGGCTGGCGGTGCAAGCGCGGGCGGCGTGTGCGGAGGAGGTCGCGGCGAGTGTCGTCGCCGTGCACAGCACCGACGCCGCGTCGGTGGTCGTGGCGACGTGGGCGCGACTGGCCGATCGCGCCGCGACGGCAGCCGAGGTCGAGCGCGCGCTCTATGACGAGCGCACGCTGCTGCGGCTGATGGCGATGCGGCGGACGATGTTCGTCGTCGACCGCGCGGTCGCGCCGATCGTCCATGGCGCGTGCTCGCTCACGGTCGCGGCACGCGAGCGGGCCAAGTTGTTGAAGCTCATGGAGGAGAACGGCGTCGGCGGGGTACGGCGCGCGGCGTGGCTGGCCAAGGCCGAGGCGTCGGCGCTGGAAGCGCTGATCGCGCGCGGCGAGCTGACCGCGACCGAGCTCGCCGAGAGCGACGCGCGTCTGGGCGCCGAGCTGGTGCTCAGCCGCGGCGCCAAGTACGAGGCACGCGTGAAGATGGCCAGCCGCGTGCTGACCGTGCTCGCCGCCGAAGGCCGCGTCGTGCGGGGGCGGCCGCGCGGGAGCTGGACCTCGACGCAGTTCCGCTGGGCGGCGATGGAGGACTGGGCGGGGGCGCCGCTGATCGAGCTTCCCGCTGCCGAGGCGGAAGCGGCGCTGGCGGTGCGGTGGCTGCAGGCCTACGGTCCGGCGAGCGCCGACGACCTGCGCTGGTGGACGGGCTGGACCGGCGGTCAGACCAAGCGGGCGCTGGCCCAAGATGGTGTTGTCGCGTGCGTGCTGGAAGACGGCGAGCCGGGCGTGGTGCTGGCAGACGATGTTGAGCCGGTCAGCGCTGTGGCGCCTTGGGTGGCGCTACTGCCCGCGCTTGACGCAACCCCTATGGGTTGGAAGCGCCGCGACTTCTACCTCGGCGCGCACGCCGAGCGGCTTTTCGATGTCAACGGCAACGTGGCGCCAACCGTCTGGGCTGACGGCCGGATAGTTGGCGGCTGGGCGCGGCGCCCGAGCGGCGAGATCGTCTTCGAGTTGTTGGAGGACATCGGCGCGGAGGCTGTGGCTGCGGTGGCCACAGAGGCTCGCGTGCTGGCGCCCCGCCTCGGCGACGCGACCCTCGCGCCCCGCGCGCGCGGCTACGCGCCGCTGGAGCGCGAGCTCCTGCGTTAGCGTGCCCGGCCGATGGCCGACGAGACGATCCTGCACATCACCACCGACGACGGCTGGGCGACCGCCCAGGCCGACGGCGAGCTGGTCACGCCCTCGCTCGATGAGGAGGGCTTCATCCACTGCTCGACCTTCGCGCAGCTGGAGGCCACCGCCAACCGGATCTTCCGCGGGAGTGGAGATCTGTTGCTGCTGGAGGTCGTGGTCGATCGGCTGACGGCACCGCTGAAGTGGGAGCGCGCGACCGACGTGGGCGAGGAGTTCCCGCATATCTACGGGCCGCTGAATGTCGATGCGGTTGTCGGGACGCAGGAGCTGCCTGAGGGGCCTGACGGGTACGAGTTCTCGGGCTAGGGCGCGCGGTCTTGCGGCGCTCAGCGCAAGCGCTGAGCGTCGCGCGCAACGTGGTCTGTCGGCACCGAGGGCGAGAAGCGCTAAGGGCGGCGCCACCGTGGCTGGTGTGGCTGGGCCTGCGTGACAGCGCAGGGGGCGATTCGCTTTCGGATCGAGGGCTCGTCGGGGTCCGGCGCCACGCGCTCCAAGGGTGGGCCTGTTTGGAGACGCATGCCGGCCGCAAACGGGCCCACTCCTCCCGGACACGCCTCGCCTCGCCGAGGTGGGCCTGTTGCGCGACGCATACCGGCCGCAAACAGGCCCACCCTCCCAGAGTCATCGTGCGACCGTCCCGGAAGCGACCGCGGACGACGGGCCAGCGCACCGAGCCCCGGCCCCGCTCGCTCTCCTCGATGCCGACAGACCACGTTGCGCGCGCCCGACCAACGCGGCGGGCTGAGCGCCATCGACGCTCAGACCGACGGCCCTTCCAGCGCCGCGAGGACGCGCGCCGCGGCCGGCGCCACCTCCGGCTCCAACCGCCCCAACAACTCGCGCCACCCCGGCTGCAGCGCGATCGCGCGGCGCACCTGGGCCAGCCCAACGTCCCGATCGCCGTGGTCGAACTCGGCCAGGCCAGCCCAGAAGAGCAGCTCGTGATTGTCGGGCACCAGCGCGGCGGCGGCGCGATAGGCCTCGCCCGCCTCGGCGTGGCGGCCCGCGCCGGTGAGGTCGTCGCCCGCGGTCGCCAAGGCGTAGGCGTCGTGCAGGAGCAACAGACGCTCGAGCTCGTCCAGCGGCTCGGGATGGTCCTCGACGCGCAACTCAACGACACGCTCCCAGGCCTCGCCAGCTGCCGGCACGACCACCAGCGCACACGACTGCCGACCCCGCACATCGCCTCCCGCGCCCTCGGCACCACGCAGCGCCGCGAGCATCCGCCGCGCAAGCGGCCCGGTCGCGTGCGTGAACGCCTCGGCCATCGCGGGCCACACGGCGTCCGAGGCCATCATGTTGGCCTGGACGCTGAAGTCGTCGCTCACCGCATGCCCGGCATGCGCGATGCAGCCGGCTCCCGTATGCGTCGCCGGCGGACCATCAACACCAAGAACCGCAACCTGCCGGAACGGCGCTGCCTCATCGGCGGCCAACAGCGCGCGCAGCGCATCCGGTGGTGCCGCCCCGCCGCCCAGCGTGTCCAGCAGCCGCAGGCCGTATGCCGGCTCGACGATCGACTGCGTGGCAACCGCACCAACCCCCGGCCGCGCCCACGTCACGATCGATCCAACCGAGAACCAATGCGACTGCACGGCCGCCCCCAACTCGCCGCTGTCGGGATCGCGTGCGACGATCGAGTACGTGCCACGGCGGACCATCGTCCAAGCATCCCACCAGTCGATCCTCGATCGCATCGCCGAGATCCCCGAGGGCTTCGTCCGAACCTATGGCGACCTCTCCCCCGGTGCGCCACGGCTCACCGGCACCGTCCTGCGCCTCAACGACGATGCCGACGTGCCGTGGTGGCGCGTCGTCCGCGCCGACGGCTCGCTGGCCAAGGGCGAGCGCCAGCGCGCACTGCTCTTCGAGGAGGGCGTGCCGTTCCTGCGCAACGGGAAGATCGACCTGCGCGTCGCACGGATCCCGCACGACGTGTGAACATCCCCCGCCCGATGCCCAACCCCAACATCTACGACCCCGACTTCGACGAGCTGCGCAACACCGTCGACGGCTTCCATGCTTCACGCGCACGGCTCGGCTACCAGCTCGGCACCGAGCGCCTCGGCCTCAGCCTGTGGTCCATCCCGGCTGGCGACGTCGCCTACCCCTATCACTTCCACCTCGCCGAAGAGGAAGTGCTGGTCCTCCTCGACGGCGATCTCGCGCTCCGCACGCCAACCGGCTGGGAGCGCGTCCGCCGCGGCGACGTCGTCCGCTTCCCGGTCGGCGAGAACGGCGCCCACCAGCTGGTCAACGACGGCACCACCGAGGCACGCTTCCTGGCCATCAGCACCCACGGCCAGCCCGACGTCGTGATCTATCCCGACGAGGGCAAGCTCGCCGCCGCCGAGCGCAACCCGGACGGCCAGGGGCTCAAGTTGCACTTCAAGCTCGACAACACCGTGCCCTACGACGAAGGCATCACGCGTCCCGAGGTCGGCGATGTGGATCCAGCGTGAGCTGACGCTCGACCCGCGGCCCCGCGGCTTTCATCTCGTCACCCACGAGGTCGTCGCCGCGCTGCCGGAGTTGGACACCATCTCGGTCGGCCTCCTGCACCTCCACATCCTGCACACCAGCGCGTCGCTCACGCTCAACGAGAACGCCTCGCCCGACGTGCGCCGCGACTTTGAGACATGGGCCAACGCCGCAGTCCCCGAACAGTTCGCCTGGACCCACACTGACGAGGGTCCCGACGACATGCCCGCCCACATCAAGGCCTCGCTGATGGGTCCATCGCTGACGCTGCCGGTCGGCGACGGCCGGCTCGCCCTTGGCACCTGGCAAGGCATCTATCTCTGCGAGCACCGCGACCGCGGCGGCGCCCGCCGGCTCGTCGCGACGCTCAACGGCGAATGACCTCCGGCCCCTACGCCGACCTGGTCGCCGCGCACGGCCTCAGCGCCGCGCACCGGATCGTCCTGAGCGAAGTCCCCGACGGCGCGCGCGTGCTCGACGTCGGCTGCGCCACGGGCTACCTCGCCGCCGAGCTGTCACGCAGCGGCTGCACGATCGACGGGATCGAGGTCGACCCGGCTGCCGCGCAGCAGGCCCGGACCCACTGTCGCGAGGTCATCGTTGGCGACGTCGAAGCCCCGTCGATCCACGAAGAGGTCGAGCGAATACTCGCCGGCGCGCCGCCCGAGATCATCATCTGCGCCGATGTGCTGGAACATCTGCTCGACCCGTGGACCGTCTTGTCCTGGCTTCGCACGCTGCTGGCGCCCGGCGGCCGCGCGGTGATCTCCGTCCCGAACATCGCGCACTGGACCGGCCGCCGGGCGCTCTTGCGTGGCCGCTTCGACTACGCCGACTACGGCCTCCTGGACCGCACGCACCTGCGCTTCTTCACGCGCGCGAGCGCAGCGGAGCTGGCGCGCCATGCAGGCTTCGCCGTCCGGGCGGAACGTCTGGCAGGCGCCCCGTTGCCGCTGGAATCACGGGTCCCAGCGCTGGGGCGGGTGCGCGACCGGTGCGTACGCCGGTATCCCGAGCTCCTCGCGTTGCAGTTCGTGTTGGTGCTGGCTGTGGACTAACCAGGGCCATAGCGCGTTCGTCTCCACTCCTTGATGTCGTCGGGCAACGGCCGCCGGTTCAGCGGCCCCGCCCCCAGCAACTCCGGCTCCAGGCGCGTCCGGACCAGCTCCCCGCCGACAGCGTCGACGCGGAGCGCCGAAGTCCCCGGCCGCGCGCTGACAACGCGCATCAGCTCGGTGCCCTCAAAGACGAGACCAACACCATCATCAACGGCCCAGCCACCCGGCAGCTCACCAGTCCGCACCGCTTCCAGCCAGACCGGCAGGCGCTCGGGCTCGCCGTCGGCGTGGACGGTCAACGAGCCGGGCAGAAAGCCCAAGCCCGGATTGGCCTCCGGCGGGCCAAACGACTTGGTGCAGCCGCCTTGAAACCAGCACATCGCGCCGGCGCTCAGGCCCGCCAGGACGACACCGCGCTCCCATGCCTCGCGCAGGACCTCGTCGAGGCCGTGGGCGGTCCAGATCGCCAGCAGGTTGCGCAGCGATCCACCGCCGACGTAAACGACGTCGTGGGCGAGGACGATCTCGCGCAACGAGCGCGGGTCGCCATGGCGGCGAAAGAGCGAGAGGACCGTCGCGAGCGCGGCTCGGCGGCCGTAGGTCGCGTGGAACGCGGCGATCTGCTCGTTGGGGTCGCCCGACGCGGTCGGCAGGAAGAGGATCCGCGGCTCGCGCCGGCCGCAGAGCTCTAGGACCAGCTCGTCGAGCGCGGGATCGCCGGCCGGCGACGTGAAGCCGCCGCCGCCCATCGCGAGGATCGTGGGCGGGCGGTCGGGCTTGCGGCCGGCGTCCGTCACGCCACTGATCGCATGACGCTGCGAACGTTCGTCGTCCGGGATTGGGTCGTCATGCGACCGCCAACGCGGCGCGCTCGCCCAGGTAGCTCACCGCGAGCGGATGCTCACCATCGGTTGAGATCCGGAAGGCGCGTGCCTTGGGCCGCGAGGAGACGGCGCGCAGCAGCTCGCGCCCCTCGAAGTGCAGGGCCGCGCCGTCCTCAGCGGCGTAGCCCTCGCGCATCTGCCCAGCCGCGATCATGTCGCGGAAGGCCTCGCCACGCTCGGCCTCGCCGTCGTAGTGCACGCAGTTGGCGTGGGGCAGCAGACCCAAGCCGCGCACGGGCTCCGGTGGCCCGTGAAAGGCGGTGATCGCTTCGGAGAACCAGCACAGCGATCCCGCGGAAAGTCCGCAGAGCAGCACACCGCGACGCCAGGCGCGCTTGAGGATCGTGTCCAGGCCGTGCGCGCGCCAGGCGCCGAGCAGGCTCAGCACGCTGCCGCCGCCGACGTAGATCAGGTCCTGGCTGAGCAGGTGCGCCTCGAGGTCGCCCTCGACCGCGCCGGCGCCCTTGTCGCGGCGAAAGAGCGACACGTGGCTCGTGTCGGCCACGGCCGAGAAGCGCCGGTAAAAGCGCACGACGTAGTGGTCGGCGTCGCCGGAGGCCGTCGGGATAAAGCAGACCTTTGGCCGCTCCACACCCGTCGCCCCCAGCACGTAGTCGTCGAGCAGCGGGTTCCCGGACTCCATCGAGAACCCGCCGCCCCCGAACGCGACGATCTGTGGTGGCCGCATGGACATGCACCGAGGATGCCCACCAGCCGGCCACCACGGCTCGTACGGACGGTCGAAAGCCCGCTCGACCGACGGTCCTGCGTGGATCGCGCTACTTGCCCTGCCACACGGGGTCGCGCTTCTCCTTAAAGGCCGACGCGCCCTCCTTGGCGTCCTGCGACGCAAAGACCGGACCACTGATCGCGCCCTGCTTGTCCCACATCTGCTCGCGGCTCCAGTCGAACTGCGACTGGATGATCTCCTTGGACGCCGCGAGCGCCAGCGGGCCGTTCTTGACGATCGTCGCGGCCAGCTCTAGCGCTGCGTTGAGCACCTCGCCCTTGGGCGCGATCCGGTTGACGACGCCGAACTCGTGGAAGCGTTCGGCCGGCAGCGGATCGCCGGTCAGCGCCAGTTCCATCACCACGTGGTAGGGCATGCGCTTGGGCAGCTGCAGCAGCGCACCGCCCGCGGCCACCAGCGAGCGCTTGGCCTCCGGGATGCCGAGCTTGGCGCCCGCGGCGGCGACGACGAGGTCACACGCCAGCGCGATCTCGAAGCCGCCGGCGACCGCAAAGCCCTCGATCGCGGCGATTAGCGGCTTGCGTGCGCCGCGCTGGGCGATGCCGGCAAAGCCGCGGTCGCCAAACCACGGCGACTCACCCTTGACGAACGCGCCGAGATCCATCCCCGCGCAGAAGAAGCCACCGGCGCCGGTCAGGATGCCGAGCGCAAGGCCGTCGTCGCCGTCGAGCTCATCGAGCGCGCCGGCGATGCCGGCAGCAACGGCGGCGTTGACCGCGTTGCGCACCTCAGGGCGGTTGATGGTGATGACGAGGACGCCGTCACGGCGCTCGGTCAGGACAGCGGGCTGATCATCAGACATGGCGCGGGAATCTACCCGCGCCATGCCCGTGATTGCATCAGCGTTGGGTCAGCGCGTTGCCTCCGGACCGTCGAACGGCATGGCCATCGGCGCCCGCTTGGCGAGCGTCTGAGGCTCGTTGTCGGTCAGATCCGTCGGGCGCTGGGCGAGCTTGGCCACAGCGTCGGCCGCCGCGTCGGAGAACTCGTCGAACGCCTGAAGGTTCAGGTTGGTGAGGTCATCGCAAGCCTGGTGGTAGCACTTGTCATAGGCCACACCTGCGGTGCCACCGTAGATCGCGGCCTCCGCGGCCGTCTTGATCTCCTCCGCCCCGGAGAACGTGCCACCTGCCGGGATGCCGGCATCGATGAACGGCCCGTAGTCCGAGCGGCCGTCAAACGCCGTCGACTGGCTCGCGAGCCCGCGGCTGGCGAAGTGGTCGTTGAAGATCGACTCGATGATGTCGGAGCCGACGGGGCCCGGGCCGATGTCCGGGTTATCCGAGCCGTCGCCGTCATAGACCATCCGCACGTAGTTGGGCGAGGCCACCATGTCGAAGTTCAGGTTGGCCATGATCTGGTCCTTCTGCTCTTGCGACAGGCTCGCCACGTAGTGCTCGGAGCCCAGCAGGCCCGACTCCTCGGCGCCCCAGAACGCAAACCGGATGTGGTTCGTCGGCTTCTTGAGGGCCTTGGGCAACTCCTCGGCGATCTCGAGGTCCTGCGCGGTGCCCGAGCCGTTGTCGTTGATGCCCGGACCCTCGAGGACCGAGTCGAGGTGCGACCCGACGACGAGCGTCCGCGACGTATCGCCCTTCTTGGAGTCGGCGAGCACGTTGTAGGTCTCGCGCGTCTCGTTGATGGTGTCCGTCTTCACATGGAGCGTGACCGTCCCGGCCTGAGCCGCCTGGGCCAGCTCGTCACCGACGGCGAAGCTCGTGAAGAGCACCGGCACGTCCTTGGGCCCGCCGAGCGTCCCGCCCTGGGAGTCGGTCCGGCCCTCCTGGCCCTCGTTGAAGATGATCACGGCGGTTGCGCCCGCGGCGACCGCGTTGTCAACCTTGACGGCGAAATCGCACGAGCCCCGCTGGACCAGCGCGATGTTCCCGGCGGTGAAGCCGGCGAAGTCCTCGGGCTCGCAGCCGCTGGTCGAGCTTGGCTCGGGCGTCGGCGGAAGCGTTACGTCGACGGCCTGCACCGTCGCGGTCACATCACCGCTGCCGGAGTACTGCATGATCGTGAAGTCATCGGCCGGGCCTTGGGTGTAGACCTTGGCGCCGTCGCCGGTGCGCTCCAGCGTCGAGGGCTCCGTCTCCTGGAAGAACGGGAAGTCGAACGGCTGGACGGTCACGGCGTAGCCGGCGTTCTGCAGGGCGCTGACGACGTAGTCGCGCGACTTCAAGAAGCCAGGCGTGCCGGATGCGCGCGTGCCGCCGTTGCGCTCGGCGATGTTGGCTAGCGCGCGCTCATGGCGCATCATGCCGGTGACGGTGACAGCCTGCTGCAGCTTGGCCGAGGCGTCGGCCTTCGGCTTCTTGGCGGTGGTGGGTGCCGCCGGCGCGATGGCCGGCAGGGTGGCGAACGCCGCTAGGGCGCACGCGACCGTGGCGAGGGATGCTCGCTTCACGAGAGGACCTCCGAATTGGGACAGTGGAACCGCCGCACGCACGTTCCCCCGGGCGCACGGCCGGATGTGGCCCTCTCGTTTGCCGGGATCGGTCCGGCTGAAACCTCAGGCGGTCAGGCGACCGCCCACGCTAGGCCGCGAGCGGCTCTTGCTCGGGCACCGACCTCGGCGCCTTGGTGAACTCGATCGCGCCATCCTCCAGCGCGCCGCGCTTCAACATGAGGATGTCGCGCGCGTAGTTCTGGTACAAGCGCCACGGAGCTCGCACGCCCTGGCGCGGGAACTGGTCGATGGAGCGCGCGACGTAGCCCGACTTGAGGTCGATGAAGGGCAGGGTCTCAAGGTTCGCGTCGTGGTTGCGCGGGGTGACCTGGCCGTAGCCGTGTGCATCCATGTGGTTGAGCAGCCGGCAGACGTACTCGCAGGTCAGGTCGCACTTCAGCGTCCACGAGGCGTTGGTGTAGCCCAACGCCACTGCCAAGTTGGGGACGTCGCTGAACATCATGCCCTTGTAGCCAAGGGTCTCGTTGAGCACGACTTCGCGCCCGTCGACGGCGATCTCCATGCCGCCCAGCGCGAGCAGGTTCAGGCCGGTCGCAGTGACGATCACATCTGCCTCCAGCTCGGCGCCAGAAGTGAGCGTGATCCCGTTCTCGGTGAACGTCTCGATCGTGTCGGTCGCGACCGAGGCCTTGCCGGTGCGCAGCGCCGTGAACAGGTCGCCGTCGGGCACGAGGCAAACGCGCTGGTCCCATGGGTTGTAGGTCGGCGTGAAGTGCGGGTCCAACGGCACGTTCTCCGGCAGCTGGCGCTGGACCATCCTGGCGATCAGGCCCTTGATCAGCTTGGGCGCGCGGCGGCTCAAGTTGAAGAAGATGCCCTGGGTGATGACGTTCTTCCAGCGCACGGCCGCGTAGGCGGCCTTGGACGGCAACACGCGGCGGAGCGCGTTGGCGATCGCGTCCTCGCCGGGCAAGGCCATGATGTAGCTCGGCGAGCGCTGGAGCATCGTCACATGGCCGGCGGTCTCGGCCATCGCGGGCACGAGCGTCACCGCCGTCGCACCGCTGCCGATAACGACGACGCGCTTGCCCGCGTAGTCATAGTCCTCGGGCCAGTGCTGTGGATGGATCAGCTTGCCGCCGAAGCGGTCAAGGCCCGGGAACCGCGGCGTGAAGCCCTCGTCGTAGCGGTAGTAGCCCGTGCAAGAGAAGATGAAGGAGGCGGTCATCTCCACCGTCTCGCCGCTGTCGGTGCGCTGCGCGGTGATGGCCCAGCGGGCCTCCGGCGAAGACCACTCGACGTGAGTGACGCGGTGGCCGAAGCGGATGTGGCGGTCGATGCCGGCCTCGCTGGCGGTGTCGCGCACGTAGTCGAGGATTGCCGGACCGTCGGCGATCGACTTCGCAGCCGTCCACGGGCGGAACGAGTAGCCCAAGGTGAACATGTCGGAGTCCGAGCGGATGCCCGGGTAGCGAAACAGGTCCCACGTGCCGCCGATGGCGTCGCGCGACTCTAGGATGGCGTAGGACTTGCCCGGGCAGTTGGCCTGCAGGTGATGGGCTGCGCCGATCCCCGAGAGGCCCGCACCGACGATCAGGACGTCGACGTGTTCGGTGGTCATCTGCGTGATGATACGGGCGAACGCCCGCGTTCAAACCAGGAAGAGCGTGAGATCGGGCTCACGTTCGCCGCGCAGCACCGCGAGATCAACCTCGACGCAGCGCATCCCGCGCGACTCCGCCAGCACGCGCGCCTGCGGCTTGATCTGCTGGGCGGCCAGGACGCCCTGACAATCGGCCATCGCCGGGTCCTCGCGGACACGATCCAAGTAGCGCGTCAGCTGCTCGACCGCATCGATCGTCGCAACGCGTTTGATCTCGACCGCGACCCAACCGTCGTGCTCGTCGCGGCACATGAGATCCACCGGCCCGATATCGGTCGGCCACTCCCGCCGCACCAGCCGGAAGCCCTCGCCACACCAGTGCGGCTGCTCGGCCAGCAGCTCCTGCAAGTGCGCCTCAACGCCATCCTTCTCCAACGCCGCTGCCTCGCCCATGTCGTGCGTGACATCCGAGACCACCTCGGCGATGGCGATGTCCAGCCGATCCTCCGTCGCGCCGGCGCGCTTGCGGACGACCATGTGCTTGAGGACGCCATCCTCCCCCTCCTCGAACTCGACGACCGTCGGCGGGGTCATCCAGTTCTGGGGCTTGTATCCACCGGTGTCGGCATGGACCATCACGGACCCGTCGCTCTTGATCATGAGCAGACGCAAGGCCTCGGGAAGAAGGGCGTCGAGGCGACCGGAGTAGCGGACCTCGCAGCGGGCAACGATGAGACGCATCGGCGACAACGGTACGTCGCGCACCGGGCGGAAGGCGCGCACGTCCACGCTCGCAGCGGCCTTTCGCGGCGATCACGTTCGCCGCGGCGACACTCCTGCTACCTTGATGTACATGACGACCGTCGGAGTCGCAGAGCTTCGCCAGAACCTCAGCCGCTACCTACGGCTCGTCGAGCAAGGCGAACGTCTCGTGGTCACCGAGCGCAACCGGCCTGTAGCCGAGCTCGGTCCGCCACCCTCGACCGGCGAGGCACTCGACCGCCTCATCGCCGAAGGCCGGGTCTCTCGCCCCGCGCGCCGCGGCCTGCCCGCACCACTGTCGCTCGACGGCGACCCCACAGCTCTCAGCAACGCGCTGAACGAGATTCGCGGCGACCGCTGAACCAGTGGCGCTCTTCTACGCCGACGCCTCCGCGTTAGTGAAGCTCGTCCGCCGTGAGGCTGAGACCGCGGCGCTCGGCACCTTCCTCGCCGGCGCCGACATCATCTCCAGCGAGCTCGTCCTCACCGAAGTGCCCCGCGCCGTCCACCGTGCCGCGTCCGACGATCCCGCGCTCCCGCTCGACGCGCTCATGGCTGTCGCCGATGGCGTCCTTCAGACACTCGCACTAATGCCCATCGATCGAGCGCTCCTGCTCGCCGCTGGCGCACTCGCCGAGCCGACCCTGCGTGCTCTGGACGCCATCCACATCGCCTCGGCCGCGGCGGTGCTGCCGATCGACGCGTTCGTCACCTACGACGAGCGCCAAGCCGCTGCCGCGAGACTCGCGGGTTTGCGCACCATCGCACCCAGCTGACGACTGCTACGGCTCCCACCACTCGATCGACGTCGCGCGCTTCAACCCCTTGTCGAACGAGAGCACGCGACCGATCCCGCTGGCCTCCGCAACCGCGACAAGTTGCGCCTCCGCGAAGTGCAGCCGATCCTGCTCGTAGACCTCCAGCGATCGCAGGAGCACCGGCTGATCGGCGACCGTCACGGTCGGCATCGCCAGCAGCGCCCGCATCGTCATCGCCACCTGCTGACGCGGCACCTCATAGAACGACTCCAGGACGAACACGCACTCGGCGAAGACCACATCGGTCACCAGAAGCTGCTCGGCCTCTGCCAACACAGCCGTCGCCCGACGAGCCTGGGCCGGCGGATCGCCGGTCAGGTGCCGGATGAGGACGTTGGTGTCGACGAACGCGATCAGCGACGCGACTCCGCATGCGCACGATGCGTCTCGCGCAGCACCCGGTCCCACGACGTGCCCTGACGCCCTGCCGGCACCGCGACCGTGCCGGCCAGCTCGAGGAAGTCCGGGGTCTTGGCGACGACCGCACGATCGCCATGGACCCGGAAGATCACCTCGTCCCCGGGACGGAGGGCCAATGCATCGCGAACCGGCTTGGGAACTGTGATCTGTCCCTTGCTCGTCAACTTCGCGGCGACATCCATCTCCTTACCTTAGCATCCGAGTAAGGCATCGGCGCACCGTCACCCCCGGGCTGACGATCAGCGTCGGGCCTTGGACTCGTTCAACGCCACAGCGGCGCGAACGAGCGCCTTCAACGCCTCCTCGTCGATCTCCTCGCCCTCGTGGAAGTCAATGGCGCGCCTCGTGTTCCCTTCAAGGCTGGAGTTGAAGAGACCTGACGGGTCCTTCAGCGCCGCTCCCTTGAAGAACGTCATCTTGACGACGTTCTTGTACGTCTCGCCGGTGCAGAGGATCCCATTGTGCTCCCACACCGGAACGCCGCGCCACTTCCATTCCTCGACGACGTCGGGATCGGCGTCCTTGACGAGCGCGCGCAGCCGGCCGAGCAGCTCGCCCCGCCAGTCGCTCAGATCCTTGATCCGCGCGTCGATCAGCTGGGACGGAGACTCATCACCCATGCCTTTAAATGTGGCAGGTCACGCCGTCCGGCACCGAAGCTGGCTTGCGGCCCCTGCGCCCGGGAGGGGGCGCAGGGACCGGCAAGCGCATGGCGTTCTTGCCCGGAAGGCGGCGGCATCCGTTCCGGGGCGTCCTTGCCCTTGCCTCAAGATCCCCATCGGCCAGCGAAATCAGAACCTGAAGGGCATGTCTTCGCGCGGACACCGGATTGTTCAGAGTGTCGTACCACCCGTCCGTAATTGGACGTCGTGGCGTCGGTGATCGCCGAGGGTGAAGCACGGCTCGGGCTCCTCGATGCCGGCGATCCAGGACTCCAGCCGCTCGGCCAGCGCCGGCCCGTGCTTGAACGCATGCCCCGAGCCACCGCCGACCAGCCAGACACGGCCGGCGTGCGCCGGGTGCGGCGAGACGACGAAGCGCTCGTCGGGCGTCATCTCGTACTGGCAGACGCGTGAGCCCACCAGCGGCGCGCCGGCCAGCGCCGGAAAGCGATGGGCTAGATAGGCGCGCGCGACGCGTTCGAGCTCCGGGCTGTTGCGCCGCTCGGCGGTCAGCGACTCGACGCCCGGACCCTCGACGTCAGGACCAACCTTCACGCCGCGGCCGTCGAGATCACCCATGCCGTAGGCGGCGCCGTCGAAGTCGACCCAGCCCGGAACACCCGGCGCTGCCCAACGGCCGTCGGCGCCGAAGTAGTAGACGTCCTGGTGGGTGATGCGCAGCGCCAACACGTCGCCGAAGAGCTGCGCCATCCACGCCCCACACGCCCAGACGACGTAGTCGGCTTCGAGGACGCGCCCGTCATCCAGGACAACACGCTCGCCGTCGGGCCGCGCGACCGCGGTGACGCGCTGCGCGCCCGCTGTCACCGCGCGTTCAGCCAGCGCCCGCACGCCCTCGCGCGCCCGCAGGAGTCCCGCCTCGGGCTCGAGCAACGTGAAGGCGAGGTCCTCGGCGTTGACGGACGGAAAGAGCTGCGCAGGATCGACGCGCTCGTTCGGGATGCCCAGCCGTGTCAGGACCCGCTCGCTCGCTGCCTCCCAGCCGTCAGCGCGTCGGGCGAACCATGCGACGCCGGCCGGCGAGACAAGTCGCGGGTCGAGCTCACGCCAGAGCTCCAACGCACGGCGCGACATCCGCGCGTGGAGCTCGTCGTCGCCGTGGCTGGCGCGGATCAACCGCGACTCGTCGCCGCTGCCCGACCGCACGTGGCCTGGCGAAAACTGCTCGACGTGCGTCACGCCCCATCCCGAGCGGGCAAGACGGTCGGCGAGCGACGAGCCCAATACACCAGCGCCCACGACCACGACGGAAGACGTCATGGCCGGGACGCTAGCGAGGAGGACGCGCTACTTCACCTTGAAGGTGATGTACTTCGACGACGTCTTCTTCCACGGCGCCTGGCCCTGGTAGACGACGCGCACGCGCCACTTGCCCTTGAACTTCAACTTGGCCTTGAAGGTGAAGGGCTTGTTGGCCGGCTTGAGACCGCCGACCAGCTTGCGCCACTTGCCCTTCTTGTTGCGGAACTGCCACTCGACGGCCACCTTGCCGCCCAGCGACGGGACCGAGCCCGCGGCCTTGGCGGCCGAGGCGCGTGAGATCGAGCCCGCGATCTTGCAGACGCGCTTCTTGCACGTGATCTTCTTGGACTTCAGCTTGACCTTCGGCGTCAGGGTCGACTTCAGCGACCCGGCCTTGACCTTGATGACCGAGACCTTCTGCACCGACGTGTTGCCGTTCTTGTCCAGCGCCGTGACCTCGATCGTGTGCGAGCCGAGCGCGAGCTTGCCGGAGCCCTGCCACGGTGCCAGGCCGACCGGCGCGTCGTTGGTCAGGCCGTCGGTGAAGTTGCGGACGGCCTGGCCGCCGTCGAACGAGAAGGTGATGCGCGCGATGCCGACGCCACCGTCGCTCGCCGCGGCCGACAAGTCGAGCTTGTCGACGAACTGCTGGCCGGGGGTCGGCTTGACCACGCGGATCGCCGGCGCGTCGAAGTCGCCGCATGGACCGGCTGTCCCGCCGTTTGCCGCCGCGACGGCACGGAAGGCGCTCAACGCGGGCTTCGGTGAACCGTCGGTGCGCAGCAAGCCATAGTGGTTGAGCTCGTCAACCGGCTCGCTGGTCGTGTCACGCATGGTGAACCAGTCGGCCTTGGTGACGTACGGATCGTTGGCGAGGCACGAGTAGGCCTTAGTCAGAAACGCAGCCTGGTTTGCCTCGGTGACGCCGGAGGGCTTCTGGCCGGCCCACATGCCACGCGTGCAGGAGGTCGGGCCGCCGCCGGTCGAGGACCAGCCCAGCTCGCTCATCCAGATCGGCTTGCCGCCGTCGCCATGGGCGACCATCGTGTCGCGCACCGTGCGGTAGCCCAGGAAGGTGAAGCGCGCCAGCAGGTTGTTCTCGCGGTAGAACTCGTCCGGCGCGCGGTCCAGGCAGGCGGTGTCGGTGTGGACGGCGACGACGTCGAAGGAGCCGCCAGCGCCAGCGGCGTAGAGGCTGTCTAGCCAGCCGTAGTTGTTGCCCGTCGTCGGACCGGCGACGACGGCCGCGCTCGGGTCGCCCGCCTTGATCCCCGCGTAGGCGGCCTTGAGCATCGCCGTGTACTTGATGGGGTCGGGGCCCGGGTGCCAGAAGGTGTTCTCGTCGGGCTCGTTCCAGACCTCGTAGCCCGCGACCTTGCCGACGGTCTTGTTGTGAGCAGCAAAGCGCTTGAGGAAGTCACCGAAGTCGTTCGGGTCGGTCGGTGGCACGGCCACGTCCGAGGAGCCGTTGGACCACGCGGGCGCCTCGGTGACGACGAAGACCGGCTCGATGCCCGCGGCGTTGAGCTGCTGGATCGCGGCGTCAAACGTGTTGGAGATGTTTTGCAGGCCGAAGTCGTTGGACGGGTACTGGTTGCGGTGGTTGGGCTCGAAGGCGTTCCACAGCGCGAAGATGCGCGCCGACTTGGCGCCGGCGTCGATGGCCTCGGTGATGCGATCGGGGGTCGGTGCCCCGGCGAGGTTGACGCCGGGAGCGGCCGCCTGGGCCGAGGTGGGGATGGCCAGCGCCACAAGGGCGGCCAGGGGAAGGAGGATCTTGGGAAGGCTCATGAGCAGTGGGGGCGCGCGCGGGATGGGCGCGATTGGGTCGCGGTCCTGTGGTCTCACACATCGGTGGTAGAGGAACCTGCTTGAACGGAATCTGTTGCGTTGCGGACACCTTTGGACGCGCTAGCGTCAGGTTTCATGAGCGTTGTCGACCATCTGTCCACCAATCCGGCCGACCTCGAAGACGTCGTCTGGAGCGGTCCGCTGGCGGATTCCGACACGTTCGTGGCCGCCGCCCGTGTGGCACGTGCCGCCCAGCCGGGGTGGGCGGCGACGCCCGCACCGCGCCGCGGGCGCGCGATCCAGCAGATCGGCAGGATCGTCGAGGCCAACAAGGAGGCGCTCGCCCGTCTCGTCATGCGCGAGATCGGCAAGCCGTATCCCGAGGCGCTCGGCGAAGTCCAGGAGATCGTCGACACCTGCGACTTCTTTCTCGGCGAGGGCCGGCGGCTCTATGGCCAGACCGTGCCCAGCGAGATGCCCGACAAGCAGCTGTTCACCTTTCGCGTGCCGGTCGGCGTCGCGGCGATCATCACCGCCGGCAACTTCCCGGTGGCGGTGCCGTCCTGGTACCTCGTGCCGGCGCTGCTGTGCGGCAACACGGTCGTCTGGAAGCCCGCGGACTACACGCCCGCGCTCGGCGAGGCGCTGGGCAAGCTGTTTGCGGCCGGCGGGCTGCCGGATGGCGTGCTGACCGTCGTGCAGGCCGATGGGCCGACGACCTTCGCGGGGCTGGAGCGCGCGCTGGACGAGGGCTTGGTCGACAAGGTCGGCTTCACGGGCTCCTCGACCGTCGGGCGCGAGATCGGCGCGCTCTGCGGCCGCCATCTGCAGTCGCCGTGCCTGGAACTCGGCGGCAAGAACCCGATGGTCGTCACCGCCGACGCCGACCTCGATCTGGCCGTGGAGGGCGCGCTGTTCGGCGGCTTCGGCACCGCCGGCCAGCGCTGCACATCGCTGGGCACCGCGATTGTCCACGAGGACATCTACGACGACTTCCTCGGGCGGTTGACGCGCGCGGTGCAGGCGGCGCCGATCGGCGACCCAATGGCCAAGGACGTGCTCTACGGCCCGATGATCGACGAGAAGTTCTTGAAGCACTTCGTCGACCACCACCTTGGCCTGATCGCCGACCACCATGCGGTCAGCGGCTCGACCGGCGTCGGGCGCATCACCACCGACAACCCGCGCACGGGCTTCGTCGGGGACTTTGAGCGCGGGCTCTACGTCCACCCCACGATCGTCGCCGGCGTGCGCATCGACGACGAGCTGGCCAACACCGAGACCTTCGGCCCGCTGGTCGGCGTCGCGCGGTACGGCACCTTCGACGAGGCGGTCGCCTTCGCCAATGGCCACGGCTATGGCCTCTCGTCGGCGATCTACACCAACAACCCGGCCAGCGCGCTGCGGTTCCGCGAGCGCGTGAGCGCCGGGATGGTGTCGGTCAACAACTCGACCTCGGGCGCCGAGGCGCACCTGCCCTTCGGCGGCAACGGGAAGTCGGGCAACGGCTCGCGCCAATCGGGTGTCTGGGTACTGGACCAATTCACCCGCTGGCAGTCGATGAACTGGGACTACGCGGGTAGGTTGCAAAAGGCGCAGATGGACGTCGACGACGTCGACGCCGACCTCGACTTCCGGCTGGAGGACTAAGCAGAGCCATGGAGGACCGCCCCGCCCCCGACCTCGACGGCCTCGCCGCGATCGTCGCCGTCGACGCGTTGGCCGACGGCCTGCCGATCAGCTGGGTCAGCCCGGGCTTCGAGCTGCTGACCGGCTACGGCGCCTCCGAGGTCCTCGGCCGCAACGCCAAGCTGCTGCAGGGACCAGACACCGACCCACGCTCGATCTCCGTCCTGACTGAGGCGATCGCCGCCGGCCGCGACGCCTACGTCACGCTGCTGAACTACCGCGCGGATGGCACGCCGTTTTGGAACGAGGTCGCGATCGCGCCCGAGCGCGACGGCGAGGGCAAGCTCATCCGCTGGCTGGGCACCCAGCGCGACGTCACCGACCGCATGCGCCAGAACGCGCGGCTGCACGAGCTGGCCTACTACGACGCGCTCACCGGCCTGGCCAACCGCTCGGCGCTGCACGACGAGCTGCGCTCGGCGATGCATCGCGCGCGCGTGCACGAGACCGAGCTCGCGCTCCTGCAGGTCGACGTCGACGACTTCCGCCGCGTCAACGAGAAGTGGGGCCACCAGGCTGGTGACGCGCTGCTGCGCACCGTCGCCGACCGGCTGCGCTCCGTCGTCCGGCCCCAAGACCTGCTGGCCCGCCTGGGAGGCGACGAGTTCGCGCTCCTGCTCAAGGACCTGCCCAGCAGCGAAGGCGAGCGCGTTGCCAAGGAGCTGGCCGCGCGCCTCCTGGCTGCCGTGCGCGAGGCGCCGCACGTCGTCGGCGACCTGCGCCTGGAGATCCGCGTCAGCCTCGGCATCGGCCTCTACCGCCAGGGCACGACGATGACCTCCGCCGATCTGCTGCAGGACGCCGACGTTGCCGTCGAATCCGCCAAGGCCGCGGGCAAGGACACCGTCCGGATCCACCGCGCGCCCTCCGGCGACGCGGTCCTGGTCCCCGACGACGCGTTCGACCCTGCTGCGGCCGGTGGCGCGCTGGATCGCGTCCTGGCCGACGGGGCGATCACCGCGCTCTACCAGCCGATCGTGGAACTGGTCTCGGGCGAGACGGTCGGCTACGAGGCGCTCGCCCGCGGGCCAGAGGGCTCACCGTTGCACCGTCCTGACCGACTCTTCGCGGCGGCCGCCGCTGCGGGGCGTACGGTCGAGCTGGACTGGGCCTGCCGCGTCGTCGCCGTGCGCGGCGCGCTGGAGGCGGGCCTTGGTCACACGTCATCGTTGTTCATCAACTGCGAGCCGGCCGCGATCGGCACGCCGTGCCCGGCCGAGCATGCGGCGGTGTGGGAGCGTGCGCAGCGCGAGCTCGACGTCGTCTTCGAGATCACCGAGCGCGCGGTGACCGACCGGCCGGCCGAGCTGGTGCGAGTTGTCGGCGATGCACGCAGCGCCGGGCATGGGATCGCGCTCGATGACGTCGGCGCCGACGTGCGCTCGCTCGCGCTGCTGCCGCTGGTCGAGCCGGACATCATCAAGCTCGACCTGCGGTTGGTGCAGGATCGTCCGTCCACCGACCAGGCCGCGATCGTCAGCGCCGTCGCGGCCGAGCACGAGCGCACCGGCGCGCAGATCCTCGCCGAGGGCATCGAGAGCGATGAGCACGTCGCGATCGCCCGGTCGCTCGGTGCGACGCTGGTTCAGGGCTGGCACTTCGGCCGCCCCGCGCCGCTCGTCGCGCCGCTGCCGATCGCGCGCGTGCGCCGCCACACGGCCACGGCGCCGGAGCTCCCGGGCGCGACGCCGTTCGAGGTCGTCGCGACAGTCCGCTCGACGGGTGAGGCGACCAAGCGCCTGTTGTTGCCGATGAGCCACCACCTGGAGGCGCGAGCACTGCGGATCGGCGAGGGCGCGGTGATCTTGTCGGCCTTCCAGGACGCGCGCCACTTCACCAAGGCGACTATGCGTCGGTATGAGGGGCTGGCGCGGCGGGCGTCGCTGGTCGCCGCCTTTGGTGTGGGAATGTCGGACGAGCCGGTGCATGGCGTGCGGGGCGCGCAACTCGATCCCGACGATGCCCTGGCGGGCGAGTGGTCGGTGATCGTGTTGGGGCCGCACTTCGCAGGGGCTTTGGTGGGCCGGGATCTCGGGGATGCCGATGGCGCCGATGGCGAGCGGCGGTTCGCGTTCGCGACGGTCTATGACCGAGGGCTGGTGATCGCGGCGGCGCGGACGTTGTTGTCGCGGATCGCGCCGCGGGAGCGGGCGGGGACGCCGGAGGCGTAGGGGGCGAGTTGGCGCCGCCGGCGTTGGTGGCGCACAGTGCGGGGCGTTGGCTGGTGGTGCGCGGCGGGGTGTGTCGGCACCGAGCGAATGAGAGCGGGCGGGCGCTGCGAGACGCCCCTCGTCGTCCGCTCTCGCCCGGGCCCGGGAGCGTCGCGGCGCCTCGGCGACCGGTGAGGGAAATGGATGGCATCTAACCCGCGGTATACGCGGGTTAGATGCCATCGAGCATCGCTCGGGCCCGAATCCTGGTCATTGTCCTCAGTTGGGGAGCTCCGGGCGGGCCGAGAGGGGGTGGGCCTGTTTGCGGACGTATGCCGTCCGGATACGGGCCCACCTCGGCGCCATGGGTAGGTCGGGGAGGACGTGGGCCTGCCTACGGACGTATGGCGTCCCCGTACAGGCCCACCCTCCCCGGGCTCTGGCGGACGACCCCTGGCGCCTCGCAGCGCCGACTTGCTCTCACTCCCCTCGGTGCCGACAGACCACACCACGAAGCACCAGCCAACGCCCGGGCTGAACGCCAACCACTCTCAGCACCACCCCGGCCGAGACAGACCACGCCTCGCCGGAACCCAAGCGCGGCGGGCTGAACGCCACCTCAGCCCAACCCACCCAACGGATCCGCCCACACCGGCGGCCCCTCGCGGTACCACCGCGGCGACGTCGTCGGTGGCGGCGTCAGCGCCGCGCGGGCTACCAGCAACGACGGCGCCGAATCGGCCAGATGCTCGCCTAGCGCCGCCGCGAACTCCTCACCAACCCCATCAACAGCGCTCGCCCGCACCCCAAAGGCGCCCGCGAGCGCGACGAAGTCCGGCGTCTCCAGGTCGACGCCATACCGCTCCGCCCCGCTCGACACCTGGTCAAACCGCAGCATCCCGTAGCCCCCGTCGTCGACGACCACCACCGTCAGCGGCAGCCCTTCCTGCTTGGCTGTCGCCAGCTCACCGCACGCAAACAGGAAGCCACCGTCGCCGCAGACCGCCAACGTCGGCCCGGCCGCCGCCGCGCCGAGCGCCGCGGGAAACGCGTAGCCGAGCGTCCCCCACCCCATCGGGTACTGGAAGCGGCGCGGGCCCGCGGGCGTGAACATGCCGGCCAGCCAGTAGCCGGGGATGCACATGTCGGCGACCACCGTTACGTCGCTAGGAACCACCCGAGCGAAGTCCTCCAGGAACGCGATCTCCTGCGGATGATCGCCGCGCAGCGAGCCGCGTGCTCGACGGCGAACCGTGACAAGGTCGGCCCACACGTCAGCGCCCGCCGGCGGCAGCCCGGCGGCCAGCGCCCGTACGGCGAGCGCGGCGTCAGCCTCAACCAAGACATCGGCCACGTAGTTCTTCGTCGCGTCGCGACCATCGACGTTGATCGACAACAACTTCCGCGGCCGCGGCAACCGCCAGTTCATGGTGTTCATGCCGTCGAAGTCGGTCCCGATCGCGATGACCACGTCGGCCTCGTCCCACAGTTCTCCGACCGCCGGGAGGTGCGGCGGCAGCCCGACCGCGCACGGATCCTCAGCACCAACCAGCCCACGCGAGCTGAACGTGGTCAGGATCGGCGCGCCGAGGCGCCGCGCCAGCTCGGCGACCTCCGACCCGGCGTCGACCGCGCCACCGCCCGCCCAAATCAGCGGCTTCCACGCGCCCGCCAGCAGCTCCAGCGCAACGCCGACATCGGGCTCGTCGGCCACGACCTCGGGCGCGAACTCGCCCACGTCCCAGCGCGGACCACGAGCCGACAGGCGATCCGTCGGGATCTCCACAAAAACCGGCCGCCGCGGCGCCTCGAGCGCAACGGCGATCGCATTCTCGATGTCGGCCGGATCTTCCAGCCGGAACGTCTCCTTGGTTACCGGCGCAAACAGCGCGCGCTGGTCTGACGCCTCGTGCAGCGCCCCGCCGACCACACCACGACGCTTCAAGGCCATCGGGATGTCGGTCGCGATGACGACGATCGGCGAGCGCGACGCCCACGCCTCACCCGTCGCGCCGAGCGTGTTCGCCGCACCCGGCCCGGTCGTCACTAGCGCGACACCGACCTCGCCGGTGGCGCGCGCGTACCCGTCGGCCGCATAGGCCGCTGCCTGCTCGTGGCGCACGCCGATCAGCCGGATCGACGACCGGCGCAGCGCCTCCCAGGCGGCGAGGTTGTGCACACCGGGCAGGCCGAAGACGACCCTGACGCCGGCGCGCTCCAGGCCGGCCACGAGCTGGTCGGCACCGGTGGCCATCATGCGGCCGGCAAAACCCGCGGCTGTGCATCGTGCAACCGCTCCAACAACACGGCCACCTCGCCGTCCTCGGGCGCCAGCGCCAGCGCGCGCTCGGCCGCGGCGATCGCGTCGCTCACGCGGTCGGTCCGCGCCAGCGCGTGGGCGTAGCGCGACCACGCGTCAGCCCGCTCGCCATCCAGCAACGTCGCCTGCTCGGTCGCGGTGACCTCGCCACCGAGATCACCACCAAGATGATGGGCCAGCGCGAGATCGAGCAGCCCCTCGACCGTCGGCCCGAGCCGCCGCGCGGTCTCCAGCGCGTCGAGCGCACCCTCGCGATCCATCAGCGCCAACCGCAGCCGGCCGACGCGCTCCCACGCGCCCGCGTCGCTCGGTCCCAGCTGCGCCGAGCGCAGCGCCGCCTCGGCCGCGAGGTCGATCGCCCGCATGTCCTCGTAGATGCGCGCGGCATAGCGCTGCGCAGCCGGCCGCGTCGGGTCATGGCGGATCCAGTCGCGCACGGCGCGCCCCGCAGCGGCCAGGTCTCCCGCCTGCCAAAAGGCGAGCGTCAGCAGCCGCAAGACCGAGATGTTGGTGGGCTCGGCGTCGCGCGCGTAGATCAACCGCCGTGCGGCGAGCTTGTAGTCACCCTCGACCATCGCGTGCTGGGCGGCGGTCATGAAGCGCTGCACGCGCTCGTGGCCGGGGTCGGGCTTGGAGAAGTCGACGAACTGCAGCGAGCCGGCCGGAACCGTGCGCACGCCGGGCTGGAAGCGCACGCGCGCCCACTGCTGGACGTCATCGCCGCCGCCGGTGAAGTAGATGCCCGCGACCTCGCCCACGCCCCACTCCGGATAGGAGAGACAGCGCGCGTAGCGGTGCACGACCGAGTGGTCGGGAACGCGCGAGCCGAACGGGTCGTTCTTGGCGCGGTCGGCGTCGTGCGCACGCCGGGCCTGATCCTCCTCATAGGCGCGGCGGCCCGCCTCGGCGCGATAAGCACGCGTGGCCGCGGCGCTGGCCTTGACCGCGTTGCGCGACACGCGCCCGCCGCGCGAGCCCTCGGCGAGGTTCTCGAGCTGGTCGGCCGCCTCGTTGATGGCCTTGAGGTGACGCTCATGCTCGATTTGCTTGCCGGGCGGCGCAAGGTCGGGGTGCCAGACCTTGGCCTGCTTGCGCCGCGCGAGCTGGACATCGCGCTTTTCGAACGGGGGCTCGAGCTCCAGCAGGAGGAGCGCCTGTTCGATGTCGAGGACCTGCGGCACGACCTTCGAGGGTATCGACCGAACACATAGGCTCCTAGGCGTGTTGCTGTCTGACTACACGACGCTTCGGCTCGGGGGGCCCGCGGCGGCCTTTGTCGAGGGGAAGACCGACGCGCAGGTGATCGAGGCGCTGATCGGCGCCGAGCGTCCCGTCTTGCTCCTCGCCGGCGGGTCGAACCTCGTCGTCGCCGACGAGGGCTTCCCGGGCACCGTTGTCCGCATCGCCACGCGCGGGATCGAGCGCGATAGCGACGTCCTCCATGTCGCTGCCGGCGAGCCCTGGGACGCGCTCGTCGCCCACACGGTCGCGACCGGCCTCGCCGGCATCGAGGCGCTCTCCGGCATCCCCGGCTCGGTCGGCGCCACGCCGATCCAGAACGTCGGCGCCTATGGCCAGGAGGTAAGCGACACCATCGTGTCGGTCCGCGTCCTCGACCGGACGACCGGCGAGACGGTCGACCTCGCGCCCGAGGCGTGCGGCTTCTCCTACCGGTCCAGCACCTTCAAGCGCAACCCGGAGCGCTACATCATCCTCCGTGTCAGCTTCGCGCTGCGTGGGTCGGACACCTCCCGCCCCATCCGCTATGCCGAGCTCGCGCGCGCGCTCGGCGTCGAGGTCGGCGACACCGCGCCGCTTCCCGCCGTCCGCGAGGCCGTCCTGACGCTCCGCCGCTCCAAGGGCATGGTCCTGGACGCCAGCGACCCCGACACCACCTCCGCCGGATCGTTCTTCACCAACCCGATCCTCGACGCCGCGCACTTCGACGCGCTCCGCGCGCGGGGCGGCGACGGCCTCCCCGGCTTCCCCGAACCCGACGGCCGCGTCAAGACCAGCGCCGCCTGGCTCATCGACCACGCCGGCTTTGCCAAGGGCTATGGCAACCCGCACGGCATCGCGATCTCGACCAAGCACGTGCTCGCGCTAACCAACCGCGGAGCGGGCACGACGGCCGAGCTCGTGGCCCTCGCCCAGGAGATCGCCCGCGGCGTCGATGAGGCCTTCGGCGTCGCGCTGCATCCCGAGCCCGTCTTCGTCGGGCACGCCTGGGATCCGATCCCGGCCTAAGCCTCCTATCCTGGAGGCTTCATGGCTCCTCAGTACATCTTCCAGATGCAGCGGCTCACGAAGGCCTATGGGCCCGAGAAGCCGATCCTCAACGACGTCACGCTCGCGTTCTACTCCGGCGCCAAGATTGGGGTGCTCGGCTACAACGGCGCCGGCAAGTCGACGCTGTTGAAGATCATGGCCGGCATCGACACCGACTTCCGCAGCGGCGAGGCGATGCTCGCCCCCGGCGCGACCGTCGGCATGCTCGAGCAGGAGCCCAAGCTCGACGAGTCAAAGACCGCGCGCGAGAACGTGCTGGACGGCGTCGCCGAGGTCAAGGGCCTGATGGACCGCTTCAACGAACTGGCCGCCAACTACTCCGACGAGACCGCCGACGAGTTCGCCGAGCTGCAGGCCAAGATCGACGCCGCCGACGGCTGGAACCTCGACACGACGATCGACTACGCGATGGACGCGCTGCGCTGCCCGCCGGCCGACGCCGACGTCAGCAAGCTGTCGGGCGGCGAGCGGCGCCGCGTCGCGCTCTGCCGCCTACTGCTCAGCGCCCCTGACCTGCTGCTGCTCGACGAGCCGACCAACCACCTCGACGCCGAGTCGGTCTCCTGGCTGGAGCGCTATCTGGCCGACTACAAGGGCGCCGTCGTGGCCGTGACCCACGATCGCTACTTCCTCGACAACGTCGCCGGCTGGATCCTGGAGCTCGACCGTGGCCGCGGCATCCCCTACGAGGGCAACTACACCTCCTGGCTGGAGCAGAAGGAGAAGCGCCTGGAAATGCAGGAGCGGCGCGACCTGGCCAAGGAGCGCATCATCAAGGCCGAGCTCGAGTGGGTCCGCAAGAACCCCAAGGGCCGCCAGACCAAGCAGAAGGCTCGTATCTCCAACTACGAGGCGTTGGTCGCCGAAGAGAAGAACATCAAGCTCGACGACGTCCAGATCCACATCCCGATCGCTACGCACCTGGGCAACGTCGTCGTGCAGGCCGAGAAGCTGCGCAAGGGCTTTGGCGACAAGCTGCTGATCGACGACCTCGAGTTCGACCTGCCGCCCGGCGGCATCGTCGGCGTCATCGGCCCCAACGGCGCGGGCAAGACCACGCTCTTCAAGATGATCGCCGACCAGGAGCAGCCCGACGAGGGCACGCTGCGCGTCGGCGACACCGTGCAGATCTCCTACGTCGATCAGAGCCGCGACGCGCTGGACGGCGAGAAGTCGGTTTGGGAGGAGATCTCCGGCGGGCTGGAGCAGATCACGGTCGGCACGCGGGTCATGAACTCGCGCGCGTACACGAGCGGCTTCAACTTCAAGAAGGCCGAGCAGCAGAAGAAGATCAAGATGCTGTCGGGCGGTGAGCGCAACCGCGTGCACTTGGCCAAGCTGCTGCGCACCGGCGGCAACCTGTTGCTGTTGGACGAGCCCACCAACGACCTTGACACCGACACGCTGCGCGCGCTCGAAGAGGCGCTGCTCAACTACGCCGGCTGCGCGGTGGTCATCTCCCACGATCGCTGGTTCCTGGATCGCGTCGCCACGCACGTGCTCGCGTTCGAGGGCGACTCGAAGGTGACGTGGTTCGAGGGCAACTTCGAGGCTTATGAGCAATGGCGCCACGACACGCTCGGCGACGAGGCCGACAGGCCGCACCGCATCACCTACAAGAAGTTGACGCGGACCTAGTTCGGTCTTCCAAGCCCGGGGATCCGCGCCAGCGCGGCGGGGATCTCGCGGGCCATGTCGATCACGACGTCGGCGCCGGCGAGGTCCGACGGCCGGAACGGGCCGGTCGCGATCGCGATGACGTGGACGCCGTCGGCGCGAGCGCAGGCGATGTCGCGAGGCGTGTCGCCGATGACGACGGTCTGCTCGCGGGGGTAGGACGCGATCCCGAGCGCCGCGGCGTGGCGGGCGCGCGCGATCTCCGGTAGGTCGGTGCGGTCCTCGGAGTCCGAGCCGTACGCGCCCCCGCCGCGCGCGAAGTGGTGACCGATGCCAGCGCGGTCGACCTTCAGCCGCGCGACGCACTCGAAGTTGCCGGTCAGCAGCGCGAGGTCAACGTCGTCACGTGCGGCGAGCAGGTCAAGCACGTCCGGGACGCCAGGCGCCAGGTGCGCCGACAGATCGCCGGGGCAACGATGCCCGAACTCGGCGCAGGCCATCGCGCCCACGTCGCGTGCGCGGTCGTCGATGCGCTGCGCAGACACGCCGGCCAGCGTCAAGATCGAACGCGCGATCGCACCATCGGTGCGGCCGGCGGCCTCAACCTGGCCGGTCGGCAGCTCTTGGAGCTGATGGATCCGGCGCAGCGCGGCGTACATCGACTCGGCATGCTCGCGCGAGGCCTTGAGCAGCAGCGTGCCGTCGATGTCGAAGAGCAGGAGCATCGGTCGGTGAGCCTAGGTCCGGCGGGGCGCCTAGCGCTCGAACGACGTGCCCGGCGTCAGACCCTGGGCAAAGGCTGCGGCGAGCTTGGCGGCGTTGAGGACGTCGTCGAGCTGGACGAGCTCGACCGGCGAGTGCATATAGCGCAGCGGCAGGCTCACGAGGCCGGTCGGAATCCCTGAGCGGCTGATGTGGATCGCGTCCGCATCGGTTCCCGTGAAGCGCGCTGAGGCCGCCAGCGTGTGCGGGATCTCCTGGGCTTCGGCGGTCGTCAGCAGCAACTCGGAGACCTGCGGGTGGATCGTCGAGCCGCGTTCGATGACCGGGCCCGACCCGAGCGGGTGGGTGCCGTTCTCGCGCTCGTCGACGCCAGGCGCGTCGGTGGCGTGGGTCACGTCGACGACAATCGCGACGTCGGGGCGTACTGCATGAGCGAACGTGCGCGCGCCCGCGAAGGTGATCTCCTCCTGGACCGCGGCGACCGCGACGACATCGCCGGCCGCGCCGCCGGCCTCGGCGACCAGACGCGCGGCCTCGTAGGCGACAAAGCAGCCGAGGCGGTTGTCCATCGCGCGGGCGATGACGCGGTCGTTGGGCAGCTCGACGGGATCGCCGGCGATCACCGCGACGTCGCCGATGCGCACCATCTTCTTGGCCTCGTCGCCGTCCTTGGCGCCGATGTCGATGTGCAAGTCCTTCATCTCGGCCGCGTTCTTGCGCTCGTCGGGCTTGAGCAGGTGGATCGGCTTCTTGCCGACGACGCCGGGGATGACGCCCTCGCGCGTGCTGACCTCGACGCGCTGGCCGATGAGGATGCCCGGGTCCCAGCCGCCGACGCCGATGACGGCGAGGTAGCCCTTGTCGTCGATGTGGGTGACAATCAGGCCGATCTCGTCGATGTGCCCGACGATCGCCACGGTCGGGCCTTCGCCCTTGCCTTTGACGCGCGCGGTAACCGTGCCCATGACGTCGGTGTGGACCTCGGCAAACGGCGCGCACGCGGCGGCGAAGGCCTTCGCCGGCGCGGTCTCATAGCCTGACGGGCCGGTGGCGGTCAGCAGGCTGCGCAGGACGTCGGGGAGAGGCATCCGCGGCAGGCTATCGCGCGCCCTGGCGGCGCCATCGCTCGCACACGACCGTAACCTCCGCCGCGTTTCGCCGTTGCAGATGGTGCGGTAAGCCGTATCGACAAGGGCTGCCGCCTCGGGCAGAGTGACTGCCCCCTCCCCATGATCCGCGTTCTCGTCGTCGACGACCACCCCGTTTTGCGTGCAGGCCTTGAAGCCGTGCTGCGTGCCGAGCCCGGTTTTCGCTGCGTGGGCGGCGCCGAGGACGGCACGACGATGTGGACCCTGCTGCGCCGCACGCGCCCCGACGTAGTGGTCCTTGACCACCGCCTGGGCGACGAGGACGGCATCGAGCTCTGCCGCGCGCTGCGCGCCGAGCCCGACCCGCCATCAGTCCTGCTCTACACCGCCGACCCGAACGCCGCGCTGGAGCGCTCGGCGCTCGAGGCCGGAGCCTCCGGCCTTGTCGACAAGGCCATCGACGTCGGCGCCCTCTTTGACGCCATCCGCGTCGCGGGCCGTCGGCCGGGGTCGTCCGACGTCGCCGTGGCCTAGCGCGACTTACGCCGCGTCGGCTAGGAGCTGGCGCAGCACGTAGCGCAGGATGCCGCCGTGACGGAAGTAGTCGGCCTCCTTGGGCGTGTCGATCCGGACGCGGGCCTTGAACGACACGTCGCCGGCCTGGACGTCGACCTCGCGCGGGAGCTCGCCGGCGTTCAGCGGCTCGGCCAGGCCGGTGATCGTGAACTGCTCCTCGCCGGTGAGGCCGAGCGATTCGGCCGTCTCCCCTTCGGGGAACTGCAGCGGCAGCACGCCCATTCCCACCAGGTTGGAGCGGTGGATGCGCTCGAAGGAGACCGCGATGACGGCGCGAACGCCGAGCAAGTTGGTGCCCTTGGCCGCCCAGTCGCGCGAGGAGCCCGAGCCGTATTCGGCGCCGCCGAGGACGACGAGCGGGATGCCGTCGGCAATGTACTGCTCACTCGCCTCGAAGATCGAGGTCTCCACACCATCCGGGAGGTGGCGCGTCACCCCACCCTCCGTGCCGGGCGCCAACTGATTGCGCAGGCGGATGTTCGCGAACGTCCCGCGGATCATCACCTCGTGGTTGCCGCGCCGCGACCCGTAGGAGTTGAACTCCTTGGGCTCGACGCCCCGGCCCTGCAGGTAGGCACCGGCCGGGCCGTCCTTCTTGATCGCGCCCGCGGGCGAGATATGGTCGGTCGTAACCGAGTCCCCCAACTTGGCCAGGACGCGCGCACCCTCGATGTCGGTTACCGGCGACGGGTCGGCCTCCATGCCCTCGAAGTACGGTGCCTTGGCGATGTAGGTGGAGTCCTCGCTCCAGACGTAGCGGTCGCCGGTCGGGACTTCCAACCCCTGCCAGTTCGCATCGCCGTCGAAGACCTGACCGTAGGAGGAGCGGAACATGTCGGACTGCACCGCCTCCTCGACCGTGCGCGCGACCTCGGCCGTCGAGGGCCAGATGTCCTTCAAGTACACCTCGGCGCCGCCGACATCGCGACCCAGCGGCTCGTTGATCAAGTCGATGTCCATCGTCCCGGCGATCGCGTAGGCCACCACCAACGGCGGAGATGCCAAGTAGTTCATCTTGACGTCGGGGTTGATGCGGCCCTCGAAGTTGCGGTTGCCGCTCAGCACCGAGGTGACCGCCAGGTCGCCCTCCTGGACGGCCGCGGAGATCTCATCCGGCAGCGGGCCGGAGTTGCCGATGCACGTCGTGCAGCCGTAGCCCACCAAGTTGAAGCCCAGCGCCTCGAGGTCGCCGGTCAGCCCGGCGCGCTCGTAGTACTCGGTGACGACCTTGGAGCCCGGTGCCAGCGACGTCTTGACCCACGGTGCGCGCGTCAGGCCACGGGCGACAGCGTTGCGGGCCAGCAGGCCGGCGGCGAGCATGACCGATGGGTTGGAGGTGTTGGTGCAGGAGGTGATCGCCGCGATCACGACGTGGCCGTGGTCGAGGTCGAACTCCTCACCGTCCAGGACGGTGTGCACGGCCGACGCCGAGCGCTCCGCGAGCACGGTGCCCGCGGCAACCGCGCCGGCCGGGGCCGCGTCAGCGTCGTGCGGATCCGGCGAACTCCCCGGCGCGCCGTTGGCCGGCGGGTCCGACGCGGGAAACGACTCGGCGACCGCCTCGTCGTGGCCATGGCCGAGGTCGGCCGCCTCATCCTCACCGAGCAGTTCGGCCAGCGAGGCGCGGAAGCCCTCCTTGGCGCCGCTGAGCGCGATGCGGTCCTGCGGGCGCTTGGGGCCGGCCAGCGACGGCTCGACCGTCGAGAGGTCGAGCTCGACGACGTCGGTGTAGGTCGGCTCCTCGGCATGCTCGTCGTGCCAGAGGCCTTGCTCCTTGGCATAGGCCTCGACCAGGTCGACGAGCTCCTTCGGGCGACCGCTGAAGGCCATGTAGCGCAGCGTCTCGGCGTCGATCGGGAAGATCGCGCAGGTTGAGCCGAACTCCGGGCTCATGTTGCCGATCGTCGCCCGGTCGGCCAGCGGCAGCGCCGTGACGCCCGGGCCGAAGAACTCCACGAACTTGCCGACGACACCCTTCTTGCGCAGGATCTCGGTGACCGTCAGCACGAGATCGGTCGCGGTCGCGCCCTCGGGCAGCTCACCGCCGAGCTTGAAGCCGATGACCTGCGGGATCAGCATCGACATCGGCTGGCCGAGCATCGCGGCCTCGGCCTCGATGCCGCCCACGCCCCAGCCCAGGACGCCGAGGCCGTTGATCATCGTGGTGTGCGAGTCGGTACCGACCAGCGTGTCGGGGTAGGCGGTGCCGGTCTTGTCATCCACGAACACCGTGCGCGCCAAGTACTCCAAGTTGACCTGGTGGACGATGCCGGTGTCCGGCGGGACGACCTTGAAGGTCTCGAACGCGTCCTGGCCCCACTTGAGGAACTCGTAGCGCTCCTGGTTGCGCTCGAACTCGCGCTCGGCGTTGAACGCGAACGCGGTGCGCGTGCCGAACTCGTCGACCTGCACGGAGTGGTCGATGACCAGCTCGGCAGGGACGAGCGGCTCGATCTTGGCGGGGTCGCCGCCGAGGTCGGCCATCGCGTCGCGCATCGCGGCGAGGTCGACGACGGCGGGCACGCCGGTGAAGTCCTGCATGACCACGCGCGCGGGCGTGAAGGCGATCTCCTTGGAGGGCTCAGCCTTGGCGTCCCACGTCGCGAGCGCCTCGATGTCGGCAGCGTCGACCGCGCCATTGCCCTCGGTGCGCAGCAAGTTCTCCAGCAGGATCTTGAGGCTGAAGGGCAGCCGCGCGACGTCGAACTTCGACTGCAGCGCGTCGAGGCGGAAGATCGTCAGCTCGCGATCGCCGACCTTCAGCGTGGCGCGGGCGTCGAACGAGTTGGGGTGGTTGTGGGGAGCCATGGGGTCGTGGTCCTTTCAGCGGTCGGCGGGGAGCACCACGAAGGGCTCGCCGTCCGGGGTTAAGACGGAGCGGAAGTGCTGGTCGAAGGTGGCGATGCGGTTGGTGCGCAAGATCCCGGCGAGCGCGACCAGGGAGGCGTCGGCGAGGCCGAGGAAAGGGTGTTGGCGGGCGATGCGGATGGTCTCGTGAAGGCCCTCGGCCCACCAGCGGAGGCCGTAGGCGCCGCTGTCGAAGTCGTCCCACACCTGCTGCGCGGCATGGCGACCACCCAGCCGGCTCGTCACCATGTGATCGATCTCGGCCAGCGCGAGCGGCGTCGTGACGAGATCCTCGTCGGTGGATGCCAGCCAGTCGTTCGCCGCGCGATGGTCCTCGTCGTCCTTGCGCAAGAGCGCGATGACGAAGCTCGTATCCAGGACGATGCTCAATCTTCGCCGAAGCCGGTCTCGCGGAGGTACTTGTCGACGTTCCTCGCAACGTCGGTCGGACCACCATGGATGATCCCGATGGCTTTGGGCTTCGGCCGCTTCGGCTTGTGCACGACGCCTTCAAGGCTTCGACGGATGAGCTCCGCCTTCGTGATGCCCTCCTCGGCAGCCTTGCGCGCAAGCCCGTGGTCGAGATCCTCGTCGAGGTAGATGCTGGTCTTCTTCAGCATGTCACGTAGGGTAGCACCCTACGTCACCCCCGCAAGCCGTTCGTCAGACCGTCTTGAGCAACTGCTGGTTGATCGCCTGCGCGAGGTCCTCGGCCGAGACGACACCCCGAGCGACCAGCGACAGATCCGTGTCGTCGGTCCCGATCATCAGCGTCGGCGTCGAGTTCACGCCGTAGCGGCGCTGCATGCTGTAAACCGCGCCGAGCTCGTCGCGGACATCGGCCGACCTCCGCTCTTTCATCGCACGTGCGAGGTCGAGCCCGCGAACGCCGCTAAGCACGCCGCGCAGGAAGCGGTCGGTCACATACCCGGTGTTCTCCTGGCCCTGGACGTCATAGAAGCGCATCGACGCGTCCCACGCCCGGTCCTGCAGACCGGCCGCCATCACCGCCTTGTTGGCCTTCGCGGAGTCCTCGCCGAGAAGGGCCGTCAGCCGCAGCTCCATCTTGACCTTGCCCGTGCGGATGTAGCGCCGGACGATGTCGGGCCACGAGGCGGCCGCGAACTGGCGGCAAAACGGGCACTGCAGGTCGACGAACTCGACGAGCAAGATGGGTGCCTTGGGGTCGCCGAGAGTCAGCCGATCCTGCGGAATCCCGCGCAGGATCGCGGTGACGTCGCGAGGCGTCGGCTGACGCGGCGCCGTCGGATCTGGCCCGCTGCTGGAGACGAGGATCGCCACGGCGACGATCGCGGCGGCAGCACCCAGCAGCACGGAGAACAAGGTCAGGCGACGGCTCATGCGTCCTTCAGCCTGTCATGCCGGCCACGCTGCGGGCGGCCGGATCTGCCGGGCCGTCAGCGGTCGGGCACGGCGACGGGCACCGCGGACTCGCGCAGCAGCCGGACCGTGCAGACGACCGCCAGACCGGTCATCAGAATCGCGCTGGCCACGCACCACTGGCAGATCGCGTCGATGGTGAACAGCTCGCGGTAGGTCAAGTACATGGAGAACCCGAAGCCGACGAGCGCCACCAGTGCCGCGACCATGCGCGCCGTCTCGCCTTGGGGCACGAGCAGCGCGCCCAGCAGGGTGAGATAGCCCAGCAGTCCCAAGAGCGCGACCGGGATGCCTGCGAGCTTCGCGTACTCGGAGGTCTGCACCTTGTGGCAGCCGTGCGCGATGTTGCAGACGGGGTCGATGTCGGCGTAGTGCACGTACACCAGGTAGCCGGCGACCCCGATCCCAAGCACCACCAGGACGAGCCCGGCGGTGCGCAACGCGCGGTCGCTCACTTGCCGCCCTTGGCGGCCAGCGCCGCGTCGACCTGCTTGCTGACGGTCGCCGCGGTCGGCAGGCCCGAGCCGCCGGACTTCTTGAGGTCGCCGCCCGTCGGCCCGACGAGGACGGTCGGCGTCCCGGTCACGTCGTAGCGGCTGGTCAGTGTCTTCGCGGCGGCGAGCTCTTGGCTGACCGCCGGCGCGCCGGCGTCGGCGATGGCCTTCTTGGCGTCAGCGCTTGCCCCGGTCAGCACCTCGGTGAGGAAGTCGTCGGTCACGTAGCCCGAGTTCTCCTCGCCCTGGTTGCGATAGAAGAGATCGGTCGCGTTCCAGAGCTTGTCCTGCTGCCCGGCGGCGGTGAGCACACCGGCTGCCGTCACCGAGTCAGGGCCGATGAAGCTCAGCAGCCGCAGCTCCATCTTGGCCTTGCCGGTGCGGACGTACTTCTGCACCAGCGTCGGCATCTCGTTCAAGGTGTAGTCCTTGCAGAATGGGCACTGAGGATCGGCGAACTCGACGATCGTCACCGGCGCGTTGGCGTTACCGAGCGTGATGCCCTTCTGCGGGATGCCATCGAGGAGGCTCTTGGTCTCCGCGACGCCTTGCAACGAGCCGCCGGCACCGGCGCCCGACGACTTGTCAGACGAGCCGCCGGACGAGATCGCTATCGCGGCGACAACGATGACAACCGCGCCGGCGAGCAGCGCGCCGAGCTGGATGAGGCGCTTGGTGGGGGTGCTCTGCTGGGACATAGTGGGGTCGGTCCAGAGGGTAGGGAGTGAGCTCCCGCGCCGCGACGGTGAACCGCCGCGGAGCGGGTGCGAAGAGCTACGCGCTTCGGCGCGCGGAGGCCAGGCCAGCGCCACCGGCCAGCAAGCCGAGCGCGCCGACGATCAGCGCGATGATCGCGAGCGTGTTGGAGTCGGAGTCGTCGCTGCTGTCGACGGCCGCCGCCGGGGCCGACGCGTTCTCGGTCGTTGCCGCGTCACCCGTCGTCGCCGTGCCGCCCGTCGCCGCGCCGGCGTGGTGGTCCTCGACGGCCTCGGTGACCTGCACCTGCGGTGCGGGCTTATCGGCGTCGGGCGCGCCGATCCAGCGCGCGACCGTCCCGTCGCTGTAGGTCTGTAGCGCCTTGAAGGTCAACGTGTCACCGGCCTTGCCGGGAATCTGCACCGACAGCGGGAAGTCCTGGAACTGCCCGGGCGCGATGCCCTCGGCCTTCGACGTCGCCGTCCAGGTGATGGTCTTGACCCCCTCGGTGACTTCGCCGTCGTCGGTCTTGACCGGGGTGGCGAGCTTCTCCTTGACGACCTTCACCGACCAGCCCGGGACCATCTGGTAGGAGGCCTCGGCGAAGCCCTCAGGGAACTGGACGGCGACCTTGGTGGTCACGGCGTCGTCGGTCTCGTTGGGGACGCGGACGTTCTCCACGACGTAGGCGCCGGCAGCAGCGGTCTTGGGCTGCAGGGTCACATGGGCCTGCGCGACGACCGGCACGGCAAGAGCGCCGAGTGTCACGACAGAGGCGAGGGCGATGCGCTTCATGTTCTTGATGTCCTTGTGTAGCGTTGGGTTGACGTAGGGGTTGGTTGCGATCACGACACCGGCACCGAGAAGCTCGCGGTGTACTCGTCGAAGTCCGAGACGCGATCGGTCACCGTCACGCGCCATCTGCCGGCCGGGGCCAGCGTGAGCGCGTCGGCGACGTAGTGGCCGGGGCCGGCGCGATGGACCGTGGCGGTCAGTGGGCCGATGGACTTGCTCGGCAGCCGCGCCTCGACGGTCAGCTCCTTGGTCGCCGCAAACGGCGCACCATCGGCGGCACGGAACAGGTAGACGTGAACGGCGTTGGCGCCGGTCCGCGCCGGGTCAACGGTCAGCTCGACCTCCAGCGGGCCGGTTCGCGCGTTCTCGGAGAACGGCCCAGCCGAGAGCGCCGACGGCGGCGGGTAGGAGACCAGCGCGGCGGTGACGCCGAGCACGACGGTCACGAGCGCGACCTCGACACGCAGCGTCGTGCGCAGGACGCGGCCGACCGCGCCCGGGGTGGTACCGGCCGCTGCCGCGGCGCGCAAGCGCGGCAGGCTGCGCTGCCGGTTGAGCGCGCCGAGCCCGACGAGCGCGACCAAGATGATGATCTTGATCAGGACCGCGCGGCCGAAGGCGGTGTGCAAGAGATCGCCGAAGGACCGCAGGTGCACGATCGACTGGGCTGTACCCGAAGCGATCAGCGCCGCGACACTCGTCAATGCCACGGCGCTGAAGCGCGACAACGTGGCGCTCAGCAGCGCGGTGCGGTCGGTGGGGTCCAGCGCGCGCGTGGCGGTCGGCACCGCGACGACGAGCGCGATCAGCCCTCCCACCCAGGCGCTCATCGCGACGACGTGGATGACGTCGAGCGGCGCCAGCAGCGCGACTGGATGCTGCGTGGTCGCATGACCACCAAGCGCGGGCGTGACCGCCAAGAAGGCCGCTGGCAGCGCCAGCGCGGCGAGCAGTGTTGCGAATCTGCGACGCGAGAGCAGCAGCAGCGCGCCGATCAGCACGAAGTCCGCGACCCGCAGCCCCCAGACCGTCCCGAAGCGCGTACCGAGCACCTCGCGCACCGTTGACGAGTCGAGCGCGGCCCAGAACGAGGTGCCCCCGGCGGTCGCGCCCTGCAGGACGATGCCGGCGGCCCCCGCCACGACGCCGAGCGCCGCGCCGGCGAGCAGCAGCGCGCGCGCCCGGAGCGCAAACGCTGCCCGTGCCGGCTCAGGCGTGCCCGCCCCGCGCGGCCACGACAGCAAGATGAACAACAACGTCCCGAGCACGAGCGCGATCGCGAGGTAGTCCGTCCCGCGCGCGATCCCGAACGCTACCTCGGTGGCACGGCCCGCCGACGAGCCGGCGAGCAGGTCGCCGACCGTCTCGGCCGGCGGCGTGCCCGCCTTGCCGATCGAGAAGACGAAGCCGCCGCTGACCGGATGGCTGTCGGCCGAGATGACACGGTAGGTCGCGGTGTAGGTGCCGTCCAGGAGGCCAGGCTTCAGCGCGACGGCCAGCTGTGCGCCGGCGCCACCCGGATGACGCACCGCGCCGGTATCGACCCGGTCGCCGCGGGCGTCGAAGACGCGGACCGCGCCGAAGTTGCCCTCGACCGCCTCGTCGAAGCGCAGCACGACCTGCTTGGGCTCGGTGCGCGCGGTGGCGCCGCGCTCGGGCATGCTGGCCTGCAGCGTGGCATGTGCCAACGCGCTCGCGGGCAGCACGGCGAGTGCGAGCAGCAGCGCGACCAGCGCCGCGCCGGCGATGCGGGGGGCCGCGTGCGTCACCAGGCCTCGCGGGCGGCCGCGGCCGGCTGCTCAGCCTCCGGCCCAGCGCCGCCGGGTCCGTCGCCGTCCTCCTCGTCGCCCTGTCCCGGCCCGCGACGCCGCCGTGCCAGCACGACGGCCACGATGCCCCCGAGCAGCAGCACCGCAAACGCCACGATCGCGCCTACCGGGGCCCCACCATCCTTCGCCGGCGCCCACCACAGCGTCCCCAGGATCTGGCCCTGCCTCGCGCCGAGCTTGATGGGAATCGCGTAGTCGAAGACCTTGGTCCGTTGCGTCTTGTCCTTGACGATCGGCGGGATGTCACGCGACATGTAGTGCATGCGGTGGTCGTGCCACTCGAACACGCCGGTCTTGTCGAGCACCTGCCAATCGGGTACCGCCCGCGCGCTCGCCGTCTTTGGCACCGTGACCGCGCCGTAGCGATCGTTGTTGAGGTAGTACGCCGGCGAGTTGTGGTTGACGGCGACGGTGCCGTCAGGCGTGATCCGCGCGTAGGGCTCCTTGTCATAGCCCTGGACCAGCACGGTCTCCTTGCTGCGATTGGTCAGCTGGAAGCGATCGTCGCCGCCGAGCACCTGCAACGAGATGCCGTCGACGTGCGGCGCCAAGGCGCGCACGACGGACTTCATATTGGGGTTGCCCTGGTGAGCTAGAGCAGCGGTGGGCGCGGCGGCGGTCAGCGCAAGCAGCGCGACAGCGGCGGCGAGGGGGCGGCGCATGGGCGCACCTCCGGTATGGGTGTTCGACAACGGTCAGCCCGCACGCCGACAAGGGCGCGCAGGGGCGATCAGCGGCGGATCAGGAGACCGAGAGCGGCGGCCCGCGCTCGGCAAGCGCGGCCGCAAGGAGGCGGCCGCCGCGCACCAGCGTGGCGCGGGGCCGCGGGCGCGGCAGCGGCGCGGAGGCCGGACGCACACGCTGTGTCGACCGCGAGCGCTGGGCGGCGAGGCGGTCCAGTGTCTCAGCACCGAGGTACCGGCCGGCCAGCAGCGGGAGCAGAAGCACCAGCGCCGGCGACAGCAGCAACAGCCCCGTGTCCAGCCCGGTAATCGTCTCCGCGAGCGCGACCGCAACGCCGAGAACGGCGACAGCGAGGAGCGGGCGGAGGTCCCGGCGGACGGGCATACGCAAGAGACTGTACGCGGTTTACGCCAGATTCGCCGACATTGAGGCTGCCGGACGGCCGTGCCGGGCGTCAGTCGTCGCGATCGAAGCGACCGCTACGGCGGTCGACCTCAAACCACACACGGCAGCCGCGCGCGGTCTTTTCGACGCCCCAGCGCGAGGCCAGCTTGTCGACCAGCCGCAGGCCGAAGCCCGCGGTCTCGTGACGGATCTCGGGATCGAAGCCCGGCCCGTGGTCGGCCACCTCGACGCGCACGTGGTCGTCGCTCAGGCGCGCGTGAAAGACGATGCGCTCAGCAGGATGCATCGGCCCCGCATGGCGGACGGCGTTGCCGACGAGCTCGGAGGTCAGCAGTGACACTGTGTGGTCGAGATCGGGGCTGAGGCCGTGGTTGCGCAGCGAGTGGCGCGCGGCACGCACCGCATCGGGAACCGGTGCGAAGGCGAGCAGGATGTCGGTGCTGGTCCGGGTCAAGGTCATGAGGGAGGAGAGAGGGACGGCGGGAGGTGGTACACGGAGGGTCACCTCTCCAGCCATCCCTCAATCATCGGCTTTCCCTCAGCGGACGACGCGCAGGGTCGCGCGCATGCCTCGTGCCTCATGATCGGCGACCGTGCACACCAGCTGGTAGCGCCCGATTCGCCGCAGCGTGAGCCGCAACGTTGCGGTTTGGCCGGGCTTGACGGCCGTCGCAAGGCCACCGACGCGCTTACCCTTGCGGCGGACGACGAGGTCGTGCACGTCTTCACCCAGGTTCCTGATGGTGAACTTCAACGCGCCAGGATGCACCCGCGGGCGATAGACGCCGATCGCGAACTCGCGCTCGCCGATGCCGATCGCGGTCGGCGCGCGGGAGACATGGGTCACCGCGAGCGGGACCTCAGGCGCGAGCATCAGCTGCGGACCAGCGCGACCTGGCCGAACTGGCCCGCACCCGGGATGACCTCGGCCGGGTCGGTGCCCATCCACTGCGCCAACAGGCTGCTGTAGACGCGGCGGAAGTCGACGGTCACCTTGAGGTTCTTCTCGCGGTCCAGATCGGTCAGCGACGGGTACTCGGTCAGCACGCCGCCCAGCGCCCGTGGACCCTGGACCCACGCAACGCCGCCGGCGCCGTGGTCGGTCCCGCCCGACTTGTTGGCCTCTGGCCGGCGGCCGAACTCCGACCACACGAAGGTCAGCACGCGGTTGGCAACACCACGGGCCTCGAGGTCGGCCTGGAAGCTGGCGAGCGCCTCGCCGACGGCGCCGAGGTCCTGGTCCAGACCTTGGGCCTGGCCCTCGTGGGTGTCGAACTCGCCGGCAGCGTCGACCGTCGCCATCCGGATCCCCAGCGGCTGGGCGATCAGGCCGGCCAGGACCTTGAGGCGGTCGGCCGTATCGTTGTCGGCCGGGTAGGTCACGGGTCCGGCGAGCGGATCCGGCGACTTGTCGTCCTTCTTGCGGAAGGGCGCGAGCTGCTGGGAGACCGTGTGAGCGAGCCGGGCGGCACGGGCAGCCGAGGCCGGCCCTGCAGATGTCGCCCGCCCCGAGCGGGAGAGGGCCGCATAGGCATCGACGGCCGCGGTGCCCCAGTCGCCCCACACGCTCCACATCGACATCTCGGCGTCATACGCGCTCGAGATCGAGGCCACCGGCGCCTTCACCGCGCGCAGCGTCGGCGACAGGCTGTAGCCCGCGCTCAGCCCCTGCAGCGGGTTGTCCGCGCTGCCGTGGCGATCTAACCAGCGGCCGAGCCAGCCCGAGACCGACTGCTGGGAGACCATGCCCGTCTCCCAGAACGCGCGCGAGGCGAAGTGCGACAAGTTGGGGTTGGCGTAGTCGATGCCCGGAAGGAAGCCGATCTGCCCGCGGTCAAACAGGCCCTTGAGGCCGCCGCCCGGACCGCGCGACAGCGACGGATGAAGACCCAGCGAGGTGCCCGCCAGCGGCAACGGCGCCGCCGGCGAGACGCCGCTGCGCAAATCGCGCAGCGCGCCTTCCTGCTGCAGCGGCATCAGCGTGTCGAGCAAGTCCAGCCCGCCGGGCAAAAAGACCGAGACGAGGATCGGCGCGTCGGGTGCCGCTGCGGCCTCCGCTGCCGCCGCACCCAACAGGTGCTGTGTCGGCAGCATGTTGGCCGCGTAGACCGTGACGCCCGCGCCGATGCCCCACTTGAGCATCTGACGGCGCGTCAGCACGTCGCGACGCGCGGCCTCACTCGCGCGATGAAAGTCCTGACAAGCGGCATGCGCACGGAAGCGGGGCATCGAGTTAATGGACCTGACCATCGGGGGCGGAGAGCAGGAGGTGGCGCATCGCACGTTGGGTCATGTCGGCGGCGACCTGGCGCTGCCACTTCTGGCCGGCCATGGCGTCATAGCCCTTGGCCAGCGCGAGCAGGCCCTTGCGCGTGCGCTCGCTGGCCCACGGATGACCAAGAGCTGCCATCGCTCGTTCGAGCTGCTGGGCCGGCTTGAGGTCAACCGGCGTGTCGCCGTCTTGCACCTTCAGCCCCGGCTGCGACAGCGCGACGTTGGCGGCGACGAAGCGCATCCGCATGCCGTTGGACGAGACATCCACGCCGGCCCCCACTCCCAACCGGCGACCGATGGCGGCCCGAACAGGCGCTGGCCCATGCCGGCGGCGACCCAGACCCAGTCGTCGGTCTTGACGCCCATCCGCGTCGCGCGCAGCATGCCGGCGATCGCGACGACGGGTGACTTGACCATCGTCGGGCCGTCAAGGTGGGCGTACAACTTGGGATGGTCGAGGATCTCGGCGACGACCGGCTTGAGGTGGTGCTTGGAGCCCGTGTAGATCCGCTGCAGGCGCAGCCGCGTGCTTTTGTCGAGTGGCTCATCGACGAAGTAGGACCACAGCTTGCGCACCAAGAACTCCGGATGGTGGTGATTGGAGATCACCAGCCGCAGCACATCATGTGGTCCAAAGCGCCCCTTGTGGCCGAAGATCCGCTTGGGTCCGCCATCGTGGTTCTTGGGCTCGAAGCGCGTGGTCAGCAGGACGCCGCCTGCCTGCCGGCCCCTGACGTAGCCGGTCAGTGCCCGGGCGGCCTCACGGACGTCGGTCTCGGTGTAGCCGTTGCCCTCGCCGAGCGTGAAGAGCTCCATCAACTCGCGGGCGAAGTTCTCGTTGGGCTCGTCCTTGTGGGACTCAACCAGGTTGAGGAAGGACGCCATCGCGGGGTCCTCCATCACGTTGCCCAGCAGCGCCGGGAACGAGCCGAGCGCGCCGCGACGAAAGACCGCGTTCTGGCGCAGCATCAGCGGCGTGTCCTGGTCGCGCGTCGCGAAGTGGTCGTGCCAGAAGAGCACCATCTTCTCTTCCAGCGGCCGCGTGGTCCGGACCATGCGGTCAAGCCACCAGAGCATGTCGTGGCCGTACTCGTTGGCCGGGTCCAAGGCCATGGGCTTGGGGCCGGGCAGGAGCGGCGCCTTGCGGCCGTTGGGCGTCAGCAGCCAGCGCAGCGTCTCACCACGGCCGCGATGTGACCATTTGGCGGCCTCGTGTGCGGTCGCGCCGAAGCCGGCGCGCCACATCACCCGACGCACATGTGCCTCGCTGAAACCTCCCACGGCGAGCCACGCTAGCTCACGCGCAGGGCGGATCCGGACTATCCGCGCGTCAATGGTCCGCTTTGCACAGCTTCGAACGCGGATCCGGGAACTTGACCAAGCGTGTGCAGGTTGTCGTCGTTCCAACGACGGTCCGGAGCGCCCGTGATGTACCACGACGAGCCGTTGTCGGCCACGATCATCCCGTAGCGCTTCAAGGCCTTCAGGATGACCAGTGCCTGGCCGTGGAAGGGCTTGAGGTCAAACGACGCCTTGAGCCGCAGGCGCAAGCCCATCGGCGGCAGGTCGGGGTTGCCGTCACTTGAGGCGAGGTGGCGGGCCGGCGACACGTAGGCCTTCTGGGTGCGCGGCACGGTGACGCGCAAGGCGTGGGTGATGGCCTTGGCGCCGACGACCTCCTCAGCACGAGCCAGCCCCGGGAAGATCGGCAGGCCCGCGGCGTCGGCCGACGTCCACCCCTTCGGCCGCGGCTTGCCCGAGCGCAGGTCGAACTTCGCGCCGGAGGCGGCGCTCCAGCCGTTGCCGGTCTTCTGCGCGCCGAACAACTCATACAACATGCATGTGCCGCGTTGCAGGACGAGCACATGGCGATCTGAGCCGCCCTCGACCGGCGCCGAGGCCGGGATCGGGTAGGGCCCCTTGTCGCTCTCGTCGCCGTAGTCGGTGAAGTGGATCGGCACGCGCTTCTGGGACTTGGCCACCACCTTGAATGGGATCCCATAGGTCTTGGAGGCGAAGTCCGGGTGCAGGCGGGCATCGAGACCGATCGAGCGCACGTAGGCATCGGAGCGGGCATCAACCGGCGCCTTGGAGATGTCGCGGTTGAAGGCGTCGGTGGCCGGGAGCACCGGGCAGCCGGCGACGTTCGTGCCCGGCCCGGGCGTCCCGATCGACGCGGCGGCACCGACGGCGACGGCAGAGACGGCGAGCGCGCGCAACATGGCGCGGAACGGTACCTCTTGGAGTTCCAGCGTCCAGATGCCGATACTTCCGGCTGGATGCTCCGCCCGCTCGCCCTCCCCTGCGTGCTCCTCTGCGCCGCGCTGCTCAGCGCGTGTGGCGGCAATACGCCGACCGGCGAGGTCCAGGCCTGGAAGGTGAGCGCGCCCTATCTGCCGCCGCCGGATCCGGCGAACAGCACGAAGGCCAAGGCGGCGCCCACCGAGACGCCAGCCGCTCCCGCCAGGCCCACGGCCAAGACGCCCGCCGGCGGCGCCCCGACCGACGCGCAAGTCGCCGCCGACCTGCGCGAGGCCTACGGCGGCAAGGGCGGCACCGACCTCGACCAGGCGGCGATCGACTCGCGCGGCATGGCGATCATCCCCGACACCGCGCCGCGCAAGCTCGTCGCGCTCATGCACGCGGCCAACGACGTCGCCCACAAGCCCTACGTCTATGGCGGCGGCCACGGCCGCGTCGCCGGCGAGATCTGGACCGACTCAGCCTATGACTGCTCCGGCTCGGTCTCCTACGCGCTCGCGGCCGCCGGCTACCTCGACGGCCCTGAGACCTCAGGCACGCTGATGCGCTTCGGCAAGCCCGGCCCCGGCAAGTGGGTCACGATCTTCGCCAACGCCGGGCACACCTTCATGGTCGTCGCGGGCCTGCGCTTCGATACCAGCGGCCGCCAGAACACCGGCACCCGCTGGCAGCCGGCCGACGCCCGCTCCTACGCGGGCTTTACCGTGCGCCACCCTGTCGGGCTCTAGCCAGCCGCGACAGCGTCGGCGTCCATCGCACGCAGATACGGGGCAACGAGCTCGCCGTAAGCAACCTTGCGCGACGCCGGCAGGTCCTTCCACCCCGTCACCGAGATCCGGCACACCTCAGCGCCGCAGAGGCAGACCGTCGGGAAGTGGTCGATCGTGAAGTTGCGCATTGCGTAGTCGAAGGTCAGCTCCTGGCCGGCGGCGATCGGCCACCGCGCGACGAAGTCGAACGCCTCGCCCGCGTTGAGCCGCACGCCGCAGTTCGGATCGCACGAGTGGTTGACCATCGGCCCGAGCCCGCCGTGCCGCGCCCATCGCGCCGGCCCGACCTGCGTGGCATGCGAGTCGTTGCCCGTCAGCGGCCCCACCAGGAACCCGACCATGACCGTGTCACCTGCGGCGAAATCCCGCGTCGCGAGCACGCCGTCGCCCTTCCCTTCCCTTGTTCGACGCAATTCCACGCCCTCCGCAGAGGAAGGATCAGCCAGACGCATATGGGGCAAGGGAACCCCTTTCACTCGACACCCTCGAAACCTGAGTGTAGGACGCTGTCGTCTTTCGCCGCCTCCGCCGGCCCTTGTCTGGCGCGCAGCGCGCGTCGCAAGCGCACCGTCGATCCATGGGGCGCCAGCTCCAGGGTGACCTCGTCGGCCAGCGCACGCATCAGCTCGACGCCACGCCCGCGATCGGGATCCGACGCCGGACGCGCGAGCCGCGAGGGCGGGCCGGGGTCGCGCACGGTGATCGTCACCTCATGGTGGCCGTTGACCTCGAGGTCGACGCCGACGGTCGCGCGCGCGAACTGGGTGCCGTGCTCCAGCGCGTTCTGCCACGCCTCGTTGGCCGCCATCACGAGGTCGTGCGTCTCGTCGGCCTCGGCGCCCGCCTCGCGCAGCCAGCGCGCCGTGAGCCGGCGCAGCGAGACGAGCGCATCGGGGTCGGGCGAGAGCCGCAGACGTGCAACCCGACCCAGCCGCGCCTCGCCGCGCACGACGACCAGCGTCACGTCATCGTCGGCCGCTCCGGCGTCGGTGGCCTCCAAGGCGGCAGCGACCATCTCCTCCGGGCTGCCGCCCGCGGCGACCGCATCACGCAGCCGGCGCAGGCCCGTGTCGAGCCGCTCGCCGCGGCGCTCCACGAGGCCGTCGGTGTAGAGGATCGCGGTCATCTCCGGGGCGAGCGTTGCAACGCGCTCCTCATAGCGCCAGGTGTCCATGACGCCCAGCGGCGGCCCGGCACCGTCGAGGATCCGCGTCGTGCCGTCCTGCTCGACGATCAAGGGCGGCGGATGGCCAGCGTTCACAAATCGGAGCGTCCCGGAGTCGATCTCCAGGATCGCGAACAACATGGTGGTCATGAGGTCGGCGCCCAACCCGGCGTGATAGCCGTTCATGCGCTCGACCAGCGCAACCGGTCCGTGACCCTCTAGCGCGTAGGCGCGCGCGACCGAGCGCAGCTCCCCCATCCGCGCAGCGGCGTCGACGCCATGGCCAGCGACATCTCCGACAACAATGCCAAGCCTTCCCCCCGGCAGCGCGATCGCGTCGTACCAGTCGCCGCCGACCCGCGTGCCGCCCGCCCCGGGCGCGATGTGCGCGGCGAGTGAGACGCCGACGACGTTCGGCAGTCCGTCGGGCAGCAGGGCGCGTTGCAGGGTCGCGGCGATGCGGCGGTCGCGCTCGTCGGCCATCTGCACCAGCAGTTGCTGGGAGGCACCGTGGACGTCGCGCACCGCCACGATGCTGATCGTCACCGGGCACGGCGTGCCGTCGGCGCCGACGACGTGTGCCGACCACGGCTCGCCGCCATCGCCGAGCGTGGCGGCCGCGTCGAGCCGCTCGACCAGCGCCGGCCGATCACGCTCATGGAGGACGCCGTGGATCGGCGCGCGCTCCAGCAGCGCGGTCGCTCGGCCGGTAAGGCGTTCCAGCGCCGGGTTGACCTGCAGGGCAATGCCATCGAGATCGCAGAGCGCCATCCCGCTCGGCGCAGCGGCAAACGCGTTACGCACGAGCTCGTCGCTGCGGCGCAGCTGGCGGCGGTGACGGTCCAGATCGGCGAAGACCTTGACCTTGGAGCGCAGGACCAACGGGTCAAATGGCTTGAGCAGGTAGTCGACCGCACCCGCCTCGTAGCCGGCAAAGACCTCGGCCAGGTCGCTCTCGGCCGCGGTCAGGAAGATGATCGGGACCTCGCGGCTGCGATCACGCGCCTTGATCATCTCGGCGGTCTCGATCCCGTCCATCCCGGGCATCTGGACGTCGAGCAAGATCACCGCGAAGTCGCCGACCAGCACCTCCCGGAGCGCCTGCTCGCCCGAATCAGCCTCGACGACGTCGACTTCCAGCGGCTCGAGGACGGCCTGCAGCGCGATGCGGTTCTCGCGCCGATCGTCGACGAGCAGGATCCGTGCGGGGTCGACCTCGACCATCAGTGATGCAGCCAAACGCGCATGAGCGACAACAGCTGCTCGACGTCGACCGGTTTGGTGACGTAGTCGCTCGCGCCGGCGCTGATCGACTTGTCGCGGTCGCCCTTCATCGCCTTGGCCGTCAGCTGGATGATCGGCAGCGCGTCAAAGCGCGGCATCGCGCGAATCGCGCGCGCGGTCTCATAGCCGTCCATCTCGGGCATCATCACGTCCAACAACACCAGATCGGTGTCGGGCTGCTCGCGCAGCCGCTCGATCCCTTCGCGGCCGTTCTCGGCGAAGGCCACCTTCATGCCTCGCGTCTCCAGCACGCTGGCCAAGGCAAACACATTGCGAATGTCGTCGTCGACGATCAGCACGCGCTTGCCGTGAAAGACCTGATCGGCGGTGCGCAGCTTGGCTAGGAGCTTGCGCGTCGGTTGGGGCAGCTGCGTCTCCAGCCGGTGGAGGAAGAGGGCGGTTTCGTCGATCAGGCGCTCGGAGGATCCGGCGGTGGAGACCACGAGGTGCGAGGCGGCGGCCTCCAGCGCGACCCGCTCCTCGGGCGCCAGCGCGTCGGGGACATGCAGGACGACCGGCAGCTCGCGCCGCACCCCTTCGGCTTCGAGCGTCAGCAGCAGGTCGAGCGGCCACTTGGCGCCCGGACGGATCACCAGCGCCGCGCAGTCGATCCCATCAGTGTGCAGATGCTCAACGGCGCCCTCGGGGGCGAGCACTATTACGTCGACGTCGTCGCCGGCGCCCAGCAGCTCCAGCGTGTCGACGTCGAGGCCGTCGCCCTCCTGCACGATCGCCAGCCGCTTGACCCGGCGTGCGCTGAGGCGCTCGAGCGCGTCGAGGGCCGCCAGCGCGGCGGTGCCGCCGCCCGCGCCGCGACCGTCTGCCTCGTCGACGTAGGCCGCGGCACCAGCTCTCAGCGCGGCCAGCCGGCCCCCGGCCGGGCCGGCCACGACGACCGGGCGGTGGCGGGTCTCGGGATGGGACTTGAGCTGGCCGAGCAGCCGCTCGCCACGGCCGTCGCCGGCAAAGACCAGGACCGCGTCGGGCCGGTACTCGCGGGCGAGCGCGAGCCCGAGCGGCGTGCGCCGCGCGACCAGCCCTTTGAAGCCGTGCTCGCGTGCGACGGCCAGCGCGCCTTGGGCGTGACCGGCGTCGTGGGCGATGACGAGCAGGACGCGGTCACCGGCGACGATCGTGCCGCGGTCGTCCTCAACGCCGTCATAGGGCAGGAGCGCCGCGGACTCCGAGGTCGCCTCGGCGGGCGCGGCCAAAGGCGGCTCGGCGGGTGCGTCGATCTGCGTGCCGTCGCCGCCCGTGCGGTGGGCCAGCGGCAGGACGAGCGTGAAGCTCGACCCGTCCCCGACGCTGGACGCGACGCGGATCTCGCCACCGAGGAGGCGTGAGATCTCGCGGCTGATCGACAAGCCCAGGCCGGTGCCGCCGTACTTGCGCGACGTCGTGCCGTCTGCCTGTTGGAAGGCCTCGAAGATCGATGCGAGCTTGTCGGGCGCGATGCCCACGCCGGTGTCGGCGACCGCAAACGAGATCCGCTCGTCGGCGTCTCTGAGCACCTTGAGCGCCACGGTGCCCGTCGGCGTGAACTTGAAGGCATTGGAGAGCAGGTTGCGCAGCACCTGCTGCAGGCGCTGCTCGTCGGTGACGATCGAAACCGGCAGCGCGTCGTCAAGCTCGATCGCGAACGTCAGCCCCTTCTCCTCGGCGACCGGCCGGAACGAGCGCTCGACGTCCTCGCAGATGTCGGCGAGCGCGACCGCGCCGAGGTCGAGCTCCATCTTGCCCGCCTCGACCTTGGAGAGGTCCAAGATGTCGTTGATCAACGCCAGCAGGTCGTTGCCCGCCGAGTGGATGGTGGTGGCGAACTCGACCTGCTGGGCGGAGAGGTTGCCGTCGTCGTTGTCGGCCAGCAGGCGCGAGAGGATCAGCAGCGAGTTCAGCGGCGTGCGCAGCTCGTGGCTCATGTTGGCCAGGAATTCCGACTTGTACTTCGAGGAGAGCGCCAGCTGCGTCGCCTTCTCCTCCAGGCCGGCGCGCGCCGACTCGATCTCCACGTTCTTGGCCTGCAGCTCACGGGCCAACGACTGGGACTGGGCCAGCAGCTGCTCGGTCCGCATGTTCGCGCGGATCGTGTTGAGCACGACGCCGATCGTCTCGGTGATCTGCTCCAGGAAGGCGCGGTTGATCTCGCTGACGGCCTGCAGCGAGGCGAGCTCGATGACGCCGAGCACCTGCTCCTCAAAGACGACGGGCAACACGATGATGTTGCGTGGCGCCGCCTCGCCGAGGCCGGACTTGACCTTGATGTAGTCCTTGGGGACGTCCTCGACGAGGATCGGCTTGGCCTCGACCGCCGCCTGGCCGATGAGGCCCTCGCCGAGCGCGAAGCGGTCGCGCTTCTTTGCTGTCGAGCCGCCGCCGGCCCCGTAAGAGGCGACGAGGCGCAGATCCAGGTCTTCCTCCTCGCCCTCGACCAGGAAGAACGCGCCGTGCTGGGAGGTGACCAGCGGGGTCAGCTCGCTCATGATCAGCTTGGTGACCTGGCCGAGGTCGGCCTGCCCCTGGAGCATGCCGCCCATCCGCGCGAGGTTGGTCTTCAGCCAGTCCTGCTCGACGTTGATCTGCGTCGTCTCGCGCAGGTTGGCGATCATCTGGTTGATGTTGTCCTTGAGCTCGGCGACCTCGCCTTGGGCCTCGACGGTGATCGACCGCGTCAGGTCGCCTTGGGTCACCGCCGTGGAGACCTCGGCGATCGCGCGCAGCTGCGTCGTCAGCGTCGAGGCGAGCTGGTTGACGTTCTCGGTCAGGTCGCGCCAGCGGCCCTGGACGCCCTCGACCTCGGCCTGACCGCCGAGCGAGCCGTCGGTGCCGACCTCGCGCGCCACGCGCGTCACCTCGTCGGCAAAGGAGCCGAGCTGGTCGACCATCGTGTTGATGGTGTCCTTGAGCTCCAGGATCTCCCCGCGTGCGCCGACGGTGATCTTCTGGCTGAGGTCGCCCTGGGCGACGGCGGTCGCGACCTGGGCGATGTTGCGCACCTGGTCGGTCAAGTTGTCGGCCATCGAGTTGACCGACTCGGTCAACGACCGCCACGTGCCGGAGACGCCCTCGACCTGGGCCTGACCGCCGAGCTTGCCCTCCGTACCAACCTCGCGCGCCACGCGCGTCACCTCGGCCGCGAAGGAGCGCAGCTGATCGACCATCGTGTTGATCGTCTCGGCCAGCGCCGCGACCTCGCCCTTGGCCTCGACGGTGATCTTCTTGGAGAGGTCGCCGTTGGCCACCGCCGTGGTCACCGTCGCGATGCCGCGGACCTGCTCGGTGAGGTTGGCGGCCATCGAGTTCACCGACTCGGTCAACGACCGCCACGTGCCGCTGACGTCCTCCACCTCGGCCTGGCCGCCGAGGCGGCCGTCGGTGCCGACCTCCTTGGCGACGCGCGTCACCTCGGCCGCGAAGGAGCGCAGCTGATCCACCATCGTGTTGATGGTGTCCTTGAGCTCCAGGATCTCCCCGCGCGCGTCGACGGTGATCTTCTTGGACAAGTCGCCCTGGGCCACCGCCGTCGTCACCTGGGCGATGTTGCGCACCTGGTGGGTCAGGTTGTCGGCCATGAAGTTGACGTTCTCGGTCAGGTCGCGCCACGTGCCGCTGACGCCCTTGACCTCAGCCTGACCGCCGAGCTTGCCCTCCGTGCCGACCTCGCGCGCCACGCGCGTCACCTCGTCGGCAAAGCCCGACAGCTGGTCGACCATGGTGTTCACGGTCCGCTTGAGCTCGAGGACCTCGCCCTTGACGTCGACCGTCACCTCTTGGGTCAGGTCACCCTTGGCCACCGCCGTCGTCACGCGCGCAATGTCGCGCACCTGATCGGTCAGGTTGCGCGCCATGACGTTGACGGAGTCCGTCAGGTCCTTCCACGTGCCCGCCACGCCCGGCACGACCGCCTGGCCGCCGAGGCGACCTTCCGTGCCGACCTCGCGCGCCACGCGCGTGACCTCGTCCGCGAAGGAGCGCAGCTGGTCGACCATCGTGTTGATGGTGTCCTTGAGCAGCAGGATCTCGCCGCGCGCGTCGACCTCGATCTTCTGCGACAAATCGCCCTGGGCCACCGCCGTCGTCACGAGCGCGATGTTGCGGACCTGACCCGTCAGGTTCTCGGCCATCGAGTTCACCGACTCGGTCAGGTCCTTCCACGTGCCCGACACGCCCGGCACCTCGGCCTGGCCGCCGAGCTTGCCCTCGGTGCCGACCTCGCGCGCCACGCGCGTGACCTGCTCGGCGAAGACCGACAGCGTGTCGGTCATCGCGTTGATCGTGTCGGCCAGCGCCGCGACCTCGCCCTTGGCGTCGACGGTGATCTTCTGGGTGAGGTCGCCCTTAGCGACCGCGCCGGCGACCTGGGCGATGCCGCGCACCTGGTCGGTCAGGTTGCGCGCCATGAAGTTGACGTTCTCGGTCAGGTCGCGCCACGTGCCTGAGACGCCGCGGACCTCGGCCTGGCCGCCGAGCTTGCCGTCGGTGCCGACCTCGCGCGCGACGCGCGTGACCTCATCGGCAAAGCCGCCGAGCTGGTCGACCATGGTGTTGATGGTGTCCTTGAGCTCCAGGATCTCACCGCGCGCGTCGACGGTGATCTTCTGGGTCAGGTCACCCTGAGCGACCGCCGTCGTCACCTGCGCAATGTTGCGGACCTGGCCGGTGAGGTTGGCCGCCATCGAGTTGACCGACTCGGTCAGGTCGGCCCACGTGCCCGAGACGCCGGGGACCGCGGCCTGGCCGCCGAGCTTGCCGTCGGTGCCGACCTCGCGCGCGACGCGCGTCACCTCGGAGGCAAAGGAGGAGAGCTGGTCGACCATCGCGTTGACCGTGGTGCCGATGCGGGCGAACTCGCCCTTGACTGGCTGGCCGTCGATCTCCATCGCCATCTTCTGGCTGAGATCGCCTTCGGCCACCGCCACGATCACGCGCGCAACCTCCGTCGTGGGACGCACGAGATCGTCGATCAGGCCGTTGACGATCGTCATCCGCTCGAGGTAGTCGCCCTTGGCGCCCTCCGCGCGGGCGCGCTCGGTCATCCGTCCTTCGCGGCCGATCTGCCGCGCGATGCGCGCGAGCTCGGTCGTCTGCCCCTGGCTGCGCTCGGCCAGGCGGTTGAAGGCGACCTCCAGCTCGCCGAGCAGGCCCTTGCGCCGGGCGGGGAGACGGCGAGAGAAGTCGCCGTCACCGGCAGCCTCCAGGGCCTCGAGCAAGCGGCGCAGCGCCGCCGGATCGAGCGTGCCCTGCTCATCGTCTCGGCGTTTGCGAGAACGGTCCTCGTCGGCAGCCAGGGTCCCGGCCATCGATCCTCCTTGGGGTGGTCAGCCCGGGCGGGCGGGTGGGTCCGCTTCGCACGGTTCCCCGCGCGATACCCAGTTTTGCGGCCGACCAAACGAGCAGGGCCGAGCGCGTCAGGGGTCACCCTGACGTGGCGGTGACGACTTGAAGACCTAGCGGCGCGAAGACAACTCGTCGAGACGTCGCTGGGCATCCTCGGCGCGCTCGCCGTGACGCTCTGCGGCACCCGTCGCGCGCTGGAAGCGGCCTTCGAGCTTCTCAGCCTCCGCGGCGTGGACCTCGGCCTCATGCGCATGGCGCTGCGCGCGGTCCTCATGCTCCTGGGCAGCAGCACGGTGCTCACGCGCCTCGGCGGCCGCGACACCCGCCCGCGAGACGATGGCGTCCCGCTCCTGCTGGTGGCCTGACAGCTCCCCAGCAATGGCCTCGCGCTCGCGCTCGATCCGGGCCCGTTCGGCGGCCCGTCGGCGAGCGAGCACCGCCGCGCCGGCGGCGATCACGATCAAGACGGCGACGATGATGAGTACGGCGATCATGCCCGGGTGCTACCCGCTCGTCAGCGATTTGTCGCACCGATCGCCCGCGACGACCGTCGCGTCTAAAGGTCTCCGTACCAGAGCACCGGCTGGTCGGTGCCGCCGCTGAGCGACAGCGCCAGGCTGCCCCCGCCCGGCTTCTGGAGGCGAATCGTCCCCGCGCCCGGATTCGGCAGGGGGGCACCACAGCCGGCGCCGACGACGGCCCACGTCTGGCCGGTGGACCTCAGCGTCAGCGTCGCGTCGGTCGCGGTGTCGGCGACGATCGCGGGCGGCCACAGCACGCCACCCACCGAGCTCGGGTTGGTGTACGTGAACGGGATGGTGCCTGTGACTGTCAGGCACGTCACCCCGAGGATCACGAACTCGCAGTTGACGGCCAGCAGCGTGCCCGTCGTCTTCTTGCTCGCGGCGCCGGAGTAGAGGGTCTGCGTGCCGGCGTTGTAGGCAGCCGTCGTCGGCCCAGCGCTCATCGTGGCGGCCGCGACGGGCACGACCTTGTCGGCCTGACAGGCGACGCTCGCGGGCATGCAGCTCGCGAACTTCGGCGTGACGGCCGCCGCCGCGAACGCGCCAGCCGCCGGCCCGGCGACACCGAACGCGGTGGCCGTGCCCGAGAGCTGACCGACCGCCCAGGAGTTGAAGCAGCTGACCGTGACGCCGCCGATGATCCAGTCGCCGCCCGTCAGCGCGGTCGTGAAGGCGCCGGGGTAGGTCCAGGACGGGTAGACGATGCCCTTGTTGCTGTGCCACGACACCGCGCCCTGTGCCGGCCCGGCGGCGGCAGCAGCGAGCGCCGTCGCCGCAAGGGCGGCGGCCACGATCGCGATGAGACGACGGCGTGGCTCGCGCATGGCGTCAGCATTCAGACACCTGCCGATGCGCGCCAGAGCCAGTTGGCAGGGGCGGTGCCGTCAAGCGCCGCTGGGCTCGCCTTCGGGTGCGGCCTCCTGCTCAGGGTCGATCTCGACCGGCGCTTCGCTCAGCGTCCGGCGCGCGGGGATGCGCGCGGCCGCGGCATCGAGCCGCTCGCGCACGACCTTGGCGGACGCACCGACGACGGAGCGCTCGGTCGCTGACATCTCCGGCCATCTGGCCCGGAGCTCGGTAAGACGCTCTCCCGCACGGTCCAGCGCATCACGCGCGGCGTCGTACGCGCCCTCTTCGATGGCCTCTTCGGCGGTCGAGACGTCGTGGCTGGCGTCGGCAGCGAGCTTGAGCAGGTCGTCCATGGCAGAGGCGATGCTACGTGGGGATCTCACACAAATGGTGCACGACGCGTTCCATCTTCCATGAAGCAGTACACGCTCATCGGCGCAGACAACATCGCCTATACGACGACGCAGCCCGGCACGTTCGGCGGCCACCGGACCGATCGCATCTACGGAACGCTCGGCTGCCTCGGTGCCGCGCGGGCGATCGCGCGCGGCGGCTACGTGACCAACCGCGTGTTCTTCGCCGATGAGCCCACCGCCGTCGCGGCCGGCTACCGCCCTTGCGCCAGTTGCCTGCCCGACGCGTACCGAACCTGGAAGGAGCACCGCGCCATGCCGCTGACCCACACCACCGTCGCGTCCCCGATCGGCGAGCTCGTCCTGCTCGCCGACGGCGACGCCCTCTGTGAGATCCGCTTCGACGTCGCCGACATCCCGCCCGACTCACCGCGCGTCGACAGTGGCGTGCTGCGCGAAGCCGCCCGTCAGCTGCTCGGTTATGCCGACGGCGTGCGGACGGCGTTCGACCTGCCGCTGCGCCCGCGCTTTGGCGGCGCGTTCGAGCGGCGCGTCTGGGCCCACGTCGCCGCGATCCCGTACGGCACGACCACGACCTACGGTGAGATCGCCGCCGCCCTCGGAGCACCCGGCTCAGCCCGCGCGGTCGGTGCCGCGAATGGCCGCAACCCGCTGCCGCTGGTCGTCCCGTGCCATCGCGTCATCGGCGCGCGCGGCGCACTGACCGGCTACGCCGGCGGCCTGGAGAGCAAGCGGCGCCTGCTCGAGCACGAGGGCGCGCTGCTGGCCGTGGCGGTGTAGGGCTCTCCAGCGGACGTCGAGGGACGACTGAACCGCGACTATCGCGGCTGAGTCGTCCCTCGACGCCCCCCGACGAGCACCTCGACGGCTGGTGGGGGTCATCGGAGGCGCGTGTCTCTATGCTCGAACGCTCCCCCGATGTCGTACGAGCCGTCCCTCCCTGTCCCCGAGCGCGAGCGCTGGCCGCTGGCCATCGCGCTCGTCACGTTGCTCGCCGGCGCCGGACTGCTGGCCTTCGCGCTCTCGGGGGCTGCGCACCACGGAGCGAAGCTGCCGGCACCCCCGGTCGCGCCCGCGGTCATCGTCGCCACTCCGGCCCCCGCGCCGGCCGGGCCCGCGCCGGTCGCCGCGACCACCGCGCCCGCGCCCAAGACGGCGGCCGAGCCTGCCGCCAAGCCCGAGCCCACCAAGGCTCAGCGCGTCAAGGACGAGCAGCGCTTCACCTCCAACGACCTCGCCCACGTCCCCGCCTCGTGGGTCGCCGGCTTCTACGACATCTACGCCCAAGCCCAGAAGACCTACGGCGTCAACTGGCTGCTGATCGCCTCGATCCACAAGCAGGAGACCGCGTTCTCCACGCATCCGACGACCTACCGCGGGCTGAACTTCGCGCGCTGCTGTGCCGGGCCGATGCAGTTCAACGTGACCAACGGGGTGGGCGGGGCCGGGTCCACCTGGGCGCGGTACCGCAACGCCAGCGCCGCAGCGCCGCGGCCGGCGAAGTACCCGCACGCGACCAAGAAGCACCCGTCGATCTACGACGACTACGACGCGATCATGGCCGGGGCGTCGCTGCTGCGCGACTCCGGCGCCGGGCGCAACCTCGATCTCTCGGCGTGGCGCGCGGCCTATGACTACTACGGCCACGACGCGACCGGCATCTCCTACGCCAACGAGGTTGTCGCGCGGGCAATCGGCTGGGGCCAGAAGTCGTTCTGCATCAACTGCGCGACCGACGCCCGGCTGATCAACGCCGCCGAGGCCGCCTGGGGCGCACCGGTGCGCAACGCAATCGATGCGGCCGCGGCCGCCGAGGCCAAGGCCAAGGACAAGGCGATCGCCGCGTCCACCAAGAAGCACTGAGCATCGCCGCCGCGCTCAGAGCACCCGCTGGTGCAGAGGCGCGCGCCCCCGCTTGCCCGCGTCAGCCAGCACGTCCATCGCCCGCAGGCAGTAAACGACCCGCTGAGCAAGCAGCATCCGGCACCCGAGCGCAGCGGCCAACTCGCGGGTCGTAAACGGCTCGCCGCCGACGCCGACTACGTCGGGCAGCAGCGCGGCCGCGTCGGCCGGGGACGCCAGCACCTCGCTGCCCGCCACGTCGACGAGCCGCCGCTGCCCCGGATCGCGCCGCCGCCGGCCCGAGCGCGAGCGGCCCGCCTCCGGCGCCCGGATGTGGTCCTCGCGGCAGAGCAGGACCTCGACGGTCAGGTTCGGGTGCGCCAGCAGCGACGGAAACGACACGAGCCGATCGAAGACGTCGAGCACCACCCCGCGTAACGGCGAGCGCCGTGACGACAGCACCTCGCCCTGCTCGTCGACGCGCACGATCCGGCGCTCGGCCGCCACTGGATGGACGATCCGCATGCGATGGCCATCCAGCAGCGCGTCGAGCTTCGGCCCCAGCGGCGAGAAGCCGCCGGTCTGGATCTCGACCAGCTCGCCGTCAGCCCGCACAAGGTCGATGACGTAGCGGCCAAACGGGACCTCGGCGACGTCGCCCGGCCGCGCGAGCAGATCCTTCACTGCCGCATGCAACGGCCCTTCGCGCAGGACGCCGATCCCGGACACCGACCGCCACGATAATGGCCGGGGCGGGGACGACGTTCTTCCGGCAGCCATCCTGCAAGAACCGCGACTTCCCGTTTCTAGGGTGTTGCTAGATGTCGATGCGCCGCCTCCTCTCCCCGCTGTTGCTCGCCGCTGCCCTCGTGGCCGCCGCCGTCCCGACCGCCGCCCAAGCCGACTGCCCGGGCTCGTCGGCCTCGGCCTGCCCGTACTCGGGCCTGAGCCAGAACGGTCAGCGGGGCGGGGGCATCTTGCGCTTCCCGCAGGCCGTTGCCGTCGGCCCCGACGGCGCCGTCTACGTCACCGACCAGGGGTCGCACATCGTCCAGCAGTTCGCGCCCGACGGCACCTGGCTGCGCGACATCGGCACCGCCGGCTCGCGCCCCGGTGAGCTCAGCGCCATGGGTGCCGTCGCGGTCACCGGCGACAACCAGGTCGTCGTCGCCGACGGCGGCACCAACCGGATCGTGCGCTTCGACGCGACCGGCGGCCTGATCGACAGCTGGGGCGGCCCTGGCACGGAGCTCGGCAAGTTTCACTTCGGTGCTGGCGGCGGCAACGATGCAGCGGCCGGTGGCGGCCTCGCCGCCTCGGGCAACTTCCTGTACATCGTCGACACCGGCAACGATCGTGTCGTGCGCTTCACCGCGTCGGGTGGCAATGGTGCCGAGATCGTCCCGCCCGGAACGCTGCAGAACCCGCGTGGCGTCGCGGTCCGCGGCACGCGCATGCTCGTCGCCGACGACCAACATCATCGTGTTGCCGCCTTCGACACCGGCGGCCATCTGCTCGCGTCGATTGGCGCCGGCCAGGGCGCCGGACCCGGCCAGCTGAACTTTCCCTACGGCGTCGCGATCGACCCGCAGGGCCGCGTCTTTGTCGCCGACGACCTCAACCACCGGGTCGTGCGCTACAGCACGCCGGCGACCAAGTACCAGTACAAGGCACGCTGGGGCGCGTACGGGACGGCACCCGGCCGGCTCGCCTACCCGCGCGGCGCGGCGGTCAACACGGTCGGTGAGCTGTACGTCGCCAACACCGGCAACGACCGCATCGACGTCTTTGACGCCAGCGGCACGCTGAAGCGCTCGTTCGGGACCTCGGGCCGCGCGACCGGGCAGTTCGACGGCCCGCTCGGCGTCGCGGCAGACTCGACCGGTATCCGTGCGGTGACGGACTCCGTCAACGGCCGCGTCCAGCTGCTCAACCCCGACGGCACCATCGCCACCGTCTGGGGCTCGCCAAACCCCGGGCCGACGGTCCTGCCCAACCCGGTCGCCGTCGCCTTCGACGCCGGCGGCAACGGCTACGTGCTCGACAACCGCCGCAGCACGATCGTCGTCTTCGACCGCGCGAGCGCGACGACGACGCGCCGGATCGGAAGCGAGGGCTCCGGCCCAGCGCAGCTGCTCTCACCCCAAGCGCTGGCCATCGACGCCGCCGGCAACATCGCGGTCGCCGACACCGGCAACGACCGCATCGCGCGCTTCGCGGTCGACGGCACCTACTTGGGGTCCTTCCCGACCGAGAGCGCGCCGCGCGGCATTGCCGTGACGCCTGATGGCAGCAAGATGTACGTGTCAGACAACGCCAACCGCATCACGGTCTATGACGGCGGCGGGACCCAGCTCGACCAGTTCGGCGGTACCGGCTCCAAGCTCGGCAAGCTCAACGCGCCCGCCCAGATGACGCTCGATCAGGCCGGGAACCTGTGGATCGCCGACCGCGGCAACAACCGCATCCAGCAGTTCGGCCCGGCCGGTGAGCGCTTGCTCTCCATCGGCAACCGCGGCGTCGGCGACGGTCAGTTCATCCACCCGACCGGCGTCAGCGCCGACTGCAACGGCAAGCTGACCGTGACCGACAGCGAGAACAACCGCATCACGACGCTCACGCTCGCCACCCCGCCCGTGGGCCTCGCCTGCACGCCGCTGCCACCTCCCGCCGCACCGCCGTTGTTGCAGTACCCGACGCTGCCCGAGCCGCTAGGCCCGCAGTTGACGGTCAAGATCCTGCGCAAGGCTGGGCTGCTGACGGCGCGCAACTTGCCGGTGCGCATCGGCTGTGACACGACCTGCGCGCTGACCGCGACGGCGACGCTGGTTCAGCGTGGCAGCGCGAAGGTCGTCGGCAAGGGCAAGAAGCGCAAGGTCGTCAAGCCGGTGTCGATCGACCTCGGGCGCCAGAAGCTGTCGATCCCGGCGGGTACGTCGAAGATCGTGCGGCTGACGATCTCCAAGACGGCGGCGGCGAAGCTGCGCAAGGCGCTAAAGGGCAAGAAGGGGCTGGACATGACCGTGCAGCTCGAGGCGACCGCGGCGGCTGGGCCACCGACGAGCCAGACGGTGCGCATTCTCGCGACCGCCTAGCGCGTGAGGATCTCGCCGACGACCGCGTCGAGCGCCGCGAGCACCTGCTCAACATCAGCGATCGTCGTCGTCGGACCCATCAACGCCATGTTGTGAAACGGCGTCAGCATCACGCCGCGGTTCAGCAGGGCCGCGTGCACGAGATCGTCAAGGAGCGGGTCGATCGCGTCGTGGGCTTCGGCACCCGTCCGCGCGGGTCGCGGCGTGAAGCCGAACTCTGCGCGCGCTCCCAGCGCGACGATGTGCCACGGCGCGCGATGACGCTCGAAGACCTCGCGCACGCCCGCGACGTAGCGCTCACACGTCATGGTCATCGAGCGGTGCGCGTCCTCGGTCAGGACCTGCTCTAGCGTCGCGCGCGCCGCGGCGAGCGAGAGCGCGTTGCCCGCGAGCGTCCCGCCGACGCCGCCCCAATCAAGATAATCGCCTTCATCGTCGGCAAGCACGCTGTCGCGCAGCTCGGCGCTCAGCCCATAGGCGCCGATCGGCACGCCCGCACCGAGCGCCTTGCCGAGCGTCACCGCGTCGGGCGACAGCCCCCACGCGCGCACGCAGCCGCCGGGGCCCATGCTCATGGTGTGCGTCTCGTCGTAGATCAGCAGCGTGCCCGTCTCGGCGCACGCCTCCTCCAACCCCTTCAGGAACCCGGGCTCGGGCAAGACCATGCCGACGTTCGTCATCGCCGGCTCGGCGAGCACGCACGCGACATCCTCGGGCGCTAGCGCCGCGCGCACCGCGTCGAGGTCGTTGAAGGCCACCACCTTGGTCGTCAGCGCCGGGTCGACCGGCGCGCCAACGTTGCCCGCGCGCGCCACGACACGGCCCTCAGCGTCCAGCGTTGCCACCGTCTCATCGACGGTCCCGTGATAGGCGTGCAAGAAGATCATGATCTTGCTGCGGGCCGGTCCTTGCACTTGACGACACATGCGCAACGCGAAGCGGTTGGCGTCGGTCGCGCTCAGCGCGAACTGCCAAGCCGGCAGCCCGAAGCGGCGCGCAAGCTGCTCGCCGACAGCGACCGCGTCGTCGGAAGGCATCATCGTGGTGATCCCGCCGAGGTCGCTGACACGCCGGATGATCGCGTCGACCGTCGGCTGCGGCGAGTGGCCGGGCATCGATCCCGTGTCGCCCAGCGCGACGTCGACGTACTCGTGGCCGTCGACGTCGACCACTCGGCTGCCACGCGCCCGTTCCAGGAAGACGGGGGCACCGCCAGCCCACTTGGCCATCCACGGCATCGGCACGCCGTGCAGGAGCGACTGGCGTGCGCGAGCCGCCAGCTCTAGCGAGCGCGGATGGGTCCGGGCGAACTCCGCGCGCTCGCGCGCGAGCAGGTCAGCGAGGCGGGCGCGGTCAAGGTCAGCAAACATGGCACGCGCGAGGCTAACCGCCATCGGGGGACGCCTGGTGGTCGCTCTCCGACCGTCAGTCGTCCCTCGATGGCGGGCTCCGGTCAGACGAGGCCTTCGGCGCGCAGCCAGGCCGCGGTGCGTTCCATCCCCTCGGCGAGCGAGACCTGCGGGTCGTAGCCGAGCGTCGCCCGAGCGCGGTCGATCGCGTAGGTGCCGGTGCGCGCGAGGTAGCGCGCGGCGGCAGCGTTGACCTCGGTCTCCTGACCCGCGGCACGCGCGGCGGCCGACGCCAGCGCCACCGCCGCACGCGTCGGCAACACCGGCAGGCGGCGCCCGAGCAGCCGCGCGTAGTACCCGAAGAACTCGCGCGTCGTGACGCCAGTGCCATCGGTCAGCGTGAACACCCCGCCCGCGCCCGCCGGCCCGGACGCCGCAACGATGCCGTCGACCAAGTTGTCGATGTACACGGGGCTGAAGATCCCGCGCCCGAGCGCCGGCAGGATGAACCGCCGACGCGCGAGCTCCTGCACAGGCAGCACCGTCCACGGACGCGAGCGCGGGCCGTAGACGTCGCCGGGACGGACGATCGTGCCCGCGATCTCTCCGGCCGCGTGCGCGCGCAGCACGAGCGCCTCGGAGGCGATCTTGGTGTCGACGTACGGCACGCCGTTGGGCTGCGTCGGGTAGGACTCGTCGACGCCGTCGGGGAAGGCGAAGCCGAAGACCGTGACCGACGAGAGATGCACCACGCGCGCGGCCTCGGCGCGACGGGCGGCGTCGAGCACGTGGCGCGTGCCGAGCCCGTTGGTCCGCCAGACCGCGCCCGGGTCGTTCCCGCGCATGGAGACGATCGCCGCGGTGTGGATGACGAGATCACAGCCGGCGGCCTGTGCCTGCCAGTCACCGGCTTGCGCGATGTCGCCGGCGACGATCGAGCGCGACGGGTCCGCCCGCACGTCGACGCCACGCACCTCGGCGCCCAGCGCCGCGAACCGCTCAGCCAACGCCGCGCCGATGAAGCCGCTGGCGCCCGTGATGAAGACACGACTCGGAGTCATCGTGCCAGCGGCCGGACGTCGGCCCCGGTCAGCGCGACAAGGTCGGCGGCCGCGAGCTCGATCTCCAGCCCGCGGCGGCCGGCCGAGACGAAGATCGTGTCGTGCTCGCCGGCGCTCTGGTCCACAAACGTCGGCAGGCGCTTGCGCTGACCGAGCGGGCTGATGCCGCCCGCGACGTACCCGGTGACCTTCTCGGCCCGCGCCATGTCGGCCATGGCGGCACGCTTGCCGACGGCCTTGAGATCGAGCTGGTCGGCCGCCGGAACGATCGCGACCGCTAGCTCATCGCCAACGCTCACCACGAGCGTCTTGAAGACCCGACGCGGATCAAGGCCCAGCACTTCCGCCGCCTCGCCCGCGTAGGACGCCGCGCGCGGGTCGTGGTCGTACTCGTGCAAGGTGTAGGTGATGCCCGCGGCCTTGGCGGCGCGGGTGGCTGGGGTCTCGCGGCCGGCCATCGTCGCGCCGATGCTATCCGCGCCGCTCAGATCTCCATCACGTGGTGGCCGACAACATGCACAACCGTCGTCTCCCCCAGCCGCTGCGCCCGCCGCGCCGGCGCCGGTGTGTGACCGTGGAGGTGCAGTTGCGGGGCCGCGCGCAGGTCGTAGGCGCGTAGGCCGTCAAAGCCCTCATGCGCGCGATCGTCGGGCTCCTCGTGGATCCCGCGCGGCGGCGCATGGCTGATCAGGATGTCGGCCGCCGGCAGCCTGCGGGCCAGCCGCACAGCCTGCTGCTGGGTGTACTGCAGCGGCGCTCCGCGCCGGTACTGCACGCAGCCCTCGAAGCCCGCGAACACCAGGCCGCCGACAGTCGCCTGCGTCAGATGCAGGTTGGTGGTGTTGGCCGCCTGCAGGTAGCGGCCGTCGTCGTGGTTGCCGTAGACGCCCAGGACCGGTAGCGCGAAGCGGCCGAGCGGATCGAGCATGTCGGGCGCGAGATCGCCGAGCGTCACGACGACATCAGGCGCATGCGCGGCGATCAAGGCCGGGAGCGGCAGCCACGACTCCTGGTCGGCGAGGATCAGCAGGCGCATCGGAGCAGGGCTGCCCGCGCGCGCGAGAGACCAAGCGCGTCGGACCGGCCGCCGCCGCTCAGCAGCGGAGGTCGACGGCGCGCGACAGCCGCGATACGGTCGCCTCTTCCAACCCGGAGGGAGAACGACATGCCGGACTCCGACCTCAAGGCGCGCCACCGCGCGATGTGGGCCTCAGGCGATTACCCGTCGATGGTCGAGACGTTCTTGTTGCCCTTGGGACCGCAGCTGGTCGCCGCCAGCGGCATCGGTCCCGGAATGGAGGTGCTCGACGTCGCCTCCGGAACCGGCAACGCCGCGCTGCCCGCCGCGGCAACCGGCGCGAAGGTCACGGCTTCCGACCTCACGCCTGAGCTGCTCGAGGAAGGGCGCGGCCGCGCCGAGGCCGCGGGCCTGACGCTCGACTGGGTCGAGGCCGACGCCGAGCAGTTGCCGTTCGCCGACGCGTCGTTCGACGTCGTCATGTCATCGATTGGCGCGATGTTCGCGCCCCAGCACCAGGCGGTCGCCAACGAGCTGGTGCGCGTCTGCCGCCCCGGCGGCACGATCGGGCTGCTGAGCTGGACGTCGGAGGGCACGATCGGCGCGCTCTTTCGGACGATGGGGCCGTTTGCGCCACCGCCTCCACCCGGCGCGCAGCCGCCGCCGCTGTGGGGCAGCGAAGCCCATCTGGCCGAGCTGTTAGGCGAGCGCGTGGCCTTCGCGACGTTGGAGCGACGTCGTCTCGAGGTGACCGAGTTCGACCCGCCGCGCCAGTTCGGCGAGACGTTCAAGGCGCAGTACGGCCCGACCATCGTCGCCCGCGCCAACGCAGCCAAGGACGGGCGCGAAGGCGAGCTCGACGCAGCTCTGGATGCGTTCTGCGACGAGCAGGCCCTCGGAAGCGGCGGCAATACGCGGTTCGAGTTGGAGTACTTGCTCGCCGTCGGCAAGCGGGCGTGACCGCCGCGGTCCGGCGCGCCACGCGCGAGGACGCGCCCACGATCGGGCAGCTACTGCACGACTTCAACCGCGAGTACGACGAGCCGACGCCAACGCCGACCGAGATGGCTAAGCGCATGGCGGAGCTGATGCACGGCAATGAGACGATCGTCCTGCTGGTTGCCGACCCCGCCCACCCCGAGCGGGTCGACGGCCTCGCCGTGCTGCGCCTGCGTCCAAACCTCTGGAGCCGGGCACTGGAGTGCTACCTGGCCGAGTTGTATGTGATCCCCTCGCGCCGGCGCCAAGGGCAGGGACTGGCGTTGATGGAGGCCGCCATGGCCACCGCGCGCGATGCCGGCGCCGACCACATGGACCTGGGCACCGGCGAGGATGACAACGGTGCTCGGGCGCTCTACGAGCGCTTGGGGTTCGTCAGTCGGGACGGCGACGGGCTGAGCCTGTACTACGAGCGCGAGCTCTAGCGCCATGCGCCGTCTGCACAGAACCTGCACAACTCCCTGACCCACTCGCGACGCCGTCGGCCGTAGCATCGTCGACCCATGCAGGCGACCATCGTGGTGATCGAAGACGAGGACCAGATCGCGGGAGCCGTGGCAGCACGACTGGGAGCCGAGGGCCACCGGGTGGAGATCGCGCGCACGGGCCCCGACGGCGTCGCGCTCTGTCGCCGCACGGCGCCCGACCTCGTCGTGCTTGATTGGATGCTGCCGGGCTTCGACGGGATCGAGGTCTGCCGGCGCATCCAGGCCGACCGCCCGGTTCCCGTGCTCTTCCTGACCGCCCGCGACGCGGAGTCCGACGTGCTCGTCGGCCTCGGGATCGGCGCCGACGACTACATGACCAAGCCGTTCAGCCCGCGAGAGCTCGTCGCCCGCGTCCACGCGATCCTACGCCGGACGGCGCGCACAGCGGCCGGCGCCGGCCCGACACGCATCGCCGTCGGCGGGCTGACCGTGGACCTCGAGGGTCGGCGGCTGCTGCGCGGCGCCGTCGAGGTGTCGCTGACGCCGACCGAGTTCGACCTGCTCGCAACGCTGGCGGCGCGACCCGAGCGCGCGTTTTCGCGCGAGGAGCTGCTCGACACGGTGTGGGGCTGGCGCAGCGGTGGCGCCACGCGCACCGTCGACTCGCACGTCGCGGGACTGCGGCGCAAGGTCAGCGCGGGCATCGTGCGCACGGTTCAGGGTCACGGCTACGCGCTGGGAGCCGACGCGTGAGTCCGCTGGCGCGGATACCGTCGTTGAAGTGGAAGCTCGGCCTCGTGATCGCCGTGGCGATTGTCGTGACGCTCGTGACCATGTTGTACGCCTCGCGGCTCGGGTTCCGCCCGCGCTGGGGTGCGCTCGCCGCGCTGATCGCCTCGCTCGCGTCGGTGCAGGTCGTCGCACGGGGGATGACATCACCGCTTCGCGCGATGGCGCGCGCCGCCGAAGCGATGGCGCGTGGCGAGCATGGTCAGCGCGTTCATTCGACGTCACGCGACGAGGTCGGCCAGCTCGCGACGGCGTTCAACACGATGGCCGCGGAGCTCGAGACGCTCGATCGAGCGCGCCGCGACCTCATCGCCGACGCGGCCCACGAGCTCCGCACGCCGATCACCGCCTTGCGCGCGTCGCTCGAGAACGCCGTCGACGACGTGGAGGACCCCGACCTTCCGGCGCTGCTCACCCAGGTCGAGCGTCTTGGACGGCTAGCCGATCAGCTGCTCGACCTCTCAGCACTGGAGGCGGGCGCCGCGGCGCTACAGCGCCAGACGTTCCCAGCACGAGACCTGGCGATCGACCATGGAGTCGTCGACGAGATCGCCGAGGGGTTGCGCGTGAGCGGCGATCCGGATCGCCTGCGCCAGGTCGTGCGCAACCTCGTGGAGAATGCGCACCGCCACGCACCCGGGGCGCCGGTCGTCCTGCGAGCCGGCGCCGCCCCAAACGGCGGCGTGCGACTCGAGGTCGAGGACGGTGGGCCCGGCATCGCACCGGACGAGGCGCTCCGCGTCTTTGAGCGCTTTTCACGAGCCGATCATTCACGATCGATCCCGGGCGCCGGACTAGGACTCGCCATCGCGCGCTCGATCGTCGAGCTCCACGGTGGCACGATCCATGCCGAGTCCGTCGTGCCGCACGGCTGCCGCATGGTCGTCGACCTCCCCTAGCCACACCGCCCTGCCCGCCTCATTCACTCCGTCCCCGATACCGGGAGGTCACCCCGTGCCCATGCCCAAGCCCGCCCTGGCGTGCGCCATAGCCGCCGCCGTCGTTGCCGCCACCGCCGTCGCGGAGCAACGTGTAGGTCTAGCGCTGACAATCGCATTGCTGCTCGTTGCCGTGAGCGGCGCCCTGGGCGCGGCCCACCGTCCGTCGCCGCTGCTCGCCGCTCTAGCGGTGGCGCTCGCCGTCCAGCCGTTGATCCGCGACGCGGGTTGGGTCGTCACGATTGACGTCGTTGCCGCGCTCATCGCCAGTGCGGCGGCGATCGGCCGTCCACACCGTTGGTCGCGCGTCGCCGGGACGATCGTCGCACCGTGGCGCCTGGTGGCGGGATCGTCGGTGATCGTCCACTCCATGGCCGGATTGCGACCCGAGACCTCACAGGGCCGGCTGCGTCCGATCGCTCGCGGGCTCGTCCTCGCGGCGGCGCTGACGACGATGTTCGGCGCGCTCTTCGCTACCGCCGACAGCGCGTTTGCCGAGTTGATGGGCGAGACCGTGGACGTGCAGATCGACGGCGGCGCCCTCGCGTGGAGAGGCCTGCTGGGCCTCGCGTTCTTGGTCATCGCCGGGGCTGTAGTCCGCGAAGGAGCCGCGCCGGTCATGGGCGCAGGGCGCGCGCCGCGCTGGGTGCTCGGCCGCACCGAGGTCCTGCTCGCCCTGAGCGCCGTCGTCGCGCTGTTCACCACCTTCGTCGCCGTCCAACTGCGTGTGCTGTTCGGTGGTGCGAGCTACGTCCAGGCGACCACAGGCCTGGGGTATGGCGACTACGCACGCCACGGCTTCCTCCAACTGCTGCTTGTCGCGACGCTCACGCTCGGGGTTGTCGCGGTCGCGGCGCGCACCCACGACCGCACCGTGCGCGGTTTGCTTGGCGCGCTTTGCATCCTGACCCTGGTCGTCCTACTCAGCGCTCACCATCGATTGGAGCTCGTCGAGGACGCATACGGGACCACGCGCGTGCGGCTCGCCGGCGACGCGATCGTCCTGTGGATCGCCACGATCTTTGGGTTGGTCCTGCTGGCGGGGCTGCGACCGGTATTCGCGCGACGCCTCCCGGGTCTCGTGACCATGGTCAGCCTCGCCGGCGTCTTGGTCTTCTCGCTGTCGAACCCCGACGGCCGGATCGCCGCGAGCGCCGCGCACCGTGCCGCCGGCGGCAAGAGCGTGGACATCCACTACCTGTCCGGTTTGAGCGCCGACGCGTTGCCCGCGCTGGGCCGCCTTCCTGCGCGCGATCGCGTGCGCGTCGTGCCGCATCTGCGCGCGCGACTGGAGCGACCGGATGGGCTCGCCGGCGCGAACCTCTCACGCGCTCGTACGCGATGAACTAGGGTCCGATCCATGTCCGGACGCTTTGAGGGAACCACCGTCGTCGCTCGTCCGATCGAGGAGGTCTTCGCCTTCCTCGCCAACGGCGAGAACGACGTGAAGTTCAGCCCGCGCGTGCAGGAGATCCGCAAGGTCACCGACGGCCCCATCGGGGTCGGGACGCGCTTTGAGAGCACCGTCAAGGACGCGGGCATGACGACCAAGCGGGAGTTCGAGCTAACCGAGTTTGTGGCGCCGACGAAGATCCGCTGGGCCGAGCGCTCGAAGAACGCCGTCACCGCCCCGGCCGGCGGCTACGACCTTGCCCCCGACGGCGACGGCACACGTGTGACGATCTTCAACGAGCTCGAGGGCCACGGCCTCGGCAAGCTCGTCGTGGGCTTCGCCCTGCGCTCGGCGCGCAAGGGCGCGGACGAGTTCGCCGCGTCGATCAAGCGCGCGATCGAGGCGAGCTGAGCCGCGAGCTCGTCGAGCGCGTTATTGCAACGCCATCGCCAGGCTCACCCGGTCCTCGGGCTTGATCATGTGGTTGTGGTCGTCAAGGCCGAGGTCGATCTCGACCCAGTCGACCTCGCCGGTGAACTTGCGAGCGCCGTAGTCGGTGGTGACGGGCGAGCCGAACTCGTCGCCGACATCGCAGGTCTCGTCGGCTGAGAACAGGAACGCCTCGGTCTGCTCGACGCGCCCCTCCCCCACCGCGACGCCGTCGATAAACAGCGTTGCCTTGCCGCCCTTGCCAACGCCTCCGCCGTCGTAGTCGAACTCCATCCGCACCTGATGCTGACCGGGTGAGATCGCTTCGGTGGCCTCGACGTAGTAGCGCTCCAGCCCGAAGAAGTTGTAGCAGTACTTCGGCTTGCCGCCCTTGACGTACAGGGTGTGACCGCCGGTCACACCACCCTGGGCCATGATCACGCCCTCGACCCCACCGTCGGGCACCTGCACCTGGGCGGTAAGTGAGAACGACGTGTTCTTCATCATCAGCACCGAGTTCTCGGTCAGGCGACCCATCCCGCTGAACAGCAGCTGCCGTTTGCCCTGGATCAGCGTCGGGCGTCCCGCCGTCTCGGGCAGGCCACGCTCGACGAAGCGATCGTCCAGCGGCACGACGTTGTACTTGACCGCCTCGATCAGCCAGAGCCGCTGCAGCTCGTGGAGCTTGTCCGGATGCTCGGCTGCCACGTCGTGGGCCTGGGTCCAGTCGACTGTCGTGTCATACAGCTCCCAGATGTCATCGTCGAACGCCGGCGGCTTGACGTCAGCGCCCGTCTCCCACGGCGTGCGGTGCTTGGTCACCGCGGTCCAGCCCTTGTGGTAGATGCCACGGTTACCAAACATCTCGAAGTATTGGGTCTCGTGACGCTCGGCCGCGGCCGCATCGTTGAAGGAGTAGGCCATGCTCACGCCCTCGATCGGCTTCTGCTGGACCCCGTTGACGAACGTCGGATGGGGCAGCCCGGCAAGCTCGAGCACGGTCGGCGCGACGTCGATCACGTGGTGAAACTGCGACCGGACCTCGCCCTTGGCCTCGATGCCGCGCGGCCAGTGGACGATGGTGCCGTTGCGGGTGCCGCCGAAGTGCGAGGCGACCTGCTTGGTCCACTGGTACGGCGTGTCCATCGCATGCGCCCAGCCGACGGCGTAGTGGTTGTAGGCCTCGGGACCGCCGAACTGATCGATGCGCGAGGACATGAACTCCGCGGTCTCCAACGCGCCGAAGCCGCCGAGGGTGATCATCTCGTTGAACGTGCCCTGCAGCGAGCCTTCGGCCGAGGCGCCGTTGTCGCCGATGATCGTGTAGATCAGCGTGTCGTCGAGGATGCCCAGGTCCTCGAGCGCGTCGAGCAGCAGCCCGACGTGGTGGTCGGTGTTCTCCAGGTAGCCGGCGTAGATCTCCATCTGGCGGGCAAGCACCGGCTTCATCTCATCCGCGATGTCGCCCCAGGCCGGAATGCCGGCGCTGCGCTCGGTCAGATCGCAGTCGGGCGGGATGACGCCGAGCTCCTTCTGGCGGGCGAAGGTCTCCTCGCGCAACGCATCCCAACCGTGGTCGAAGCGGCCCTTGTACTTGTCGGACCACTCGGCGGGTACGTGATGGGGCGCGTGGGTCGCTCCGGGCGCGAAGTACCCGAAGAACGGCTTGTCGGGCATCAGCGCCTTCTGCTGGCGCATCCACTTGATCGCGTGCGCCGACAGGTCGTCGTTGAAGTAGTAGCCCTCCTCCGGCGTCTTGTCGGGCTCGACCGGCGTCGTGCCCTCATAGATCGCGGGATACCACTGGTTGGTCTCGCCGCCAAGGAACCCATAGAAATACTCGAAGCCCATCCCGGACGGCCACTGGCGGTAGGGCCCCATCGGGCTCGTCTCCCAGACCGGGACCTCGTGGCACTTGCCGAACTGCGCCGTGCTGTAGCCGTTGAGCTGCAGGATCTTGGCCAACGGCGCGGCCGTGTTGGGCCAGATGGAGGAGTTGCCCGGCGCCGAGGTGGCCAGCTCGGCGATGTTGCCCATGCCGACCGAGTGGTGGTTGCGGCCGGTCAGCAACGCCGAGCGGGTTGGCGAGCACAGCGCCGTGGTGTGAAAGCGGTTGTACTTCAGCCCGCCGGCGGCGAGGCGCTCGAAGTTCGGCGTGTGGCACGGGCCACCGAAAGCGCTGGAGGCGCCGAAGCCGACGTCGTCGATCAAGACGATCAGGACGTTCGGCGCGCCCGCCGGTGGGCGCAGCGGCAGGATCGGCGGGTAGGAGGTGTCCGGGTCCTTGGCGTCATAGGTCGTCAGCCCGACCGGTGCGATGTCGGGGATCGGCAGGACTCTGCGCGCAGATTGATCGTTGACATCGGACATCGGGCTTCGCCTCCGGTCACGGCAAATGGATCGCTTGACCGTCGCGGTGGAGGAGGTGGAGCGTCCTCACCCTCACGGGGTGAATGACTCCAGCGTCGCCTTCATCGCCGCGAGGCCCAGGCGCATCGCCTGGGCCGTCGGCGCCGCCGCCGCGTCGGGCAGGAGGTCGGCGATCCAGACGAACCGTGTCTTACCGTCTGGCGCCGGGAGGACCTGCGCTGCACCGTTGTGATGGGTATACGGGCCGCCGACGACCGACCACACCAAGCGCCGGGCCTCGCCGTCGCGGGTGATCAAGACCTCGCGCAGTTCGACGCCCGAGGCGAACGTCACGATGCGGTCGACGCCATCGAGCCGCGTGCCGACGACGAAGCCGCGCGCCAGGCGTTCGTGCAGCGCGCCCCAGTCGGCCAGCGCGCTCCAGGCCTCGGCGGGCTCGACGTCGATCAGCACTTCCTCGTGGATGGTGGCCATCGCCACACCATCGCGTCCCGCCGGCCCGCGCGCTTGAACGGATGTGCGCACTTGCGATCATGCAAGCGTGCTGGACCTCCGCACCCTGGCTGAGCACGACGGGCTGTCGGTCACAGACGTCGTCTGCCACCACCGCGCCGGGCGCGGATCCGACGAGCCGGTCGGCGTGCTCGCGATCGTCTTCATTCGCCGCGGGCGCTACGTGCGCTGCGCCGACGGTCGCGAGACGCTGTTGGACCCGACGCTGGCCTACGCCATGACGCCGGGCCAGGAGCAGCGCTGCGATCACCTCGACGACGCCGGGGACGCGTGCACCATGCTGCAGCTGACCGCTCCGGCGGCCGCCGAACTCTGGGGCGACAGCGCGCTGCCCGTCACCGCATGGCCCACCCACGGGACCGTCGACCTCTGCCATCGCCTGCTGCTGGCCGCCGCCGGGCGCGGTGAGGAGACCGACGAGGTGACCGTCGCACTCGCGGCCACCGCACTCGAGCAGGTCGACCGAGCGCGCGTGGCGTCAGGACGTCCCGCGACCGAGCGCGCGCGCCGCGCCATCGCCGACGGCGCCCGCATGCTGCTCGCCGAGCAGCCGCGTAGCTCGCTGGTGCAGCTCGCCCGAACGCTGTCGGTTTCGCCCCATCACCTCTCACGGGTCTTCAGCGAGCAGACCGGCAGCACCATCTCCACCCACCGCCGTCGCATCCGCGTCCGCGCCGTGCTCGATCGTCTCGAGCACGGCGAGCACGACCTCGCCCGGCTCGCCGCCGACGTCGGCTTCGCCGACCACGGCCATCTCACCCGCAGCGTCCGTCGCGAGACCGGCGCGACGCCGTCGCGCCTACGCGAGCTGCTGACGCACCCGCGGTGAACGACGGCGAACGCGCCGGTCAGTCGCGCTGCGCCGTGCCTTGCACGATCGCCCCGTACCAGCCGAGTCCCTCGTAGGTCTCATAGCCCGGCGTGTGAGCGAAGCCGACGACCGTCTCGCCGTCGGCGTAGTAGCCGCTCGTGCGGCCCTCGGTGCGCAGGGCCAGCCGCTCGGTCAGTAGGCCGCGTCGATCGGAGGCGGCGATGACGCGCCCATCGGCGTCGAGCAGCAGCGCGCGGGTGCGGGCGCGCTCGTCGTCGGAGAGGCGCAAGCCATCGACGATCGCTTGGGCTTGCGGTCCCCAGTCAAAGAAGATCCCTAGCGCCCCGAGCACCGCACCCTGGCGGTCGCCGCCGGCACGGATCGCCGTCGAGTAGATCGCGACCGGCGCGCCATCGAGACGATGCTCGGTGGTGATGTCATCGACGGCGAAGTCGCCGCCGTCGCGCGTGGTCATCGCGCGATCGAACCAGGGCTCGCCGGTGACGCTGGCACCGACGGCCTGGCGGTAGCGCTCCGGGCGGCCGGTGGCCAGGATGCGCCCGTTGCGGTCGGCGATCCACAGGTCGAGGTAGACGGTGTAGCTGTCGAGGATCACGCCGAGCCGGTGCGACGCGAAGGCGGCGCGCTCCGCTGACTGCGGCTCGGTGCAGGCATCGACGAGCGCCGAGTCGGTCGCCCACCAGCGAACGTCGCAGGTGCGCTCGTAGAGGTTGCGATCGATCAGCTCGACGGCGTTGAGGGCGAGGTCGGCCAGCCGCCGCCCGCGGATCTGGGCCACCAGCTCGCCACCGAGGACGTTGAGCTCCTCGATCCGGGGCGACATCTCCTCGGTGAGGCCTTCGGAGAGGACCCGAACCTGCCCGGCCACCTCACCGACCTCGGCAGCGACGACCCCGAAGCCACGACCTTGGTCGCCGGCACGCGCGGCCTCGATGCGTGCGTTGAGGGCCAGGGTCTTGGTCGAGTCGGCGACCCGCTGGATCTGGCGGAGCTTCTCGGCCGCGAGCTCACTGATCTCGCTGGCGATGTTGACGACGCGTTCAGGCATATGGGACTTCCATGGATGGCAGAAGGGGACGAGCGACAGAAGACCCAGACCTGTTCCTCGCCTTCATAGCCAATGGCTTGAGCTGCTCGACCAATCCGTGACCAAGGTCACACTGGCGCTCGCACGATTCAGCACCAAAGCACCTAGCCCGCGGGGTGGGCCCGTATTCGGCCGTATGCCGGCCCCAAACGGGCCCACCCACCCACGGAGCACCTCGGCTGACCGACGTGGGCCCATACGCGGACGCATGACGTCCGCAAACAGGCCCACCGCCCGCAGTGTTGGACGGCTGGCCGGCGGAACCACCACGGCCAAGTGGCCCTGCCCTACCCAACTAACTCAGTCGGCAAACAGAGGAATGCTGTAACGTCTAAATCCCTATCAAGTTTGCATGGAAAGGATTGCCCCTGTGACCTTCGTCCCCAGGCGCGTCGTGGTCGCAGGCGTAGTGCTCGGCTCGTTCGCCGCTGCTGCGCCCGCCTCCGCCGCAGTGACCCAGATCGCCGGCTCGGGTTCAAGCGCGAGCACCCCCTACCTCGAGGTCCTGTTTAAGGCCTACAAGAAGGTCGACCCGAGCGTGAAGTTCGTCTTCACGGCCAACAACGGCAACGCCGGCGCCGCCGACGTCCAGGCCGGCCGCAGCCAGTTCGCGGTTCAGACCCGGCCGCCGCTGCCCTCGGACTCCGGGCTGAGCTACTCCAAGCTCTTCCTCGACGCGCTGACGATCTCCGTCAACCCGGCCAACAAGCTCAACAACCTGCCGCTGGCCAACGCGAAGGACATCTTCACGGGCAAGGTCACGGAGTGGAGCGCCTTCCCCGATTCGGGGCTGAGCGCGCCGATCTCAGCCTTCGGTCGCAACGCGACCGCCGGCCTCTACACGTTCTTCACGGCCGCGGTCCTCGGCGGTGAGGCCCAGGGCACGAACGTCACGCCGCTGGACAAGGACGGCGAGGTCGCCGTCGCGCTCTCCAAGAACCCCAACGGCATCGGCTATGTGGGCCTAGCCAACTCGCGCGAGGGCAGCGGCGTCAAGCGGCTCTCGCTCAACGGCGTGGCCGCGACGCCCAAGACCATCAAGTCGCTCAAGTACCCGCTGTCGCGGTACGCGTGGATCGTGCTGCCGGCCAAGAGCCCCAACAAGAAGGTCTTGAAGTTCGCCGACTGGATCCGCAGCAGCTACGAGGCAGGGGTGGTCATCGAGAAGGCCGGTGCGGTGCCGGCGTTCAACGCGACCAAGCCGGCGAAGAAGAAGAGCAAGAAGAAGTAGAGGGGCGAGACGACGGCGAGCCATGGACGCGGCTGCCCCTCACCGGCCAGGACTGGCTCCGGGCCAGCGCGCTGAGCTTCTGCTCGGCGCGCTGGTCTGCGCCGTCGTGCTGTTCGTCGGCGCGATGGTCGTGTTCGTGCTCCGCGAGGCGTGGCCGTCCTTCCAGCACAACGGCTTTGCCTGGTTCGGCGCGGGCGGCAACGTCGACCACCAGGTCGAGAAGATCTTCATGTCGGCCAACTTCCTCCAGGAACCGGTCTACACATTTCACGCCTGGCCGCTGATCTGGAGCACGATCCTGGTGACGGGCGCGGCCACCGTCCTCAGCTTCGTCGCCGCGCTCTTCATCTCGGTCTTCATCGTCGAGTTCGCGCCCGGCTGGATGCGGCGGATCTTGGAGCCGGTCGTGCGGCTGCTGGCCAGCATCCCCTCGGTGATCATGGGCCTCATCGGCGTCCTGGTAGTCGTGCCGTTCATTGGCCAGCACATCATCAGCGACGAGGCGCGCCGCTCAGTCGCCTACATCGTCTCGCTGAGCGGTTACAGCCTGCTGGCGGGCGTGGTGATCCTCACGTTGATGATCTCGCCGCTGATGGTCGCGGTCTTCGTCGACGGCCTGCGCGCGGTGCCGCGCGGCTGGCTGGAGGGCTCGTTGGGGCTGGGCATCAACCGCTGGCGCACGTTCTGGAAGATCGGCGTGCGGACCGCACGACCAGCGCTAGTCGCCGGGACCGTGCTCGCCGTCGCGCGAGCACTGGGAGAGGCCGTGATGCTCGCGATGGTCTGCGGCGGCGTCGGCTTCGCCCCGAACCCCGCCGACGGGCTCATCTTCTTCGTCGAGCCGGCCAAGCCGCTGCCCTCGACGATCTTGCAGACCTCCGAGGAGCTGACCTCGGCGCCGATGCGCCACACCATCTTCGCGATCGCCGCGGTGCTGCTGTTCTCGGCACTGATGCTCTCGCTGGCCGGCTGGGCGGCCAAGCAGCCGATGAAGCGCTACGGGGTGCGCGCATGAGCGCGGCAGTGACGACACCAGCGGACGAGCCGGGGCGCGTGTCCCCGCCGCAGCCGCGCCGCCGCTCGGCGCGCGACTCGAGCGCGTCGTGGCGCCTGACCGATCGCATCGGCCTCGCCATCGCCTGGGCGCTCGGCGTCGGCTTCTTGGTGGTTACGGTCGCGATCGTCGTCTTCCTCATGGCCCAGGGCATCCGCTACGTGCGCCTGGAGCTGCTCAGTGACCTCGCCTGCCGCGGGCTTTTCGGAGTCCGAGAGCGGCGGCTTTCTAGACCCAATGATCGGGACCTTTGCCGTCGCCGCGCTGGCGCTGGCGGTTGCGCTGCCGGTCGGCATCGGCGTCGGCGTCTGGCTGAGCGAGTACGGCCGGCCCACCGCGCTGGCGCGCGTCGCGGAGTCGACGATCGAGATGCTGGCCGGCACGCCATCGATCGTCTTCGCGCTCTTCGGCGTCCTGCTCTTCCAAAGCCCGATCCTGGCGTTCGTCAGCTACGAGAACGAGGGCGTCGTCTACGGCCGGTCGTTCCTCGCCGCGGGTGCCATGTTGTCGTTGATCGCGCTGCCGCTGATCGTGGCCAACGTCCGCGAAGGACTGCAGGCGATTCCGGGCCACGTGCGCGAGGCGTCCTACGCGGTGGGCAAGACGAAGTCGGCGACGACGCGGCGCGTGCTGCTGCCCGCCGCGCGCCCGTCGGTGGTCACCGGCGCGATGCTCGGCCTCGGCCGTGTCGTCGGCGACACCGCCGTCGTGATCCTGCTGCTGGGTGCGACGCTGCGCCTCAACCCGGTCGGCGACGTCCCGCTCCTCGGCGCGCTACGCGGCACCGGCGGGACGCTGACGACCTACGTGTACGCCAACGCCCCAACGGGCGAGGCCAACCAACCGACCAAGGCCTATGCCGCAGCGTTCGTGCTGCTGGCGATCGTCTTGTCGATCAACTTCATCGTCGACGTCGCCGTGCGTCGCGGAAGGAGGATGGGATGGGGCTCCTGAAGCCACCGCCGGTACGCGTCCTGCCACTGGACGGCAGCGCTCCCCCAGCCATCGCCGACCCCGTGTCGCTCGTCGGCGCCGCATCACGCCGGGCGCCGAGCGCCACGATTGCCGTCGACCGCATGCAGATCGACGAGCTGTCGATTGCCTACGGACCCAAGCTCGCCGTCGACCGCGTCTCGCTGCCGGTGCGCCAAGGCGAGGTCCTTGCCTTGATCGGCCCCTCGGGTTGCGGCAAGACGACCTTGCTGCGCTCGCTGAACCGGCTCACCGAGCTCACCGCGGGCACGTCGATGCGCGGGGCCATCCGGCTCGACGGCGAGGACATCGCAACGTTCGAGCCGACCGCGCTGCGACGCCGGGTGACGATGGTCTTCCAGCAGCCCAACCCGTTTCCGATGAGCGTCTTTGACAACGTCGCCTACGTGCTGCGCGAGCAGGCCGCGCGGCGGCCGCGCAAGCGCGACCTGCGTGACCAGGTACGTGACGCGCTCGCGCGCGCGGGCCTATACGAGGAGGTCAAAGACAGCCTCGACCACCCCGCGCTGCGCCTGTCGGGCGGCCAACAACAACGCTTGTGCATCGCGCGGGCGCTGGCCGCCAACCCCGAGGTCTTGCTGCTCGACGAGCCGTGCTCGGCCCTGGACCCGCAGTCGACCCAGGTCATCGAGGACCTGATCGTCAGCCTGCGCGAGGAGCTGGCGGTCGTGATCGTCACCCATAACTTGCAGCAGGCCCATCGCATCGCCGACCACGTGGCGTTCATGTACCTCGGCGAGCTCGTCGAGTACGGGCCGGCCGAGCAGCTGTTCCGCGCGCCGCGCGAGCACCGCACCCGGGAGTACGTCAGTGGCGCGTTCGGCTGACGCTGCCCTCAAGATGGCCGTGCTGGTCGGTCTCAGCGCCGGCGCCGCCGTGCTGCTGACCGGCTGCGTGACGACCCAGGACCGCAACGCGCGCGCGAAGCTGAGCGCCGAGCGCCAGATCGCGGCGCGCGAACCGCTGCGCCTGGGCGCGCGCAACGCCCAGGTCGACGTCGCCGGCGCGGCGCTCGTGCGCGCCCGTGGCCGGACGGCCGTCGTCGTCGACCTGCGCAGCCGGGCGCGCACACCGCTGACCGATCTGCCGATCGCGGTCGGCGTCCGCACGCGCGACGGCAGGGCGCTGGCGCTCAACGGCGGGCGTAACCTCGACTGGTTCGAGACCCACGTGGCCGCGCTGGCTCCCGGCGCTGCCACGACCTGGGTGTTCACGGCCCGCCGCCGCGTGCCGGCCGGGGCCCGGGCCTACGCGCGGGTCGGGGCTCCCACAAGCAAGCCGACCAGCCGCGCAGCGTCGCTGCCCCGCTTGCAGGCCAGCGACTTGGGCGGCGGGCGCGTGCGCGTGCGCAACGGCTCCGACGTCCCGCAGGTCGACCTCCCGGTCTATGCGGTCGCCCGGGCCGGCGGACGCTACGTCGCCGCCGGACGTGCCGCGATTCCCAAGCTGAGCGGCGATGGCGAGACCACGATCGCCGTCCCGCTCATCGGGGCGCGCGACGCGCGCCAGACCCAGGTCCATGTCCTTCCCACCATCTTCGAGTGATGAGGAACCGATGACCCAGATCGCACCGACCCCGGGCGGCGCCCCATCTGCCGCCACCTCCACCTGGGAGGTCTGCGACCAGTGCCAATCGCCGCTGGAGCCACGCCAGCGCTACTGCGTGGTCTGCGGCTCACGCCGCCCGCACGGCGACGACCCCGCGGCCCGCTACCTCGCTGAGGCGACCCGCCGCGCGCGTGCCGGCGCGCCGGTCGCAACCACTGCCGCACCGCGACGAGGCGCGAGCCTCGGCACGATCGCGCTCGCCTTGATCCCGCTGGCGGCGGCGCTCGGCGTGCTCGCCGGACGCAGCCAAGCGCCGAGCGATGAGCTCATTGTCAACGCTCTGAAGGCGCAGCGCGCGCCGGTCGTCAACGTCACCGGCGCGGTAGGCGGTGCCGCGACGCCGACGGCCGCAGATGCGGACACGACGACGGCCTCCTCCAAGAAGTCCGCCGCCAAGGACAAGAAGAACAGCAGCGGCAAGCGCACCAGCGACGGTTCGAGGGTGCTGGCCTCGGGACCAGCAGGCGACGCGCGCCAGCTCGAGGGGTCGAAGGTCACCAGCAAGCAGCTCGGGGAGAGCCAGGAAGCCGTCAAGCGCATCAACGAGTCCAAGGGCAAGGAGTACGTGGAGTCCCAGCGCAACCTTCCTGACCAGATCGTGATCCCGTGAGGCGCGGACCGCGCCGCCGCCGCGAGGGACCGCCCGCGGGGCTCGTGCCAGCCGCCGAGGCGGTCGCGCGCGCCCGCCGTGAGGCTGCCGCGCCCGTGCCGATCGACGATCGCCATCGCGAGCTGCTCGCCCAGCGCGAGCGGCTCACGGAGCGCTTCACGCTGCTGCAGACCGACCTAGGCGGCGCCTTCTACGAGATGGCCATCCGCGATCACGTACAACTTGATGTGCTGACACGCAAGGCCGCCGAGCTGCAGCGTGTCGATGCCGAGCTGGAGGCCGTCGAGGTCGCGCTGCGACGCGGCGACACGTCGTTCGCGCCGGCCGGCGCGTGCCCGGGCTGCGGCACGCCGTTTCACGACGGCTCGCAGTTCTGCTCGGCCTGCGGCACCGCGCTGGTCGCGCTGCCACCACTGCCGCCCGCTGCAGGCGCGACGGAACATCACGTCAACGGGTCCGGCGGCTGATGGGCGAGCGCGCCCAACTCGCGCTGCTTGCCTTGGTCTCAGGGCTGGCCACCGCCGCGATCCTGGCCGGGGGTGTCGGCGCCTCCGGGCAGAGCAAGGAGGTCACCGCTGCGCTGCGCGTGGCACGCACGACCACGGTGGCGCTGCCGGCTGCGCCACCCGCGGCCGTCGAGGAGGCCGACGACGCTGAGCCGCCCGAGACGCCGGACGACAGCATCGTCGACGATCCGGCACCCACGCCGTCTTCTTCTGACGACGGCGACGCGCCAGCGACGACAGCTCCTGAGGACGACGCAGCCGACGAGGAGCCCGCACCGGCGGCCAACGACAAGCCGTCCAAGGAAGCGCCCGCCGCCGCCGAGCCCCGCCCCACCCACGTCAAGCACGTCTTCGAGATCGTCCTGGCCGGCCGCGGGTTCGACGCCACCTTCGGCGCCGGCTCGGTCGCGACCTACCTCAACGGCACGCTGCGGCCCAAGGGCACACTGCTGACCGGCGCCTCCTCGCTCGGGCGCGCCGACCTGCCCGACCACCTGGCACTGATCAGCGGGCAGCCGCCCAACGACGACACCCGCGCCGGCTGCGCGACCTACACCGAGATCCCGCAGACCGCCAAGCCCAACAAGGCCGGCGAGATCACTGCCCAGGGCTGCGCCTACCCGAACACGGTCATCACCGTCGCCGACCAGCTCGCCGCCGCCGGGAGCACCTGGCGCGCCTACGTTGAGGACCTCGACAAGGGCCAGCCGCCGCGCAGCTCCTGCCGCCGGCCCGCCTCTGGCGCCGTCGACGACACCACCGTCGCGCGGCCCGGTGACGGTTACGCCACGCGCCACAACCCGTTCGTCTACTTCCACTCGCTCCTGGACCTCAGCGGGTGCGACTCCTTCGACGGCCCGCTGGCGCCGCTGGAGACCGACCTGACCAAGGCCAAGACGACACCGGCGTTGTCCTACATCGTGCCGAACCTCTGCAACGACGGCACGGCCTCGCCGTGCGCCGACGGCAGCCCGGGCGGCCTGGCGGCGGCCGACGCGTTCCTGGCCACCTGGGTCCCCCGGATCCTGGCCTCGCCCGCCTACGCCGACGGCGGCCTGCTGCTCGTGACCTTCGCCGGCGGGGCCGCAGCGCCCGAGGGCCCGGAGGCGCCGGTCCGCAACGGGGCGTTGGTCGTCTCGCGCTTCGCGATCGCAGGCGCCACCGACGACACCAAGATCGACCCCTATGGGTTGCTGCGCACCGTCCAGGACGTGCTCGCCCTCAAGCCGCTGGCCCGCAGCGCGGATGCCCCCTCGCTGCTGGACACCGTGCTGGCTGCGGCGCGCATCGCCCGCCCCGGCGACGACTGATCTTTCTCAACTACCCCAACAAGGAGCAAACGCACATGACACACCCATCTCGCCGCCGGCGGGCTCGGACGGCCCTGGCCGCCGTCGCGGCCACCGCCCTCGTGGCGCCCGCCGGCGCGCTGGCCGCGCCGTCGGTGTTCACCCAGACGGCCAAGGTCGTCGGAGCCGGGCAGACGCCGACGGCCTCCTGGACCCAGGCCGATCTCACCGACCAACAGCAGTACCTCGTCAGCGAGAACGGCTTCACCGTCGCCCTGCGCGAGAGCAACGGCAAGCTCGACGACGGCGTGCTGAGCTTCGACGTCCTGCCCAGCGCCTACCGCGCGCTGTTTGCCCCGACGCGCTGGATCGATGAGAGCGCGACCGGCGCCCAGCCGCACGCGACCTGCGACGCGCCCGCGCTCACCGACGACGCCGTCGTGCTCGGCTGGCAGGGCGCCGAGCCGCACTACGGCTACATCCCGTTCCAGGCCACATCGGCCGGCCTCGGCGACGTGCCCTCGACCTGGATCAGCAAGGTCAAGGCGGCCAGCGGCGTCACGTTGACGGAGTCGACCAACCTGGCCGCCGCATGCGCTGGCATCGGCGGCACCTTCGTGCCCGCCGATACGGTCGTGACCTCCAGCGCGGCGCTGGCCGCCGGCGTCACCGCCCCGCTGCAGACCAAGATCACCGAGCTGACCACCGCACGTGACGCGGCGCTGGCCGGCAAGGCCAAGGCGGAGGCCGACGTCAAGCGGCTCACGCTGGAGGCCACGCCGTTCGCGATCAAGGTGCCGTCGAGCGCCACGCTCCAACGCGGCCTGGAGGTCAACGTCACCGGGCCGCCCAACCGGCCGGTCTTCATTCGTATCCAGATCAGCGAGGCCAAGCGCAAGGCGCTGAAGCTGCGCTACCGGACGCTGGGCACCGGCGCAGGCAAGACCGATGCGAAGGGCAAGGCCTTGGTCATCGTCGCGCCACGCAAGGACACCGCACCGGTCCTGCTGCGCCTGGTCGACGCGCTGCCGACAACGGTCAACGCGGTGTCGGGCGATCGCGCCGCGGCGCTCGCGCTCGACCTCGGCGCCTAGTTCCTGACACGACCCGGGCAGGCGCGTCGCGCCTGCCCGGGCTCGTGGTCCTACTGGTACGACGCGACTACCGGCCCGTGACCAGCACCTGGAAGTCGTTGTCGACGAGCGCGAAGTTGCCGTTGTAGACGAACACCTCGAAGCTGCCGCCTCCCGCAAGCTGATTGGTCGCGACCAGCCGCACGTTCGCCGCACCGACCGGCGCGTTGTTGCTGCCGTCCTGGTCGATCTCGGGCGTCACGGTCGGGATGAGGCTGAAGCCGCTCTGGAGTGAGCTGTTGAGCACGATGCTGTAGCGGCCGGTCGACACCTTGGTCACCGACGCAACGTTGAAGTTGCTGTCGGCCGTCCCTGCAGCGGTGACGCGCGCCCAGGCGACGACGGCGTTGTCGCGGTAGCGCGTCCCGATCGGCACGTCCTTGCCGTCGCCGGCGTTGCTGGCGAGCGACATGCCGTTGGCCGCACGGATGGCGAACTGGTTGTCAGCCGTGGAGCTGAAATTGGCGTTGGTGCTGTCGGCCCAGACGAACGACCCGGTGTTGACGGCCCTGGCCCGGCGCCCGGCCGCCATGCTGAACGCCGCAGCGCTGTTGCCCACGCCCCCGGGGATCGTGGCGTACTGCCCGGTGGCGGTGTTGCCCTCGCCTCCGCCAACTGTCGCGCCGAGGGCGTCGCTGGTGGTGCCGGCGCCATCGCCGGCAGTGTTGCCGCGGCCGCCGCCGATCGTGCCGAAGTCATCGGTGATCGACTGGAAGACGCTGCTAGCACCACCACCGCCGAGCAAGGCACCCACAACGCCGGACGTGACGTTGTTGCCATCGGCACCGCCGATGATGTTCGGGCTGGTGGCGTTCTGCTCGGTCCGCAGACCCGGCAGCGCCTTCGCCGTCGGCGCAACGGCCGCGTCAGCGAACTTCGCGGTCGTGATCGAGCCATCCGGGATCGAGAGCGACGGCGCCGCCGGGATCACGCCAGGCGCGAGGTCGCCCGCCTTGATCGATCCGTCGCTCACGTCGGCTCCGGTCAATGACCCGTCCTTGACATCGCGATCATCGATCGACCCGTCACTGACGTCCGTTCCGCTCAGCGAGCCATCCTTGACGTCGCGATCATCGATCGATCCGTCGGTGACGTCGGTGCCGGTCAGCGACGCATCCTTGATGTCGCGCCCATCGAGCGTCGCGTTCTTGACATCCGCACCGGTCAGCGACGAGTTGCGGACGTCTGCACCCGTCAGCGACGAGTTGCGAATCTGCTTGCCGGTGACCGTCGATGGCTTGATCGTCGCCCCGTTGATCATGCTCGAGGCCCACGCCGGCCCACCGAGCGCGAGGAACAGGGCCAGGAGCCCCGCAACCGGTCCGATCTGATTCCACACACGCCTGATCATTCGTAGCTCTCCTCGACGGTAACCGGGCGTGTCCCCCACGCCTCCGGCGGCGACCCTATACAGCGATCAGGACGCCGCCGGACATCCGTTGAAGCCGAGCGCTCCTGCGTTACTTGAGGTCGAACCGATCCAAGTTCATGATCTTGGTCCACGCGGCGACGAAGTCGGTCACGAACTTCTCTTGTGCATCGTCGCTCGCGTAGACCTCCGCGAGCGCGCGTAGCTCGGAGTTCGAGCCGAAGACGAGGTCGGCGCGGGTGCCGGTCCACTTGGTCTCGCCCGTCGTCGCGTCGGTGCCCTCGAACGTGTCGTCAGCCGCCGGCTTCCACGTCGTGCCCAGTTCGAGCAAGTTGATGAAGAAGTCGTTGGTCAGCGTCTCGGGGCGTACGGTCAACACGCCATGCGCCGAGCCGCCGGCGTTCGCGCCCAGGACGCGTAGGCCACCGATCAGGACGGTCATCTCCGGCGCGCTGAGGGTCAGCAGGTTCGCGCGGTCGAGCAGCAAATACTCGGCCGGCAGGCGGTGATCGCCGCGCACGTAATTGCGAAACCCGTCCGCCGACGGCTCGAGCGCGTCGAAGGACTCCACGTCGGTCTGCTCCTGCGACGCGTCGACCCGGCCCGGCGTGAACGGGACCGTGACGACGTGGCCCGCACTCTCGGCAGCCCGCTCGACGGCGGCCGCCCCGGCCAGCACGATCAGGTCGGCGAGCGAGACCTGCTTGCCGCCGGCTTGGCCGTTGTTGAAGGCCTGCTGGATCCCGACGAGGGCGCTCAGCACGGTCGCCAGCTGGTCGGGGTCGTTGACCTCCCACCCGTTTTGGGGCGCCAGGCGGATGCGGGCACCGTTGGCGCCACCGCGCTTGTCGCTGCCGCGGAACGTCGACGCCGACGCCCACGCCGCTGACACGAGTTGGGCAACCGACAGCCCGGAGCTCAGGATCTGTGCCTTCAGCGCCGCGACGTCCTCAGCGTCAATCAGCTCGTGGCCGACGTCGGGCAGCGGGTCCTGCCAGAGCAGCGTCTCGTCCGGGACCTCGGGACCGAGGTAGCGCGCGAGCGGCCCCATGTCACGGTGCGTCAGCTTGAACCACGCGCGCGCGAAGGCGTCGGCGAGCTCCTCCGGGTGCTCGTGGAAGCGCCGTGAGATCGGCTCGTAGATGGGGTCGAACCGCAGCGCGAGGTCGGTCGTCAGCATCGTCGGCGGACGCGCCTCCGAGGACTCCGTCGGCCCCGGGATCGTGCCAGCTCCAGCGCCATCCTTGGCAACCCACTGCTGTGCGCCGGCCGGGCTCTTGGTCAACTCCCACTCGTAGTTGAACAAGTTGTCGAAGAACCCGCTGCCCCATTGGGTCGGCGTCGAGGTCCAGGTGACCTCCAGGCCACTGGTGATCGCGTCCGCACCGTGCCCAGTCCCGTAGGAGCTGCGCCAACCGAGGCCCTGCTGCTCCAGCGATGCGCCTTCGGGCTCGGGACCGACGTACTGGTCGGGGTCGGCCGCGCCGTGGGTCTTGCCGAACGTGTGACCGCCGGCGATCAGCGCGACGGTCTCCTCATCGTTCATCGCCATGCGACGGAAGGTCTCGCGGATGTCCTTGGCCGAGGCAAGTGGGTCCGGGTTGGCGTTTGGGCCCTCCGGATTGACGTAGATGAGGCCCATCTGGACGGCGCCGAATGGCTCCTCGAGCTCGCGGTCGCCGCTGTAGCGCTCATCGCCAAGCCACGTCGTCTCGGGGCCCCAGTAGACGTCCTCGTCGGGCTCCCAAACGTCCTCGCGACCGCCGGCGAAGCCGAACGTCTCAAAGCCCATCGACTCCAGCGCGACGTTGCCGGTCAAGACCATCAGGTCGGCCCACGACAGGCTCTGGCCGTACTTCTGCTTGACCGGCCACAACAGGCGGCGGGCCTTGTCGAGGTTCGCGTTGTCAGGCCAGCTGTTGAGTGGCGCGAAGCGTTGCTGACCGGCGCCGGCGCCACCGCGGCCGTCGCTGATGCGGTAGGTGCCGGCGCTGTGCCACGCCATCCGGATCATGAACGGGCCGTAGTGGCCGTAGTCGGCCGGCCACCAGTCCTGGGAGGTCGTCAGCACCTCGGCGATGTCCTGCTTGACCGCGGCGAGATCGAGCGCCTCGAACGCCTCGGCGTAGTTGAAGTCCTCGCCGAGCGGGTTGGCCACCGCGGGGTTCTTGGCCAGGATCTTCAGATTGAGGCGGTCGGGCCACCAGCCGCGGTTTCCTCCCCCTTGGGTCGGGTGCGCAGCACGCTCGTGCGCGACGGGGCAGCCCTCGGTGGGCTCCTCGTTCATCTCGCGGACGACGGCATCAGGATGCTCAGACACGGCGACTCTCTCTTGGATCAGTAGTTGTACTAGGGGAACTTGCGGCCGTCGCCAAGCAGGCGGGGCACAGGCCGCGGAAGACGACCTCGGCCTCGTCGACGACGAAGCCCGTGTGGTCGGCGGCGGTCAAGCACGGGGCGGCGCCGACGACGCAGTCGACGTCCTCGATGGCGCCGCAGCGCCGGCAGACGACGTGGTGATGGTTGTCGCCGACGCGCGACTCGTAGCGCGCCACGGAGCCCGGCGGGTGGATGCGCCGCACGAGACCCGCATCGGTCAGCGCGCCCAGCACGTCATAGACGGCCTGCTGGGACACCTCGCCGAGATCCTCGCGCACGACATCGAGGATCGAGCTCGTGTCGGCGTGCGGATGGCTGTAGACCGCGGCCAGCACAGCCACCCGCGGACGGGTGATGCGCAGGGAGGCCTCGCGGAGCAAACGCTCGTAGTCCTGGGTCGGCGGCAACGCCAGGCAGTCTGCCATAGATTCTGGAAACGTTCCAGATTGGGCGTGGTGCTCGGTCAGGCGCCGATATAGGCGGCGAGGTGCTCGCCGGTCAGCGTGGCGCGCGCGGCGACGAGGTCGGCGGGCGTGCCTTCGAAGACGATCCGGCCGCCGTCGTGGCCGGCGCCGGGGCCGAGGTCGATGATCCAGTCGGCGTGGGCCATGACCGCTTGATGGTGCTCGATGACGATGACCGACTTGCCACCGTCGACGAGCCGGTCGAGCAGGCCGAGCAGCTGCTCGACGTCGGCGAGATGGAGGCCGGTGGTCGGCTCGTCGAGGACGTAGATCTCGCCCTTCCCGGCCATCGCGGTGGCGAGCTTGAGCCGCTGGCGTTCGCCGCCCGAGAGCGTGGTGAGCGGCTGGCCGATGGTGAGGTAGCCCAGCCCGACGGCAGCGAGCCGCTCAAGGATCTTGTGCGCTGCCGGGACGCGCGCGTCACCGTTGTCGAAGAACGCCTCAGCGTCGGCGACTGACATCGCGAGCACCTCGCTGATGTCCTTGCTGGCGAAGGTGTACTCCAACACGGACGCGTCGAAGCGCTTGCCCTCGCACTCCTCGCAGATCGTTGAGGCGCCGGCCATGATCCCCAAGTCGGTGTAGATGACACCCGCGCCGTTGCAGTTGGGACAAGCGCCCTCCGAGTTGGCGCTAAACAGCGCCGGCTTGACCCCGTTGGCCTTGGCAAATGCCTTGCGGATCGGGTCTAGCAGCCCCGTGTAGGTCGCCGGGTTGCTGCGGCGCGAGCCGCGGATCGCGCCCTGGTCGACCGTGAGCACGCCGTCGCGGTCTTGCACCGAGCCGCGAATCAGCGAGCTCTTGCCCGACCCGGCCACGCCGGTCAGCACCACCAGCACGCCGAGCGGGATGTCGACGTCGACGTCCTGCAAGTTGTTGGTATCGGCGCCGCGCACCTCCAGCTTGCCGTTCGCCGCCCGCACCGTCTCCTTCAGCGACGCGCGGTCATCGAGGTGGCGGCCGGTGATGGTGTCGCTGGCTCGCAGGCCCTCGACGGTGCCCTCGAAGACGACCTCGCCACCGCCGCTGCCCGCCGCGGGGCCGAGGTCGACGACGTGATCGGCGATCTCGATCGCCTCCGGCTTGTGCTCCACGACAAGCACCGTGTTGCCCTTATCGCGCAGCTGCAGCAGCAGGTCGTTCATCCGCTGGATGTCGTGGGGGTGCAGGCCGATCGTCGGCTCGTCGAAGACGTAGGTGACGTCGGTGAGCGCGGAGCCGAGATGGCGGATCATCTTCGTGCGCTGCGCCTCGCCACCCGACAAGGTGCCCGACGGCCGGTTGAGCGAGAGATAGCCCAAGCCGATGTCGACGAACGAGTCGATGGTGGCCCGCAGCGTCTCGAGCAGCGGCGCGACCGACGGCTCGTCGAGGCCGCGCACCCACTCCGCGAGGTCGCGGATCTCCATCGCCGAGACGTCGGCGATGCTGACGCCGTCGATCTTCGACGTCCGGGCCGCCTCGCTCAGCCGCGTGCCATCGCAGTCCGGGCAGGTGGTGAACACCACCGCCTTCTCGACGAACGCGCGGATGTGCGGCTGCATCGCCTCGACGTCCTTGGAGAGAAACGACTTCTGGATCTGCGGGATCAGGCCTGAGTAGGTCAGGTTGATGCCCTCGACCTTGATCTTGGTCGGCTCCCGGTACAGAAGATCATGGAGCTCGCGCTTGTTGAACTTCTTGATCGGCTTGTCGCAGTCGAAGTAGCCGCAGCCCCGAAAGATCCGGCCATACCAGCCGTCCATGCTGTAGCCGGGGATCGTGAGCGCGCCCTCGTTGATGGACTTGCTTTCATCGTAGAGCGCGGAGAGGTCGAAATCGCTGATCGTGCCACGCCCCTCACAGCGCGGGCACATGCCGCCGACGCGGCTGAAGCTCGCGCTCTTGGTGATGGTCTTGTCGCCGCGCTGCACCGTGATGCCGCCGCTGCCGTGAGCGGAGGCGACGTTAAAGGAGTACGCGCCCGGCGAGCCGATCTGCGGCTGCGCCAGCCGGCTGAAGAGGATGCGCAGCATCGCGTCGGTGTCGGTGACCGTGCCGACCGTCGAGCGCGGATTGGATCCCATGCGCTCCTGGTCAACGAGGATCGCCGTCGTCAGCCCTTCGAGGACATCGACCTCCGGCCGTGCCAGCGTCGGCATGAAGCCCTGCACGAAGGCGCTGTAGGTCTCGTTGATCAGCCGCTGGGACTCGGCGGCGATCGTACCGAACACCAGCGAGCTCTTGCCCGAGCCCGAGACACCGGTGAAGACCGTCAGCCGGCGCTTGGGCAGCTCGACGTTGATGTCCTTGAGGTTGTTGACACGCGCGCCGTGCACGCGGATCAGGTCATGGTCGTCGGCGACCTGCAGCCCCTGGGCAATCATGACGGCCACGCTAGTGCTGTCCGACGGCCGTTGCGGTTTCCGCCCCACATGACTAGAATTCTGGTCATGTCCGAGACCCTGCCGCTCTCGTCCGTCAAGGCCCACCTCTCCGAGCTCGTCGATCGCGTCGAAGGCGAGCACGATCGCGTCGTCGTGACGCGCAATGGCCGTCCCGCCGCGGTCCTCATCAGCCACGAGGATCTCGAAGGCCTCGAGGAGACGCTGGCGGCGCTCTCTGACCCGGACCTCATGCGCCAGATCCGCGAAAGCGAGGCCGCCGTCGCCGGGGGCGACGTCGTCTCGCTCGATGACCTGCGCGTGCGGCTGAGCAGCGATCCTCAGGCGTGACCGACGAGCCATGGCGACTCGTCGTCGCCGGCCCAGCCGCACGCAACCTCGAGCGACTGCCCCCCAAGTACGCGGCCGCCGTCATCGAGGCGCTTGGCGCCATCGCCACCAACCCGCAACGCCTCGGCAAGCCGTTGCGCTTCGAGCTGACCGGCCGCTGGTCAGCGCGTCGCGGCCCCTACCGCATCATCTACGCCATCGACGACACTACCCGCACCGTGACCGTGCTCGCGGTCGCCCACCGCAGCGATGTCTACCGCAGCGCGTGACGGCACGTCCCTCGCCGCCGGACAGGACCGGCCGGCGCTGTCGTGAGGTAGCTGTGAACCGCCGTCAGGCCGGTTCGACGGTCCGCTCCGACATTCCGTAGTCACCCAGGCCCGCGGCGAGCTGGTCGTAGGCGCGTGTGGCCTGGGGCCGCAGACGGGCGACCAGCCGCTTGGGATCCTCACCGGCGAGCAGCCCGTCGAACGCGGCGCGGAAGATCGTGATGAGCGTCCAGGCCAGGGTGCGGGCGACGACCGCGGGGACGAGGTCGTCCTCGTCGGCGCCGGTGGCCTGCGCGACGGCGGCGACGAGGGTGGCGGCTTCGTGCTCCCATCCTGCCGCCAGGTGCTTTTGCAGCGTGGGGCTGTCGCGCACGATCCGGGGGACGACGAGGCGGTCGTCGCCTGCGCCGGCGGCGATGGTGTCGAGCATCGCCTCGGTGTTCGCGCGGAAGACGTCGAGGACCGAGGTGCCGGCCGGGCGCTGGGCGATCGCCGCCTGCAGCTGAGCTAGCCGCGTCTCCCCGCCAGCGAAGACGAGCTCCTCCTTGGTGGCGAAGTGGTTGAACACCGTCTTCTCCGACACGTCGGCCGCGACGGCGACCTCGGCGACCGTGACGACGTCGAAGCCACGTTCTGCGAAAAGGCGGCGGGCGGTCGTGGCGATCGCGTCGCGGGTGGCGCGCTTCTTGCGCTCGCGGAGCCCCTCGTTCCGTGCTGCCATTAGGAGTTTAGCATAACAGTCACAGTAGAATTACAGCGACTGTAGTGTTATTCTGCCGCGCCATGACCCCTCTCCCCTCCGCCATCGAGGTCACCGACCTCGGCAAGTCCTACGGCGACGTCGAGGCCGTCCGTGGTGTGTCGTTTGCCGTCCCCCGCGGCGAGGTCTTCGGCTTCCTCGGCCCCAACGGCGCCGGCAAGAGCACGACCATCAACATGCTCTGCACGCTGGCCACGCCCACCTCCGGCTCGGCGCGTGTCAGCGGCTTCGACGTCGTCACCGAGCGCGACGACGTGCGCCGGCACATCGGCTTGGTCTTCCAGGACCCCACGCTGGACGGCTACCTGACCGCCGAGCAGAACCTGCGGCTACACGCCGAGCTGTACGGCATCGACCGCGGCGTGATCGAGGCGCGCATGGACCAGATGCTGGACATGGTCGAGCTCGCCGACCGGCGCGACCAGCCGGTGATGACCTTCTCCGGCGGCATGCGCCGGCGCCTGGAGATCGCTCGCGGGCTGCTGCACTCCCCCCGCGTGCTGTTCCTCGACGAGCCGACGATCGGCCTGGACCCGCAGACGCGCGGCTCGATCTGGCGCTACATCGCCGCGTTGCAAGAGTCGGAGGGGACGACGATCTTCATGACCACGCACTACATGGAGGAAGCGGAGTTCTGCGATCGCATCGCGATCATCGATCGCGGCGAGATCGTCGTCCTCGACACGCCGGCGGCGCTGAAGGCGAGCATCGGCGGCGATGCGGGCGAGCTGACGACGCTCAACGATGTCTTCCTGCACTACACGGGCGCGACGATCCGCGACGAGGAGACCGACGGCGTGGGCAGCATGAACCGCGCGATGATGCGCGCGATCGCGGGGGCGCGGCGATGAGCGCCGCGGTCGCAGACGTCGTCGCCGCTCGGGTGCCGGAGCGGTCGTGGCACTCGGAGTGGCGGGCGATCAAGACCATCTGTCGCCGCGAGCTGATCCGCTTCGCCGGCAACCGCGCGCAGATGATGATGTGGTTGATTCAGCCGCTGCTGTTCTTGTTCGTGTTGGGATCAGGCCTGCAGTCGCTGTCGGCGTCGGCCACCGACGGCGTCGACCTTAAGACCTTCATCTTCCCCGGCGTGCTCTGCTTTGCGGTCACGTTCTCGGGGATGCTGAGCGCCGCCTCGCTGGTGTGGGACCGGGAGCTCGGGTTCCTGCGCGAGCTGACGATCGCGCCGGTCAGCCGCGCGTCGATCCTGTTGGGCAAATGCCTGGGCGGGGCGATCATCGCGGCATCGCAGGGCGTGATCCTGCTGGCGCTCGCCGCGCTGGTGGGCGTGCCATATGACCCGGTCTTGATCCTCGGCGTCTTCGGCCTGCTCCTGCTGCTGGCCTTCACGGTGACGTCCTTCGGCCTGCTGGTAGCCGTGCAGATCAAGCAGGCCCAGACCTTCACGAGCATCATGCAGCTGTTCGTGATCCCGATGGTCTTCGTGTCGGGCGCGCTGTACCCGGTGTCAGGGCTGCCGACCTGGCTAGGCGTGCTGAACCGGATCGACCCGCTGACCTATGCGGTCGACCCGATCCGCCGGCTGGTCTTCGACCACCTCGACGTCTCGGCGTCGGCGCGCCAAACGCTGGACCCGGGCGTCACGTGGTGGGGCTGGCAGGTGCCGGCGGCGTTCGAGGCCGGGATCGTGGTGGCGCTCGGGGTGGCGATGCTGAGCGTCGCGGTCTGGCGGTTCAGCCGGACAGAGTGAGCGAGGGTCTTCCGCCGCCCCCTCCGGTAAAGTTCCGAAGCGACATCATTAACATTAGACCTCAGTGTCAGTCTGGTGCTTGCGGATGGTGGTTGGTGTCCGCTCGGGGCTGTTGGGTTCCGGGAGGGCGGCGGGCTGACTCGCATTAGACCTGTCATTGCTGACTAGGCGGGGTTGTGTCGCCCGTCGCCGTCCCGGACCCGTCGGCGTGACCTGATAGGAGCGTGGCATCGCCCCCACTGAGGTATGTCCGCCGACGGTCCCCTTCGCCAGAAGCCAAGACGAGAGGACTGACGTCATGATCGTGATCGGGGCCGACACACACAAGGCCACCCACACCTGTGCCGCTGTGACGGCAGGGATCGGTGAGCTTCTGGGCTCCCGGACAGCACCGGCGCGTAAGGAAGGCTTCGGCGCGCTGCTGAAGTGGGCGCGCGGCCTGGATGCCGAGAGGACATGGGCCATCGAGGACTGCCGTCATGTCTCCGGCGGCCTCGAACGGTTTTTGATCGCGCGCGGCGAGCGCGTGATCAGAGTCGCGCCCAAGCTGACCGCCGGGACCCGGACCAGCGCCAGGGAGCGCGGCAAGAGCGACGAGATCGACGCCTTGGCGGTCGCCCGGGCCGCGCTGCGAGAAGGCCTGGACAAGCTGCCCGCCGCATTCCTTGACCCAGAGGCCCGCGCGATCAAGCTGCTCAACGAGCATCGCGAATGCCTCGTCCAGGAACGCACCCGCCGCCAGAACCGGCTGCGATGGCTGCTACACGACCGCTGGCCAGAGCTCGAGATCCCCGCCCAAGGACTCGACCGCCCGCGCTGGCTGGACAAAATCACACGACGCCTGGCCCGTGCCGAGCAAGCCGCCGATATCCGCATCTGCAAAGACCTCGTACGCGAGATCCGATCCGCTACCCGTCAGATCAACAGCCTCGAACGCGAGATCGCAACACTGGTCGCCAACCGCGCCCCACAACTGCTGGCACTCCCCGGCTGTGGCCCGATGACCGCCGCGACGATCATCGCCGAGACCGCCGGACCCGGACGCTTCTCCACCGACGCAAAGCTCGCACGCACCGCCGGCGTCGCACCAATACCCGCCAGCTCAGGCCAACACCAACGCCATCGCCTCGACCGCGGCGGCAACCGCAAACTCAACTGCGCCCTACACCGCATCGCCGTCACCCAAGGCCGCTGCCACCCACCAGCCACCGCCTACCTCGCCCGCCGACAAGCCGAAGGCAAAACCCGCAAAGAAGCCCTCCGCGCCCTCAAACGACACCTCGCCCGCACCATCTGGCACCACACCCAAACCACCACCCCCTTGACATAGGAGCAACCCCGCGACCGCAAGAACGGCCCGGGGGCATGACCCAAGGAGAAACAAGCTCCCATGAGTGCCCACCAGGGTAGTCCTGCCTGCCGTATCACCGTCGACCCGTCGACCGCCGACGTCCTGCGCATCGAGGCCAAGAAGATCTTGATGTTCAACCACGACCCCTTCGAGGACTTCCTCGACTACCGCCCCGCCAAGCAACTCGCGCTCGCAGACATCTTCCGCGACGCCACCGCGGTCATCGACGCGCTCGGCTGGAACCCCGACGCCAACCCGCACGCCGAGAGCATTGAGGTACCGCTGACCCACGGCCACATCAAGCAACTGCACCACCGCCCGCTGCGACCTGCTGAACACCAACCTCGACCTGCTCACCGACATCGGCGCCGACCGCCACCACAACACGATCGTGATGGCCGAGATCCACGCCAACCGCCACGGCGTCGAAGCACTCAACCGCGTCTTCGACAGCTACGGCGACACGATCACCACCTAGAACGAAACAGCGGGCGGCGACCTTGCGGCCGCCGCCCGCTGATCACGTCACATCACGCGACGCGTTGACCGATCAGGTCAGGTTCAGGGTGTTGGTCGTTTCGTGCCACGACGTGGAAAAGCCGTTGCCGATTGCGCCCAACGGGGAGGTCAGGTAGTACATGATCATATTTGGGTAGGACGGAGTGGCACTGAGTGTGTGAGTTGCGTTGTTGTAGGAAGCATTGGCAGGGCCGTCCACGGTAAACGTGGTTCCAGGCCAGCACTGCTCAGTGACCTGCAGGTGCTCGGTAAACGTAAGGCTGGAGCCGCTCGCGGTTACCGCCCAGGGAAGTCCGGTCGCGGTGACGGTGGCGCCGTTAAGGGCGCACGGGGGGCCAATGACGGTGCAGCCCGTGAAGGACGCCGAGGTGATGTCGAGCGTCGAGGAGGCCGGGGTGCGAACGTGAACGCCGAGAGTCGAGCTCGAGCACTGAAAGCTCAAAGACGGCTCCCCCACTACGGCGTACTTTGCGATGCTCGTCGAGGTCAGCGTCTTGTTGGTGTTGATCGGTCCCCAGACGGCGGCCGAGGCCATGGCCGGCACGGCGATCGCGGCGATCGCGGTGATCACCGCGATGAGCGTCGTTTTCTTGATGGTGTTCATCGGTTACTGCTCCTTGTGAGACTCTCGGCACCTGTGCCGAGATGTGTGGTTCAAGCCGGCGCCTGCACACAAGTGGTGCAGGTCGTCGGGTACTGCTGGTCTGGCCCGTCCGCCCATCGGGCATCCGTGGAGGGCCGCTTGCTGGCACTCGTGGTGTCGCTCCCTTCCTGTGTGGGCGGGCGACCGGGTGCGGCCACCCGCCGGGATTCAAGCCGCTTGGCCTTAGGTTCTGGCCTTGGCGCTGGCCTTCTTGGCCGTGTGGGCCGCGGTCGAGTAGGTGACCTTGGCCTTCTTTGAGCCCTTGGGCCGGAAGGAGACCTTGATGCGGATGTCGCGCTTGGCCCTACGCAACTGACGGCCCTTGGCCGTCAGCTTGGCAACCACGGTCGCGCTGGTCGCCGCATTGATCGTGCGCTTGGTCGTCTTCAGGCCCGTCCCGGAGACGGTGACCGTGCCGGCGCCGATGCCGGTGACCTTGACCCGCGCGCTCTTTGCGGTGAACGTCTTGGAGGCGACCGTCAGCGGGCACTCGGGGGTCAGGCTCATCGCAGCGTCGACCCGCTTGCCGTTCTGGGCCACCGCGGAGAGGAACGGCTTCTCGGTCTCGGCACAGACGTTGGCGCCGTCGGTGACCACGAGGATGCCGTTCTTGCCGCTGTCGAGCTTCAAGGCAAAGGAGCTGATCGGGGCGTCGGGGATCATCGAGAACGTCGAGACCAGATGCTTGTTATCCGGAACCGAACTACTGGCCCGCAGATTCAGGCTGACCTCACCACGCAACTCCAACAACAACGTCGGCAACGTCCGGATCTGACGACCCGACTTCGGATCAGTCCGCACCCCCTTGACGAAAAACACCTTCCCCGACAACGGCGCCTTCAGCAACGGACTCACCGCCGTCACGGTCCCGATCACCGACTTCTGCGGACACCGATCCGCGAGACCGTCGGTGTACTCACAGAGATTCTCGGACGCCGCATGATCGGGATCGAGGGCGAGGCTGAGCGGCAAGGTGACCTCGGCCGACTTCAGTGCTGCCTCGCCCGGGCGCTGGGTCACCAACGCCTCGACGCCGGGATGGCCGCCGACCTTGGTCTCTTTACTCCCGGTCAGGCGCATCGCGAGCTTCGGGGCAAACGGCAGCTTGGCGCAGCCAGCGACCGCATACGGCGAGCTGAGACTGACCGTCTGGCCGCCCAACGAGCCGACCGAGGCGCCGATCACCTTTGATGCACATGAGGTCGGTGAGCGCATGAACCCAGGCCGATCCACCACAACGTTGATGCGACGGACGCGCAACGGAACACCATCACGCATCGTCGGCAACGGATCACTGACCACCGTCACATGCGCGTCATCGGGATCGATGTTCAGCGCCTGACGCACGACCACGGTGCCGAGATCAAACGGCCCCGCAACCGCGTGAACAGCGATCGCCAGACCATATGGGGCACCCTTGTACGGGCCCGTCAACGACACCGGCTGATCACGCAGATAGAACGGGCTGCCGCCCGAACCGGCCGCGACGGTCGCCGAACCAACCCGCGAGGCCACCGGACAGCTCCCAGCGTTGGCATCCGCATCGACGCACAACGGCACGTCCTTGACCGCAGCCAACAAACCACCCGGCAACGTCACCTCGACGCTCTTGAACACATCGGTGCGATCCTGACGGGTCACATCGAACGTAAACGGGCTCGACGCACCCGCCTGGTTGGATGCCGTCCCGGCGGTCATGACCGGGCCGAACGGCAACGCGCTCGGACACCCGGCGCCCTTGCCATCCCAACTGACATCAAACGACGAGTCAGAGGTCGCATCGGGCGTGCCGGGCACCACGACACCGTCCGACCGGGTGCCACCGCGCGACCACGGCGTAAACACACCGCTGCTCCTCGCCACACCACACGTGGTCGGGTTGACCAACGGCGCCCGATCCCCGGCCTTGAACGTCAACGACAAATGCTTGACCGGCAACTGCGGATTATCCATAAATCGCGCCACCAACCGGCCCGTGCTCTTGTCGGCCGTCACGATCCCCGGCAACTTGACGTTGAGGCCAAGAGGCGGGTTGTCGACCTGGATCAACAACCGGAACCGGCCGTCCCGATCACCCGACGGATCCAGATCACCCGGATGCGGCTTGATCAAGAACACATCACCCTCAAGTGGCTCAGCACCCGTCACCGCATCCGTATCCCGATCACGCGAGGCCAGCAACGGCGACGTCGCGACCACCGATCCGATCTTCGACGCGTCCGGACACGACACCGGACTGATCGAATCCAAACGCACCTGATCGTTGCCGGGCACGTCCGAGCAGCCATCAAGGCCATCGGCCGCCGCCGGCGAGACCGCCACTCCCGCCGGCAACGTCACCGTCGTGTCCTTCAGCTGCGGAGCCTGCGGAACCGACGGATCGAACACCGTGTCCGGATCGGTCGGGTCATTCGACTGCGGGAACGCGAGGTCAACCTGGTAGCCCGACGGGGTATCCACCGCCGTTGACCCGGCGGCGTCCGTCGATGTCGGACCGGCGCTGATCGTCGGCTTGAACTGATCTGCCAGCGCGGCCGCGTCGCATCCCGTGATCGCCGGAGCCGGCGCCGACGAGGACTTCCAGTTCAGATCCGACAGGTCCGGCGTCCCGTCCGACGCCATCCGCGCCGGATGCTCCCACGAATCCACATAGATCTTCGTGGCGGGCTGCGCGTCCAGACAGTCCGACTGATTCGACAAGAACGGGATGGCAGGGCCCCCCGCGGGAGGCTCACCGAACGCGCCTGGGTGCTGCGACGGCACACCCCACAGCGTCGCTGAGATGCCTGTGATCAAGTAGCGGCTCGCCCCGGGAACGGTGATGTTCAGCCCGTACCCCCCGCCACGCGGCCGTAGCTGCGGATAGCTGACGATCGAATTGGGGCCGAACTTGAATGCGAACTCCGCCGGATATCCCTTCTCAGGCACCATGTTGTAGAGCTTCTGGGGGGTGGAGAGACCGGTCTTGAAGAGCGTCAGGGTTCCAACCTGGCTGCCCGCGGGGCATTGTGGGGCGAAGCCGTTGGAGAGTTCCGACAGCGGGCAGCGCGGAGCGGCAGACGCAGCTCCCACGAAGCCCGGCGGCAACTCCACCCAGATGTTGCGCACATTCTCAACCGGGTAGTCGCTGCCTGGAATACTCGCGACATCGATGCCCCCGCGGAAGGTGGGAAAACTGAAGGACGTGGTGGCCTCATACGGGTGGCCGCCCGCCACGGTGTAGTCATCGCCGCCAGAGTCCAGTGATCGCGCGCTGAAGTCGAAGGGGGCAAAGGGCCGCCGATCGATCACTGGGATGTGATCCTCGGCCGTGACGTCGGACGCACCGGCGGCGGAGGCGGTGACCGATGTCGTCAGCTCGCTGGCGGCGTCCGCGGCCACGATCAGACTCACCTTCAGCAGCGTCAGGCTGTCCCCCGGGGCAAGCGGATTCTGTGTCGTGCAGGTGAACGGGGCGCCGGCATTCACGGATTGCACCGACGCGCACGAGTTCGTGTTGTTGTCATCGTCCCCCGATTGCCGAAAGCGGGGCTGCAACCCAGCGGGAAGGACAAGGGTGGCCGAGACCGGTCCGCCGGTCGGTGCGTCGCCCGTGTTGGTAACCGTCACCTTCACAGCCGAATCCGTATCCCCCCGTTGGAACGTCGCCGCGTCGTGGGTGAGCGACACACTCAACTTCGGACCAGCAGCGTGCGCTGCGGGGGCCAGGCTTAGCACGGCACACAGGGCGCCGAGGAGCACCAGCAGGGCGCGGCGGCGGTTGACGTGGTGGATGCGGTGTGCGGGCATGAGCGAACCTGTTGTCGTTGAGCTGCGAACTTGATCGGGGGTGGTCATGACCGACCTCCCTTGGCCGCGGCGTGCCGTGGCGTCGTGCGCGAGGACTTCTTCTTCGTCTTCTTCTTGGCCGCCTTGGGCTGGGTCAGCTTCAGCGACACCGTCCGCGCGATCGCCACGTTGTCCTGACGGACCAGCACCTTCACCGTGAGCTTGCGTCTGCTCTTCAACTCAGCCAACGCCGTCTTGGACAACGTCAGCGACAGCGAGACGGTCCCCGCCTTCGTAACAGCGCGCTTGGCGGACCCCACCGCTCTGAGCCGCTGGGCAAGCGTCGCCGTCGCCCGCGCCGACAGCGTGCCAGGCGCATTGGTCGTGACCGACAGCGACACCTTGCCCGTCGATACGACCAGTTTGCGCTGCGCAGTCGTCGGCGTCTTCACGGAGAACGCCGGCATCGTCTGCGACGGGCCGTCCTGGCCCGTCGACGACGTCGAATTGGGCTTCGATGCCGGCGGCGGCACCGATCGCCCACCCTGACACCCGTCTCCCGTGCACGTCGGCGGCGAGGACATGTCAAAGCCTCCGTCGACGCGAGCGTCGTAAACGTCCATCACTGTGTCGATATCGCTCGGGATCATCTGGACCGTCGTCGTGAAGAACACATCGCGACCAGAGGGCGAGATGAACCCCTCGATGGGGACGGGGCCGCTTCCGAAGGGGTCTGTCGTGCCCAGCGTGAACTTGTAATCCGCCGACGGCTGGCCGCTGGAGATCAGCGAGACCCGCCCGTCGTGCCACAAATAGACATCGACCGTGCCATTCGTGTCGCTCGGCGCGAGCGACTCGTCGGTGGCGAAGACCACCGATCCGCCGTCATCGGTCATCGCCCCACGGGGTGCAGGCCGGTTGGGAAGCCCGGGCCCGTACCCGACCGGGATGAAGTTCGCGTCTGTTCCTGGCTCGTTGCCGCCCTCGCCGTCGGCACCCGTGGATAGGCGCGTCAGCTCGCCCGTCTCGGCGTCGTAGCGATAGATGTCGCGAGCCGTGTCGGTGTCAGCTTGGGGGCCGTGATCGATCAGCGGGGCGTAGGTCGCGAACACGAGATAGCGCCCGTCGTCGGTTGTCTGCCTCATCCCGTCCTTGGCAGCGTCGGCCGGATCGAGCTTTGCGACGGACCGCGTCTCACCGTCCGGATGGGCGGCATTGCGGGTCCAGACGTACAGGTTGTCGTCCCCGGCGATCGCCGGCGCGTCGTTCGCGCCTGAGTTGGGGGCCAGGACACCGGTGGCCACGAAGTACACGCGGGAGCCGTCGTCGGAGATCCGCGTGCCTCCCTTCACATTCGCGCCGGAGGTCGCGCCGGAGACCTCCCGCAGGTCCGGACACAAGTTGACCGGTACGACCGGCTCAGACGCCTGGGTCGGGAGGTCGCATTCGTAGAGGTCGTTGGTGTCGTCGATATCGCCGCTGACCAGCTGTTGGCTGGTCGTGAAGTACACCCGCGTGCCGTCCGCGTTGGCGCCCTGAAAGCCCGCTGGAGAGGGGGCGTCACACGACCCGCCGGGATCAGACGGCGCGCGGCTGCACTGCGATGCCGAGACGTCGATCGTCGTCGTCCCGCTGACGCGCGCATACACCGCGTCGCCGCACGAGAAGAAGATTACGCGGCCGTCCGCAGACAGGCCATGGTAGCCGCCGACCGAGGTGGTCGCACAGCGAGGCCCCGGGGCGAGCGGCTGACCGGCGTTGTCGACACTGACGAGCCGGGGCTGGCCGCCGCCGGTGCCTACGTACTCATACGTGCCGTCCGACCCGACCGACGCCACCCCCCCGACGCTGAAGACGACGTGGGACAGATCGTCGGATGCGACGAATTGGGTGGCAGCCTTTGACAACGACACGGGGTCTAGAGGGTCGAGGGCTGAGCCGATGCGGGTGAAGACGTCGTCAGGACGCCGGACGTACAGATCGGTCACGGCGGTCTCTGACTGATCAGCGCGGCGCATCTGGTAGAGCGACGAGCGCAGATCGCTCGAGTAGGCCGCGGCGTACGCCCGACCCTGATACGCAAAGAGCGGCTGGGGGTTGGATGGGGAGAAATCCGGGCCAGCCGCGAAGAGACCCTTGGTGGACCAGCCGCTCCCCGTACGGGAAGCGAGATACCCGTTGCCCCCGGGGATGCCGGCGTACCCGTTCCCGTTGTTGGCGAAGTTTCCATTTGAGAGGTAGGCCAGCCTGCCTTCGTCGGTGAATCCGACGGGGATCGCAACGAACCCCTCCTTGAACTCCGGCGTCACCCGCTCGTAGGCGCGACAGTCGGGCAGCTGGGTGGAGTTGTTCTGGGCGCGCAGGCCCGCGTTGGGGCAGTTGTCGGCCATCGCCGGCGCGGCGGCGAGGCCGAGGGTCGCGGCAGCCGAGGCGGCCAGCGCGGCGAGTGCGACGAGCGCGGCGAGCGCGGCGGCAGCGTGTGCGGCGAGGGGGCGGCGGCGCGAGCCACCGGCTGAACCGAAGCCGTTTGTCGGCGTTGTGGTGGTGGGGTGCATGGGCTGGTCCTTGGGAGAGCGTGCGAGGGGTCGGCGGAGGCGCTGGTGGGTCATCGCTTGCTCCCGGTCTTGAACGTGAGGGTCTTGGTCAGCGTTGCGGCGGTGCCGCCGGCGGGGGTGTAGGTGACGCGGACGGTGACCTTGAGCTTTCGGCTCTTGGCCTTGTCGAGAGCCTTCTTGCCCGCCTTGGTCAGCACGACGTTGACCGTGCGGGTGCCGGCCTTGGCGATCGCGGTCGTCTTGGCCGCGGTGTGGGCGGCGGTGGTGGTGATCTTGCCAACGCCGGGGAGTTTGAGCGTCAGGCTCGCCGTGGTGCCCTTGACCGTGGTTTTGGTGATCGTGAAGCGGTTGTCGGGCGCGTGGTAGATCGCGACAGCGATCGTGTTGGACGCCTTGCCGCAGTTGACCGTCAACCCCTGGGTGCCGGTGGCGTTGTCGGGGATCTCGATTGAGAACCCGGCCGCCGACCAACCCGTCGGGGTGATCGCGGTGTCACCCAGGACAACGGTGCCGCCGACCCCGAGGTCACTGCCGGTGAGGGTGATGGTGTCACCGGGCCTGGGGTGCTGATTGTAGGCGTTGAGAACCGGTGCGCCGCAGCCATAGGCTGCTTGCGGGCTGACCGGTGGCGGCCCCGGCGGCACCTGCAGGGCGGGGGTGGAGAACACGACCGGGTCACTGACCGTCGTACCCCCATTGCTCGTCACCGATAGGACGACCCGGAAGCTCTCACCGGCGGGCAACCCCGAGAGGGCGGCGCTCACACCATGTGCGCCATCGCCAGCCGGGACCGGCAGGGCATCAGTGGTGGTGGTGTAGGAGCCGTTGACGGCGTCGACCTCAAACCGGTAGCTGCCGTCCTTGCCATACGTGTTGACCGTGCCACCGATGGTGGCTTGGGTGGTCGTGACCCCGATCGGATCGGTCGCCGTGGCGAGCGGCATCGCGCCGGTGGTGAACGTGGCGTCGTCGCTGGTGGTGGTCTGGCCGTTGATCGTCGCGACCACCCGCACGTGATAGGTCGTAGCCGGGGTCAGCCGGCCCGTGGCCTGACCAACCGCCGACTCGGCGTTGCCCGACCCACCGTCGGCCTCGACGGTGCTACGGCCATACGTGGTGGTGGTGCCATACTCGAACCGATAGGTCGCCGCCGCCCCGTGGGGGTTGATGACCGCATGCAGCGTCGCGCCGAACACGCTGACCTCAGAGGCGCTGGGCGGTGTACCCGGCGCGGTGGAGAACACACCATCGACACCGTGCTGCACACCACCCGTGCCGTTGTCGGCCACCAACCGGAAGTGATACGTCGTCCCGGCCGTCAAACCGGCCAGGTCGGCGGTGACCGGCTGATCGCCGGCCCCTGCGCCCGCATCGGTGCTCGGGGTGCTGGTCCCGTAGCTGGTGTCGATCCCATACTCGAAGTGAAAGCTCGTCGCAGAGCTGTTGGGGTTCACCGTGCCGTTGAGCGTCGCGCCCGTCGTCGTGATCACCGACGCGAAAGCCGGGGCACCGTCCAGCGTCGGCGGCGCCGCATCGGTCGTCACCGTCAGGTCATCACCGGTGATCGACCCCGCCGCGTTCGTGCCGACGATCCGGAAGTGATAGGTCGTGTTGGGCAACAACCCCGTCACCGGCCCGGTCGCCGCAACGGCACCCGTACCACCCAGCGGATCAGACTCCGCGGTCTGCGAGCCGTAGTTGATGTCCTGTCCGTACTCGAAGTGGTAGGTCGACGACACACCCCCCGGATCGAGCGTCCCGTTCAAGGTCGCCGAGACCGTGTCGACCGACGACGCCGTCGTCGTCGTTACCGTCGGCCCAGCAAAGGTCGGAAAGCGCTGCACGACCGTGTTGGCACTGTCGGCCGTGTACACGGTGCCCGAGGTGCCGTTGACCGCGATCCCGGTCAGGTTGCCGATGTTCGGCGGCCCGAAGCTCTGCCCACGCGCAACACCACCCGCGGAGAACTGCGCCACCACCGGACCCAAACCACCGGACTCCCCGACGAACACCTCACCCGAGACCGGATCCGTCCCGACCGCAACCGGCCCGCCACGGCTGCCGTCATCGACAGCCCGGTCAAACACTCCAGCCGCCGTGTATCGGTCCACCCGGGCCTTACACGGATCCAGGACGTACACTCCACCGCTGTCAGCCGCCAGGCCGTTGGTGCAAAACAACACCGTCTCAGGCGAGTCCGCGCCGGCAAACGAGGAGACAAACGCCCCCGTGGCCCCATCAAAGGCATCGATGACCTGACCGCTGACGTTCGTGTCGGTTGCGGCCACATACACCGTCCCGGTCGACGGATCCACCGCCACAGCCCCGCCTGGGTTGATCGACGTTCCCGACGACCCCGTGCTCAAGGCGTGGACAAACGCGCCGGCCGCGCTGTACTTCAGGACGGTCCCGACCTGTGTGGCGTTGTCAAACGCCGAGACGTAAATGGCGCCCGTCGCGTTCACCCCAACGCCACCGACCTGACCGTAAGCGACACCATCGATCGCGATCGCAGAGTCATAGACACCGGCGGCGTCAAAGCGCTCGACGCGCGGCTCCGGCGAAACACCATCAACACCGACATGACCCGGATCGACCACCAACACATCACCCGACGACGGATCGACCGCCACACCCGACGGCCCACCAGCAGCAAACTGACCGGGATCGCCACCGGCCGCGCCGAACTGGTCGGCGAAGCTGTGCCCCGTGGTGGCCAATGCCGACCCCGTCACGGCAAACGACAGGATCAAGACGGCGATGGTCGCCGCCACGAACACGCGGGAGACGGCACGCCGCCGACCGTCAGCCACGACGGGCGCGCAAGCGCCTGCCGGAGAAATGGGAGCCTTGCTCATCAGTGCGTGTCCTTGGTCGTGGCGGAACGTTGGTCGGCGACGGGGTCGGCCAAATCGCGCTGCGCCGGCCACCGGCCGGTGATCAGCGATGGCGGAGCAGCGGCCGCCGTGCGCAGCGCACGCGCGGCCTCCTCGCCGCGAGCGGTCAGGCGCCACGCGTTCGTGCGCCCTTCCTTGCGGCGGCTGACCATGCCCGCAGCCTCGAGTCGAATGAGGTGCCGGCTCATCTGGCTCTCGTGGCGCACGTCGATGGCGCGGGCGATCGCGACGTTGGCGGCACCAGGATGCGCAGCGAGGTACCGCAGGGTTTCGCCGGTGAGCTCGGTCACCAGCAGCCCGCGCTCGTCGGCGCCGCCGGTGACCGTCGGCGTCCAGCGCGTGACGTAGGCGGTGACGGTGCCCCGGCCGGCAGCCCGCGCGACCGCCTGGCGACGGCCGACGAACGGCGACAGCATCAGGTAGATCGCCCCACCGGTCAGCTCTTCGATCGACGCCTCGGGCTCCTCGGTCAGGCGCCGCAGCGCCAGCTCCCACACGCCGCCCAGCGCACCCGTCAGGGCCTGCTCGCCCGACAGCGCCGTGGTTGGCGCGTCGGCCAGCAGCGTTGCGATCCGGCCGATCGCCGCGCGCCGCAACCGCAGCGCATCGCGCTGGCCGCCCACCGCCGGCATCAGGCACAGGTGCGCGAGCACCCGATCGGCGTCCAAGGCCCCCAACAACGCCTGCGTCGCGGCGACCATCCGGTCCTCCCACACTGGCCCGGCAGCGCGAACCGCCTCGGTGACGTGCGCCACCAACTGGCCGTATGCCGCGTCGAGCGTCTCGACGAAGCACCCATCGCGATCCTCGTAAAGCTCGTAGAAGGTGCGGCGCGAGATCCCGGCGCGCTGGCAGACGTGGTGGACGCCGATAGTGGTCCCGCCCAGCTCGGCGATCAGCTCACCCATCGCGGCGACCAGGCGCTCGCGCTGGGTCTCTGCTCCCTGCACCAGGCGGCTGCGCTGGCGGCCGCCCTGCGGCGACTCCCCCACGGCGTTGCTGGTCCCGCCCACAGGCACGGTGTGCACGTCCACTGCTCCTCCATCGACCCACTCGACCCGACACGCGGCGCCACTGGGCGCCGGTCTTCTCTCCACCGCCACCGCGACCGATCAGACGGGACGCGATGCGTTCGGCAACGTAAACGCTGCGATGTGCGGAGTCAAGTCTTTACGAGTCATTTCGTTTCTTTGGGCGTCCCTGGGACATCGCTGACGTCACCGTCAGGCGTCCCCAGCGACAACCCGAAGAACCACGCCTCGTCCAGCGCCACCAAGGCCTGCTCCTCGGCGCGCTCGGCCACCAACCCATCGCCGGCGACGCGTCGTCGCTGCACCGCGGCAATGACGCTCCACAAGGTCGCGCCATCGCGCAGCGATGCCGCCTCGCGCACCACCAGCTCCAGCGCTTCCTCCCCCGCCTCGCCCTGCTCCAGCAGCACCTCGATCCGCTCCGGATCCGTCGGCTGGCGCAGCACGGCTGGCGGCTTTGCCGGCGTGATGTCCCCCGACCGTCCGGCGAACGGCGCGAGCGCCAGGGCGGCCAGCTCGGTCTGGCGTGCCAGCAGCGACTGGCCGGGGTCGTGGCGCAGGCCGTCGACGGTGATCGCGTCGATCGCCGTCAGCACCGTCTCGACCCCCACGCGACCGGCAGAAGGCAATGCGGTCAAGCCCTGCAAGGCCTCCAGCACCGGAGCGCGCAGCGCGTCGCGGGCAGCCCGGGCGCGTTCTCCCGCGGCGGGAACGTCGCGCAAGCATGCCAGCGCCCACGCACGATCACAGTCAAGGATCGCCAGATAGGTGCCCAGCGCGGCGGCCGCCCCGCGCGCGGAGCTGCGCTCGGCCCGCAGCGCACGCAGGATCTGCGGGATCGCGTAGGCCGCCGCAGCGTCGTAGGCCCAGATCAGCGCCTCTTCCTTGCTGGCAAACGTCTCGTAGAAGACCCGGCGAGACACCCCCGCGCGGTCAGCGATGTCGGTCACCGCGGCCGCGCCATAGCCGCGCTCGGCGATCTCGCGAACCGCCGCATCGACGATCCGGGCGCGGCGGTGAAAGGCCTGCGCCTCGCGCGGCAGCCCCTCGACCGCGACCTCTTCCGTTGAGGCAACATCGCTGTTTTTCAACATCAGCGCCGATGGTAACTCCGATGTCAATTCTCACGATCGTAAAATTTTCTAAGACCGGCAGCCGGCTGACCGGACACCCTGTCCGAAAAGCGCCCGCGGCCAGGGGGCGGGATGTATCCTCGTGCGCGTATGGCGTCCGTTCGCCCAGGTTCACCCCGCCGGCTGCCACGCGGTCGCAGCGCGCTGGACGCCGACACCGTCGCCGCCCACCAGCGACGGCGCCTCTTCGACGCGGTCGCCGCCCTACTGGGCGAGCAGGGCTACGGCGCCACCACGGTGCAGGCGCTCAGCGCCCACGCCGAGGTCTCGACCCGCGACTTCTACGGCCTCTTCACGAGCAAGCAGCAGCTCGCTCTCGACGCCTGCGATGCCGCGATCGAGGACGCCTGCCGCTCGCTCCGCGCCGGCTCCATCACCGAGGACGACTTGCGCGGCAGGCTGGCGACGGTGCTGACGGCCGTCGTCGAGACCGTCCTCGCCGCACCCACCGCCGCGCGCCTCGCCATCGTCGACATTCCCGCCGTCGGGCCCAAAGGGCTGGCGCGACGGCGGTCGCTGAGCATCGGGCTCCACGACCTGCTGCGCCAGGCCGTGACGGTCGACGGCGTGGCCGCGATGTCGGACGCGGCGCTGGCCGTGCTGGCCGGCGGCACCCTGCAGACGGTCGGCGGGCACCTGCGTACGGGCAAGCTGCGCCCGCTGCGCAATGCCGCCCTGGATCTCGCGACGTGGGGCGCGATGTACGAGACCGAGCGGCCACGCCCGCTCCCGGGCCGCGATCCGCTGTTAGAGCCGGCGCCGATCTTGGCCGAGCGTCCGTTGCCACGAGGACGCCACGGCCTCCCGTCGGGGTTCGTGAAGCGCTACCAGCGCACCCGGATCCTGGAGGCCGTGCTGCAGGTGTCGGCGGAGCGCGGCTTCGAGGCGGCGTCGGTCAAAGAGCTGATCACCGCCGCGGGCCTCTCCCCCGAGGTCTTCTACGACACCTTCCCGTCCAAGGAAGCCGCCTGGGCCGCCGCCTTCGAGGAGGCCTTCTCCCAGCTCTACCTCGCGGCGTGGCGCGCGACCTCGCCGCAAGCCGACCGCGCAACGCAGGTCGCCGCGACGGTCGCCGCCTGCCTGGAGTACCTCGCCTCCGAGCCACAACGTGCGCGCTTGCTGTTAGTCGACGCCCCGTCGGCGGGCCACGCCGGCCTCCCGGCGATTGACGAGGCCCTACGCGGCTTCACCCACCTGGTCGCCCCCGCGCTCGCGGATCCGGGGCTGCCGAAGCTCCTGCCGGCGGCGATGGTCGCCGGCATCGCCGACCTGACCGCGGCGTGGGTGCTCGAAGGGCGCACAGCCCAGCTGCCCGATCTGACCGCGGCGCTGATCGAGGTCATCCTGACACCGACGCTCGGCCTGACCGCCGCAGCGCGCGCCGCCGACGCCGCGGTCCGCCCACCGGATCTCGATGCCGCTGACGACGACCGCCAGCGGCTGATCGACGCCTTCGCTGACGCCGTGGCGCGCGACGGGCTGACAGCCACCCGGCTCGCCGACGTCGCGCAGGAGGCGGGCATCGAGCTGGACGTCACCCGGGCACTGTTCGTCGACGAGCTGGACTGCGCCACCAAGGCTCTTGACGGTTGGGCCGGTCAGCTGGTCGTCATCGCGGCCGGCGCGTTCCTGGCCGCTGCAGGCGATCCGCCACTCGCTGCCCACCGGGCGCTGGAGGCGGCGCTCTGGCACATCGCGCGGACGCCCTCCGTCGCGGCACTGGCGGTCTCCGACGACCCCCGGCTCTCTCAGATCACGACGGCGTTGCGGGAGCGCTACATCGCGCTGTTCCTCCAGCTCGTCGCCGGTCAGGTGCCGGCGGCCGAGCAGCTGGCGCCGCAACCGCTGGCCACCCTCGAGCTGGTCATCGACGGCGTCCTGGCAACCCTGCGCCGCTTCGCCGAGCAGCAGCGGGTCCCCGAGCTGCCCGAGGAGCTCCCGGTGCTGAGCCTGCAGGCCCTGACGCCGTTCTTCGGTGCCGACGAGGCCCAGCGCGCCGCGTCGCTGGCCGCCGCGTCACCGCGTCGCTGACACACGTCACAAGGTACGGTTCCGGAGCCGTCGACGTTTGCACAACGTGTGTTCGGGAGCCATCAAAGTTCCTCGTTTGAGGCCTGGATTTCTTGATGATTCGAGGCGTATGTTCACGCTCATGCACCGTGTCGGTTTTCGAGCATCAAGCTTCGTCGCGCACAATGAGCGCGAGCAGTTGATGGCCATTTATGCGGCGGTCGTCTACGAGCACGGCTATGCCGCGACCCAGCTCTCCGAGATAGCGCGACGCGCCGACGTCCCGCTCGCGGTCCTGACCAGCCACTGGCCCACCGAGGTCGACTGGCTCTTGGAGACGGCGGCGACGGCTACACATCAGCTCTTTGCCCACGTGGCCGACACATTCATGAGCGTCGACGGCGATGCGCCATTGGCCTTGCATCTTGCGCTCGACACCTTGCTGCGCGACCTGGCCGCGGCGCCGGAGATGACCTACCTGTCGATTGTGGCCTTGCCCAGCCTCGGCCCGCTAGTCAGCGAGCATCGGGTTCGTGCGCTGGAGCTGTTTTGCACGCTCCTGCGGCCGGCCTTCACCACGCGCGACGGTCGGCCCCCGGATCCAGAGGCCCTCTTGCTGTGCGTCGCCGGCGGCCTGTGGGAGCTCGTCCGTCGTCACGCACTGCAGCGACGCCTTCATGAACTACCCGACGCACTGCCCGCCGTCAGCCATGTCTGCCTGTCAACGTGTTTTGGCGTCGAGGAGGCGCTGCGAGTCAACCGCTTGGACGCAGCCACACATCATGGGAACGCGATCCCAGATTAGACATCCGCCGCCTGACGGGCACGCCCGCTTCCCCGGGCCGCCGACCGCAGCGCGACCGGCCGCTTCCGGCCCTCGCGGCCAGAGGGCTTCTCGGGCCACGGCTTCCGTCCCTCGGGCTCGCCGACCTCGAAGACGACCACCACGCGGCGGACAAAAGCCGGGACGTCGAGCGCGGTGTCGATGACCTCGGCGCCGTCCTCGGCATGCGTCAGCAGGCGATAGGGGTCGGCCAGGCTCGCGCCGTCGGGCTGGCCGGTCACGGTGACAATCGCCTGGTGACGGCCGTGCTGGAACGGGGTAAAGACGCCGACGTAGTCGCCGCTGCCGCCGCCTTCGGCAAGGTCGTCGTGCAGGATCACCGTGCGGCGCGCGCCGTTGGGCGACGTCACGACCGCGCGGGCCTGCAGCCCGGTCAGCGCGTGGCGCCAGCGCGCAGACGCCGAGATCGGCACCGGCGCGCCCGCCGCGCCGGTCGCTGGCGCGGAGGCGAAGACCTGGAGGTTGCGGTTCTCGCCACCAGCGACGACGTGGCCCTCGAACGCCGGGCCCGGCTGCGCGCGGACGGCGACGATTGTCCAGCGCCCCGGGTCCGGGTGATCGACGACGATGAACTCGTGCGGCGCGGCGCTGGCGACCTGGACTGCGTAGCCGCCGGGCGTGGTGTCGACGACCGCGCCCGCGGGGTCGATGAGGTAGAGCCAGACGTCGACGTCGCTGGGATGGTTGACCGTGAAGCTGGCGCGGTCGGCATCGGGCTCGACGTCGACCGGGATCGCGACCATGCGGCCGTGCCGCGCGCCCCGGCCGCGCGGACGCAGCTGCGTGAGGTCGGAGATGCGCGCCGCCTTCAGCAGGAGCTCCAGCGGCGGGCGCCTACGCGGGTCGACCGGCTCGCGCGAGCGACCGATGACCTTATCGATCGCGCTCGAGCGGCTGTCGGGGAAGAGCACCGGCTCGGTCGTGATGATCCCGCCGCGGACCTCGGCGTTGATCTCCACCATCTTGGTCTCGATCAGCGCCGGTTGGTCGTCGCCGACGGCGTAGGAGCGCCCGCCGGTGCCGGTGGCGATCGCGTCCAGCGTGCCCATGTCGATCTGGCTCGGCGTGCCGACGCCGAGCGTGTAGACGCGGATGCCACCCTCCTGGAGGTCCCCGAGCGCCTCCAGCGCTGACGACCCCGACGGGAAGTTGTGGATGCCATCGGTGAGCAACAGCACGACCTGCACGGCGGCGCGCGTGGGCAGCGACTCGATCTCGTCGCGCGCGCGAAACAGCGCGTCGCGGATGTTGGTGGCACCCCGCGGCGTCAGCGCGTCGATCGCCGACGTCGTGCCGCCGAGGCCACCGAGCGCCGAGACCTGGGTCTGGGTGAGCACCGTGTCGACCTGGTCGTCGTAGGCCACGACCGACAGCAGGTCGGTGCCCGCCGAGCAGTACTCCAGCCAATAAACGGCGCCGTGCTGAGCGTCCTCCATCCGGTGGCCGGCCGCCATTGAGCCCGAGCGATCGACGACGACCGAGAAGCGCAGTTGCTTGTCGAGGACAATCCAGTCGGGCGCGGTCGAGCCGGTCGACGGGCCGGGCGACGCGGGGTCGGGGGCGGTCAGGCCGGTGAACCCGGGGCGCACGACGATCGTCTCCCAGCACGAGTCGTGGTTGAGGCTCTCCTGCTGGGTGTCGCCGTCGGGATCGTGGTTGCTGTCGGTGCAGAACTCGGTGACCGGGCTGGGGGCCGGTGTCCACGTGCCCGTCGGGCTGAGCGTGCCGGCGGCGCCGCGGCTCTTCTCCATGATGCTGAAGTTGGCGTTGGCGTCCACCGCGCACTCGGCCGGGAACTGGTACTGGACGCGGGCGTCGGAGTCGTTGACCGGCGACTGCGAGAAGGCGACGTCGACGGTCACCGACGTCGGGGTGTTGGCGATAATCCGGTGGCGCTCGAGCAAGGCCCCGAACATGAGGATCGCGTCGTTGCCGACCAGCGCGCCGTTCGCGTAACCGCTGCTGACCAAGGGGATGGTCTTGAAGTCGGCCGGGGTGACCGATGTGTCGATGTCCTCCAGGACCGCGCTGGCCGCGTACTCCTCGCCGAGCGCCCAGACGTGGTGGCCCATCTCATGCAGGTGCGTGAGCACTTGGAACTTGACGTAGGGCATGAGGTGCAGCGCCCGGCCCGGCTGGCCGAACCCACCAAAGGTGCCGTAGCTCGGGTCGCCGCTGGCGTGCAGGATGATCTCCGCGGCGTCGATTCCGATCGAGTCGTCGCAGACGAAGATCCGGCCGTACTGAATCTGGCCCTCGGTGGCGTCGAAGAACAACTCCGACGCCTTGGCAAAGCTGCGCTGCCACTGAGCGACGTCGGTCGCGGTCATCCCGAAGTTGGCGACCACAACCAGGTCGAACCGGCCGTTCTTGAAGCGTCCCATCCCCATGGTCCGGCGTCCTCTCGGTTGGCTGCGCGGATTCTCTTCGGGATGGTGTGTCGCCGTCAACCTGAACTTATGTTGTGCACTAAATTTCTGTCAGCGATTTGGGTGACCGACTTCGATCACGTTTGCCCACCCGCAGACCGACACCCTGACGACCAAGCGGTCGATCAAGGCCTTTGAACAGCAGGCGAGGGCAGACCTCAGCTCTTTCTGCTCTTGACCTTCCCGCTCAGGCGAAACGTCAGCGTGGTCGACGCGTAGCCCGTCCTGGTCGCCGTGATCGTGACGCTGATGCGCTTGCCCTTGTAGGCCTTGATGAGCTTGAGCGAGGACTTGGTCTGCGTTTTGATGAGCTTGCCGTTGGCATACCAGCGGAAGGAGAGCTTGACCTTGGACTGGGCGAAGGTCGGCAGGGTCAGCTTGATGCGCCGTCCAACGCGCGCGGCGCCGGTCAGCTTGGCCTTTCGTCGCACGGTCAGTTTCGGCTTGGCGGCCGCCGGCTTGGAACTCACGCTCGGCTTCGCCGGCGGCGTCGGCTTCGGCGCGACCACTGGCGGCACCGTGCCCCCCACGGTGACCGGCGCGCTGTCGGCGGTGACCACGTTGGGCCCGCCGATCCCGGAGGCGGTGACGCGGAACGCGATCTGGGCGCCCGCGTCGGCGGTGCTCGGCGTGTACTCCGTGCCGGTCGCGTTGGGGACGGGCGTCCCGTTGCGCAGCCACTGGTAGACGTAGCGGTTGGGCTCCAGCGTCCACGTTCCCTTGGCGCCCGTGAGCTTCTGCCCGACGGCCGGCGTGCCGGAGATCGACGGCGCGGCGGTCGCCTGACGCGTCTCGTCGGCCTGGCTGGTGTCCAGGACGTAGATCCGGCGCGCGCTCGCTGGGAGCGGGTCGCCCGCGGCGTGCGGGTACAGGGCGGTGAAGATCACCTTGTTGCCCAGCTGAGCGGTGGGTCCGGCGTCGGGGTTGCCCGGGGTGACGCCGTCAAACGCGCCGGCCGTCAGGCCGAAGGTGCCAGCGGCCGTGCCGTCGGTGCGCCAGATGACGCTGCCGTGCGGCGAGAAGCCGCCGCGGAAGTACACGCGCGAGCCGACCACGAGCGGATAGGCGGGACCGTAGCCGTCGCCGTCGACCGAGTTCAGCAGCGTGGTCCCGGCGTCGGTCCCATCGGAGACGTAGATGTCAGAGCCGCGGAACATGCCGAAGCCACTCCCGTAGCGGAAGAGCTGGATCTGACCACTCCCGCCGACGCCCGGCGTGATGTCCTTGACCACGCGCGTCCCGGCCTCAGTGCCATCCGTGCGCCAGACCTCCCCGCCGGTGGTCGGGTCGTCGGGCTCGTAGTAGAGGACGTTGCCGTTGGTCGCCCGCGGCGGGCTAAACGACGTCCCGATGCTGAGCGGATGGTGCTCGTGGACGAGTTGCGTGCCGCCGTCGGTGCCGTCCGTTGCCCACAGCTCACGCCCGTGGGTGCCGTCGTCGGCGCTGAAGTAGGCGCGGTTGTCGGTCGCGATGAAGTCAAACGGCGCGCTCCCGTTGACCCCCGGCCGGATCTCCTTGACCTTCTCGGTGGTCGCACCATCGGTGCGCCACGGCTCGGTGGCGCTGTTGGGCCCGGTCGCCTGCCCGTAGTACGCCCAGCCGCCCACGGTGGCCGAGCCGTTGCCCGAGTCGACGTTGTTGTCGGCCGCGCTGATCTTCGTGAACGCGGTCCCGCTCTGGCCGAGCGCGTAGAGCGCATCAACGCTGCCGTTGTAGTGCACCAGCAGCGCCTTGCCGCCGACGGCGCCGATCAGCGTTCCGCCCCCTGAGGGCCCCGCGGAGCCCGTGGCGGTCGTCGCCTGCGGCGTGCCACCCGGATCGATGACGAAGATCCCGACCCCGGACGCCGGCGTGCTCGCGGTCAGAAACAGACGGTTCCCGACGACCTTGAACTGCCGCGGGTTGCCGCTCGTCGCGGCGCCACCGACGTTGAAGTCCCGCACGAGCGTGGTGCCAGCAGGAGTGCCGTCCGTGCGCCACAGCTCATTGCCGACGACACCATCGTTCGCGGCGAAGTACACGAAGCCATCGAAGGCGACCATCTCCACGCCCGTGCTCAGGAACGTCGGCCCGGGCGGCACGGTCGGCGACACAAGTCGATCCGCCGAGGCAACGGCGGGAACCGCCACCATGAGCAGCAGCGTGGCAATAGTGGCGATCCTCAATCTAGTCACGGCGGCGGACACTACAGAGCAGCCGACCCTCCATTAGCACAGGATCTGGGATCAAACTCGGGTTTCCTACCTTCAGGCCGAGGTGGAGATCCGCGACTAGCGCGGGGCCATGGTGACACCTCGACCGATACTTTCCCGGTCGTATCCAGTCCTCGCGATATGCCTAAGAAAAGCTCCAGGAGAACAGGATCACGATGACGCTCCGCCACGCCACCGCGATCGCAGCCGTTACTACTTTTGTTGCGCTCGTCGCCCCTGCATCGTCTGCGCTGGCCAATACCACGCCACCCGCCGGCGGTCCTGTTGTCCGTGACTGTCTCGACAACGGCCGACTCGACCGCCACTACCGCGAGGTCGACCTCGCCAAGGCGTCAAAGACGCTGACGCCTGACGTCGAGGAGTACAGCATTTGCCCGGCTCTCATCGCTAGCCAGCGCGCGGTATACGTCGGCCACGACGGCAAGTCAGGCACCTCCGCGGTCGCCATGGATTGCGCCGAGCACGGCCGTCTCCGGGCCCGATATTCCGTGCGACAGCTTCGGGCGGCGCTGAAGGTGCTTCCGATCGATATCGATGACAACACGGTCTGCCGCGGCGCGATCCGCAGCCAGCTCAGCGCGCTGGAGCGGCCGGTGTGAGTCGCATGCCGATTGCCGCGCGAGCGCAGTAGGTGTGGAGCGCTGCGCCAGCGCTGAGGCTGATCCGGTCACTTACGCTAGCATTGATAGCAATGATGGAACGAGTGATGATCCAAGCAGACAAGACATTGCTTGAGCGGGCGCGCCGTGCAGCGCGAGATCGCGGCGTCACCTTCCCCCAACTGGTGCGCGAAGCGCTCGAACACGAGCTGACGACCCGAACCGAGCCCCCACGCCCACTGTCTTGCCTCGGAGCGATCGACACCGGCGGACGCGCCCGCCAACAAGGGTATGAGCCCGACCCGTGGCGCTGATCGTCGACACCGGTCCGCTCGTCGCGCTGCTTGACGCGACCGACCCCGACCACGACCGTTGCGCAACGCTCCTCCGCGAAACCGCCGAGCCTCGCATCGTCCCCGTCTGCGTGCTCGTCGAGGTCGAATACCTCCTTCGGCCCTGGCCCCAGGCACTAACCGCACTTCTCAAGGACTTCGACACGGGCGCCTTGGAACTGCTCGACCTCCCGGCGCACTGGCTGGTGCGCAGCGGCGAACTCATCGAGCGATATCGCGACCTCCCCCTCGGACTCGTTGACGCCACAGTGATCGCGGCCACCGAGATGCTCGGCGAGACCAAGGTCGCCACGCTCGACCGCCGCCATTTCACAGTCGTACGCCCAGCCCACACACCCGCGCTAGAACTCCTGCCCTGAACAGGTGGATCGTGTGCGGCGAGCGCGCCCGTCCTCACGAAGGGACCTCTATCCCGCGACCCCGGCGATGAGCGCGCGCGACCCATGAACGACGCCGGTGTCTCTGAGCGTGTCAGCCGACGAAGGGCCGCCGGTCGCGACAGCCCCATGGCCTTTGCCAATTCGCTCGTACTAAGACGCTCCGTCCCTGGAGCGAGCCTCGCGCCTGCCACCGTCCGAGGTCCGATCGCTCGACGCGATCCACCTCGACGCCGCAGTCGAACTACGCAACGCAGGCGCGATCGCTGCCGTCATGACCTTCGATGGCCAACTCCAGCGCGGCTGCGAGCACCACCAACTCGATGTGGAAGCACCCACGGCCGAAGAAACGCCTTAGTCCGTCCGCGTCCGCACCGCCGCGACCGCGGCCATCGCCCCACAACCGACAACGCCGCCCCTGGAAGGAGCGGCGAGGTTGAAAATACGGGAGCGACGGGACTGAAACCCGGACTTTCAACCTCCGTCGGCTCCGTGGAGATCCGGCCCTGACGTTGAGGTCAGCGATGGCTTGTGCGGGCCTCACCGTTCCCGAAATGAGCGAGGACAACAACGCGTCAAGGAACGCCGCCATTCGCGCCGCAGCGTCGCTGCCACTACCATCAAGCGCCCTGCGCACGGCATCGACTAATAGGTCACGGTTGGCAAGCCAAGCGCGACCGTACCGCGCCAGGTGATCGTGCATCACCTCGTCGATACGCGTCATCGTCGCTAACGACTGGTCCGGGCAGACAGCTAAGACCGCGTTGACAGAGACCCAGTGCTGCACCTCGTAGTCGTCCTTGTGCCCGACGGCCCTTCGCATGTAAACAGTGACGCGGTTCGCTGGATTCATACGATCAACGCTACGTCACACTTCCTGCTGAAGGTCCATCACGGCGACTTCGCGAACCGTCGCTATGGCGCCGCAGTTCAAGGGACCCCTCGCCTGCCGGGGACGGCCGGGATTGGCGCGCGCGCCGCACCGTAGCCGGCTCTTACGCGAGCACGAGGCCCTCGGCCAAAGCGACATGCACGAGGCTGCCGCGCACGTCACGCCACTCAGCCGCCTCACGCTCACTGACGACCACGATCTCGACCGGCAACCGCAGGTCGCCAACCGCACGCATCAGCCGAACCGACTCCAGCGCCGTGTTCTCGACCTCGGGCTCAATCACGAGGACATCAATGTCGCTGCGCGGCGTCGCCGAGCCGCGCGCATGCGAGCCAAAGAGCACCACACGAGCATTCGGCGCCTCGACCGCCAAGCGACGTCCGAGTTCGCGGATGCTGGCGTCGTCGACGATCATTGCGGGAGTCAGGCGACGCTCCGACCGTCGATTCCCAGGATCATCGCCAGCGCCTGCTCCACTTCACGCAGCGTCTCGGGCTTGAGCCTTCCGATCCGACGCAGTAGCCGCGAGCGTGACACCGCTCGCACGCCGCGACAGATCGCAGCGCTCTCGCTGTCGATGCCTTCTCCCAGTGAGATCTTCGGCCGCAGCAACGAAGGCGCCCGCGAACTCGAAACCGGTACGACCACGAACAGTTCGTGCTCGATACCCGCTACAAGCTCGTCGACGGACATGACGATCGCTGGCCGGTTCTTCCCCGGTTCGCCTCTACGCGCCGCGCCGAGCGAGACCAGCCAGATCTCACCCCGCCGCGGCTCAGATGACGCCATCGCCCGCCGCGGACTCCCACACGCGCTCCTCGCGGAGCGCCTCGCGGCTCCCCGCGTCTGCACGAGCCGCCTGACGCTCGGATCGGAACACGGCCTCCCGCGCAACGTCGCGAGCCAACTCCGTCAGCATCGACGACAACGACACCCCGCGGTCGCGCGCCTGCTCGGCCAGCAGATCCCGCGTCTCACGCGTCACACGAATCGTTGCCGTATCGACAGCCATGGCTATACCATAGCGCCTAACCATGGCTACATGCGACAGCGACGTTGCTGACCACGCAGCACGAGCCGGCTCCGCCGCAGGACGAAGAACAGCAAAGCCTTGAGCAGGCGCCGTCGGACCAAAGCGAGCAGGGCGAGCGCTAGCCCCGCCGCGGTCGTAGCAGCCCCCGCGCGTTCTCAGTCCACGTCTAACAGAGGCTCAGCACGATTCACTAGTCGTGCAAGCGCGCACCGTAGGACGAACCGCAGCGCGCACTGCAGGACGAACCGCAGCGCGAACTCACCGACCGGAGTTGCTGAGGCGCCCTCAGGTCGCCGAGCTAGGGCCCGTCGCCGGGCTTGCCCATGAGTTGGTAGAGGCGCGCTCGGCTCAGGCCGACCAACTCAGCCAGCTCTTCGACGGTGAACAGCCCGGTCTCGCGTACGGCGTCCAGCGTGGCCGGGAAGGCGGGGTCCTTCGTATCGGTCTGCCGCAACGCGTCGGCCAGTGACTCGCGCGCAAGCACGGCCTGTTTCAGCAGCGCTTCAACCACGCGATCCACCCCTAGAGAGTGACCGAAACGAAGCCGATAGATGAGAGTGTCTAGCAATCAACGTGCTGACCTGCGTGTCCACAATGGTTTGCATTACCTTGCGCTAGACACTAACGTCAAGTACGGTCCGGGCACGTAAGCGCCTCAGTGTCAGTCTTGTGGTGCGGATGGTGGTTGGTGTCCGCTCGGGGCTGTTGGGTTCCGGGAGGGCGGCGGGCTGACTCGTAAGCGCCTGTCCTTGTTGACCTGGCGGGGTTGTGTCGCCCGTCGCCGTCCCGGACCCGTCGGCGTGACCTGATAGGAGCGTGGCACCGCCCCCACTGAGGTATGTCCGCCGACGGTCCCCTTCGTAGAAGCCAAACGAGAGGACTGACGGTGATGATCGTGATCGGGGCCGACACACACAAGGCCACCCACACGTGTGCCGCCGTGACGGCGGGGATCGGCGAGCTGCTGGGCTCAAAGACAGCGCCGGCACGCAAGGAAGGCTTCGGCACGCTGCTGAAATGGGCGCGCGGCCTGGATGCCGAGAGGACATGGGCCATCGAGGACTGCCGCCATGTCTCCGGTGGCTTGGAGCGGTTTCTGATCGCCCGCGGCGAGCGCGTGATCAGAGTCGCGCCCAAGCTGACGGCCGGGACCCGGACCAGCGCCCGCGAACGCGGCAAGAGCGACGAGATCGACGCCTTGGCGGTCGCCCGCGTCGCGCTGCGAGAAGGCCTAGACAAGCTGCCCGCCGCGTTTCTCGATCCGCAGGCCCGGGCGATCAAGCTGCTCAACGAGCATCGCGAATGCCTCGTTCAAGAGCGCACGCGTCGCCAGAACCGGTTGCGGTGGCTGCTACACGACCGCTGGCCAGAGCTCGAGATCCCCGCCCAAGGACTCGATCGCCCGCGCTGGCTAGACAAGATCACACGGCGCCTGGCCCGCGCCGAGCAGACCGCCGACATCCGCATCTGCAAAGACCTCGTACGCGAGATCCGATCCGCGACCCGTCAGATCAACAGTTTGGAGCGCGAGATCGCCGCACTGGTCGCTGACCGCGCCCCGCGACTACTCGCACTACCCGGCTGCGGGCCGATGACCGCCGCGACGATCATCGCCGAGACTGCCGGCCCCGGCCGCTTCTCCAGCGACGCCAAACTCGCCCGCACCGCCGGCGTCGCACCGATCCCCGCCTCCTCAGGCAACCGTCAGCGCCATCGCCTGGACCGCGGCGGCAACCGCAAACTCAACTGCGCCCTGCACCGCATCGCCGTCACCCAAGGCCGCTGCCACCCACCAGCCACCGCCTACCTCACCCGCAGACAAGAAGAAGGCAAAACCCGCAAAGAAGCCCTCCGCGCCCTCAAACGACACCTCGCCCGCACCATCTAGCACCACACCCAAACCACCACCACTTGACATAGGAGCAACTCAGTGGGATCGAGATCAGAGCGTGAGACGGCGGGCGATGCTCAACCAAGCGGACGGGCCTCGCGGACACGCGAGGCGAGATCCTCGGGCGTTGCGCCAGCGCTGAGGCCGATGATCCAGTCGGCCAGCTCCGGGTCCGGAGCGTCGATGCCGTTGCCGTTGACCTCCAGGAACGTCAGCATGGCGATCAACGCCGCGCGCTTGTTGCCATCCAGGAACGGTTGGCCCTCTGCGATGCCATGGGCAAGCACGGCAGCCTGCATCGCGAGATCGGCACCCTCGTAGTGGGCATACGTGGCCGGCCGTTCAAGTGCGCTGAGCAAGCCGGAGCGGTTGCGAAGCAGATCGGCGGCCTGCGCCGGCGTCCCGCCGATGATCGCTGCGTGGATCTCAATAACGTCTTCGAGCTCGAGCCAGATCGGCTCGTCTGCCATGCCGGCGACCTGCCTGAGCTACGCCACGTCGGGGTCGTGCTCAGCCAGGATGCGCAACGCCTCCTGATGCTCGTCAACCAGACGCCGACCAATCCCGCCGATCCGCTCGCGCACCTGCTCGGTGGGCATCAGTCGCAACCCACCCTCGGGCAGCTCCTCGACCAGAACCGACGCACCCGGCAGGTAGCCGCGTCCCTCGAACTCTCGCGGCAGCGACACCACGTTGCTGTTACCGACCCGGCGCACCTTGACGATCTTCATGCGGCCAGTATATACACGTATGTCCTCGCCTGTGGAGGCGGGCTCCTCCCCCGGTGCGCAGGACTCGGACCCGGGCTTTCCGCCGGCTCCGTGGAGATCCGGCTCTAGCGCAAACCCGACCGACTCCGAGCGCAGGCGCCGACGGCGTCAGTCGTGCTCGGGACCGGGATCGAAAACAGACAGCACGGTTCCGTGGGCGACCACGCGACGCCCCTCGCAGACCTCGAACTCGAATCCAATCGAGAGCACATCGCGGACATGCTGCGGGAACGTAGGGTGCAGCATTGCCCGACAACGACCACCGGGATTGACCCAAAGGTCGCCATCGTGCTCGAAGGTTTCGCCATCCAAAAGTGTGACCAGGCAGTCGTTGTAGAGCCGGTCGCCATCCTGCATCAGTCCGAACCAGCAGTTCGGACGGTAGCGGTAGCCGGACACTACGGCCCCGCGCCGCCCTCCCTCATCGGTCCGAAGCAAACGCAGCTCCACCTCGATGCGAAACCGGTCCTCACGCATGAGCGAATGAACCTCGCCGGCAATGGCATCCGCACACTACGTGCGACCCGCGTAGATACGAATGAGCTTTCGCTGAACACTGCGGAGAAGCCGGATGGTCTCCGCGTCACTGATCCCCACAGTGCTCTGCCAATCCACACCAGAACCAACAACGTCGCTAGCGAAGACCAGCTCCGTTGCCAACAGCGCTCGGCGCCAGTCGCCAGGCTCTAGAGGCTCATCTGCGCAGATCGCATCGGCAATCCGACGGCCATCCTCGTGTAGCGCTCGAACGTCTGAGAAGCCAATAAGGCGCGCAATCTCATCCGTCGGAGCGGCCGCCCCGCCCCACTCTCCGAGCCCCTTCCCGAGCACGCCTCGCTCGTCCGCGGTGAGGTCAGCAGCTACACGCACGGCCATATCAACAGAACTGTACGCCAGGCCGACGCTCCGCACGCGCGCGAACAATTGCACGCGCCCTGCAGGGTCGTACGCCGAGTCCACACAGCTGCGCTAGAGCGCATGCCCGGCGACGGCGGATGCGCGCCCGTAGCCGCCAAGAGGGGACGTCAATCCCGCGACCTCGGCATAAGTCACCGATTTGCAGGCAAAAGCGGGAGCGACGGGACTCGAACCCGCGACCTCCGGCGTGACAGGCCGGCGCTCTAACCAACTGAGCTACGCCCCCGAGTGAACGGGAGGACCATTATGGCAGGCGGCCGCGGCCAGTGGCCGCTCGCGGTCTTGGCTGGTTGGCCAGGCAACCAGTACGCTGCCGTCCCATGCCCCCGGTCGTCGCACCGCCGCCGATTACGAACACAAATCCCTTCCGGCGGATGGCGAACGACGTGCGGCTGGAGCGGTCGATCACTGTCCCGTTTCCACCTGGCGACACGAACTTCTCGGTCGCGCGCACGCGCGGGTTCCTGCGCGAGCCACTGACGATCCTGCTCCAAGCCTACGACCGCTACGGCCCGGTCTTCACGCAGCGCGTGTTCCACCAGAACATCATCTTCGTGCTCGGGCCCGAGGCCAACCACCATCTCTTGGTCTCCAACGCCGCCAACTACTCCTGGCGCGACGGCCACTACGGCGACCTAATGCCCTTGCTCGGCGACGGGATGCTCGCCATCGACGGCGCCTATCACCGTCTGTCGCGCAAGGCGATGCTGCCGATGTTCCATCGCGAGCGGATCGCGCGCTCCCAGGAGCTCATGGTCGAAGAGGTCGACCGCGCACTCGACCGCTGGCACGATGGCCTACAACTCGACTTGTACCACTGGACCCGTGAGCTAGCACTGCGCATCGCCATGCGCGCGCTGTTCGGCATCGACCCCGACAACGCACGCCAACATGCCGACGCCGCTCAAGAGTTCGAGAACGCGCTGAGCTTCTGGTCCAAGGACTACATCTTCCAGATCCTGCGCGGCCCGGGCACGCCGTGGAAGAAGATGCGGGCGGCCGCCAAGCGGCTCGACGCCATCATCTACGCAGAGCTCAACCGCCGCCGTGCCTCCGGCGACCTCGGCGACGACCTGCTCGGGCTGCTGCTCGAAACCCGTGACGGCGACGATCTCCTTCTCACCGACCGCAACATCCGCGACGAGGTCATGACGCTGCTCTTCGCCGGCCACGACACCACGACCTCGACGGTCGTCTTTCTCTTCTACGAGCTGGCCCGCCACCCGCACCTCGTCGACGCCGAGGACTTCAACTTGGAACAGGCCCTTGACGAGACGCTGCGCCTCTACCCGCCCGCGTGGATCGGGCCCCGCCGCTCGCTCGCGCCGGCCGAGATCGCGGGTGTCACCGTTCCCGGCGGCGTGCCGGTCGAGTACAGCTCCTGGGCCAGCCACCACCTCCCCGACGTCTGGGAGAACCCGCGAGCCTTCAAGCCGGAGCGCTTCACCCCCGAGAACCGCGAGCAGATCCCCAAGGGCGCCTACGTCCCCTTCGGCGGCGGCTCGCGTACCTGCATCGGCATGCGCTTCGGCCAGGCCGAGATCAACGTCATCGCCGCCAAGATCCTGCAGCGCTTCCGCCTCGACCTCGATCCCGACTACCAGCTGCGCGTGCGCCAGACGCCGACGATCGGGCCGCGCGACGGCATGCCCGTTACCGTCCGCGCAGCACAGCCGGCGAAGGGCCTCGGCGACGGCACCTCGCGCGAGCCGCTCGCGGCCTAACACCACCGAGCGGCCCGCGCAACGCCAACAACTACTTCTTCTTCGCCTTCCCGACCGTCACGGTGAGGACCTTCGACCCGTCACCGTGGGCCCGGAAGTTGCCCTGCCACTGCGCAACGAACAGATTGGCGCCCTTGGCCAGGTTCCAGCTCGTCGTGTACGACCCGTTGGCGCTGGCGTTCGTGGTCTGCGTCGTCCAGCGCGTCGACCCCGGGCGCCGATAGCTCACCGTCACCCGCTCGTTGCCGGAGGCCGGCTTGAGCTTGCCGGTCACGGTGATGTGCGTGGCCTTGGCGTAACGCGCCTTCGGCGCGGCGATCGTCAGCTCGCTGCTGGCCCCCGAGTCACCGCCGGTCGTGCTGTAGAGCAGTGACTGCTGACCGCCCAGCAGGTAGTCGGTCGCCCCGCCCGCCACGACGCCATCATCGGCGATCGGGGTCGACACCACGAACTGCGGATGCCAGGTCGCTCCGCCGTCGTCGGTCCGCAGCAGGAAGCCTGTCGGCTGGCGAACGTCGCCGAAGCTGCTGACGACGAGGTAGCCCTTCTGCGCCGAGGAGAACGACATGCCGCGCGCGGCGCCCGTGCCGATCCCGGGGAGCTCGGTCCAGCTCGAGCCGGCGTTGCTCGTCCGCCACAGCCGTCCGCTCGTATCGAGCAGGAAGCCGCGCGACGCGTCGATGAAGTCCACTCGCCGGATACCGAGGCTGTTGACCTTCTTCTTGCCCCTCTTGATGTACCTGCCTGGCTTCTTGATGGCCTTCCAGGTCTTGCCCGCGTCGATCGAGCGGATGACGTCCTTGAGGGCGTACGCGAAGATCGCGCTGCCGGCACGGTCGACACGCTGCAGCGACGTGCGCGCCACCGCGCCGCCCTTGACCGCGTCGAACGACCCTCCGCCGTCCACAGAGCGGCGGATGCCGGTCGGCCCGATGACCATGACGGTCGTCGGCGTCGGCGCGTAGACCGCACCCGGCCGCGCCGTGCTGCCGGTGTCCAGCGTCTTCCAGAAGCCTCCGCCGGTCGTCGTGACGAACAGCCCGCCGGCGGCGTCGAGCGCATAGCCGGCGTTGGCCGTCGGGAACGACACATCCAGGACGTTGGCCGTCGTCGTGACGTTGCCGCGCGTCCAGGTCTTGCCGCCGTCGACGGTCTTGCCGAGCGTCGCGTTCGGGCCGGGCGCAAACGCCGTGCCGGCGACCTTGCCGGCCACGATCCGCGAGAACGACCCCGTCAGCCGGCCACCGATCGGCCGCGAGTTGGCGCCCGCGTCGTCAGAGACGACCGTCGAGCCCTGCTGGCCGGCGGCCGCAAGCCGCAGCGGTGACGCGAAGGCCGCAGCAAACAGCGGATCGGTCGACGGCGTCGGGGCCGAGAAGGTCGCGGCGCCGTCGACCGTGATGACCAGCTGCGTGCCGGTCGCCGTGGTGGCGACACACGCCTTCTCGCCGGCGCAGCGAATCGCCGTGAGGTTCTGGCCGGAGCCGATCTCCTTCGCAACCCACGTCGCGCCACCGTCGCTCGTCTTCAAGAACAGCGAGCCGTCACCAACCGCGTAGCCGACCGTCGCCGACGCAAACGTGATCGCCTTGACCGGGCGGTTGGTCGCGCTTACGGACTTCCAGCTGACGCCAGAATCGGTCGTGACGTAGATGTTGCCGTCCGAGGTCGTGACGAAGCCGCCGGTGTCGCTGGTGAAGACCGCGTCGGTCGGCGTCACACCGCCGCCGGCCTGCTTGGTGCCGGGAATCGCCGTCTTGGTCGCAAACTGCTGGCCGTCGGTCGTCTCGAAGACCGAGCCGTCGTTGAGCACCAAGTAGCCGTGCTGGGCACTCACGTACCAGAGCGCCGCTAGATGCGAGCCGTCCGGGCAGCTGGACTCGACCGGCGTGAACGCGATCCGCGAGAAGGTCTGACCCCCATCGGTCGAGAGGCGCGCGACGCAGCCGCCGCCGGCAACGACCGTGTTGGCGTCGACCGCCTGCACTTCCGTGAGGTTGGAGAACGTGCCGGCCGGCAGACCGGTCCACGTGTCGCCTGCATCGGTCGTCTTCAGCAGCGTGCCGAAGTCGCCGACCGCGTAGCCGGTCGTGCCCGCAAAGGCCATTGCGCGCAGCGTGTTGCCCTGCGGCAGCGGGTTGCCCCACAGCCAGCCGGACGATCCGACCTGGACGTTGGCCTGCGCCGCAGCCGGCAATGCGGCCAGTGCGCATAGGGCCAGGGCGGCCATGCCGCTGGATCGCAGCTTTCTCATGGGGTGCGTGCTCCTCATTCGGTGATGCATGTGCCGCTCCAACGCGGATCGCGCGGAGAAGTTACGCAAGTGCCAGGCCTCAAGTCCTGGTGGGTCAGCGCCGACCTTCTGCCAAGGCCACCGATGTCGATCCGCACCGCCCCTACGACCCACGACGACTGGTCTGGCCTGCTCGGCCCCGCTGCCGACGCCACGACCGAGGGTCTGGTCGTCATCGACGCCACCGGCACGATCCGCGCATCCAACCGGTCGGCGCGCGTGATCGCGGGCGTCCACACCCTGCAGGACGACCGCCTCGCCGGCCGCTCGCCCCACGATCAGACCTTCGTGCCGCTGCACCCCGACGGGAAGCCCGTCCCCGTCGCCGAGCAACCCGGCACGCGCGCGATCGCCACGGGCAAGCCGGTCCTCGCCACGCGGCTGCGCTTCGATCGCCGCGACGGCGCGCAGCAGTGGCTGCTGGTCAACGCTGTCCCGCTGTTCGTCGAGGGCCAGGAGCGAGCGTACGGCGCCGTCGTCTCGTTCTCCGATATCACCGACGTCCTGCGCGCGCAGGCCGACCTGGCCGAGCGCGAGCGTGAGCTCGCACTGCTGGCCACCCACGCGGGCGACCTCATCGCCCGCCACCAGGGCGACGGCAAGATCGTCTACGCCGCGGGCGGCGCCGAAGCGCTGCTGGGCTTCGAGGCCAAGCACTTGGTCGGCTTCTGGGCCGCTGACGTCTGCCACCCCGATGATGCCGCCGCGGTTCGCGAAGCCCACGAGCAGGCGCACCGGGGCCAGCGCGGCGTCGTCAGCTATCGGATGACCAACGCACGCGACGGCCGCGAGATGTGGCTGGAATCGACCGTCTCCCCCGTCTTGGACGAGCGCGGCGTGTTCATCGAGGCCGTCACCACCACGCGCGACATCACGTCCCGCAAAGCCAACGAACTGCGCCTCCAGGAAGCCGAGGAAGAGGCGCGCCGCCAGCGCGCGCTGCTGGAGGAAGCCCAGTCGATGGCCGACCTCGGCAGCTGGTCGACCGATCTGGAGACCGGCACGGAGTCCTGGAGCCCGGGCCTCTACCGGATCTTCGGCGTAGACCCGGCCACCACCCCCGCCGGCCACACGACCCACACCGCGCTGATCCATCCCGAAGACCGCGATGCGGTCCGGGACGCGCTCGCGCGCGCCACGCTGGACGGCGCACCGTTTGACATCACCTACAGGTTGATCCGCCCTGACGGCGTCGAGCGCGTCATGCACGGCCGTGGCGCAGCGGCCGAGCGCATCGACGGCGAGTTGCGCCGCGTCTGGGGCACGACCCAGGACGTGACCGAGCGCCACCAGCTCGAGCGCCAGCTGCAGTACCTCGCCGACCACGACGCACTCACCGGGCTATTCAACCGCCGCCGCTTCGAGGAGGAGCTCGACCGTACGCTGGCCTCCGCCGAGCGCTACCACCATCGCGGCGCGGTCCTGGTCCTCGACCTCGACGGCTTTAAGCACGTCAACGACACACTCGGCCACCCCGTCGGCGACGAGCTGATCACCCGGCTGGCGGGAACGCTGCGCGACGAGCTGCGCGAGTCCGACGTCATTGCCCGACTCGGCGGTGACGAGTTCGGCGTCATCCTGCCCGAGGCGTCAGCGTCGGAGGCCGACGCGGTCGCCTCCAAGCTGCTGCGCGCGGTCGAGCGCGACGGCACCGCCGCCGACGGCGCCGGCCACACACGCGTCACCGCGTCGATCGGGCTCGCCGCCTTCGACGGCGCCGACGGCCGCAACGCCGAGGAGCTGCTCGTCGAGGCCGACATCGCGATGTACGACGCCAAGAAGGCCGGCCGCAACCGCGCGGCGACCGCCGAGCGCTCCGGCGCCGGAGCCCCCCGTTCGAGGGCTGGACAGTACTCATAGTCTTTGGCCCATGGCCAGGATCGGAGTGCTGACCGGCGGTGGCGACTGCCCGGGATTGAACGCGGTGATTCGCGCCGTGGTCCGCAAGGGCCTCGGCGATGGGCACACGCTGTTCGGCTACACCTACGGCTGGGCTGGCGTGCTCAGCGGCGAGGGTGAGGAGCTGACGGCCGAGCGGACCAAGGGGATCCTGCCGCGCGGCGGGACGATCCTCGGCTCGTCGCGGACCAACCCCTTCAAGGAGGATGGTCCGGGCACCGACGGCGTGCGCGCGGGCATGGCAAAGCAGGGCGTCGACGTGCTTGTCCCGATCGGCGGCGAGGACACGCTCGGCGTCGCGGCGCGGCTGGCGGCCGACGGCGTCCCGGTCGTCGGCGTGCCCAAGACCATCGACAACGACCTCAAGGGCACCGACTACACCTTCGGCTTCCAGACGGCGGTGCAGATCGCCAGCGACGCGATCGACCGGCTGCACACGACGGCCGAGTCGCACAACCGCGTGATGGTCCTGGAGGTGATGGGCCGCCACGCCGGGTTCATCGCCGCACACGCTGGGATGGCCGGCGGGGGCGACGTCATCCTGGTGCCCGAGCGGCCGTTCGACATCGAGGAGGTCTGCGGCCACATCCGCCGCCGCCACGCCAACGGGCGCACGTTCTCGATCGTCGTGGTGTCAGAGGGGGCGACGCCGCGTGCCGGGACGCTGTCGACGGCCGGATCCGACCAGCTCGACGCCTTCGGCCACGAGCGGCTCGGTGGGATCGCCGTCACACTGGAGCGCGAGATCGAGGACCGCACGGGCTATGAGACGCGGATGACGATCCTCGGCCACGTCCAACGCGGCGGGACGCCGACGGCCTTTGACCGCGTGCTGGCAACGCGCTTCGGGGTGGCCGCCGCCGAGGCGGTGACCGCCGGCGAGTCGGGCAAGATGGTGGCCTTGCGCGGGACCGACATCACGACGGTCCCGATCTCCGAGGCGCTCGGCGAGCCGAAGACGTTGGACGATAAGTTCTTCTCGGACGCGGAAGTGTTCTTCGGCTAGCCGCTAGGCGGGTTGGAGGTCGCCCGGCGCGATGTCCCAGCGCGCGGCGATCTCTTCGAGCTCGCCGTCCAGCGGCCAGCGGTCCGGGCGCGCCTCGCCCTCGTGGTCGGGCACGCCGCCCTTGAGCGCCATGCAGCGCGTGTTGTCGCCGAGCGCGCGGATCTCGGCGACTTCCTCGTCGCTCAGGAGCACCTCGGCTGGCACACCGGCCAACTCCTCGCGCTGAGCCTCGACGGGCTTCGCACCCTCCCAGGACTCCTGGATCAGCGTCGGGACGACCGACGCGACCGCGAGATGCGCGAGGTTCCACTGGGCCGCCAACTGCAGCAACGTCAGGCCGTGGCGCTGCGCGATCGGCCGCAGCGCGTCCAGGCGCTCGGTACCGCGCTCGATCCAACCGGCCGGCCGGAACTTGCGGTGGTCGCGCTCGGCCATCGGCAGGCCGGGCCGCAGACCGTCGTGAAAGAGGCCGCCGTAGTCGACAACGCGCGTGAGGACCTTGACGTCATGGGCTTGCGCCGCGGGCAGCGCCAGCTCGCCGGGCCACGGCTCGAACGGGTTGAGGATCAACATCGCCCAGTCGATGACGTCGCCGTAGCGCTCAAAGCAGTCGATGACGTCGAGGGTGAAGCCGTTGGCCGGGCCAGGCGCGACACCGATGCGACGCGTCAGCCCGGCGTCGCGCAGCGCGACCATGCCCTCCCAGACCGCCTCGTGGGTGTAGCCGGTGCGGTCGGGGTTGTGAAGCAGCCAGCAGGTCAAACGCATCGGCGCCGATGCGCTGAAGGCTGCGCTCGGTGGCGTCGCGCAGGTAGGCGCCGTACTCGCCAGGCCCGCGCAAGCGCGGGTCGGTGAAACGCGGAAAGCCTTTCGCACCCTCGCGCTCGCCGTTGTAGAAGTCGTGGCCGACGGCGCCAATCAGCGAGTAGGCGTCGCGATCGAGACCCGCGAGCGCACGCCCGAGCAGCGCGTCAGCCGCGCCCTCGCCATAGACGTCGGCGGTCAGCACGGTCCGGACCCGCTCGTCGGGGCGCATGAGCGCGAGCAGACGATCGTCGTCGAGCGGGACGCCGTAGTGCATGAAGTGGCCGCCCGACCAGGTGCCGAGGGCGGTGTGCGTGGGATCGAGGGCCATCGCCCTGAAGGGTACGCGGGCGCGCCGAACCTGGGAGGATCGCCGCCATGCGTCGCGTGCTCGTGGTCGTAGTTGCCGTGCTGACAGTCGTCGTCGTTGCGGGATGTGGTGGCGATGACGGAGGCGGCAAGGCATCGGCCAAGCAGGTCTATGCCCAGCAGCTGGCCGAGGCGGGCAAGCCGCTGCAGGAGGCCTTCTCGGACTCCGACCAAGCCGGCGCCAACGTCTCCTCGGCCCAGATCATCGGCCACCTCGACGAGCAGGCCGCCACGGTCGAGGACACGGTCAAGAAGATGGAGGCGATCACGCCTCCCGCCGACCTTGCCGCGACGCATCGCAAGCTCGTCAAAGGGCTGCAGCAGTTGGCCAACTCCTTCCGCAAAGGCGCCGCGGCGGCGCGTCGCAAGGACACCAAGTCGCTCACCACGGCGCTGCGCACGCTGCCCAACAGCACCGGCGTCAAGAAGCTCACCGAGGCCTCGGCCGAGCTCAAGGCCAAAGGCGTCACGGTGACGACCGCATCGAAGTAGGCCGCCGCGCGCGACCCAGCGCTTTCGCAACCCCTGGACAAGGCCGTATGTCATAACGTACACTTGTACGTCATGACGATCGATAGCGCTCCCGCCACCTTCGACGCCCATGCCGTCGGCTACGAGGCTCCGCGCCGCCGGCTCATCCCACCCTTTGACGCGTTCTACGGCACGGCCGTCGACGCGCTGACGATGCTCGGCCGCCCGCCGCGTCGCGTGCTGGACCTCGGCGCCGGAACGGGCATGCTCGCCGCGCGCGTCGCCGCCACCTACCCCGAGGCCGAGCTGGTGCTGACCGACGGCGCACCCGCGATGCTCGAACAGGCCCGCGCGACGCTCGGCCCCGCAGTCGAGCTCCATGTCGCCGACCTCTCAGACCCGCTGCCGGCCGGCGCGTTCGACGCCGTCGTCTCCGCGCTGGCCATCCACCACCTCGACGACGCCGGCAAGCGCCACCTCTTCGCGCGGGTCTGCGCCGCACTTCCGAGCGGCGGCGTCTTCGTCAACGCTGAGCAGGTTGCCGGCCCTACGCCATGTTTCGACCGCCGCTACCGCACCTGGCACGAGGCCTCGGCACGCGCCGCCGGGACCGACGACGCCGAGTGGGCCGGAGCGCTGGAGCGCATGCGCCACGACCAGTGCGCCGACGTCGAGTCCCAGCTGCGCTGGCTGCGCGAAGCCGGCTTCGACGCGGCCGACTGCCTTTTCAAGGACCACCGCTTCGCCGTGCTGGTCGCACGGCGCGCCGGCGGCTGACGACGCTCAGGCGGGCTGCCACAGCTCGATCCGATTGCCCTCAGGATCGGTGACCCAGCCGAAGCGACCGACGCCCTCCATGTCCTGCGTCTCGTCCGCCACGTCCGCGCCCTTGGCGCGCAGTTGCGCGAGCATCGCGTCCAGGTCGCCGACGCGGAAGTTGATCATGACCTGCTGGGCGCGGGACCCGAAGTAGTCGGTCTCAGACGCGAACGTCGCGAACACCGTCGGCCCAGCTTCCTGGCGCCACAAGCCGTGCTCATCGGCGTCCAGCCCTAGGCGATCGCGATACCACGCGCCCAGGGCCACCGGGTCGGATGCCCGCAGGAAGTAGCCACCGATGCCAAGCACGCGCTCCATGCCGCAAGCTTCTCAGGACTGCCGGCGCGAACGCTCAAGGATCCGGCGTACCGCGACGATTATGTTTGGACACGATGACGTTCTTTTGCACGCTTGGGGCTGCACCCAAGTGCAAGGTCAGATGGGGCCACGCCGTGGTCAACGGCCGCGTGATGGAGGATGTCGCCGGCGGGCTCTGCCATGCCTGTCACTACTTCGTCTCCGACCTCGAGCAGCAAGCCAGCAGTTGGATCGGGGTAGTCCCGCAGCGACGCGAGTACAAGGCGGAGAACCATCGCGGCTACCGGGTCACCCCGAGCGAGCGCCACAGCCCTTTGGAGAGCATGGTGGCGGAGGCACGTCGCGCTTTGGCCAGAGCGCAGGCGCTGCACGCGCGCTTCAGCCGGGCGAAACCGGCCATCGCCAGGCTCAAGGTAAGCGCGAGCGACGGCGAGCAGACGATCAGCGGCTTCACGCCGATGCTCGACGACATCGGGTTCAGGTCCCCGGAGGACGTGCGCAAGAAGGCCAAGGAGATCGGCCACCGGCTCGACTCGAGCCCGCTCGACGGAACCGGGCGACGCGCCTGGGAGGGGCGCTTCCACGCCTGCCACGCCGAGAAGCAGTTGGCCGCGATGACCTCCGACACGGTCTTCGGGACCTCGTTCGCCCTGTGCCCCGACTGCCACGCCTTCTTCCGGCGACTCGCCGCGCATGAGCACAAGACGTACGTGATCGCAGCGCCGAAGTCCGTGAAGGTGTTCCTGCCTGACGGCAGCGTGTATGACTTGGAGAACCGATGAGCGCGGCCGACCTCACCAGCGTCCTGGAGGCGGCAAGCGCCGCCGTCGCCAAGCGCCGCGATGGGCACCTGCCGCGGCCGGATCGCCTGCGCATTACCGCGCTCGCCACCCAACAAGCGGCAGATCCCGCAGTCACCGTCGCCGTGCTCGACGCCCTGCCGGTCGTACAGCTGGCGCATCTCGTGGCCGACGAGCAGCTCGACGGGATCACCGCTGTTCTCGGGTTCGCCCGCAAAGCGATCGGCGGCGAGCACGCCGAAGGGCTGATCCGCCAATGGCAGGACTACTGCGTCGCCGAGGGCTACAGCGCGTGGTCAGCACGTCGCGACTTTCGCTCCCAGATGATCTGGTTCGGCGCCGGCGTCATGCTCGGCACCGTGCTCGTGGCCGCCGAGCTGGCGCACCCGACCGCCGTCGACGACCACGAGGACCTGGACCTCGACCCTGACGCGTGGGACCCGGCGATGGACGGCTCGGTCGCGGCCAGCGATGGACTGCCGCACCGGCGCGAAGGGGATCGTGATCGCCGACGCAGCTACTGGTGGTGGTGGCTGCGCACCGCCGTCCCGACTGCCGCCGGTCTGCACGGAGCGCCGCTCGACGCCGTCGACGCGCACCGCGCACGGCAGACACGCGACCTGCTCGCCGGATCCGACCGATCGGCCGGGCTCGTCGAGGCGCTCGGACACCGCGCGCCCCGCGACCCGACGTCGTGGGCTGGCCGTGACCTCAAGCGTCAGGTGCGAGACGAGCGGCAGCGGCTGCAGCGCTAGCGGTCGCTCCAAACGTCGACGGAACCCGCGTTGACAGGGTTCCACGGATGGACGGTCCCAGACTCGAACTGGGGACCCCTCGCTTGTAAGGCGAGTGCTCTAACCAACTGAGCTAACCGTCCGGGTATGTACAGGCTACGTGGAAGTCGCTACTCGGCGTGTGAAGGGCTGAGGCGAGGGGTAGAGAAGAAGCCACGATGCTCGACCAGCGCCAAGCCAAGCGGGATGTGTTCGTCCTCGACGGGACCTTCGGGCTCGTCGGCCGTCTCGACGGGATCCATATCGATCCTGAGGGAGAGGCATGGGGCACCGTCCATTGCGGCACGTTCGGTGCGCGGACCCGGCTGGTGCCCTTGCGCGGCGCCCAGTGGTGGAGCGGCTATCTGCGAATCGCCTGTTCGCGCCACCAAGTGCGTACCGCCCCGGAGTCCTCGGGCGAGGTGCTCATCGACGGCGAAGATGCCGAAGTGCTGCGCGAGCACTACAGCACGGCGCCGATCGAAGACGAGAGCATCGAGCGCTTCTTCCGCCAGGACTTCTAGCCAAGACCGCCTCCCGACGGCGGACAGGACAGACGGGGCGCGACCATCGCGCCCCGTTTTGCGTTCCCTCCCGAACGCCCTACTCGACGGGCACGGACGCTGACGCCAAGTCCGTCGCGACCTGCCCGTCCGCTGGCGGCTCCGGCGCGACCTCCGGATCGGCCGGCGGCGCGGGATCGGCGGGCGCGGGTGGGACCTCAGGTGCCGGGTCCGGCGCGGGCGCCTCGACCGGCGGTGCTGGCGTCTCCTCGGTCGGTGGCGCGGGCGCCTCGACCGGCGGTGCCGGATCGGCCGGTGGTGCGGGCTCGGCAGGGGTGGGATCGGGTGCTGGTGCGGGCTCGGGCGTGGGGTCCGGGGCGGGCGCGGGTTCCGGGGACGGCTCCGGCGTGCCGGCCGGGTCAGACGGCGGCGGCGCGTTGTCGGCCGAGGAGCTCACCGGCGCGGGATCGGCCTCAGGGGCGACGTTCGCTGCCTGCGGCGCGGCAACGCGGATCGCGGCCGTCGGCACGAGCGGTATCGCGTCCGGTGCCAGGGGAGAGACGCCCGATCCCGCCGAGCCGGCGTCGCCGGCCATCGGGATGCCATCGGCGTAGGCCGACAACGGCGGGTCGCTGGTTGGGCCGGTATTGGGATGGCCGCTACCCGTGCGACCGGTGGTCGTGAGCTGCGGACCACTCGGGGCGCTGCCGTCTCCGGAAACGCTGTCGCTCGACCCACCGCCGGCACGCACCGGCTGCGGCGTGAGCAGCGTGAAGGTCCCGCCACCAGCTCCAAGGCCGAGCAGCCCGGCCGGCGCGCCGTCCCTGCGGACCCGTCGCGGGGTCTCCGCTTGCGCCCCGGCATCGCCCACCGCGAACGGGCGGGTGTTCGGGATCGCGATCTCGGGCGCGCTCCCACCACCACCGATCTCAGGCCACGACGAGAAGGAGAGGATCTGCTCGCGCAGCAGGATCGTCCCGCTGGCGATGACCGCGCACGAGGCGAGCACGCCGAACGCGAGCGGCGCTTGACGATGCATCAGCATCGTCCCGACCTGCCCATCCATACGAGGGCGGTATCCACGCGCGTCTCATCGGCACGTCCAGACCAGCCCTGAAGGACCACACCGCGATCCGGTCTGAGAGGAGACCGCAATTTGGGAGAAACGCATCGACCCCGGAAAGCGGTCCTAGGCATCAGGTGTCGAAGGCCACGTACTGGAAGGTCGTAGGGACCGGATCGATGAGGTCGGTGGGATCGTCGGGGAGCTTGTCCTTGTCCTTGCCGATGCGACAGGCCACGATCCGCAGCGAGTTGTTGGCGCCCGGGTTGGCGGTGACGAGGATCGGGTCCGGCCAGCCGGAGGTGCCTGGCGAGACCGAGACGATGTCGTCGGCGATCATGTTGTTCTGCCCCGGCGCCGACGGCACGGGGTCGGGAACGAACGCCACCTGACAGGTGCTGGGCGGGAACGGATCGAAGTTGACCAAGACGGATCCGCTGAAGTCGCCGAGGTCGCGCGTTTGCAGCCCACCATCGGCAATCGCCGCCGCACTGATCGAGCCGTCGGCGACCTTGGAGGACGTCACCGCGTCGATCCCGAGCTGGCCGTTGCCCACGGCGCCGTTGGCCAGCTTGCCCGCATCGACTGCCTTGGCAGCCAACTGCGTGTTGCCGACCGCCCCGTCAGCGACCTTGGATGCGTCGACAGCCTTGGCTCCGATGGCGCCGCTGGTCACCGCGCCGGTGCGCAACTGCGCATTACCAACCGACTTCGACGGCGTCGCCTTCAGCGACTTGGTCGCGCTCTTGGACAGATCCTGGGTCCCGAGCGTCCCGTTGCGCACCTGCCGGTTGGTGATCGAATTGCGCTTGATGCTCGACCCGTCGATGAGACGCGCGGCCGTAGCGGGGCCGTCAAGCGCGATGAAGAGCGCGAGCAGCGCGATGACCATCGAAGCCGACGGGCGGCGCGGCAGACGTTGCGAGAGAGACGGAGGCAGAAGAGACATGGGGATCACCGCGGGCAGCTGAAGCCCGCATTGTCTGGGAACTGTGCCACGCGGGGCGGCGTGTAGGAGCCGCTAGACGGAAGTTCGAGCGAGAATGACGTGCATAGAGCTCTTCATCACTCAAGATCTTGGCCGCAGACTTGGCGGGTTGCCGCTCGCTGCTACGGCGTCATACCCCCAAGGGGAATCGAACCCCTGCTTCGAGCGTGAAAGGCTCGTGTGCTAACCGCTACACCATGGGGGCGGGCCCTTTGAGTCTAGGCTGGTTGGGCCCTCGTAGCTCAATTGGTAGAGCGCGCGCCTTTTAAGCGTTGAGGTTGTGGGTTCGAGCCCCACCGGGGGCACTGGGATTTCGGGTCCTGCAGGTCCTTACCGAATCGTTAGACCGCCCTCAGCTCGCCTTGGGGTTCAGGGCCCATCATGCGTTTCGCGGACACCGGAGACGACGGTTCCTTGGACCGGCCGGCGTCTCCTCACCCCTCCGCAACGAGAGCAAGTGCAGTTCCTCCCCATCCCTACCGGCGGGGCGTCGCCAGGCGCCTCGCCGGGATGAGGTGGGGAGCTCCTTGTGAGAAGGACCCGTTCCATGACGCGTGCGTCAGGCGGCCGGCGGGCGGTAGGACAGCTCGTCGGCCGGGACGCCGCCGCCCAGAAGGTCTGAGGCCGTGCGTGCCAGCGCGGCCAGCGCGACGCCCATCGGGCCCGGCCCGAACGACACGCGCGCGATCCCGAGCTCCTGCAACTCGGAGACCGACGGCGCACCCGGACGGGCCAGGACGCTGACCGGCGCGCCGATGCCGTCGACCAGCGCCTGAATCGTCGCACGATCGGTGACGCCCGGGATGAAGATGCAGTCGGCTCCTGCCCGCGCGTAGGCCTGTCCGCGCAGGATCGCGGCCTCGGGGTCGTCGGCGCCGCGCAGGTAGACGTCGGTGCGCGCGTTGATGACGATCGGGACGCCCTCGGCGTCGGCACGTGCCCGGGCGGCGGCGACGCGGGCCGTCGCATCCTCGGCGTCGCGCAGCAGCTCGCCGCCGCGGATGCCGTCTTCGAGGTTGCAGCCGACCGCGCCGGCGTCGATGGCACGCGCGATCGTCTCGCCGACATCAGCCGGCGTCTCGCCGTAGCCGCCCTCGAGGTCGGCGGTGACCGGAAGGTCGACGGCGCTCGCGACGCAGCCAACAGCCTCCAGCATGCCCTCACGGCCGATCAACTCGCCATCGGCGAGGCCATGCGCGGCCGCGATCGCCCAGGAGGCCGTCGCGATCGCGCGGCAGCCGGGAACCGAGGCGACGGTCCGGGCGCTGGCCGCGTCCCAGACGTTGACGAGCACGAGGATCGCCGGATCGACATGAAGCCGGCGCAGCTCCTGCGCGCGGTCGCGCAAGTCGTCAGGCGAGGGCTTGCGGGCGGCGGCGGACACCGCCGCAGCGTACTAGCGCCTCGCCGTCGCCTTGCCCGCCAATGCGTCCAACAGGAGGCTGATCGAGCGCTCCAGCTGGTCAAGCGTCGCATCCTCCACGCGGGTGACGCCGACCTCCTGGTTGAGCCAGGCGTTGATCTCACGGTGGGGACGGCGGTCGCGGCGGCCGAGGTCGCCGACCAGGCGATGGCGCTTGTCGCGCAGGATGTTGCGACGCTCGAAGGCCGACAGGCGCGAGGCGCTGACGACCTGCTCCTCCTCGTCGGGCGCGCCGGCCGGCACGGCCGCCGCCGCCGTGAACGAGGGCAGGATCGGCGAGGCGGCCGCCACGACGGGCGGGCCGCCACCGAAGAGCGACATCTGCGAGGTCGGCGCGACGTCGGCCGACAGCGCGACGAACTCCGCCGCCTCGCCCTTCTCGCTCTCGGCCCGCTCGGGGCGCTCGTCAAACAGCTCCTCGTCGCTCTCACGGCGACGCAGGACATGGCGCAGCTCACCCTCGACGTCGGTGGCGTGGCGGCGCAGGACGGGATCGCCCGGCAGATAGAGCCACGACATCTCGGCCGGGCGGCCCGCGATCGTCCGGACGAAGCGGCCGACGACCTGGCGGAAGATCAATGGCGTCTTGGCGGCGCTGGCGTAGACGCCGACGCGCAGGCGCGGGATGTCGACGCCTTCGGACACCATGTTGACCGCCACCAGCCATTCCTCGCGCGAGTCGGTGAACGCCGCGAGCTTCTTGTGCGCGCCCGCCTCGGTGTGCAGGACGACGGTCGGGCTCTTGCCGCTGACGTCCTTAAGCAGCTTGGCGATCTTGCGGGCGTGCTCGGAGTCGGCGGCGACGACCAGGCCACCGGCATCCTTGTGTCCGGCGGCACGCGCCTCGTGGAGCTTGGCGTGGGCGGCCGCGAGGATCCGGGGCAGGCCGTCGGTCAGCTCGGCGCTGATCGCGGTCCGGTAGCGGCGTGAGGCCTCGCGCGTGGTCAGGACGGTGTCGAACCCGGCCTCGATGATGTCGTCGCCTGAGCGCCACTGCAGCGTGCCGTCGTACGGGATGAAGGTGACTGGGCGGCAGATGCCCTCGCGGACCGCGTCGGCGTAGGTGTAGGCGACGTCGGCCACCGCGACGCCCTCGCCGTCGTAGCGGACGCCCGGGATCGGCGTGGTGTCCGAGCGAAACGGCGTGCCGGAGAGCAGCAGCCAGCGCGCCGCGTTGCGGAAAGCCAGCGCGAACCCCTCCCCCCACGCGAGCTCCTCGCCGAGGTGATGGGCCTCGTCGGCGATGACGAGCGTGCGGCCCGTGCACTGCGCGCCCCATTGGGTGCAGACCGAGGCGATCTTGGCGTAGGTGACGGCAACCCCGTGGAAGTCGCGCGGCGGCACGAGCTCGGCCGCGTCGGGCGCGAGGTTGAGGCCGAGCCGGCCGGCGGCGATCGCCCACTGGCGCGTCAGCGGCGTCGTCGGGCAGACGACGGCGACGCGGTCGATGACCTTCGCCTTGAGCAGGCGGTTGGCGATCTCGATGGATGGGCGGGTCTTCCCCGCACCCGGGGCGGCGGAGATCAGGAAGGGACCCGACTCCCACGTGCGCATCGCCTCGAGCGCGGAGACCTGCCACGCCCGCAATCCGTGTCGGGCAGTGGTCTTCGTGGCGCTCACGCGGCGGCGAAGATTGCGCGACGCCCCGGACAGAATGAGAAGGCCCTGCTCGGAGCGTGAATCACCCGACGATGAACGCGTCGGCTTCGACCTCGATGAGCATCCGCGGGTCGATGAAGCTGCTGACCTCGTACATCGCGGTCACCGGCCGGATCGCGCCGAAGACCTCGCCGTGGGCACGGCCGATCTCTGCCGAGCGCGAGATGTCGGTGGTGAACATCCGGGTGCGGACGACGTCGGCGGCGCTCGCGCCGACGCGCTCCAGCGAGGCGACGACGGTGCGCAGGGCGATCGCCATCTGCTCGCCGGGCGTCACGCCTTCGACGACGCCGTACTCGTTGATCGAGGTACACCCGGCCACCCAGACGTGCTGGCCGGCGCGCACGACGCGCGAGTAGCCGACGGCCTCCTCGAACGGGCCAGGCGACTCGGAGCCCAGGCGCGTGATATCGCCCACTAGTGGCGGAAGTGGCGTCGCTTGGTGAAGACCATCGCGACGCCGGCCTGCTCGGCCGCTGCGACGACCTCGTCGTCGCGCACCGAGCCACCGGGCTGGATGATCGCGGTGACGCCCGCGTTGACCGCCAGCTCGGGGCCGTCGGCGAAGGGGAAGAACGCGTCGGAGGCCAGCGCGGACCCCTTGAGATCGTCGGACTGCGACTTCTCGACCGACAGCCGCACGGAGTCGATCCGGCTCATCTGCCCGGCGCCGATGCCCAGCGTGGTGAGGCCGCGGGCGAGCACGATCGCGTTGGACTTCACGTGGCGCGAGATGCGCCAGGCGAAGAGCAGGTCGGCCCACTCCTCCTCGGAGGGCCGGCGGCCGGTGACGACCTCCATGTCCTCGCGCTCGTCGCGCCCGCTGTCGCGGTCCTGGATCAGCAAGCCGCCGGTGACCTGGCGGATCTCGGGCTCGCCGAGCGCGGGCAGCCGGCGCTCCTGGTCTTCGAGGATGCGGATGTTCTGCTTCTGGGTCAGGACCGCGAGCGCATCGTCGTCGTAGCCGGGTGCGATCAGCACCTCGACGAACTGCTGGTGCAGTTTCTCCGCCGTCGCCTTGTCGACCTTGCGGTTGAGCGCGATGACGCCGCCATAGGCGCTCATCGGGTCACAAGCGAAGGCCTGCTCGTAAGCCTGCTGCGCGGTCGCGCCGAGCGCGGCGCCACATGGGTTGTTGTGCTTGACGATCACGCACGCCGGGACCTCGAACTCGCGCACCATCGTGCGCGCCGAGTCGAGGTCCAGGATGTTGTTGTAGGAGATCTGCTTGCCGTGGTGCTGCTTGACCTGCGACAGCACGTTCATGCGCGTGCCGACCTGCCCGTAGAAGGCGGCGCGCTGGTGCGGGTTCTCGCCATAGGGCAGGTCGACGACCTTCTCGAAGGCCCGGATGACCAGCGGCGCGAAGTCCTCGCTCTTCTCGGCGAACCAGCGGGCGATCGCGGTGTCGTAGCGCGCGGTGTAGGCGAAGGCCTCGGCGGCCAGCGACTCGCGCGTCGGTATCGACAGCGTCCCGCCGGCGTCGCGCAGCTCCTCGATGATCGCGTCATAGGACTCGGGCTTGACGACGACCGCGGCGTAGGCGTGGTTCTTGGCCGCGGCGCGGATCATCGTCGGGCCGCCGATGTCGATGTTCTCGATGACCTCGGCCTCACCGACGCCGCGCTTGGCGGCGGTGCGCTCGAACGGGTAGAGGTTGACGCAGACGAGATCGACGAACTCGATGTCGTTGGCCTCGGCCTGGCGGAGGTGCTCGTCGTTGTCGCGGACGGCGAGCAGGCCGGCATAGAGCTTGGGGTGCAGCGTCTTGACGCGGCCGTCCATGATCTCGGGGAAGCCGGTGAAGTCGTCGATGGCGCGAACGTCGATGCCCGCCTCGGTGAGCGCCGCGGCGGTGCCGCCGGTGGAGACGATCTGAACCCCCAACTCGGCGAGCCCGCGGGCGAAGTCGACGATGCCGCGCTTGTCGGAAACCGACAGCAGGGCACGCTGGATGCGCACGGTGCCGGGCGCGGTCGGCACCTCGGGCGAGGTCTCGGAGGCCATGGCGCCGATGGTATTGGCTAGCGCGGGCGGGAGCCGTCGCGCACGCGTGTGAGATGCGCGTGTTGCGGGAAGGTCGGAGGCCATGACCGAGAGCGACCCCGCCGCGGGCCTGGAGCGCGACGCCGACGAGCTGGAGCACCGTCTCGACAAGCTCGACGACCACATCTCGGAGGCCGAGAAGGCTGCCGAGCAGCGTCGCGAGGATCTTGACCCAGAGGTCGCGGGCGAGTGGGAGGACACGCGGGGCACCGCGGGTCAGGGCGAGGATCCGCAGGGCGCCGTCGACGATGACAAGCCCTCGGGCAGTCCCACACCCGGCGACGCCGACGGCGGCGACGACTGAGCGCAAGCGCAGAGCCGAGCTGCTCCGACCGCTTCGCCTGTCGCGCGGTAGCGCTCGCGCCAGGTGAAGCGGTCGGGGTCGGGGAGGTCGCCGCGTCGCTTTCTGGCATCCAGTGCGCAGCGTTGGTCGTGCTGCGAGGCGTGGACTGTTGGCAGCGAAGAGAGCAAGCGGGGATTGCGGCTCGGTGCGCTGGCTCGTCGTCCGCCCGCGTCCGAGGGAGGGTGGGCCTGTTAGCGGCCGGTATCCGTCCGTGCACGGGCCCACCCGGCACTCCGAGGATCGGCCGAGACGACGTGGGCCTGTTCACGGCCGGCATACGTCGCCAAACAGGCCCACCCTCGCGGAGCCGCGGCCTGGACCGCCCCCCGGGCGTCGACGGACGACCGCCGGCGCGCCGAGGCGCCGCTGACACTCACTCCTTCGCTGCCATCAGACCAGGCCGCGCGCCTCCGGCCAGCGTGCGAGCTGAGCGCCAACCTACGCCCGGGCGCAACGCGCAAACGACCAGGACAAGGCCGCACGCCGTGCTCGGTGCTACGGCTCGTCAACCACGACCCGGCGCGGGTGGGCCGGGTCGCGGTGGACTGCGCCAGCAGCGATGAGACGGACGGCGTCGGGCAGGAGGGCGTGCTCGAGCGGCCGCAGCACATCGAGGACGGCGGCCGCGTCCGTCGCGCTGGGAAGCTCGATCGCGCGCTGCAGGATGATCGCGCCGGTGTCGACGCCCTCGTCGACGTAGTGCACGGTAACGCCGAAGACCTTCACGCCATAGTCGAGTGCCTGCTGCACGGAGCCGATGCCGGCAAACGCGGGCAGCAGCGACGGGTGGACGTTGATGATGCGGTCGCGGAAGCGGGCGATGAAGGAGGCGTCGAGGATCGCCATGTAGCCGGCGAGCACGACGAGCTGCACGCCTTGGGCCTCCAGCCAGTCGCCGATCGCGTCGTCGCGCGCGGGGCGGTCCGGGAAGGCATCGCGCGGAAAGGCGGAGGTCGGCACTCCGGCGCCGCGCGCGCGCTCCAGCGCGACCGCGTCGACCTTGTCGGAGGCCACCGCGACGATCTTGGCCTCGAAGCCGTGGACGCCGTCCAGCAGCGCCTGGAGGTTCGTCCCGCCGCCTGAGGCCAGGACGCCGACCCGCAGCTGACCGCCCACGTCAGGCGGCCTCGATGGCCAGCGCGCCTTGGCCCGCCGCAGCAGACGCTGGCGGTGCCGCGGCCGTCGCCCGCAGCACCGGGCGCGGCCCCTCGGTCTTCTCCAGCATGCCGTCCTCGACCAACGCGTCGATGCGGTCGACCACGACCTTGGCGCTGAGATGGGCGTAGGTCCCATACTCCGGCAGCCCGTCCCACGAGTTGCGGATCAGCGCCTTGGCCTGGCCGCCGCGCAGCACCTCGGCCACACGGGTGCGGCCGATCGACGGCCGCGCTGTGCGGACGACCGCGAGGATCGCCTCGTCGATCGAGTCGTGGCGCGCGGTACCTGCCACGGCGCTGCTGCCGGCACGAGCGGAGCCGGCAGCGGCGGCGAGCGCCCGCGACGGCGAAGCCGGGACCAGCGACGGATCGCAGACGTCGCAGCACGGCACCTGCGGCGCCGGCGCGGCCGGATCGCCGAAGTGCTGCAAGATCGTCGCGCGCCGGCAGCCACCCTGCTCGACGAACGCCCACACCGCGCGGTACTGCTTCCAGCGCGCCCGCTGGCCCTCGGCCGCCGAGGTGCGCGCCCACGCGCGCGCAGCGCCATCGAAGACCCCAACTACCCGACCGCGCACGCGGTCCATCGGCGACGGCGCCGGCTGGATCACGCCCGCCCGCGCGAGGTGGCCGATGATCGCCCGGACGCGCTCGGCCTCCTCGTCGAGAAACGAGACCGGGACGTCGAAACGGTTGTCGACCGCCACCGACAGCAGCCGCAGCGCGACTTGCTCCAGCAGCGCATCAGAGACCTCCGCGCGCTGGATGAAGAAGACGTGCAGCGACTTGTCGCGCTTCTCGGCGAAGAGCAGCGCGCGAGCCGGAGCGCCGTCGCGCCCCGCGCGGCCGGCCTCTTGGTAGTAGGCCTCGATCGACGGTGGCACGACCTCGTGGGCAACGGTGCGCACGTCGGCCTTGTCGACGCCCATGCCGAACGCGTTGGTCGCGACGACGACCTCGACCTCGCCTCCCATGAAGCGCCGTTGAGCCGCCGTGCGCTCGTTGCGTCCCAGGCCCGCGTGGTAGGCCAGCACCTCGATGCCGAGCTCAACCCCCAGCCGCTCGGCCAGCGATTCGCAGGCCTTGCGCGTGCCCGCGTAGACGATCGCCGGCCGTGCCCCGTCCTCGCCGAGCGCCGCGGCGATCCGGGCGTGCTTGTCGGCCGTCGTCGCGCACGGCACGACGGCGAACGACAGGTTCGGCCGGTCGAAGCCCGTCGTGACCATCGCCGGCTCTTTGAGCCCCAGCCGCTGCACGATGTCGCGCGCGACCTGGGGCGTCGCCGTCGCCGTCGAGGCGATCAGCGCCTTGGCGCCCAGCCACCGTGCCGCATCGGCCAGCCGGAAGTAATCCGGGCGGAAGTCATGCCCCCACTGCGAGACGCAGTGCGCCTCGTCGACGACGAAGAGGCCGATCGGCACCTCGCGGATCGCCTCCAGGAAGCCTGGCGAGGAGAACCGCTCCGGCGCGACGTACAGGAGCTTCAGCGACCCCGCACGTGCGCGCGCCATGACCTCAGCGTTGGTCGACGCGTCCTGCTGGGAGTTGATGACGGCAGCGGCTCCAGGCGCCCGCCGCTCGAGCGCGTCGACCTGGTCCTGCATCAACGACACCAACGGCGAGACCACGATCGTCAGGTCATCGCGCACCAGCGCCGGCAGCTGGTAGCAGAGCGACTTGCCCGCGCCCGTGGGCATCACGACCAGCACATCGTGGCCGGCGACGGCCGCGGCCACCGCGTCCTCCTGGCCGGGACGGAAGCGGTCAAAGCCGAAGTGCTCGTGAAGGGCAGCGTGGAGATCCATGAAGCGCGCCGGACCTTAGCGACGCCCCCGGAGGCTTCCGCGCCGCGTAGCGGGCGCGGCACGGAACCTCCGCAGTTCCGTCACGCCCCGGCGCGCTCCCGCGATGCCGCCTCGCGCGCGGCCACCCGCGTGCGGATCGCCTCGACCACGACCGGGTCGGACTTCTCGACCGAGCCCGCGTCAAACGGCGGCTGCGGGTCGTACTCGATGCCGAGCTGGATCGCCTTGGCGACCTCCTCACCCGCGATCCGCGCCGCCAGCGTCAGCGCCATGTCGATCCCCGCCGACACGCCCGCCGCCGTCATCACCTTGCCCTGCTCGACGGTGCGCTGGCTGGTCGGCTCGGCGCCGTACTGGCGCAGCGTCTCCAGCTCCAGCCAGTGCGACGTCGCCCGCAGCCCATCGAGGATCCCGGCCGCGCCGAGCAGCAGCGAGCCGGTGCAGACCGACGTCGTCCACTGCGACGTGGCGTGAACCGCGCGCAACCAGTCCAGCCACACCGCGTCGGTGGTCAGCGCGCGCGTGCCCACGCCACCCGGCACGACGATGACGTCTGGGGCCGGCGCCTCGGCGAACGATGCCTCGGCGATCACGGTCAGCATCCCGTTGTCGGTGCGCACGGGCCCGGCCTCACGGCCGACGAACCGCACGCGGCCGCCGATCCGCGACAGCACCTCGTACGGACCCACGGCGTCGAGCGCGGTGAAGTCGTCGTAGATGGGGATGACGATGTCCAAGGCCATGATGAAGAGCGCTCCGATCTTGTTGATGGACTATGCCGCGGCGGTCTGGAAGCGGTCGCGGTAGGCGGCCGGCCCGACGCCGAGCCGGCGGTGGAAGACCCGACGCAGGACCTCGGCGCTGGCGAAGCCGGCGGCGCGCGCCGCGACATCGACCGCGGCGCCGTCCTCCAGCAGCGTCCGCGCGCGCTCGACGCGCAGCGCCTCGACGTAGGCCGCCGGCGTCAGGCCCGTCTCCGCACGCCACGCGCGGGTGAAGTGCCGCTCCGACAAACATGCCCGCGCCGCCAGCGCACCCACCGAGAGGTCGGCGTCGAGATGGTCGGCGATCCATGCCTGCAGGTCGCGCAACGGCTCGCGCGTCGCGCTGGCCAGCTGCATCGCCAGCCCGGCGCTGAACTGCGCTTGGCCGCCCGGGCGCTTGAGGAAGAGCACGAGCCAGCGCGCCGCCTCCAGCGCGATCTCGCTCCCAAGATCCTCCTCGACAAGCGCCAGCGCGAGGTCCATGCCCGCGGTCACGCCCGCCGAGGTCCAGACGTCGCCGTCGCGCACGTAGATCGGCTCGCTCTCGATCACGACCGCGGGATGGGTGCGCGCCAGGGCGCGGCAATAGGCCCAGTGCGTCGTCGCCCGGCGACCGTCGAGAAGGCCCGCCATCGCCAGGGCGAACGCGCCGGTGCAGACCGACGTCACCCGTTGCGCACGCGGCGCCGCGGCGCGCAGCCAGGCGATCGCGGGATCGTCGGCGCCCGCGTGGCGCGCGGCCGCGCCACCCGCAACCAAGATGGTGTGGAACTCGGCACCGCGAACCGATGGCAGCTCGCCCGCGCTCAGCGTCAGCCCGTTGGAGAGCGCGACGCCACCACCACCCGGCGTGACGACCTCGACCTCGTACGCCTCAGCACGCCCTCGCTGCGCCGCGATCCGCGTCGCCGCCTGGAGCACCTCGACCGGCCCGAGCACGTCCAGCGACTGCGAGGACTCCAGAGCGAGGACGACGGTGCGCATGCGCCCATCGTCGCGCCTCACCGCGATGGCGGCAAGGACGCCTACCCCACGATTTCAGCCGCGTCAGGCCTGCGTGGTCAACAGCGGCAGCTCGAACGCGTCCTTGGCCTGCCCGGCCTCGGTGTCCGGCAGCGGGTACTCGCCCGAGAAGCAGGCGTCGCAATGGTTGGCGCGCTCGCCGTTGACCGCCTCGTAGACGCCCTCCAGCGACAGATACGCCAGCGAGTCGACACCGAGCTCGGCCGCGATCTGCTCCGGCGTCCGCTCGTGCGCGATCATCTCCTCGCGTTTGCTCATGTCGATGCCGTAGTAGCACGGGTGCTTGATCGGCGGCGCCGAGATCCGCATGTGGACCTCCAGCGCGCCGGCGTCGCGGAGCATCTGCACGATCTGGCGCGTGGTGTTGCCGCGCACGATGGAGTCGTCCACGACAACCAGCCGCTTGCCGCCCACGACCTCGGGAAGCGGGTTGAACTTCATCCGCAGGCCGTGCTTGCGCAGCTCCTGGCCCGGCTGGATGAACGTCCGCGCGACGTAGCGGTTCTTGATGAGCCCGTCGTCCTGCGGCAGGCCGGCGGCGCGCGCGAAGCCGCGGGCGGCGGGGCCGCCCGAGTCGGGCACCGCGATGACGAGATCGGCGCCCGGCGCCGGGGACTCGCGCGCCAGGATCTCCCCCATCCGCCCGCGGGCAACCTGCAACCGCGTGCCGTTCATCTGCGAGTCGGGCCGCGCGAAGTAGATGTACTCGAACACGCAGAACGCTTGGCGTTCACCCGAGACGACCTGCTGGGTGCCGATGCCCTTCTCCGACAGCGTCACGACCTCGCCCGGAAGCACGTCGCGCATCAGCTTCGCGCCGATGATGTCGAACGCACACGACTCCGAGGCGACGGCGTAGCGGTCTCCGAGCTGGCCGAGCGCGAGCGGCCGCAGACCGGCCGGATCGCGGAAGGCGACGACCTTGTCCTTGGTCATGACGACCGTCGAGAACGCGCCCTTCAGCCGCGGCAGGATCGCGGCGACCGCGTCTTCCAGCTTCTCGGCCGGATGCGTCGAGATCAGCGCGGCGATGATCTCGGAGTCCGAGGTCGAGGTGAACTGCACGCCCTTGGCGCGCAGCTCGGCGTGCAGCTCGACGGCGTTGATGAGGTTGCCGTTGTGGGCCAGCGCAAGCTCGACGTTGCCGTTCGCGCCCGCGCTGCGGTGCACGGGCTGGGAGTTCTCCCACTCGTTGGACCCGGTGGTCGAGTAGCGGACGTGGCCGATGGCCAGGTCGCCCGCCAGGGCACGGAGGTCGTGCTCCTTGAAGACCTGGTTGACCAGGCCCAGCGCGCGCTGCGTGATGATGTAGCCACCGCGGTCGGCTGCGGCAATGCCCGCCGATTCCTGGCCGCGATGCTGCAGGGCGTAGAGGGCGAAGTAGGCCAGGCGGGAGACGTCGTGCTCGGGGGCGTAGATCCCGAAGACGCCGCACTCGTCGCGCGGGCCGTCGCGCTCATCGAGAGGGGTGTTCTGCTCGGTCATGGAGACCGCCTCGTCGACGGAGAACGAAGTCGAGAGGACGCGGCGGCCCGCGGAGGGTAGCAACGCGTCCGGCTAGTCCAGGCGCGAACGTCGTGGTGACTCGTGTGCTCAGTCAAGACGCGCCTCTTGGAGATCGAGATCGCGCTCGACCGTTCTCAGCGCATCTTCGGAGATTTCGCCGCGCTCGTGGAGCTCGTAGAGCGCCGCGCGCTCGGAGCGCAGGAGCTCCTCGCGGAGGCGCTCGAAGGCCTCGACGTGCTCGCGATCGGAGTCGCCGCGCTCGTCCTGAGGAGCTCGCGCGTGCCCGAGGCGCGCCTCATAGAGCTCGCGCAGATGGGCGGTCGCACGCTCGTCTTCGTGGGCGCCCATCTCGTCCAGGCACGCCAGCGCCGCCTCGGCGGCCGCCGCACGGGCACGTGCTTCGTCGGCGGCCTCATCGGCCTCGTCGCGCCCCAGGCCGGTCGCACGGATCAGCGCCGGCAGCGTCAGGCCCTGGATCAGCAGCCCGAGGACGATCACGCAGAAGACGGTGAAGATGATCAGCTCGCGCTGCGGGAAACCGCCGCCGGCGTCGATGTCGGCGGGGATCGCCAGCGCCGCGGCCAGCGAGACCGCCCCGCGCATCCCCGACCAGCCGGCGACCAGGCGCGCGCCCGGGCCGAGGTCCGGCGGCTCCTCGCGCGGGTCGCCCGGAATCAGCCGGCGCAGGAACGGGCCGACCGAGAACATCCACGCCACGCGCAGCCCGAGCACGACGGCCAGCGTCACCGCGACCGTCAGCGTCACGCGACCCGCATCGAGCCCCTCGATCCCTTGGGCGACGTCGCGAAACTGCAACCCCATTAACAAGAACAGCGTCGATTCCAGGAGGAAGATCAGCGCGTTCCAGAAGCCCTGCGCCTCGATCCGCGCGGTCGCGCTGAAGAAGCCGTCGCTGCGCGCGCCGAGGTAGAGCCCGACGGTGACGGCCGCGAGGATGCCGGAAGCGCCGAGCGCCTCGGCGGCGATGTAGGCGGCATAGGGCGTGAAGAGCGAGAGCGTGATCTCGATCGGCGCGTCGTCGATCCGGGCGCGGACCGCGCCGATCAGCCAGCCGACCGCGAGGCCGATCGCCACGCCGCCCGCGCCCGTGGCGACCAGCTTCCAGGCGCCATCCAGCAGCGAGAAGGTCCCGCTGACGGTCGCGCCCACCGCCAGCCGGTAGAGCACCAGGCCCGTGCCGTCGTTGACCAACGACTCGCCCTCGATGATCGCCGAGAGCTGCGGCGTGACCCGCAGCCGCTGCATGATCGCGACGGCCGCGACCGGGTCGGTCGGGGCGAGGATCGCGCCGAGCACGAAGCCCTCGGCCCAGCCGAAGCCGGGCACGAGCAGCTTGACCGCCACGGCGACGGCGACGGTCGTGGCGGCGACCAGGCCGATCGCCAGCACGCCGATCCGCCTTGCTTGCGCGCGCAGGTCGCGCGGCGAGGAGTTGAAGCCCGCGCCGTAGATCAGCGGCGGCAGGAAGATGAAGAAGATCAGGTCGGGGTCGAGGTCGACCGCTGGCAGCCCGGGCAACAGTCCGACGAGCAGACCGCAGAGGACCAGCACGATCGGCGACGGCAGGCCGAGATGCCGGGCCGCACCGGCCAGGACGGTGACGGCCCCGAGCAGGCCGACGAGGATCTCCGCGGATCGCACTGTATGGGCTGTACCCGATCGCGCCGCTCAGACGCGAGCGCCCGGGCCGACCGGTGAGGGAAATGGATGGCATCTAACCCGCGCATATCGCGGGTTAGGTGCCATCCACATCGCTCACCCCACCACCCAGCACCCGCACTCGCCGCGCTGAGCGCCAGCCGCGCCTCGCGCTACGGAAACAGCGGCGCCAGCGCGCCGTTGGCCTCGCGCAGCTCGGTCAGCGACCAGCGCTCGCCGAGCGAGGAAACGGCGATCTCGAGGTGCTCGCCGCCGACGGTGCCGAGGATCGCGACCGACGTCTCTTCGCCCAGACGCTCCAGCACCTCGCGCGGGCCGGAGACGATGAAGCCGCCGGAGCGCTCGCCGAAGAGGGTGGTCCAGACGTCCTCGGTGTCGCCGAGGTCCAGGGACGCGCCGAGGCCGCCGGCCAGCGCAGACTCGGCCACTGCGACCAGGAAGCCGCCCTCGGCGATGTCGTGCGCGCTGGAGAGCTCGCCGGCGCGGACCGCCTCGCGGATCGCGTCCAGCGTCGCAGCGACGTGGGCGATGTCGATCTCCGCCAGCCCGTCGGGCAGCGCTTCGCCGCGCAGCTTGGCGAGCTCGCTCGCCGCCAGCGACGGGTCGGCGTTCCAGCCGACCAGCGCGATCGCATCACCGGCTTGCGCGAAGCCGAGACGCCCGGCGCGCGTGGCGTCGGGCAACACGCCGACCATGCCGACGACGGGCGTCGGGTAGATCGGGCCGTCGGCGCCCTCGTTGTAGAGCGACACGTTGCCGCCGACGATCGGCGCCTCCAGCGCGCGGCAGGCGTCGCCGAGGCCGCGCACCGCCTCGGTCAGCTGCCAGGCGATGTGGGGCTTCTCGGGGTTGCCGAAGTTGAGGTTGTTGGTCGTGCCCAGCGGCTTGGCGCCGACGCACGCGAGGTTGGCCGCGCACTCCAGGACGTTGCCGACCGTGCCCCAGTAGGGGTCGGCGGCGACGCGGCGGCCGTTGCCGTCGATGGAGGTGGCGATCGACGGCGCACCCTCGCCCATGTCGTAGAGGTGCAGGACCGCGGCGTCGGCCTCCTCGGGCCGCCGTACGGTGCGCGACTGCACGATCGCGTCGTACTGCTCGAAGAGCGGGCGGCGCGACGCGAGGTTCGGCGAGGAGAGCAGCGCGAGCAGCGCCTCGCGAACGTCGACCTCAAGCCCGAGCTGCACGGCCGGCGCGGGGTACAGCCCGGCCTCTGGTTTCGCCGGCGCCAGGTCATAGAGCGGTGCATCGTCGACCAAGCCGGTGACCGGCATGTCGCCGACGACCTCATCACCACGCAGGACCCGGAAGCGGCTGCCCTCGGTCACGGTGCCGATCGCGGTGCCGTTGACCTCCCACTTCTCACACAACGCCAGGACCGCATCGACGTTCTCCGGCGTGCAGACGCAGAGCATCCGCTCCTGCGACTCGGAGACCATGATCTCGAACGGCTCCATGTCAGCCTCGCGCAGCGGGACCTTCGCGACGTCCAGATCGAGGCCGACCTCGCCCTTGGCCGCCATCTCGGAGGCGGCGCTCGTGAGCCCCGCCGCGCCGAGATCCTGCAAGGCCACCAACAACCCGGAGGCCAGCAGCTCCAGCGAGCACTCCAAGAGCTTGGACTCCTCGAACGGGTCACCGACCTGCACCGAGGGGCGCTTGGTCTCGTCCTCGGCATCCAGCTCGGCAGAAGCGAGCACCGACGCGCCACCGATGCCGTCGCGACCCGTGGACGCGCCGAAGAGCACCAGGACGTTGCCGACGCCCGCCGCGGCCGACCGCACCATGTCGTCGGTCCGCGCCAGCCCGATGGCCATCGCGTTGACCAGGCAGTTGGTCTCATACGGCCCCTCGAAGACGACCTCGCCGCCGACGGTCGGCACGCCGATCGAGTTGCCGTAGTGGCCGATGCCGGCCACGGCGCGGTCGAGCAGGTAGCGCGAGCGCTCGGAGTCCGGCTCGCCGAAGCGCAGCGAGTCCAGGATCGCGATCGGCCGTGCGCCCAGCGCGAAGATGTCACGCAGGATCCCGCCGACACCGGTCGCCGCGCCCTGAAAGGGCTCGACAGCGCTCGGGTGGTTGTGGGACTCGACCTTGAAGGCGACCGCCCAGCCGTTGCCGACGTCCACGGCGCCGGCGTTCTCCCCCGGCCCCATGACGACCGCGGGACCCTCGGTCGGCAGCGTGCGCAGCAGCTTCTTGGAGTGCTTGTAGGCGCAGTGCTCGCTCCACAGCAACGAGAACATCGCGAGCTCGACCTCGTTGGGCTCACGCCCGCCGAGCTCGGAGATGACCATGGCGTACTCGTCGCGCGTCAGGCCGAGCGCGACCGCTTGATCGATGCCGGGCACAACGGCGGCCTCAGGCGACGGCGACACGGGCCATCCCCTCAAAGAGCTTGAGACCGTCGGCCGAGCCGCCGATCAGGACGTCGACCGCGTGCTCGGGGTGCGGCATCAACCCCATGACATTGCCTTGGGCGTTGCTCACGCCGGCGATGTCGTCTTGGGAGCCGTTGAAGTTGTGGCCCTCGGCGTAGCGCAACACGACCTGCTCGTCTGGCACCTCGCCGAAGAAGCAGCCGGTCGTGTGCTTGGCCGGGATCGACAGGCGCTGCCCGACCTCGCACGTCGAGGTGAACGGCGTGCTCACCGTCTGGACCTCGAGGTCGACCTGGCGGCAGACGAAGCGGAGGTCCTTGTTGGGCAGCAGCGCGCCCGGCAGCAGCCCTGCCTCGCAGAGGATCTGAAAGCCGTTGCAGATGCCGAGCACCGGCCCGCCCGCGTTGGCAAACGCGATGACCGACTCCATCACCGGCGAGAAGCGCGCGATCGCGCCCGCCCGCAGGTAGTCGCCGTAGGAGAAGCCGCCGGGCACGACGATGCCGTCGACGCCCTGCAGGTCGCTGTCGCCGTGCCACAGCGCGACGGGCTCAGCGACCTTCGACACCGCCAGACGCGCGTCGGCGTCATCGCAGGTGCCGGGAAAGGTGACGACGCCGAGCTTCACGCGGAGACCGTCTGGATCTCGTAGTCCTCGATCAATGGATTGGCCAGCAGCTTGCGACACATGTCGTCCAGCTGCGCCTCGTTCTCCACATCGAGCTCCACGAGCCGGCCGACGTGCACGTTGGCCACGCCGCCGAAGCCGAGCGCCGGCAGCGCGCGCTCGACGGCGACGCCCTGCGGGTCGAGGATGCCGGCCTTGGGCCGGATCAGCACCCGCGCCCTCATGCCGCCGTCCTCGCGGTCCACGCGTCAAACGGCTCGCCCGTGATCAACTCATAGGCCTCGACGTACTTCGCGCGCGTCCCGGCCACGACATCGTCTGGAACCGCCGGTGCGGGCGGCGTCTTGTCCCAGCCGGTGGACGAGGCCCAATCGCGCACGTACTGCTTGTCGAAGCTCGGCTGGCCGTGACCCGGCTCGTAGCCCTCAGCAGGCCAGTAGCGCGAGGAGTCCGGCGTCAGTGCCTCATCGCCGAGGATCAGCTCGCCTTCGGGATCCAGGCCGAACTCGAACTTCGTGTCGGCCAGGATCACGCCGCGCTCGGCGGCAAGGTCGGACGCAAAGGAGTACAGCGCGATCGAGACGTCGCGCAACCGGCCGGCGAGCTCGCGGTCGCCGAGGATCTCGGCGGCCTGCTCGAAATCGATCGCCTCGTCGTGGCCCTCCTCGGCCTTGGTCGACGGCGTGAAGATCGGCATCGGCAGCTTCTCGGACTCCCGCAGCCCGGGCGGCAGCTCGATCCCCGAGACCTTGCCGGTGGCCTGGTAGTCCTTCCAGCCCGAGCCCGTGATGTAGCCGCGCACGACGCACTCAACCGGCAGCATCTTGAGCTTGGTGACGGCCATGGCGCGACCGCGCACCGAGTCCGGAACGCCCTCGGTCGCCGAGATGTAGTGGTTGGGCACGATGTGCCCCGTCTTGTTGAACCAGAAGGCGGAGATGCCGGTCAGGACGCTGCCCTTGTCCGGAATCCCGTTCGGGTGCACGACGTCATAGGTCGAGATGCGGTCGGAGGCAACCAGCAGCAAGCGGTCACCCAGGTCGTAGATCTCGCGGACCTTGCCGGAGGCGACAAGGGGCAGGTCGAGGTCAGCGGCGGCGGTCACGCCCTGAAGGTATCGAAGGGCGCGGGCGGCAGGAGTGACGGTTCAGGCGGTCTTTGCGGAGACTTCGCGCACCATCGTGCACGGGTCTGCCGCGATGCCCGGCAGCGGGTCCTGCCCAGCGCGCAGGCCCGAGAGGACGACCTCTAGGTAGCGCGGCCAGGCGGCTTCGGGGAGCAGCACCCCCGGCATCGGCCGAATCGCGGCGCCGAGCATCTTGGCCACGGTCGAGAGGTCTCCGGGCTCCACGCCGTCGCGCAGGACGCCAGCGGCGAGCGCCGGCTCGAGCACCCGAGCGATCGCCGCGAGCATGCGATCGGTCACCTCAACCGGCGGGTTCTCACCCGTGAAGCGCGCCGAGACCGCGTCGAAGAAGGCCGTGTTGTTGGCCTGCAGCGTCATGTGATGCAGGAGGAACTCGCGCAGTCCGTCGAGCGGGTCAGCCAGCCTTGGCGGCATCGTCGGCCGCGGCCTCGATCTCCTCAACGAAGCCTTCCAGCACCGCGAGTACCAACGCGTCCTTGGTCGGAAAGCGCCGGAAGAACGTGGCCTTGCCGACACCTGCGCGGCGGGCGATCTCCTCGACGCCAACATCAAGCCCACGCTCGGCGAACGCCTCGCGCGCCGCGGCCAGGATCCGCTCCAGGTTGCGCCGCGCATCGGCGCGCAAGGGAAGGGCATCCGAGACCGTCATGCACCAGACGGTACCACTTCAGCACACCCAAACGGACCACTCGGTCCGAAAATATGGACCAGCCGGTCCGTTTGTGTTACGGTCATCCGGACCGCACGGTCCACTTGCTCCTCGACCCCTCTCCTCCTCCCTCATGCCTTCCTCATCTCCCGCACAAGAAGCACCCGCCCGCCACTGGCTCCTGGCCGTCATCGTCGTCTGCCTGGCGCAGTTCATGGTGGTGTTGGACGCGACGATCACCAACGTCGCGCTGCCCGCCATCCAGTCTGACCTCGACTTCTCCTCCGCTGACCTGCAGTGGGTCGTCAATGCCTACATGTTGGTCTTCGGCGGTTTCCTGCTGCTCGGCGGACGCGCCGGTGACCTGCTCGGCCGCCGCAGGCTCTTCGTCGCCGGCGTGTCCCTGTTCACCGTCGCCTCGCTGCTGGACGCACTCGCAACCTCACCTGGGATGCTCGTCGGCGCCCGCGCGCTGCAGGGCCTCGGCGCGGCGCTCGTCTCCCCGGCCGCGCTGAGCATCATCACCACGATCGTTCCCGAGGGTCCTGACCGCACCCGTGCGCTCGGTGCGTTTGCCGCGATCTCCGGCGGAGGTGGCGCGGTCGGCCTCCTGCTCGGCGGCTTCCTCGTCGACGCGCTCGCCTGGCAGTGGGTCTTCCTCATCAACCTGCCCGTCGGCCTGACGACGCTGGTGCTCGCGCTGCGCGTCGTGCCGGAGTCACGCGCCGGTGACCGTGCGGGCGGCTTTGACCTGGCGGGCGCCACGCTCGTCACCGCCGGCACCGTGCTGTTGACCTACACCATCGTCAAGGGCCAGGAGTTCGGCTGGACCAGCGCCACGACGCTGAGTCTCGCCACCGGCGCGATCGCGCTGCTGGCCGCCTTCGGGTTCGTCCAGACCCAGCGCGCCGCGCCGCTGGTCCGGCTGTCGATCTTCCGGATCCGGACGCTGGCCATCGCCAACGCCGCGACGGTGCTGCTGATGGGCGGGATGTACGCGCTCTTCTACTTCGGCTCGCTGTACTTCCAGCAGATCAAGGGCAACAACGCGCTGGAGACCGGGCTCGCGTTCCTGCCGATGACCATCGGGATCATCACCGGGTCGGTCCTGTCGCAACGGCTACTCGCGCGCTTCGGCGTCAAGGCGGTTCTAGCCGGTGGCCTGGGCATCGGCACGCTTGGCCTGCTGTGGATGACGATGCTGACGCCCGACAGCTCCTATGTCGCCGGGTTCCTGCCGGGCGTTGTCCTGCTCGCGCTGGGGATCGGCAACGCGTTCGTGCCGCTGACGCTGATCGCGACCGGCGGCGTCGCACCCGACGACCAAGGGCTCGCGTCCGGGCTGTTCAACACGTCTCAGCAGATCGGCGGGGCGCTCGGCCTGGCGCTCTTGACGACGGTGGCCAACTCGGCGACCGACCACGTCGGCGGGACGCAAGCCGACGCGCTGGTGCACGGCTACACGACAGCGTTCGCCGTGGGCGCCGGGCTGCTCGCGCTCGGCGCCGGAGTAGTCGCGATCCTGCTGCGCTCGGGCGAGGCCGACGCGAGCGCTGCGGCGGCCGAAGGCGTGGAGGCCTTGGCCTTGGCTTAGGCCCGAAGGGGTGGGCCTGTTTGCGGACGCTGGAGGTCCGCAAACGGGCCCCCGGCCATGCCGAGCGCCGCATGGTCTTGCGGTGGGCCTGTTCCAGGACGGCATGCGTCCGCAGACAGGCCCACCCCGCGCCGGGCTCAGACCAGCGCGTCGAGGCGGCCCACAATCTCGTGGGCGTGCTTGGTGTAGTGCTGGAGGTCGAAGATCTCGTCGAGGTCCAGCCCGAGCTCGGGCTCGGCCTCCAGCAGCGAGCGCAGCGGCGTGCGCGTGTCCCACGCCTGCTGCGCGGTGCGCTGGGCGATGCGGTAGGCGTCGTCGCGCTGCAGGCCGCCGGCGACGAGCGCGAGCAAGACGCGCTGGGAGAAGAGCGCTCCGTAGGTCAGGTCGATGTTCTCGCGCATGCGGTCGGCGTGAACGACCATGCCGCGCGCCAGCCGCGTGGCGAGCGCCTGCATGTAGTCCAGCGCGATCGTCGCGTCAGGCAGCACGACGCGCTCGGCGCCGGAGTGCGAGATGTCGCGCTCGTGCCACAACGCCACGTCTTCCGCACCAACTTGCGCGTAGCCGCGCAGCACGCGCGCCAGCCCGGTGATGCGCTCCGAGACGATCGGGTTGCGCTTGTGGGGCATCGCGCTCGAGCCCTTCTGGGCGCCGGCACGGAACGGCTCCTCGACCTCGCGGACCTCGGTGCGCTGCAGGTGGCGAAACTCCGTGGCGAAGCGCTCCAGGCCCGCGCCGGCCAGCGCGATCGCCTGCAGCAACTCGGCGTGGCGGTCGCGCGCGACGACCTGCGTGGAGACCGGCTCGCCCTCCAGGCCCAGGCGCGCGAGCACGCGACGCTCGAAGTCTGGCGACGTTGCGCTGTAGGTCCCGACCGCGCCAGAAACGGCACCGACGCTCACCTGGTCGACGGCGCGCTCCAGGCGCTTGAGGTTTCGGTCGGCCTCAAAGGCGAAGCCGGCGAGCTTGATGCCGAAGGTCGTCGGCTCGGCGTGCACGCCGTGGGTGCGCCCGACGCAGACGGTGTCGACCTGCGCGCGCGCCTGCTCGATCAAGGCATCGCGGTACTCGCGTGCGCCGGTCAGCAGGATGTCGCCCGCCTTGCGCAGCTGGACGCCGAGCGCGGTGTCCAGGACGTCGGAGGAGGTCAACCCATAGTGGATCCAGCGACCGCCTTCCCCCGCGCTGGCACTGAGCACGTCGACGAATGCCGCAACGTCGTGGTCGGTGATCTTCTCGCGCTCCTGGACGGCCTCGACCGTGAAGGTCGCGTGCGCGATCGCCTCCAGGTCTTCGGGCGTCGGGCCCTCGGTCTCCAAGGCGCAGGCAACCTCCACCTCGCGCCAGCTCTCCAGCTTGGCCTCGTCGGTCCAGACGGCCCCGATCTCGGGACGGGTATAGCGCTCGATCACGCGGCCGAGTCTATGGAGCGATCCCGGCGCGGGGGTGGGTGGGTCCGCTTCTAGGCGCGCAGGATGCGCAGCGCGAGGTGGCCGGCGTTCTTGGCGTTGTCGAGGCCGACGGCCGCGACCGGGACGCCCGGCGGCATCTGCACGACCGACAGCAGCGCGTCGAGGCCACCAGCCGCCGACAGGCGGCTGGAGAGCGGCACGCCGATGACCGGCAGGTCGGTGTGGGCGGCGGCGACACCGGGCAGTGCGGCGCTCAGGCCGGCACCGGCGATGATCACCTTCAGCCCGCGCATCCGCGCGTTCTTGCAGTAGTCGGCGACCGTCTCGGGATCGCGATGGGCCGACATGACGCGCGTCTCGGAGCGCACGCCGCCCTCCTCCAGCACCTTCGAGGCGCCGGCCATGGTGTCCATGTCGGACTGCGACCCCATGATGATCCCGACAAGCGGGGTGTCGGGCTCGGTCGCTTCGAGCTGCGTCAGTGTTGCGGGCTCGGTCGTCGTTGCGGGCTGGGGCTGCTCGGTCATGTGCTCACGCGCTCCACGGCACGCTGGGCGATGTCACGCCGCAGCTGCCGCCGGTCGAACTGGATCAGGTCCGCGGCAGCATAAGCACGATCGCGGGCGGCCGCGGGGTCGGGGCCCAGCGCGGTCACGTTCAGCACGCGGCCGCCGGCGGTGACGATCGTCCCGTCGTCGGTCCGTGCGGTGCCCGCGTGGATGACCTCGGCGCCCGCGCCGGCCGCCGCGTCGAGGCCGGTGATGGTGTCGCCGGAGGACGACGAAGCCGGGTAGCCGCCGCTGGCCAGGACGACCGTCACGGCCCAGTCGTCGCCGAACTCCATCGTCGAATTCTCTAGACCGCCGGGGCGGGTGGCGGCGACGAGCGTCTCCAGCAGGTCGCTGCGCAGGCGCGGCAGGACGACCTGGGTCTCGGGATCGCCGAAGCGCACGTTGAACTCGATGACCTGCGGGCCGTCGTCGGTGAGCATCAGCCCGGCGTAGAGAACGCCGTGAAAGGGCGTGCCGCGCTCGCGCAGCAGGTCGACGACCGGTTGGTGGATGGCCGCGACAACGGCGTCGGGATCCGGCGCGCCGGGGACCGGGCTGTAAGCGCCCATGCCGCCCGTGTTCGGGCCCTCGTCGCCGTCGAAGATGCGCTTGTAGTCCTGGGCGGAGACCATCGGGACGGCGCGCTCGCCGTCGCAGATGGCAAAGAGCGACAGTTCCTCGCCGGCGAGGAACTCCTCGACCACCACGGCGCCCGCGCCAAAGCGGCGCTCCTCGAGCATCTCGACCAGCGCCGCGCGAGCGGTCTCCTCGTCAGGCGCCACGACGACGCCCTTGCCGGCGGCCAGCCCATCGAACTTGATGACGGTCGGGTAGCGGCCGTCGATCGCCTCCATGCCGTCCTCGACGGTCTCGACCTCCGCCCACTGCGCGGTCGGCACGCCCGCGCTGGCCATGATCTCCTTGGCAAACGCCTTGGAGCCCTCCAGCTGCGCGGCGGCGGCCGTCGGGCCGAAGTGCGCGATGCCGGCCTCGGCGAGGCGATCGGCCAGGCCCGCGACCAGCGGCGCCTCTGGGCCGATCACCACCAGGCCGACCTCCTCCTCGCGCGCGAGCGCGACAAGCCCATCGAGGTCGTCGACGGCGACGGGCACGCAGCGGGCGACGGCCGCGATCCCCGGGTTGCCCGGAGCGGCCAACAGCTCCGGCTGCTGCGGCGAGCGCGCAAGCGCGTTGGCGATCGCATGCTCGCGACCGCCGGAGCCGACGACGAGGACCTTCACGAGAGGCTTTCGAGGGACCTAGAGCGAAGCGATGAAATCGTCGATCGGAATCGCGCTCAGCGTCTCGAAGCGGCCGGTTCCGCGCGAGCCGAGCTCCAGCGACACCCGGGCCATCGTCGACTCGTCGGGTGCCTCGACGATGCTGACGAAGTCGAAGCGTCCGAGCACCGACCACTGGGCCTTGACGGTGGCTCCGAGCTGCTCGACCTCGGAGTTCACCTCGCGAATCCGCTGCGGGTTGTTCTTGACCGTCTGGACGCCTTCGGGCGTCAGGGTCGAAAGCATGATGTACGTCGGCATGCGCTCCTTCTACCCGATCCGCGTGTTCCGCGGAGCACGACCCCTTGACCAACTAGCCTCCGGATCCGTCCATGCGCTGCCTTTTCATCGCTCCAGCCCTTGCCCTCCTGCTCGTCCCGGCTGCCGCCCACGGCGCCGCCGTGCAGACCGATCGCACCTGCTATCTGCAGACCGAGAAGACCAACGTCACGGTCTCGGGCAACGGCTACACGCCCGGGCGGCCGTACTCCGTGCTGCTCAACGGCACAGAGCTGACCGGCGGCCTCGGCGCCATCGACGCCGGCGGCGCGATGCGCGGTGCCTTTTCTCCGCCGATGCTGGCCGACGACGAGTTAGAGCGCGCCTTTACCGTGCAGGTCGAGTCCGACGCGCTGATCGCCAGCTCGATGTTCACCGTCACGCGTCTGAAGGCGAACTTCACGCCCTCCTCGGGCGACCCCAAGAAGCTGCGCGTGCGCTTCTCGGTCGCCGGCTTCGGCCTCGCCGCGCACAACCCCAACGTCTACGTGCACTACATCGCGCCGGGCGGCCAGCTCAAGCAGACGATCCGGCTCGGCAAGGCGAGTGGCCAGTGCGGCCGCATCACCCAGACCGCCAAGCGCCGCCTCTTCCCCTTCTCCACCCCCAAGCTCGGCAAGTGGCAGCTGCAGTTCGACACGACCAAGTCGTTCACCAAGGGCGTGACGGGAAGCAAGTTCTTGTTCTACTCGGTGGGCGTGTGCCTGCAGCCTCCGGGCGCGCCCAAGCCCAGCAAGGGCGCGCCGTGCCCGCAGCGCGTCGCCCGCTGACGACAGCCGGGTCGGGTAGCGTCGCACCATGCGCCGTCACTCGATCGCCCTGGCCTGCGTTCCGGCCGGACTGATCGCCGTCAGCGCTTGCGGCGGCGCCGCACCGGCCTCCTCACGCTCCGTTGAGCACCGGCGCGCCGGGCAGGAACAGGCCGCGAGCACCGCTCCGTTGAGCCCACCGGCGACACGTGTCGTCCGAGGTTGCGACAGTGATCACACGGGCGTCGGCTTCGGCGGAGTCAGCGCGGACACCCTGAGACATTCGCTCCGCGCCGGCCCTCTGGCGCTGGGCGGGCTCGGCACGATCAGCCGCTCTCAGCTTCCACCACGACGACCGGGCCAGCAGCGCTTCACCGCGCTCGAGTCGATCGCGATCATCGAGGCCGGCGCCGTGGTGACCGTGGCGGTGCCGGCCGCCCAACGGCGCTCCGTCGGCCTCATCTATGACCAGGACAAGTTCCGCCCTGACGGCCAATACCGGGTCAAGGACCTGGATTTCGTCGTCCGGTTCGAGGCGTGCAAGGACCCGGCCTTCAACCACGGCATCAGCCAGTACGACGGCGGCGTCGTAGTCGCCGGCCGACGCTGCTTCACGCTCGACTTCTACATCGCCGGGCGTCACGCGAAGGTCCGCCGGCGCATCCCGGCCCACGGCGCCTGCTAGACCGTGGCCGGCTCCGGCGCGCGCCCTGCCTCGGCCTTGGTGAACGTCAGCTCGCCGTCGACCGCGTCGACGGCCACCGTGTCGCCCTCGCGGAAGCGACCCTCCAAGATCCCCAGCGCCAGCTGGTCAACCAACCGCTTCTGAATGACGCGCTTGAGCGGCCGGGCACCGTAGGTCGGGTCGTAGCCGATGTCGCCCAGCAGTGTGCGAGCCGCCTCGGTGAGTGTGACGTCGATGGCGCGCTCGCGCACGCGGGTGAGCACGCGCTCGACCTGCAGGTCGACGACCTTGCCGAGGTGCTCGCGGTCCAACGCGTGGAACTCGACGATGTCGTCCAGGCGGTTGATGAACTCGGGCTTGAAGTGCGCCTCGGCGCCGACGCGCCCGCCCGGAATGTTGGAGGTCATGATCAACACGGTGTTCTTGAAGTCGACCGTGCGGCCCTGGCCGTCGGTCAGGCGCCCGTCGTCCATCACCTGCAAGAGCACGTTGAAGACGTCGGGATGGGCCTTCTCGATCTCGTCGAGCAACACCACCGTGTAGGGACGGCGGCGCACGGCCTCGGTCAGCTGGCCGCCCTCCTCGTAGCCGACATAGCCGGGAGGCGCGCCAACCAGGCGCGAGACCGCGTGCTTCTCCATGTACTCCGACATGTCGATCCGGACCATCGCGTCGCCGCTGTCGAACATGAACTCGGCCAGCGCGCGGGCCAGCTCGGTCTTGCCGACGCCGGTCGGGCCGAGGAAGAGGAACGTGCCGATCGGGCGGTCGGGATCCTGGAGTCCGGCGCGTGACCGGCGCAAGGCGTTGGAGACCGCAGCCACGGCCTCCTCCTGGCCGATGACGCGCTGGTGCAACCGCTCCTCCATGTGGATGAGCTTCTCGACCTCGCCCTCCAACAGCCGCGAGACCGGAATCTTGGTCCAGCGCGCGACGACCTCGGCGATGTCCTCGGCGTTGACAACCTCGCGCAAAAAGCCCGCGTCGCCGTCGGTGCGCTCCTCGCGCTCGGCGGCCTGCTGCTCGAGCTCGGGGATGACGCCGTGGCGCAGGCGCGCGGCCTCCTCCAAGTTGGCCTCGCGCTCGGCGCGCTCGAGCGCGATCTTGGCCTGCTCGAGGTGCTCGCGCACCTCCTGCACGCCGCCGATCGCGTCCTTCTCGGCCTGCCACTCGGCGGTCATCGAGGCCGACTGCTCCTTGAGGTCGGCGAGCTCGCGGTCGAGCGTGTCGAGGCGCGCGCGAGATGCGTCGTCGCCCTCCTTGGCCAGCGAGGTGCGCTCGATCTCCAGCTGCAGGATGCGGCGGTCGACCTCGTCGATCTCGACCGGCTTGGAGTCGATCTCGATCCGCAGGCCCGAAGCAGCCTCATCGATCAAGTCAATGGCCTTGTCGGGCAGGAAGCGATCGGCGATGTAGCGGTCGCTCAGCGTCGCGGCGGCGATCAGCGCGGCGTCCTGGATGTCGACCTTGTGGTGCAGCTCGTAGCGCTCCTTGAGCCCGCGCAGGATCGCGATCGTGTCTTCAACGGACGGCTCGCCGACGAGCACGGGCTGGAAGCGGCGCTCCAGCGCGGCGTCCTTCTCGATGTGCTTGCGGTACTCGTCCAGCGTCGTGGCGCCGACGGCGCGCAGCTCGCCGCGGGCCAGCATCGGCTTGAGCAGGTTGGCGGCGTCGACGGCGCCCTCGGCGGCGCCCGCGCCAACGATCGTGTGCAGCTCGTCCATGAACAGGACGACGTTGCCGCCGGCCTCCTTGATCTCGGCCAGGACCGCCTTGAGGCGCTCCTCGAACTCGCCGCGGTACTTCGAGCCGGCCAGCAGCGCGCCGATGTCGAGGCCGATGACGCGGCGGTCGCGCAGCGACTCGGGGATGTCGCCGGAGACGATGCGCTGGGCGAGGCCCTCGACGATGGCGGTCTTACCCACGCCGGGCTCGCCGATCAGGACGGGGTTGTTCTTCGTGCGGCGGGAGAGCACCTGGATGACGCGGCGGATCTCCTCGTCGCGGCCGATGACCGGGTCGAGCTTGCCGGTCGCGGCGAGCTCGGTGAGGTCGACGCCGAACTTCTCCAGCGCCCGGAGCTTGTCCTCGGGCGACTGGTCGGTGACCTTGTGCGCACCGCGGACCTCGGCGATCGCCTTGCCCAACTGCTCCTTGGTGGCGCCGACGCCGCGCAGGAGGTCGCCCGCCCGGCCGCCGAAGCCGGCGAGGCTGAGCAGCAGATGCTCGGTGGAGATGTACTCGTCGCCAAGCTCGCGCATCTCGACCTCGGCGGCACGGACGACGCCGAGCAGCTCGGGGGAGGAGGCGGGCTCTTCGGGGGTGGCGAGCGTGGGAAGCCCGTCGAGGACACCGTCGACCTCGACGCGCAGCGCGGGTCCGGCGACGCCGAGCTTGCGCAGGACGCCGGGCACCACGGAGTCATCCTGGCCAAGCAGGATCGCGAGCAAATGCTCGGGCGTGGCCTGCGCGTGCTTGCGCGCGGCGGCCAGCGCAATCGCGGCCTGGATGGCCTCCTGGGACTTGATGGTGAAGCGGTCGGCGTTCAAGGTTCGTCGTCTCCCTGGCGTGACGGTAAATCTCAGTCTGCTCGACTGAGATCTTAGCAGCGTCAAGTGGTGCGTCAACGCAGCTGCGGACGGGTAGCGCCTTAACATGAGCGACGACGAGGAACGTACGAAGGACGACGTGGGCACCGAGAGCGGCACGGGCGGCGAGAACAGCCCGGCGCCCGACGACGACGGTCAGCCCCTCGGCCCGGCGACGCCCGACGACCGCGCGCCGCTCGGCGACACGCCCGAGGCCCACGACGAGATCATCCCCCAGGATCTGCCGAAGGGCCACCCGGGGCGGCCTGAGGCCGAGCGCCAGGCCGCCGAGGGCGACGGGACCGTGCGCGGCAACACGTAGACCTCAATCGGACCGCGCACACGGCCGACGACCTGGGCATGAGGACGTCCGCGACCGTCATCGTGCGCGGGACGTTGTTCGCCTTGCTGGCGATCACAGCCGTGGTGGCTGCCCTGGGCGTGAGCGGCTCCTCGGGATCCGACTCCCAATCGTTGTCTGACGAACCCGTCGGGTCGTGGGACGCCGATGACTCCGTGATCCGCCTTGACGACGCGGCCGCCTGTCTGCGCGCCCACGGCGCTCGCGTCGCGTTGTCGCCTCGCCCATCGGCTCGCGAGTTGCGCGTCGAACTGCCGAGAGCTTCGCCGCTCACGCTGCGCTTCTTCGCGTCGGCCGCTGCCGCGGCGGCCGCCGGAGGTCCACACACGCACAACGTTGGCTACCGAACGCCGGACGGAGCAACCAGCCCGGCACACTTCGAGGTAATGGGGCTGTGCTTGGCCTGAAGTTCTCAGGCTTTCACGAGTTGGTGATCGTCTCTTCACAAGCTGCGGCGGGGCGCAGACAACGCTGGTGGTGCTCTCACCTACCACCTGAAGGGGTTGTCCACCATCATGATGCCCAGGCGCATCACTATTGCTCTTGCCGCAACCGCGGCGCTCGGCGTGACCGGGGTCGGCACCGCGCTGGCGACCGGCGCGTTCGGTCCTGGCGAGACGGAGCGCGTTGTCGCCCGTGCGCTGAGCGACACCCATCCCAAGAACGTGATCTTCCTGCTCGGCGACGGCATGGGCACCCAGGAGATCACCGCCGCCCGGTACTACCAGGGCGTCAACAACCCGCTCAACGTCGACCGCATGCCGTTGACCGGCTTTGACACGACGTGGTCGGTCAAGCCCGCCGCGGCGCCGCCGTATCTGCCCGACTACGCGCCCGACTCGGCCTCCACGGGCACGATGTGGGCAACCGGCACCAAGACGCTCGACGAGCGGATCTCCCAGGGTCCGAGCAGCGCGATCAACGTGCCCGGCGCCAACCTCCCGACGGTCCTGGAGCGCTGGCAGCGCCGTGGCGCTCGCGTGGGCGACGTCTCGACCGCTGAGATCACCGACGCGACGCCGGCCGTCCTGGCCTCGCACATCTCGCTGCGTGGGTGTCAGGGCCCGGCCGACATGGCTGCTTGCGCCAGCGAGCGCAAGGGCGCCGGCGGCCTGGGCTCGATCGCCGAGCAGGAGGTCGACCACAAGGTCGACGTGCTCCTGGGCGGCGGGCGCAACCGCTTCACCGCCACGATCCCGGACGGTCCCGACGCCGGCAAGACGGTCGTGGAGTCCGCCCAGCGCCAGCGATACCAGTACGTGACCGATGCCGCCGGCCTGGCGGCGGTCACCAGCAAGGGTCCGCGACCGTTCTTTGATCGCGACCGTGATCGTGGTGATCGTGATCCCAAGCCCGTCCTCGGCCTGTTCAACACCGGGAACATGTCGGTGGAGTGGAGCGGCCCTGCCGCATCGACCGGCAAGGGCAACGACCCGGTCCCGTGCACCGAGAACCAGCGGCCGGCCAACGAGCCGAGCCTGGGGGACATGACGTCCAAGGCCATCAAGTTGCTCGACGACGACAACAACCGGGGCTTCTTCCTCCAGGTCGAGGGCGCCTCGATCGACAAGCAGGATCACGCCACCAACGCCTGCGGCCAGATCGGCGAGACGGTGGCCTTCGACGCCGCCATCGGCGTGGCGCTCGACTACCAGAAGAGCCACCCCGACACGCTCGTCGTGGTCACCGCCGACCACTCGCACACCAGCCAGATCGTGGCCGATGACGCCAGCGGCTCGGGCCTTCCGACCGGCTACTCGACCAACCTGAAGACCAAGGACGGATCGACGCTGTCGTTGACCTACGGCACGGCCGGTTACGGCGGCCCGGGCGCAGCGCCGGTCGCCGTTCCGCCGAGCCAGCAGCACACGGGCGCGGTCGTGCCGGTCTGGGCGCGTGGGCCCGGCGGCCTGGCCGTGCTGGGCACCAACGACCACACCGACCTGTTCAAGACGCTCGGGGGCTAGTCGCATCGAGTTATTGCGGTTGGTTTGTCTGCCGCCCGTGTGGAGCTTCGGCTCTGCGCGGGCGGTGGGCGTTGTGGGTCGTCCTGGTCGGGAGTGCGGGGCGTGGCTGGATGGGCGGCGCTCAGATCGTCAAACGCACCAAACCCGCGATATGCGCGGGTTTGGTGCGTTCCATCTTGCTGCGCAATCCGACCGGTTATGAGACTGCGACGGACTGCCACGAGTCACCGACGCTGGTCGGACATGGTCGTTACGGTCGGCGTACGGGCGCTGTGGCAGGGGATGCCGGTCGACTTGTCGGGCGATGTGCCGGTCAACTCGACCAGCGCCCGCCCGTTCAAGACGATCCGAATCGCCCACCCCCGCACCAATGGACGACAAGCCAACGCCAAGCACAACCAACCCCGTTCACGCCCCTCGGTGCCGACGGACCACGCACCGTACCCCGACCAACGTCTGCACGGAACGCCCGAGCAGACGCGCCACCCCAGCGCTCGCCCCAGACCAGGGCCGGCCCCGAGGCTAGCGCTTCACGACGTGAGTCTTGGATGGTCCGCTGCTCGTCCCGACCGGAGCAAACGGGTTGTTGATGTGATCGATCCGCAGCAAAGAGTTACGAGTGCAACAACTCTGCACAATCGACTATTCCCGTCCGCACCCTGAGCTAGAATCGATCGCTCAACCAATTCAAGACCCCCGCGACCGTTGGCGCGGCCCGGGGGCATGACCCAAAGGAGCATCACCTCCCATGAGTACCCCGCAGGGTAACTCCGTCTGCCACATCACGGTCGACCCCTCGACCGCCGACGTCCTGCGCATCGAGGCCAAGAAGGTCTTGATGTTCAACCACGAGGAGTTCGAGGACTTCCTCGACTACGTCCCCGTCAAACAACTCGAGCTCGCCGACATCTTCCGCGACGCAACAGCCGTCATCGACGCGCTCGGCTGGGACCCCGACATCTGCGTGCCGAACCGGAGCGTCGACGTGCCGCTGACCCACGCCCACATCGAGCAGCTCCATCACCGTCGCAGCGACCTCCTCGACACCAACCTCGACCTGCTCACCGACATCGGCGCCGACCGCCACCACAACGCGATCGTCATGTCCGAGATCCACGCCAACCGCCACGGCGTCGAAGGCCTGAACCGCGTCCTCGACGCCTACACCAACAGGATCACCACATAGCCGTCGCACTTCCGTTGCGGGGTCTGACCCCGCAACGGAGATGCGGCAGCCACCATCATCCAGGGGTCTGGACCTGCGTGGCGACAACTCCTAACCTCTTGCAACATGGCCGCCAATCGCGTGCAGATCGAGCTCGATGAAGAGCTCGTGCTTCGTGCACGAGCACGAGCGTCGACGACCGATGTCAGCGACAGCGACCTGATCGCAGATGCGGTGGCCCGAATGGCTCGCGTTCGCGACCCTCAAGGCTTCGCCCGTGCCTGCTCTCGCGCCTGATGAGGCCGACGAGCTCGCCGTCGGCGAGGTGCGCGCACATCGCGCGTCGCATGACAGCGCCGCGTGACGCACGCGGTCATTGACACCAGCGTCTTCGTCTCGGCCTTCATCGGCCGCGACGATGCCGCGCCAGCACGCCTTCTGCGTGCCGCGCGAGAACGACGCTTCACGATCATCGCGTCGCCACAGCTGATCCAGGAAGTGACCCAGGTGCTCGACCGACCGAAGTTCAGGGCTTGGTCGTTTCGCTCGACCGCGACCTGCTCGAAGCTGGCCTCACCATCCGCTGCCTGACACCGACGGACTTCCTCGTCGCGCTCGAATCGCCATCGAGCGCGACGTAGGTCACTCGTCCTGTGACGGTGGCCGCCTGGGCTCGGGCGCCACCGGGGGCGCCCATGGGCCCGGTTCGGGCGCGGGACGCTCGGGCGCACCCGGTGGCCTAGGCGCCTCGGGCGGGGCATATGGCGCCGGTGCCCCGGGCGGAGCCACGGGCCGGCCGAAGGCGTCCCGGCCGCCCTCGCGCTCGGACGACCACAGCGGCGGCGGGACCGACGGCGCAGGCGGTGGCGTGGGCACGGACGGCGCCGGCGGCCCGCCCCTCCCGTCGCCCAACCGCACGGGGTCAAACCCCTCCTTGCGCACCCGCAGATCGAAGTACACCAACGTGGTCACAGCGGCCACGAACGGCGTCGTCACCAGCGACACCACCAAGTTGGCAGCATGCTCCAGGATCAACGCACCGAACGACGTGTCGTTGATGAACAACTCCGTCGGCGCAAGGAACACCAGCGCCGCGACCACGGTCACCACCCCGACCAAGATGAAGGTCACGGCCATCCGCCCCGCCGTCGCCCACCAGCGCGTCTGGACCAGCGTGAACGAGCGCTTCAGCGCGGCGACCCCGCCGGTTCCCTCGACGAGCATCACCGGGTAGACGACCGCCCACGCGATGTAGAGCCAGATGCCGGGCAGGAACAGCGCGAGGAAGCCCGCCAGCAGTCCGAGCCCGAGCACGATCGTCAGCCACAGCGTCGCGCCGAGGCGATCGCCGGCAAAGCGCAACGACGCCCGCGCACTGGTCTCACGACCAAGATAGGTGTCAGCGACCGCGCGGTAACAGGCGACGATGCCGAGCAGATAGCCGAGGACGCTCAGCGCGATCATCGCCGTCTGCCCCGCGACGTAGGCACCTTCGTCGCTGTAGGTCGTCGCCGTATCCGCCGTGCTCGAGAAGCTCGTCCCGATCTGGTAGACGTCGGTCGTCAACTTGATGATGATGATGTTGGCGAGCTGGATCGGCAGCGCGATCACCAGCATCACCGTCGCCAGCGTCCGCCAGCGCGAACGGACAATCTTGATGCTCGCGTCGAGCGTCTCCCCCAGGTTCAGCGGCCGCATCCGCACTGCAACCTACCCCGCGACGCGAGCGAGCAGGGCGCTCAGCCTCACCGCGCCGGCTGCTCGCCGTCGCGCTGGATCGGGATGCGGCGGGAGCGGGAGGGCTCGGGCTCGGCCGGTGGCATCCTGCGGGGCAAGAGGTTGCTGCGGGTGTGCTTGAGCGGGACGAGCTCGCCGCCGCGCATCTCCCGTTTGACGGCGTCGATCTGGGCCACCATCTCGGCCTGGAGCTCCTCGGTGCGGCGCTCCAGCGCGTCGACGCGGCGACGGGCGCGGTCGAGCTCCTGCTCCATGCGCAGGACGTGCTCGACGCCCGCGAGGTTGAGCCCGAGGTCGTTGGTCATCTCCTGGATGCGGCGCAGCCGGTCGACGTCCTCGTGGGAGTACAGGCGCGTGCCTTTGGGTGAGCGCTTGGGCTCGATCAGCCCGCGCTGCTCGTACATCCGCAGCGTCTGTGGGTGCATCTCGGCCAGCTCGGCCGCGACGGAGATCATGAAGACGCCGCGGTCGGAGCTGACCGTGACGGTCGTACGCGTGCGGCGCATGCTCATGAGAACAGCCTCGCCCTCGGATCATCGCCCATGACAGCCGACAGCTTCTCGACCGCCTCGGACTGCTCGGCGCTCAGCGTCGCGGGGACGTCGATGACGAACTTGTAGTGCAAGTCGCCCTTGCCCTTGCCACCGAGCTTCTGTGGCCCTTCCCCGCGCAGACGCTGGATCGTGCCGTGCTTGGTGCCCGGCGCGACGCGCAGCTTCTTGCGGCCGTTGAGCGTCGGCACCTCGACGTCGGCGCCACGGATCGCCTCGGGGATCGTCAGCGGCACCTCGACCTCGAGGTTGTCGCCCTTGCGCTCGAAGATCGGCGACGGCGCGACATGGGTGACGACGTACAGATCGCCGGGCGGTCCGCCGTTGCGACCCGCCTCGCCCTTGCCCGCCAGCCGGACGCGTGAGCCCTCGCGCACGCCCGCGGGGATGTTGACCTTGTAGTTCTTGACCGTCTTCTGCTGCCCGGCGCCCTGGCACGTGGGGCACGGGTCCTCGATGATCGCGCCCGATCCGTGGCAGCGCGAGCACGGCTGCGAGATCGAGAAGAGCCCTTGGCCCTGGGACTCGATCCCGCGGCCCTGGCACTTCGGGCAGACCTTCGGCGACGTGCCGGGCTTGGCGCCCGTGCCGCGGCAGGTCGGACACGGCTGCGTCGTCGCGACGCTCAGCGGGATCTGCGCGCCGGCGATCGCCTGCTCGAAGGAGATCGCGACCGAGGACTCCAGGTCGGCGCCGCGCTCGGGGCGCGGACCGCTCGGGCCGGCGCCGGTGCGCCCGCGCGTGCCGGTACCACCGGCGCCGCCTGCGGCACCGCCGCCCGCCCCGCCGAACAGGTTGGAGAGGATGTCCTGAAAGCCACCGAAGTCGCCTGCGGAGAACCCACCGGACGGGCCGCCCGCGTTGCCACCGCCGCCCATCCCGAACATGCCGCCGCGATCGAACTGCTTGCGCTTGTCCGGATCGCCGACGACGTCATAAGCCGCCTGGATCTCCTTGAAGCGCTCCTCGGCCTTGGCGTCGCCCGGGTTGTGGTCAGGGTGGTACTGACGGACGAGCTTGCGATGCGCCTTCTTGATCTCCTCCTGGGACGCCTTCTTATCGACCCCGAGGATCTTGTAGGGGTCGGAAGGCGTCATGCGGCTACCACGACCTTGGCGGCCCGGAGGATCTCCTCCTTGTAGCGGTAGCCCGGCTGGTAGACCTGCGTGATCACGCCGGTCGCCACGCCGTCGGCCGGCTGCTGGGCGACGGCCTCGTGCTGGTGGGGATCGAAGGGCTCGCCGACCGGCGTGAACTGCTCGATCCCGACGCGTGTCAGGGCGGTCTGCAGCTCCTGCTGGACCAACCGGATGCCCTTGGTCAGGTGGTGCTCGCCGTCGGACTCCTCGGCCTCGGCGGCAGCAAGTGCCCGGTCGAGGTTGTCCAGCGACGGCAGCAGCTCACGCGCCAGCCGCGCAACGCCGCGCGCCGAGGCCAGCTCGACGTCGCGGCGCGCGCGCTTGCGGACGTTCTCGGTCTCGGCGGCGGCGCGCAGGTAGAGGTCCTTGAAGTCGGGCTCCGCCTCGGGCGCCTCGATGGCCTCCGGGGCCTCTGCCGCCGCGTCCTGCGCCAGCTCCGCCACGCCGTCGACCTCCTCGACCACGCCGTCCGGCGCCGGGGTCTCCCCCGGCGCCGTCGCCTCGTCGACCGAGGTGTCGCGCTCCTCGGTCACCTACTTGCCCTCGTCCACGACCTCGGCGTCGACGACGTCCTCCTCCGCGGAGGCGTCACCGTCGGCCGGGGCCGAGCCGTTCTCCGGCGTGGGACCGTTGGCCTGGGCGGCCGCGGCCTGCTGCTGGGCCTTCTCATACATGGCCTCAGAGACCTTGTGGAAGGCGGACTGCAGCGTCTCGGCCGCCGCGTTGATCGGCTCCGGGTCTTCGCTGGTCAGCGACTCACGGACGGCCGTGATCGCGGCCTCGATCTCGGTCTTTGACTCGGGATCCACCTGGTCGCCCAGGTCCTTGAGCTGGCGCTCGGCCTGGTAGGCGGCGTTCTCGGCGTTGTTGCGGGCCTCGGCCAGCTCGCGCGCCTTCTTGTCGTCCTCGGCGTGCGCCTCGGCGTCACCGACCATCGACTTGATCTCGGCCTCCGACAGGCCGGAGCCCGACTTGATCTCGATCTTCTGCTCCTTGCCGGTGCCCAAGTCCTTGGCGGACACGGCGAGGATGCCGTTGGCGTCGATGTCGAACGTGACCTCGATCTGTGGGATGCCGCGCGGCGCCGGCGGGATGCCGGTGAGCTGGAACTTGCCCAGCGACTTGTTGTAGGTCGCCATCTCGCGCTCGCCCTGCAGGACGTGGATCTCGACCGACGGCTGGTTGTCCTCGGCCGTCGAGAAAACCTCGCCCTTGCGGGTCGGGATCGTGGTGTTGCGCTCGATCAGCTTGGTCATCACGCCGCCCTTGGTCTCGATGCCGAGCGTGAGCGGGGTGACGTCGAGCAGCAGGACGTCCTTGACGTCGCCGCCCAAGACGCCGGCCTGGATCGCGGCGCCGACGGCCACGACCTCGTCGGGGTTCACACCGCGGTGTGGCTCCTGACCGGTGAGGTCCTTGACCTTCTCCTGCACGGCCGGGTTGCGCGTCATGCCGCCGACCAAGACCACGTGGTCGATCTTGTCGGCGCCCTTGGCCTTGGCGTCATCGAGCGCCTGGCGGACCGGCGCGACGACACGGTCCAGCAGCGTCGCGGTCAGCTCGTTGAACTTCGCGCGGGTGATGCGGACGTCGAGGTGCTTGGGGCCCGAGGCATCGGCCGTGATGAACGGCAGGTTGATCTGGGACTCTTGGGCGGTCGACAGCTCGATCTTGGCCTTCTCGGCCGCCTCGTAGAGCCGCTGCAGCGCCATCGGGTCCTGCGTGAGGTCGATGGCCTGGTCCTTCTTGAACTCGCCGGCGAGCCAGTCGACGATCGCCTTGTCCCAGTTGTCGCCGCCGAGGTGGTTGTCACCCGCGGTCGACTTGACCTCAAAGACGCCGTCGCCGATCTCCAGCACCGACACGTCGAACGTGCCGCCGCCGAGGTCGAAGACGAGGATCGTCTGGTCGGTGTCCTTGTCGAGGCCGTAGGCCAGCGAAGCAGCTGTCGGCTCGTTGATGATGCGCTTGACGTCGAGGCCGGCGATCTTGCCGGCGTCCTTGGTCGCCTGGCGCTGGTCGTCGTTGAAGTACGCGGGCACCGTGATGACGGCGCCGTCGACGGACTCGCCGAGGTAGGCCTCGGCGTCGGCCTTGAGCTTGGCGAGGATCATCGCGCTGATCTCCGGCGGGCTGTACTGCTTGCCGCCGGCGTCGATGCGCGCGTCGCCGTTGGGGCCGGAGACGACCTTGTAGGGGACGATCGACTCCTCCTCGCGCACTTCGGCCTCCTTGCGGCCCATGAAGCGCTTGACGGAGAAGACGGTGTTCTGCGGGTTGGTGACGGCCTGGCGCTTGGCGACGGTGCCGACGAGGCGCTCGCCGCTCTGTGCGAAGGCGACGACCGACGGGGTGGTGCGACCGCCTTCAGCGTTCTCGATGACGGTCGGCTCGCCGCCCTCGAGGACGGCCATGCACGAGTTCGTCGTGCCGAGGTCGATGCCGATGGTCTTGCCCATGTGGGGACTGGCTCCTTTTCTGCCTACTACACGTTGCGGTCGAAAATCTTAGCCACACTGTAGTAGATCTCAAGCCGCGACGGGCCGCCGCTGGACAGCAGCGGCAAAGCGGGCCAGGCGCGCGGCGTCCCCCGCGAAGAAGAGCGACGGCTCGGTCAGCTCGAGCTCCAGCAGGATCGGGGCGCCGTCGGCACCCTCGACGACGTCAACCCGCGCGTAGGTGAGCGCGTCGACGCCGAGCCGCTCCGTGGCCCAGTCGACGACCTGCTGAGCCACCGCGCGCTCGGCCACGGTCGCCTCACGCGGGCGGATGTGCTCGGGCGCGAAGACGTCGATCGTCGGCTCATCGCCGCGCGCCAGCAGCGCACCCTTGTGGATCGCGTGCGAGAACGCACCGTCGAAGAACATCAGCGCGGTCTCGCCGCGCTCGTCGACCGAGGCGACGTAGGGCTGGACCATCGCGGTGCGGCCCGAGGCGTGGATCGCCGCGACCAGCGCGGAGGCTCGTTCACCCTCGCTGTCGGTGAAGCGCGCCGTGTCGCGGGAGCCGGCGCTGACCGTCGGCTTGACGACGTGCTCGCACGGGGGCGGTGTGAAAGTTGAACCGGGCACGACCAGCGCGGTCGGCACGACCGGCAGCCCGGCGAAGGCCAGCTCCTGCAGGTAGCGCTTGTCGGTGTTCCACTCCAGGACGCCGGGCGGGTTGACGAGCCGCTCGCCGATGCCGTGGGCCCAAGCCAAGAAGGCGTCGCGGCGCTCCTGGTAATCCCAGGTCGACCGCACGACGACGAGGTCGAACGCCGACCAGTCGACCGCCGGGTCGTCCCAGACCGCGAACGTCACGTCGCCGCCGATCGCCGCGGGCAGGCCGGCATCGTCGGCATCGCCGTCGGGGAAGGCCGAGCAGGTGGCGAGGGCTACGCGCGTCGTTCCGGGCACGACGACCTCAGAATGCAAGTGCTACATGATGGTCGCTGCGCGTGACACGTCCGCCGACCGTGGCGCAGCAAGTTGACGTGGAACTCGAGCTCCGCGCCGGGCGGCGTGAGTGCCAGCATCTCGTCATGGAGCTCCTCGAACGGGGCGCCCGGGCGCAGCAGGTGCAACCGCATCCCGACGCGTGAGACGTGTGTGTCGACCGGGACGTCGCGCAACCCATAGGAGAACAGCAGGACGCACGCGGCGGTCTTGCGCCCGACGCCCGGCAGCGCGCAGAGGAAGTCGCGCGACTCGACCACGGGCGCATCGCGCATCCACCCCAGGTCGAGGCCGTCGGCGCGGTTGGCCTCCTCGATCGCGACCAAGATGTCGTGGATGCGCTGGGACTTGACCTTGGAGATCCCGCCCGGGCGGATCGCCTCCTCGACCTCGTCGACGGGCGCGTAGCGCACCGCGTCCCACGTGTCGAAGCGATCGCGCAGGCGCAGGAACGCGACGTCGCGGTTGAGGTCGTTGGTCGACTGCGACAGCACGGTGAGGACCAACTCGGCCAGCGGGTCCTCGTGCGGTGGGGCGATCGGGACGCCGTAGACGTCGCGGAGCTTCTCGCGCAGCCGTGCCGTCCGGGCGCGCGTCGGCGCATGCCATGCGTCGCGCGGGATCGTGGCGAGCTTCTCGGTGCTCAAGAGAGCGCCCCGTAGCGCTCGACCGCCCGCGCGCCCTCGGCGACCGCATCGGGCAACATCGCGGCCAACGCCGCGGGATAGAAGCCGGTGCGGGCCAGCGCGGCGATCAGCACGCCGGTGACCGCGTCGCCCGCACCCGTGGCGTCGACGGGCCGCGCCGGAACGCCGGGGACGTCGCGGTCCAGCCCGCCGCCGCGCAGCAGCGCGCCGTCGGCGCCGCGGGTGACGACGATGTGCTGGGCGCCGGCAGCCAGCAGCGACGCCGCGGCGTCCTCGAGCTCCAACTCGCCGCTCAGCGCCAGCACCTCGCCCGCGTTGCACTTCACGAGGAAGGCGCCCTCGACGCACGGCCCGACCGCCTCGACCGCGGCCGACCGCGAGCGCCAGCGCTCCAGCCGCAGGTTGGGATCGACGATGATCGGCTTGCCGGTGGCCAGCGCGCGGGCGCGCGCCGCGAGCGTCGCCGCACGCTCGTCGGCATCGACAAGCGTGTTCGACGAGAAGAAGAGCGCGTCGCATGCGTCGACGGCCTCCAGCAAGCGATCTCCTAGTCCGGTGATCGCCGTGCGCAGCCCCTCGCCGTAGATCGCAAACGAGGGCTGGGCATCTGCGTCGAGCGTGACGAACGCGACCGGCGTGGCGATCTCGTCGCGGCGGTCAAACCAGGTCAAGTCGACGCCCTCGGCTTCCAGGCGCTCTTGCAGCCACATGCCCCACGCGTCGGTCCCGACGCCGCCGGCCAGCGCGACATCGGCGCCGCGCCGCGCGGCGGTCACCGCCACGTTGGCGATCGCGCCGCCGAAGCGCGGCACGAAGGCGTCGGCCTCATTGATCGAGGCCACCGGACGCTCGCAGACCAAGTCGACGAGCGCCTCTCCCACGCAGAGGATCCGCATCCGCGCCCCAGCGTACCCACGGTTGGCGCGTTGCAGGGCTTCACGGCTTGGACACGAGGTCGATCTGAGTGTGTGGATAGGGTCCCCGGCTCCGGCAGGGGATGTCCGTCACGTCCCGAACCCCGGAAACGGCCGTCGTTCCGCGGCCGTCGACGTCTTGCGGGCATGGACCAGCCCGATCCCCGAATCCGACACCCCCGGACCAGGAGACCTGAGCCCTTGCCCGTCGCCACCGCACCGCCACCCGCCTACGTCTCGGCCTCGCGCGCCGAGATCGCGATCGTCCGCGAGATCAACCGCGTCCGCCGCGCGCATCGCCTGCGCGCGGTCAAGCTGACTGCGCCGCTGACGCGCGTCGCGCGCCGCCACTCCTCGCTGATGCTCAAGTACAACGCCTTGAGCCACTCCTCCTTTGACGGCTCGTCGTTCTGCACGCGCCTGCAGCGAGCCGGCAAGCGCCGCACCTACGGCGAGACGCTGGCCTGGGCGCCCAACGGCGCCGGCGTCAACGCGAAGTCGCTGCTGGGGCTCTGGCTGCGCTCCGCGCCGCACCGCAAGGTGCTGATGAACGGCCGCCTGCGCCGTGTCGGCGTCGGCCGCATCTACGGCACCCTGGGCGCCCAGCGCGGCAACGCGATCACCGCCGACTTCAGCTCCTAGCCCGTACGCTCGGCGGCGCTTGCAGCGCCGCCGCACATTCCCTGCTTGGCTCCTGGCCGCCGTGTTGGCGGCGATCTACCTGCTCGTCGACCCGCCGAGCGCCGACCTCGCGGCCCAGACCTACCGGACCTGGCTCTTCGAGCACCACGGCTTCGTGCTGTGGGACAACGGCTGGTACGGCGGCCACCACATCCCGGCGTACTCGATCCTCTTTCCGCCGCTGGCGGCGCTGAGCTCGCCGCAGCTGGTGGGTGCGGTCGCGGCGACCGTCTCGGCCTGGGCGTTCGAGCGGATCGTCGCCGGCATGCCGGGCGCTCGGCCGGCCGCCTATTGGTTTGCGGTTGCGACGCTCGTCTCGCTGGTGACCGGCCGGCTGACCTTCGCGCTCGGCGTCGGCTTCGCGATGCTCGCCGTACTCGCCTTGGCCCGCGGGCGGTTGGTGTGGTGTGGGCTCGCCGGCGTGGCCGCCGCGCTGGCCAGCCCGGTCGCCGCGGCGTTCCTGGCGATCGTCCTGCTTGCTTGGGGGATCCCGCAGCGGCGAGCCGTGGCCACAGGCGTCCTGCTCGCCGCGACGCTGGCGCCCGCGCTCGCGCTGTCGGTCCTCTTTCCCGAGGGTGGCAGCTTCCCGTTTACCCCCAGCGCGTTCTGGCCGACGCTCGCCGGCGCCTTGCTGGTGATCGCCGTGCTCTGGCGCTCGGCCGCGCCGGCGCTGCGGATCGGGCTCGTCCTCTACGCGGTCCTGCTGGTCGTCAGCGCGGTGCTGACGACGCCGATGGGCGGCAACGCGGTGCGTCTCGGCGCGCTCTTCGCCGGCCCGCTGGCGGCGCTGACGCTCTGGCCGGACCGCCGCCGCGCGCTACTGCTGCTCGTGCTGCCGTTGCTCTATTGGCAGTGGTCGTCGCCTGTCGACGATGTGGTGCGCGCCCGCGGCGACGCCTCCGTGCACGCCTCCTACTACGACGGGATGTTGGGCTTCCTGCACGGCCGGCAGGCAGCCGAGGGCCCGATGCGGATCGAGATCCCGTTCACCGACAACCACTGGGAGTCGGCGCACGTCGCGCCGACGGTCCCGCTGGCCCGTGGCTGGGAGCGCCAGCTCGATCGCAAGGTCAACAGCCTCTTCTACGACGGCCGGCGGCTCACCGGGCGCCGCTACCTGCGCTGGCTGCATGACAACGCCGTCCGCTACGTCGCGCTCGCCGACGCGCCGATCGACTACTCCGCCGCAGCCGAGGCCAAGCGCATCCGCAACGGCGACGTGCCGGGGCTGCGCGAGGTCTTCCACGACGCGCACTGGCGCATCTTCGCCGTGCCCGACCCGACGCCGCTGGCCACCGGCGCGCGCGTCGTCGCGCTCGGCCATGACAGCGTCGACCTGGATGTCCCGCGGGCCGGACGCGTGCACCTGAAGGTGCGCTTCACGCCCTACTGGCGGATCGCGCAGGGCATGGGCTGCGTGCTGCCCGACCGCCCGGCCGGGACCGACCGCCAAGGCCCGGTGGACACCCTCTGGACGGCCGTCGACGTCCGCCGTCCGGGACGAATCCGGCTGGTCACCGACTTCGCGACCAGCCGCGTCCGGGCGACCACGCCGCGCTGCAGCAACTGAGCGCCGCGGCGCCCGTTAGGGGCTGTTAGGTGCGGGCAGCCCCACTACGTGGCGCGGTATCAGGTCGATAACATCGCTCGCTTCATGCCGGTCGGTCTCACACGACTCATGGGGAAGGTCTTCCCGAACGGTCCGCTCGACGTCCTGCGCCAGATCGCGCTCTTCGCGACGGCGTATTACGCCTACCGGCTCACGCGTGGCGCCATCGACGACCCCCAGGGCGCGACGACGGCGTTTCAACACGCACGCGACCTGATCTCGATCGAGCAGGCCACGGGCCTCTACTTCGAGACGACCGTGCAGTCGTGGACCAGCGGTTGGGGATTTGCGACCGACGTCGCCAGCTGGATCTACATCAACGCGCAGACCACGATCTGTTTGGCCGCGTTGATCTACATCTACCTGTTTCACAACGAGCGCTTCTACTTCGTGCGCAACATGTTCATCGTCGCCATGGGCATCGCGCTGATCGGCTACCTGCTCTACCCGACCGCCCCACCGCGGTTCTTCCCGGAGCTCGGCTTCCAGGACACCGTCTCGAACTTCACCGGCGTCGACCACAACGACGTCAAGGTCAACGCGCTCTTCAACCCGTATGCCGCCGTCCCCTCGATGCACTGCTGCAACGCGCTGCTGATCGGGTGGTCGCTGGCGCAGATGTGCACCTGGCGTCCGGCCAAGATTTTCTGGGCCGTCTACCCCGCCATCCTCGTCTGGGTGGTCGTCGCCACGGGCAACCACTGGGTGCTCGACGCCGTCCTCGGCGCGGCGACCGCGGCCGTGAGCTTCTACGCTGCGCGGTGGCTCGCGCAGAAGCGCCCCGAAGCGTGGGCCTTCTCGCCCGCCAAAGCAACGGCTTAGAACCGCTCTCTCCACATGTCCACGTCACCTTCCTCGCGCGAGCGCCGCGAACTCGTGCGCAACCGCCTCATCGAGTCGCGCCTCACGCCCAACGCGATCTCGCTGACCGGCTTCGTGCTCTGCGTCGTCGCCGCCGTGCTCGTCGCCGAGCGCCTCTTCTTCCTCGCCGGCGTGGTCTTCATCGTCGGCTCGGTCTGCGACACGCTCGACGGCCGCTACTCGCGGATGTCGGGCAAGGGCTCGCCGTTCGGCGCGTTCCTGGACTCAACGCTGGACCGGATCGAGGAGGGCGTCGTCCTGACAACAGTCGCCGCGTACTTCGCCTCGCGCCACATGGAATTCGCCGTCGCCGCCTGCGTCGTCGCGGTGCTGGCGTCGCTCATGGTGTCCTACACGCGGGCCCGGGCCGAAGCGCTGGGGGTCGAGTGCAAGGTCGGCATCGCGACCCGCGCGGTGCGCGTCGTCATCCTCAGCATCGGCCTGTTGTTCGCCAAGGGTGCCGGTCTGGCAGACTTCGAGCTACTGGCCCCCGCTGTGTACGTCCTCGCGGGGCTCAGCACGATCACCGTCCTGCAGCGCATCTTCCATGTTCGGAAGGCCCTGACCGAGCCCGCACCGCTGTAACCGCGGCGCGACGGCGGGATAGTTGATCGGAAGACTTTCGAGAAAGGCACCTCCCCCTTGAGCACCATCGGCACCAACGGCATTACGGCCCCGAAGAAGACGGCGGCCGCCCCCGCGACCAACGGCTCGGCGCGCTACCAGCGCGACAAGGTCCGCGTCGCGATCATCGGCGTGGGCAACTGCGCGAACTCACTCGTCCAAGGCGTCTACCACTACGCCGACGACAAGAACAACGAGACCATCCCCGGTCTCATGCACAACGATCTCGGCGGCTACCACCCGCGCGACATCGAGTTCACGTGCGCCTTCGACATCAACAAGACGAAGGTCGGCAAGGACCTCGCCCAGGCGATCTGGTCCGCGCCGAACGACACGATCAAGTTCACCAACAAGGTCCCCAAGAAGCTGGGCGTCCCCGTCTACCGCGGAATGACGCACGACGGCCTCGGCAAGTACCTGTCGCAGAAGATCACCAAGGCGCCGGGCGAGACGGCTGACATCGTCTCGATCCTCAAGGAGACCCGCACCGACGTCGTCGTGTCCTACCTCCCGGTCGGCTCCGAGCAGGCGACCAAGTGGTACGTCGAGCAGATCCTCGAGGCCGGCTGCGGCTTCGTGAACTGCATCCCGGTCTTCATCGCCCGCGAGGACTACTGGGACAAGCGCTTCAAGAAGGCCGGCCTCCCGATCATCGGCGACGACATCAAGTCGCAGGTCGGCGCCACGATCACCCACCGCGTGCTGGCTCGCCTGTTCCACGAGCGCGGCGTCAAGCTCAAGCGTACGTCGCAGCTCAACGTGGGCGGCAACATGGACTTCTTCAACATGCTCGAGCGCGAGCGCCTAGAGTCCAAGAAGATCTCCAAGACCAACGCCGTCACCTCGGTCGCCGGCCTGGACATCCCCGCCGACGACGTCCACGTCGGCCCGTCGGACTACGTGCCGTGGCTGACAGACCGCAAGTGGGCCCACATCCGCCTCGAGGGCGAGGCCTTCGGCGGCGTCCCGCTGACCGCTGAGCTCAAGCTCGAGGTCTGGGACTCGCCGAACTCGGCCGGCATCGTCATCGACGCGGTGCGTTTGGCCAAGCTGGCGCTCAACAACGGCGTCGGTGGTCAGCTCGACGGTCCGTCGTCCTACCTGATGAAGTCACCGCACAACCAGGTGCCCGACGACATCGCGCGCGACAACACCGAGAAGTTCATCGCCAAGTACCACCGCGGCAAGTCGCTGAGCTCGCCCAAGGGCGCGGCCAAGCCGGCGCGCAAGCGCGTGGCCGCCAAGGCCTAGCGCCACCGCAGGGGTGGGCCTGTCTGCGGACGCCATCGGTCCGCATACGGGCCCACCTCGATGGGTGGCAGTGTCCCGAGGCGGCGTGGGCCTGTTCGCGGACGGCATAGGTCCCAAGACAGGCCCACCCGTTGAGCGACGGCAGCTCTCGCACCCGCTGGCCTAGACTCACGCCCGTGGATCCGCTGTCCGTCGTCCAGGTCTCTCCCTATCCCTGGGAGGACCGGCACGAGGTGAACACCTACGTCGCCCGGCTGAGCGAAGAGCTCGCCGGTCGTGGCCATCGTGTCGTCGTCGCGGCGCCGTCGCGTGATGAGGAGGCGGTCCGCGCGGCACGGCGGACGATCCGGAACGGCGAGGTGCTGGGCGCACCCGGCGAGGTGCGGGTCTTGGCGGTCGGTGAGGTGCTGCCGGTGGGTGGCGGCGCCAATGGAGATGGGCCCGCCCGGCGCCGGCCGGCGGTCCCCATTGACGTCGCCCGGACGGTCGAGGAGCTGCTGACCGCCACGCCGTTTGACATCTGCCACGTCCATGAGCCCTTCGCGCCGTCGGTGGCCTCAGTCGCCCTGCGGCACTCGCGCGCGCTGAACGTCGGGACCTTCCACGCGCCCGCCGAGCGCGTCGTCGCCACGCAGGTCGCCCGTAAGCTCGTCACGCTCGTCTTCGGTCGTCTGGATGCACGCCATGCCGCGTTCGGCGCGACCGCCGACTTGATGAATCGCTTCTTCCCGGCGACCTACGAGATCGCGCCGCCGGGGACCGGCACGCCGCCCGCCCACGTGCAGCGCGCGCCCGACGCGCCCGTGCGAATCGCGTTCGTCGACGTCGAAGAGCGCCAGGCGCTGCGGGTCTTCCTGCGCGCGCTGCGCCGCCTGGACCTCGACCTGCCATGGGAGGCGACCGTCGTCAGCGCCCAGGGCCCGTCGTCCTCGACGCCGCTGCGCGCCGAGCTGCGCGAGCGCGTGCGCTTCACCGCCGACGGCGAGGACGAGGCGGTCGCCTGCGCCGACATCCTCGTCGCGGCCTCCGCTGGCCCCCGCCCCGCCCCCGCGCTGGTCATGCGCGCGATCGCCGCGGGCGCGATCCCGGTGCTGTCGCGCCTGCCGGTCTACGAGGAGCTCGCCGACGAGGACGGACTGCTCTTCGAGCCCGCCGATACCGAAACCCTCGCCGGCCAGCTGCGCCGGCTGATCACCGACCCGGCCTTGCGCGACCGGCTGCGCGCGGGCGCGCCGACGGCACGCTCGTGGTCGGCGCTGGCCGACGAGGTCGAGGCTTCGTATCGGCGCGTCGTGGCCCGCCGCCACGACCCGACGGGCGACCCGGAGCTGTGGGCTCGCCTCGCCAACCGCAAGCTCATCGACGTCGACCTGCACATGCACACCGACCACAGCGGCGACTGCGCCACGCCGGTCGAGCATCTGCTGGCCACGGCGCGCGAGCAGGGTCTCGGCGCGATCGCCATCACCGACCACAACGAGGTCTCCGGCGCCTTCGAGGCCGCCGAGAAGGCCGCGCAGTTCGGCGTCAAGATCATCATCGCCGAGGAGGTCAAGACCGCGTCCCAAGGCGAGGTCATCGGCCTCTTCCTGCAGGAGAAGATCCCGCGCGGCCTGACCCTCGAGGAGACCGTCGCCGAGATCAAGCGCCAGGGCGGGCTGGTCTACGTACCGCACCCGTTTGACCGCATGCACGCGGTTCCTGACTACGAGCACCTGCTCAAGATCCTCGACGACGTCGACGCGATCGAGGTCTACAACCCGCGCGTGGCGATCGGCTCCTTCAACGAGGAGGCCGAGCGCTTCGCGGCCAAGTACCAGATCGTGCGCGGCGCGGGCAGCGACTCCCACGTCGCCGCGGGCCTCGGCTCGGTCCGGATCCGGATGCGAGATTTCGACGGGCCGCAAGAGTTCCTGGAGTCGCTGCGCCACGCGGAGATCTCGACGAAATCGGGCACGCTGCTCTACGTCCAGGCGCTGAAGTTCCTGGAGACCAAGGCCACCCCGCGCGCCGCGCGGCGCGCCCGACGGGACCGGCGCATCCGCCGAGCGGCGCGCAAGGGCTGATGCAGCCGCAGGGGCCTGATCCGGGATCGTCGAATCTCGGATCGTCCATGCCAGCGACTGACGATGAGATCCGCGAGAAGTACCTCGAGCGCGCCATCCGCGAGCTCAACAGCCTGACCCGGGAGTTGCAGGACTGCGACTCCTGTCCGCGCGGCGGGATCATGCCCGTGCTCGGCTCGGGACATCCCCAGGCTGACGTCTTCCTGCTCAAGCACGCGCCGATGCCGTCGGAGGTCGAGGAGGGCGTCGCCTTCTACGGGCGCTCCGGCACGGCGCTGATGAAGGCGCTCAAGCGGCTGCAGGTCGACCCGCTCGCGGTCTACGGCACGCTCTGCGTGAAGTGCCCGGTCGGCGACCCGTCGCTGGCCGACCCGGCGTGCGTGGCGCGCGTGGTCGAGGAGCTGGCGATCGTGCAGCCCAAGGTCATCGTCGTGATGGGCGAGGATGCGCTCGCCGCGCTCAACGACCTCGACGTCCCGCTGGCCAAGCCGCTGGAGTACGTCCCGGGTGCCCGCCAGCAGCTCACGCCGTCGATCGACGCCATCGTGACGCCGAACATCGATGAGTGCCTCGACGAGGAGGACGCCAAGCGCGCCTTCTGGTCGGCTTTCCGGGTCTTGGGCGAGTGGTACGCGGACCTGCCGCCGTACTAGCCCTGCTGGCAGCGGCGCAGGGCTACTTCCTGCTCGCTCCATCGCTGCCGGTCATTGGGGACGTCGACACGTCGATCCTCGTCGCCTGCACGGTCGGCTCGGCGTTCATCTTCATCTGCGTGGCGTGCGTGATCCCGCTGTCGGACTCGCCGCCGCTGCTGACGTTGTTGTCGCTCGGCGCGTTCGGGCTGGTCGCGGGCTTCAACGTCGCGGACCTCGGCGCGGCGGCGACGCCGATCGAGGCGATCGCCTACGCGGCCTTCGGCGGGATCTTCGCGGTCGGGCTGCTGGCGCCGTCGCTGGCGATCGCGCTGCCGATCTTCGTCGCGGGCATCGACGTGATCTCGACCTTCGCGGGCGGGCCCAGCGAGATGCTGGCCAACGCCGGTCAGACGCAGCCGGGCGACCCGCTGTCGCTGGAGATGCCCGACTGGGGCAACGGGCTGCCGGCCGGACGGTTGGGGATCTCCGATGTTGTCTTTGCGGGCGTCTTCTTGGTCTACGCGCGTCGGTACGGCCTGCGGCCGCGGGCCACCGCGTTGGCGCTGTGGGTGGCGACCGTCGTGGCGATCGTGCTGAAGGTCACGCTGGACGCGGCGATCCCGGTGCTGCCGCTGCTGGCGGCGGCGTACTTCGTAGTCAATGCCGATCGCCTCCCGGGGCTGCTGCGGCAGGCGAACGCGGCTTAGCTCACGCCCATCGTCAGGACGATCTTGCCGAGCTTGCCGCCGGCGGCGAAGCGCTCGTAGGCGGCGGCCGCGTCTTCGAGGTCGAAGCTCTCGGCGATCGGGATGTCGACCGCGCCGCGGGCGACCAGCGGCAGGACGTGGCGCTCGACCGCGCGGGCGACCGCCGCCTTCTCCTCGAGCGTGCGGGCGCGCAGCATCGAGGCGCTGATGCGGCCGCGCTTGCCCATCAGCGCACCGAGGTTGAGCTCGCCCTTGGCGCCGGCGCTGATGCCGATGACGACGATCCGGCCGAGCGTGTTGAGCGCCTTGACGTTCTCGGCGAGGTTGGGAGCGCCGACGAGCTCGAGGATGACGTCGAACGGGCCGTGGGCGCCGAAGCCCTCGGGCTCGATGACCTGGTGAGCGCCGAGCGCGGCGACCGCGTCGCGGTGGTCGGGGTTGCGGACCGAGGCGATGACCTCGGCGCCGGTAGCCGCGCCGAGCTGGACGGCGGCGGTGCCGACGCCGCCGGCCGCGCCGTGGACGAGCAATCGCTCACCGGGGCGCAGCTGGCCTTGGGTGAAGAGCGCGTCGTAAGCGGTGGTGAGGACCTCGGAGGCACCACCGGCCTGCGGCCAGTCGAGGGCGTCGGGGACGGGCATGAGCAGCCGCTCGTGGACGGCCAACCGCTCGCCCTGGCCGCCACCGCCGACGAAGCCCATGACGCGGTCGCCTTCCTTGAAGCGCGTGGCGCCGTCCCCGAGTGCGGTGACCTCACCGGCGACGTCGAGCCCCGGGATGTCCTGCGGCCAGCCGGGCGGTGCGGGGTAGAGCCCGCGCTTCTGCATCATGTCGGCGCCGTTGAGGGCCGCGGCACGGACCGCGATCAGGACCTCACCATCGCCGGGCGTCGGCTCGGGATGGTCTTCGACGACGATCTCGCCGTCGCGGACGGTGGCGGCACGCATGGGCTGGAACCTATCCAAGAGCGCCCAGGCCTCGTTACCTCCGGGTGAATCGACAGCGTGCCGGTCGCCGGCCTTGATGTCTTGGGCACGTCGTGCGCCCGGTCACACTAGTCAAGGGTGCAGCGCAGCCAACGGAAGCCCCTGGCACCATCGCCGCATGACGCTCCCGGTCGACGGCTACCAGCTCAAGGACATCTCTCCGCGCGCCTTCGAGCACCCGGCCGATCGCGCGGCGACCGCAGCGCTCGCGTCGATCCCGGGGCTCGATCAGGTCGTGCGCAAGCTGATCGAGCTGGGCTACGAGCGAGCGCTGCGGGCCTACTACCTCGGCTCGTCGGTCCGCCTCGGGCCGGCGCAGCTGCCCGAGACGTGGAACCTGCACAACCAGGTCTTCAAGACCCTCGATCTCGACGACGTCCCGGAGCTGTACGTCAGACAGCTCCCCTTCGCCAACGCCAGCACGATCGGTGCGGGGCAGCCGATCGTGGTGGTCAACTCCGAGCTGGTCCGGCTGCTGCGCGTCGAGGAGCGCCGCGCCGTCCTGGCCCACGAGGCCGGCCACGTCCTTGCTGACCACGTCCTCTACTTCACGGCGTTGCAGATCCTGCTGCGGATGGGCACCTCGGTCCGGCTGCCGATCATCGCCGGCCTGCCGCTGATGGCCGTCCGCACCGCGCTGCTGGAGTGGTCGCGCGCCGCCGAGCTCTCCTGTGACCGCGCCGCGGCCCTCGTCACCCGCGACCCGGAGGTCGTCTGCCGGACGCTGATGGTGCTCGCCGCCGGCGCCGAGGCCGAAGAGCTCGACCTCGCGCAGTTCATGGCCCAGGCCCAGGACTACGACAGCGGCGGGACCGGCCTCGACCGCCTGTCGCGCATGTTCACCGACCTCAACATCACCCATCCGATGCCCGTGCGCCGCGCGCAAGAGCTGATGGCGTGGGTGCGCTCGGGCGAATACGACCGGATCGTCGGTGGCGAGTATCTGCGCCGCGGCGAGGAGCCACCGGTGCGCAACGAAGCCGGCGACGCCGCCGCGCACTACGCCGATCGCTTCCGCGGTGCGTTCCGCGATGCCGGCGACGCCGTCGGCTCGGCAACCGAGCAGCTGGCCGACTGGCTGCGCAAGAACTAGCGCTGCCGCTCAGTCCCCCGCGGCGATCTGATTGGCCTCCGGGCCGCGCTCCAGCAAGGCCACGCACTCGATGTGCGGGGTCTGGGGGAACATGTCGACGGGGCGGACGGACTTGAGGATGTAGCCGGCCTCGACCATCTGGGCAGCATTGGGCGCAAGCGTCGTCGGGTTGCAGGAGACGTAGACGATGCGCTTGGGCGAGGCTTCGAGGACGCGGCGGACGACCTTCTGAGACAGGCCCGCGCGCGGGGGGTCAACCACGACAACATCCGGACGGCCGGCCTTCTCGACCAGCTCGCGCAACGCCAGCCGCACGTCGCCGGCGAAGTAATTGGTATTGGAGATGTTGTTGGCCTTGGCGTTGTCGATGGCATCACCAATGGCCTCCTCGACGATCTCCAGGCCCCAGACCTCGCCGGACTTCGAGGCAAGCGACAACCCGATCGTGCCGATGCCGCAGAAGAGGTCGTACACCCGCTCCCAGCCCTGCAGACCGGCAACCTCCGCAGCGACCGCGTAGAGCTTTTCGGCCATCTCGGTGTTGGTCTGAAAGAACGCCTGGGCCGAGAGCTGGAACTGGAGTCCACCGAGCTCTTCGCCGATCTTGGCGTTGCCGGCGACCAACTCGGTCGAGCCGCCCGCGGTGGTCTCGCCGACGGTCTCGATGCTTGTCACCAGCAGGCTGTCGGCGGCAACCGCCGCGTGCAGCGTGCCGGCGTCGACCTCGACGCCATCGCTGACGACCAGGCGGACCTGGATCTCGCCGGTGCGACGGCCCTCGCGGATGACGAGGTTGCGCAAGGCACCTAGCTGCGAGCGGCGGTCATAGGCCGTGTAGCCCTCCGCGCGCGCCCACGCCAGGACGTCGCGCCGCGCCTGATTGCCGCGCTCGGACTGCAGCAGGCAGTCCTCGACATGGACGATGTCCTCCCACGAGCCGGGCGCGTGGAAACCACAGATCAGCTGACCCTCGGTATCGGTCCCGAACGAGAACTCCAACTTGTTGCGGTAGCGCCACTGCTCGTCAGCCGCCACGATCGGCAGCAGCTCGAAGCCATCGAGATGCCCGAGACGGCGCAGCGCGTCGTCGACCTGCTGGCTCTTGATCTCCAACTGCTGTTCGTAGGGGATGACCTGCCACGGCGCGCCCGGGTGGTCGGCCAGCGGCGCAACACGATCGGGCGATGGCGTGACGATCTCCACGACCCGTGCCTCGCCGTAGTGGCGCTTGCGCTTGGTGATCTGCGCACGGACGGTGTCGCCGGGCAGCGCGTCGCGGACGAAGACGACCCAGCCGTGGCCATCGCCGTAGCGCGCGACGCCGGCCCCGCCGAAGGCAAGCGAGTCGATGCGCAGCTCGACCTCGTCACCGCGTTCGGGCCGCGGCGGACGGGTGCTCGGGTCGCCCTTGGGCTGGTTGGCGACCTCAGCGGGGCTGGTCGTGGGGGCGGGAGCGTCGGGGGTCACGCGCTTAGGATGGCACCGCCATGGACCTCGACGCCTACCGGGCTCGGGCCCAAGCCTTCGCCACCGACCTCAACCGCGCCCACCACCGGCGCTTCGCGGGCCACGACGGCGCCTGGGACCCCGACTCGCTCTACGGCCATCACGCCGCGGCCTACGACGACGCGGCGATCGACACGCTGCGCGAGGCGGCGGCCGCCGAGACCGCGACGGCGGGTGGGGATGGTGTCCCCGACGCCCAGCCGGCGCGTCGGCTGCTGCGCTTTGCCGTCGAAGCGCGGCTGGGCAGCGCAACCGCGCTGACCGACGCCGCCCGCGCGCAGGCCGAGGCCCAGGAGGGGCTAGCCGAGCTGACCATCGCGCTGGCCGCCGAGCCCACCGTCACCCGACGCGTCGAGCTGGAGGAGCAGCGCCTGGACATCGTCGCCCGGCGCCTCACGCCGCTGGCCGCCGAGGGCCTGGAGCGTGTGCGCGCCGAGACTCGGGCGCTCGGCTGGCCGTCGGCTCGTGCACTGCTCGCAACGGTGCACGGCCGCGACCCGGGCGCGCTGGCCGCCGAGGCCGAGGCGCTGCTGCGCGCAACCGAGGCGCCGGAGCTCGACGGCAGCGACGGCGGCGCGGCCGCCGCGCGCTTCGACCTGCCGCGCGTGCACCGCGCGGCCTGGGCCGACCCGCTGCTGCCGACTGACCCCGTCGCCCACCTCCGCGCCGAGCTGGCCGACCTCGACATCGAGGAGCGCTTCACGCTCGATGCGATTGCGCGCACCGGAAAGTCGCCGCGCGCCTTCTGCGCCGCCGTCGCCGTACCGGGCAACGTCCATCTCGTCGTCGCCCCACGCGGCGCCTTGAGCGACCTCGAAGCGCTCTTTCACGAGGCCGGCCACGCGATCCACCTCAGTCACCGCGATCCGGACGCGCCGTTCGAGGATCGCCACCTGACCGATCGCGCGCACGCTGAGGCGCTCGCTTTTGCGCTCGAGGCGCGGGCGACCGACGGGATCGCCGACGAGCGACTCACCGCTCACCGCGCCGCGATGGCGCGCCTGCGCCTGCGCCATCTCGCGGCCTCCCTGCTGCATGACCTCGACCTGCTCGACCATGGTCCCGACCCCGGCCTGCGTGAGCGCTACGCGCGCCGGATGGCCTCCGCCACCGGCCTGACCTGGCCCTCAGCGCCCTGGCTCACCGCCGCCGACCCGCTGCTCTCCAGCGCCGACTACCTCCGCGCACTCGCTCGCGCACGAATGCTTAGCGACCGGGCCGCGCTCGTCGCGGCGCTCACGACCTAGGCGCTCGCGTCACCCGAGCTTGCGCTCGATGGCCGAAAGAACGGACTTGCGGGCGCCGTTGCGGCGCTCGTAGTCCCGGACCTTGCGCAGCTGCGCGGGCGTGAGGTCGGTCAAGCGCTTGGTGATCTGCGCCGCGGTGAGGTCGTCGTAGCCGAGGATCGGGAAGTTGCCGCCGACGCCCGCGCCAATGTGGCGGCGCGCCCGGTCGACGGTGCGCAGGACCGCGTCGCCCGCACCGCCGCGGCCGAGCAACTGCTCGACGTCTGCGAGCAGCGCCTCGGTCTGCGCGCGGCCCGCGGTGACCAGCGTCGACAGCAGCTCCTCGGCGTCCTTGCGCGTCATCCGCCCGCGGCGCACCGCGTCGTCAACGGTCTCCTGCAGGCGGTCGCTGGTGAGCGTCAGTGAGGAGACGAGCCGCTCGCGCAGCACGCCGAGATTGGCGGCAAGCTCATCGGTGGAATGGACGGCCGCTGCTGCCGCGGCCTTGGGCTTCCCCGTGGCCTTCGCCTTCGCTGCCGCGGCCTTGGGCTTCGCCTTGCGCGGCGCCGCCGCCGGCTTGGCCTTCGCCTTGGTCGCCGCAGGCTTGCGCGCTCCCGCCGCAGGCTTCTTGGCAGCGGCCGGCTTGCGCGCCGACGCTGAGGGCTTCTTGGGCTGCGGCATGGCGGGAGATCCCTTCAGGAGGTGGAGCTGGTCCTCGTCGCGACCCTACCCGCTCAGCTCGCCGCAAGTTCTCGCCGTGCGCCCCGTTTGAGCCGGTGCCACATCCCAAACCGGGTCCAGCCCTACCCGCCCCCGCCCGCCCCGTCGCCGGACCCCACCATCGACCCATCTGGCGACCGGGCGGCGGGCGGGGTGTTCCGGGCGGCCGATCAGCCGGCCAGCAACCACTCCAACATCGCCTTCTGGGCGTGGCGACGGTTCTCCGCCTCGTCCCAGATGCGCTGGCGATGGCCGTAGAGCACCGACTCGGTGATCTCCTCGCCCGGATGGGCGGGCAGGCAGTGCAGCGCAATCGCGCCCGGCGCCGCACCGTCGAGCAGCGCGTCGTCGATGCGGTACGGGCCCAGCGCCGCGCGGCGCGCGTCGGCGGTGTCCTCGTCACCCATCGAGACCCAGACGTCGGTGTAGATCGCGTTGGCGCCGGCGACGGCCTCGTGCGGGTCGGAGACGCTCGGCACCCCCGGCAGCGAGAACTCCGGCGGCGTGCTGAGCACGACCTCGACACCCGCGATCTTCCCCATGTCATACAGCGATCGCGCCATGTTGTTGCCGTCGCCGACGTAGGTCAGCTTCAACCCCTCCAGCGCGCCGAACGCCTCGCGCAGCGTCAACAGGTCGGCAAGCACCTGACAGGGGTGCGCGTTCTGGGTGAGCATGTTGAAGACCGGCAGCTGGTCCTCGGCCGCAAGTCCTTCGAGCTCGCTGTCGGCATGCGTCCGCACGCCCACCGCGGCGACGTGACGACCCAGGACGCGCGCGGTGTCGCGCAGCGACTCGCCCCGACCCAGCTGCGTCTCGCCCGGGCGTAGGACCATCGGATGGCCGCCCAGCTCAGCGATGCCCGTCTCGAAGCTCACCCGCGTCCGCGTGCTCGGCTTCTGGAAGACGAGCGCGACCGTGCGGCCCTCCAGGAGGCGGCTCGACAACGGCGCGAGCTTCAGCGCGGCGGCGCGATCGAGGATCGCGTGCAGGTCGTCGGAGGTGAGCTCGGTTCCGGTCAGCAGATGGCGCATGGGCAAGCGGGGCATCATAAGCCGCGATGAAGGTCCTCACCTGGAATCTCTTCCATGGGCGATCGGTCCCGGAGACCAAGCACGCGCTGCTGGACGAGTTCACGGACAAGATCTCCGGATGGGACTGGGACGTCGCCTTGCTGCAGGAGGTCCCGCCGTGGTGGCCGCCGGCGCTGGCGCGCTCCGCGAGCGCCGAGCAGCGGACGGTGTTGACCTCGCGCAACGCCCTGCTCCCGCTACGACGGTGGATCGCCGAGCGGCGCCCGGACCTGATCAAGGCCAACGGCGGCGGGGCCAACGCGATCCTCGTGCGCGGCGACCGGATCGCCGCCCACGCCGCGCTGCGCCTGCGCTGGCGGCCCGAGCGCCGGATGCTGCACGCCGTGCAGCTGGCGGCCACCGGGATCTGGGTGGCCAACGTCCACGCGACCGCCAACCCGAAACCGCTCGCGCGCGCCGACATGGCGCGGTGCGGCGAGACGCTCGCCCGCTGGGCGGGTGCCGCGCCCGTGCTGCTGGGCGGGGACGCCAACGTGCCCGACCCCGCCGTGCCCGGCTTCACCGACGTCGGCGGCCACGGCATCGATCGCTTCTTGACCCGTGGCGCGCTGACGGTCACGACGCCGGCACGCGCGCTAGAGCGCAACGGCCTCTCTGATCACGCGCCGGTGCTGATCGACGTCCGAGCGTCGTAGGCTGAGCGCCATCATGTTCCGCCTCCTCCCCGCGCTCGCCCTCCTCGTCCTGCTCGCCGGCTGCGGCAGCTCCGACGGCGATAGCGGCAGCGGCAAGGCCGAGGTGCTGGCGCCGGGCACCCCCATCGAGATGAAGTCCTTGCACTTTAAGCCCGAGACGGTTCAGGTCCCGGTCGGCCAGGAGATCACCTGGCACAACGACGAGTCCGTCCCCCACGACGTCAAGGCCGACAGCGGCGCGTCGTTCAGCTCGAAGACGTTCGGCAAGGACGGGACGTTCCGCTGGACGCCCGACAAGGCCGGCACGGTCACGTACGAGTGCACGCTGCACCCGGGCATGGAGGGCGAGATCGACGTCGTCGCCAAGTAGGAGGCGGCGGCGCTAGGACCGCGCGCGCAGCCCGAAGCCGCGCAGCAACATCAACGCCCGCTCGCCGACGCCGCCGTGCGCGGGAAGGACCCCAAGTTGGACCGAGGCGTCGTAGAGGTCGTAGAACGCGCGGATACGCCAGAGGCGCTCGCGCGGTGGGTCGAGCTCGCAATAGAGGACGGCGTGGACCGAGAACGGCTTGCGCGTCGGCGGCATGCCGGGCAGCTCGCCGGTGTGGATCCCGGTCAGGCGGATCGGCGCCGCGAGGAAGCGCCCGTCGCCTAGGCGCTCGCCGGCCTGCTCGATCGTCGCGTTAGGTGCCGCGACCCAGAGCCGCGCCGCGTGGTCGCCGAGCGCGTCGCAGCCGCGGAGCGCGGGACCGGTCAGCGGATCCTCGTAATGCACGTCCAGCGCACAGCAGGCGGCGAAGGCCGACCGGTCCCGGCCGACGATCGCGGCCTGGAAGCTGTCGATCAGCGGGTCGATCACGAGGATGGCGGGGTCGCCTGCGCGGGGTGGGTGGGAGCCGTGGTCGCGGGGTCGCCCGCCGGGATCGGCGCCGCCGGGTCGCTCGGGTGCACGAACTCGGCGGTTCCGGCTTCAGCGGTGCTCGCGGTCGCGTGCAGCCGCTGCGGGATCCGGCCGGCGCCGCGGGCCAGCAAGCCCGCCTCCACGGCCAGCCGCATCGCGCGGGCCATCGCGACGGGATCCTCCGCGCGGGAGATTGCGCTGGCGCACAGCACCGCGTCGCAGCCGAGCTCCAGCGCCAACGCGGCGTCGCTCGCCGTCCCGACGCCGGCGTCGAGGATCACCGGCAGCGCGGTCTGCTCGCGGATCAACCGCAGGTTGTAGGGGTTGTTAATCCCCATACCCGAACCGATCGGCGAACCGAGCGGCATGATCGCCGCGCAGCCGACGTCCTCCAGCCGGCGCGCGAGCACCGGGTCGTCGGTGGTGTAGGGCAACACGACGAAGCCCGCGTCGACCAGTTCCTCGGCCGCGGCGACGAGCTCCACCGCGTCGGGCAGCAGCGTGCGCTCGTCGCCGATGACCTCCAACTTGACCCACTCGGTGGCGAACGCCTCTCGGGCGAGCTTGGCCGTCAACACCGCGTCACGCGCTGTGTAACAGCCGGCGGTGTTCGGCAGGATCCGCACGCCACACTCGTCGAGGACATCGACAAGAGAACCCCGCGCGCCCGGATCGATCCGCCGCAGCGCGACGGTGACCATCTCGGTGCGCGACTCGCGAATCGCTGCGGCAAGCGTCTCCAGCCGCGGGAAGCCACCCGTGCCCAGGATCAACCGCGATGAGAACTGCTGGTCGGCGATGCGCATGGCGTCGCTCATCCTCCCTGGACCGCGATCAGGACTTCCACCCGCGCGCCGTCGTCGACGGCAAACGTTGGCCACTGCCCGCGCGGGACGACTTCGGCGTCGACGGCGACGGCGACACCGCGCTCACCGACGTCGAGATGGGCGAGCAGCGCCGCAACGGTCGTGCCGGGCGCGATCTCAGACGGCTCGCCGTTGATGATGATCATGCTGCGCTGCCCTCCGTGGTGGGGGCGGCGGCGAAACGCTCGGGACGGAATGCGTGGTCCGGACGATCGCCGATCAGCTCGTCAGCGATCAACTCCGCGGTGAGTGGGCAGAGCAGGATGCCGTTGCGGAAATGTCCCGTCGCCCAGACGATCCGTTCGTCGGCGGGATCGCTCCCGACGATCGGCGCGTTGTCGGGCGTGCCGGGGCGCAGGCCCGCGAAGGCCTCGTCGATCTCCAGCTCGAGGATCCCGGGCAGCACCTCGGCGGCCTCGCGCAGCAGCTCGTAGACCCCAAGCGCGGTGACCGCGGTGTCGAAGCCGCGCTCCTCCATCGTCGCGCCGAGGTAGTAGCGGCCGTCGCCGCGCGGGACGAAGTAGCCGCCTTCGAAGCGCAGGACGTGGTCGCACAGCCCCGGGCCGGATGGGTCGCGTAAACGCAGGGCCTGGCCCTTGACAGGGCGAACCGGGACGGCGCCCAGTGACCCCGACCAGGCACCGGCGGCAACGACGACACGCTCGGCGTCCAGCGCCGCGAGATCCTCGACTGCCGTGTGCGGACACAGGTGCACGCCCGCGCGCGAGCACGCCTCGACCAGGGCCGCGACCAGCCGCGCCGGCTCGACCGCATGGTCATCCGGGAGCGCCAGCGCCAGCCGTAGCGACGGCGCCAGCGCCGGCTCGCGCCGCCGTGCCTCGGAGCCCAGCAGCCGCTCCACCGCCAACCCCATGCGCTCGCGCAGCGCACGCTCGCGCTCGACATGCTCAGCCTCGTCCCGGTCGCGCGCGAGCAGCAGCGAGCCGCAGGCGCGGTAGCCAACATCGAGGCCTGTGACGTCGGCCAGCTCGGCAGCGAACGCCGGCCAGCGCCGCGCGCTCTCCAGGTTGTGGACCAGCAGCGCGCGCTCCTGCGCGTCGGCCTCGGCGACCGGCGCGAGCATCCCCGCGGCGGCACGCGAGGCGCCGGCGCCGAAGTCGGAGCGATCGAGCACGACGACCTCCAGCCCGCGCTGGCGCGCGCGCCACGCGACCGCAAGGCCGATGACGCCGCCACCGACCACGGCCACGTCTGCGTGCGAAAGCTGGGTACTCACCCGACATCGAGCGTACCGCGACCCGCCTGCGCTGGCACACTTCGCCGCCGATGTCCCTCCTGGAGCGCCGGCGCGCGCGGCTGTCGGCCGCGCGCCTGTACCTGATCTGCGACGCCACGCCCGGCGGGCGGCCACTGGAGTCCGTGCTCGCGCCCGCGCTGCGCGGTGGCGTTGACATCTTCCAGCTGCGCTGCAAGGACGCGACCGACGAGGAGATCCTCGCCGCGGCGGCCGTCGCGCGCGAGTGGTGCGAGGTCGCGGGCGCGCTGTTCATCCTCAACGACCGCCCCGACCTCGTGGCCGCGACGGGCGCCGACGGCGTGCACGTCGGCCAGGACGATCTGTCGGTCGCCGAGGCGCGCGCGATCGCCGGCCCCGACGCGCTCGTCGGTCAGTCCACCCACAGCCCGCAGCAGGTCGACGCGGGCGCGGTCGCCGACTACCTCGGCGTCGGGCCGGTCCACACGACGCCGACCAAGCCCGGCCGACCCGCCGTCGGCACCGAGCTCGTCACCTACGCGGCGCGCAACGCCAAGGTCCCGTGGTTCGCAATTGGCGGCGTCGACGAGGCGACGATCAACACGGTGATGGCCGCGGGCGCCAACCGCGCCGCGATCGTGCGAGCGATCGCCGAGGCCGACGATCCCGAGGCCGTCACGCGACGCCTGGCGCGCGCGCTCGACGAAGGCCCACCGGGCGTGCGCCGCAAACGCAAGTCCTCGGAAGAGCGCAACGTCGAGATCCGCGCCGCGCTGGATCCGATCGCGCCCGGCGAGCGGCCCACCCCGTTGGTCGTCGCAGTCGCGACCGCGATCCTGCTGGGCACCGTCAACCTCGTCCTCGCCGCCACCGGCCACAGCGGCAGGGGCGGCGCGGGCACACTGCTCGTCTACTGCGCGCTGATGTTCGCCGCGGCCTGGGGCATGTGGACCAAGCGCTACCTCGCGGTCCTGCTGTTCCAGATCCTGCTGGCGATCCTGGTGGTCTTCTTCTTCCTCTTCCTGCTGCGCGCGTCATCGGTCGGCGACGTCGCGCTGAGCTTCGGCGTGATCGTGCCGGCGGGCTGGTTGTTCTGGAAGTTGGTGCGCGTTCTCGCGCGGCTCCAGGTGCCGCTCGATCGCGCCGCCTGACCGCAGGTAGGGTCCTACCACCCGTTCGCTACATTGCCAGGCATGGCCGAAAGCTTCGACACCATCGTCATCGGCTCGGGTCCCGGCGGCTACGTCGCCGCGGTCCGATCCGCGCAACTCGGGTTGCGCACGGCGGTGATCGAACGCGACGACGTGGTCGGCGGCCGCTGTCTGAACTACGCGTGCATCCCGGCCAAGGCCGTGCTGCGCAGCGCCGACATCCTGTCCGAGGTTCGCGAGGCCGGCGAGTACGGCATCAACTTGAACGGCACCGAGCCGACGGTCGACTTCGGCGCCATCGGCGAGCGGCGCAAGAAGGTCATCTCGACGCTGACCGGTGGCGTCTCCGGGCTGTTCAAGAAGAACAACGTCGAGGTCATCTCCGGCGAGGCGTCGCTGACCGCCGACGGCGACGTCAAGGTCGGCGACACGGTGTACAAGGCCGAGAAGGCCGTCATCCTGGCAACCGGCAGCGTCAAGAAGCCGCTGCCCGGGCTGGACTTCGGCGGCAACGTCATCGGCACCGAGGAGGCCTGGGCGCTGACCGAGCTGCCGGGCACCATGGTGGTCATCGGCGCGGGCGCGTCGGGCACCGAGATCGCCAGCGCCTATCAGCGCCTCGGCACCCAGGTCACGCTCTACGAGGGCCTAGACCGCGTGCTGCCGACCGAGGACGCCGACATCTCCAAGGCCGCCGCGCGTGGCTTCAAGAAGCAGGGCATCGAGGTCAAGGTCGGGACCTTCTACGAAAGCCAGGAGGCCGACTGGGTCGTCATCGCCGCCGGCCGCGGACCGGATGTTGCAGCACTTGGTCTGAACGTGGCCGGGATCGAGCTGACCGACGCGGGCCTCATCAAGGTCGACGGCGCGCTGCGCACGTCGCGACCCAAGGTGTATGCCATCGGTGACCTCGTCCCGGGCCCGGCGCTCGCGCACAAGGCCAGCGACGAGGGCATCATCGCCGTCGAGGATGCCGCCGGGTTGAAGACGCACCCGATCTCCTACCTCGACATCCCGCGCGCGACGTTCTGCACGCCCAACGTCGGCTCGTTCGGGCTGACCGAGGAGCAAGCGCGCGAGCAGGGCTACGACGTCACGGTCGGCAAGGTCCAGTACGGCGCGGTCGGCGCGGGCACGGTCTACGGCGACCGCACCGGCGTCATCAAGATCATCGGCGACAAGAAGTACGGCGAGATGATCGGCGGCCACATCGTTGGCACCCGCGCCACCGAGCTCATCCAAGAGCTCGTCAACGCCAAGCTCCTCGAGGGCGGCTACCCCGAGGTCGCGCGCATCATCCACGGCCACCCGACGCTGTCGGAGGGCGTGATGGAGGCCGCGCGCGCCGCCGACGGCTGGCTGATCCACGGCTGATCGCAGCACCGAGCCGTGAGCGTCGAGGTCACCCAGCACGGCGGCGCCGAACCGGCACCGCCGGAGGAGCGGGCGGCGTTCTACTTCGACTTCTCCTCGCCGGAGGCCTACCTCGCCGCCGAGCGGGTGATCCAGACGCTGCCGTATCCCGCTGAGTGGATCCCGATCCGCGCGCCGCGCGCGTGGGACGACGGCTTCCGCTGTGCGGAGGAGCGCGACATCGCGCGGCTGGAGATCGAGCGCGTCGCGGCGTCTCGCGTGCTGCAGGCAGTGCGCTGGCCGCCGGCCTTCGACAGCGAGCTGGCGCTGCGAGCCGCGACCTACGCCAAGCAGATCGGGCGCGTCGTGGCCTTCGGGCTGGCGGCGTTCCGGCAGGCCTATGCCGGCGGCGCGGACCTCGGCGACACCGACGTGGTGCTGATCGCCGCATCGGCATGCGAGATGCATCCACGGGCGGTCCTGCAGGCCATCGAGCGCGACGCGGTCGGCCGTGTCCTGGACCAGGCAACCGCGCTGGCCGTCGCGCGCGGGGTCGTCTCGTGTCCGACGGTCTGGACGCCGCAGGAGACCTTGCTGGAAGGAGACGCCGCGCTGGATACGGTGGGGGCCTCGTGAGAGCCCGCTCCCGCTATGACGTGCTCGTCGTCCGCGACACGATCGAGGTCGTCGATCGCGATCAGGGCGAGGGCGTGCTCTTCTGGGACTGCACCTCGCGCCAGCGCCGCCGCATGGCCGAGGCGCTGATCCGCGACCTCGACCGCCTGAGCCCGGACGAGTTCTTGTACGAGTGGGCCGTGGCCGAGCCGCGGCAGTTCGACTGAGGCTCAGTCCGTCAGGACCAGCTGACGCAGATGCGACAGCGCCGCGGGACGGCGGTCGTCGTCTTCGGGCAACGTTGCGACGAGATGGCGACAGGCCTGGAGGTCGTCGCGGCCGGCGGCGCAGTGGACCCAGCGGTGCAGGAGGTCGGCAGTGCCCGAGCGCAGGATCGCGGAGCGCATGCGGTGGTCGAGGCTCTCGCGCGCCTCGATGATCAGCGGCAGCTCGGAGCGCGGCAGCAGCGGGCCGGGATAGGCGTCCAGCGCGGCATGCAGGGCACCGGTCCCGGCGAGCTCGCCGGCGATGAGGAAGTCCGCACGCTGGGCCGCGTCCAGGCGGTAGGGCTCAGCCAGCAGCCGTCGACCGAGGATCCGCCGCAGCCGTGAGAGCTCGGCGCGCGCGGTGACGGGCTTGCCGAAGTCGCCGTGCGTGGCGATCGCGATCTCCTCGGCCGTCATCCCCTCCGGGCGCAATGCGAGCAAGACCATTAACTCGCTGTGGCGCCGCGAGAGCGTGACGGTGTGACCGCCGACGTCGATCTCGGCGCGATCGCGACCGAGCACGCGCAGCGCGATGCGGTTCGCCGCCGCGCGTGGCCGTGGGGCCAGCGCGGAGGTCCGGGCTCGCTCGGCCTCACGTGCCGCGCGCGCGGCGGCCTCGCGCAGCAGCACCGCCTCGACCATCCGGGCGGCGGCGGTCACCAGCGCCAGCGAGTGTGGGTGCGCGGTCTGCAACGGACCGGAGAGATCGAGGACGCCGAGCAGCGCGCCGCTGACCGGATCATGTAGCGGCGCCGCGCTGCAGGTCCAGCCGTGAACTGGCGTCGCGAAGTGCTCAGCGCTAAACACTTGCAAGGAATGGTCGACCGCCAGCGCCGTGCCCATCGCGTTGGTGCCCGCGTCTGCCTCGCTCCAGCGCGCACCGCGCATCAGGTGCACGCCGGTCGCGTCGCGCAGCATCCGCTCGTCGCCGTCGATCCACAGCAGGGTCCCGTCCGCATCGCAGACGAGCAGCACCTGCTCGCCCTCGGCGCGAACGTCATCGAGCAGCTCGCGCAAGACGCCTTCGGCGGCCGCCAGCGGCGAGCGCACCCAGCGCTCTGAGGCCTCGTCGCCGGCTAGCGCGAGCGGCGCGAGGCCGCGCTGCGCGTCGAAGCCGGCGGCAGTGCAGCGGCGCCAGGAATCGGCGATGACGCCGCGCAGCTCGGGCGGCGGCGGCGCGCCCGACAGCACGGCGTCGTGCGCCCGCGCCAACCGCAGCGCGCGCCCGCGCCGGTCGCCCGTCGAGGAGATCGCGACCCAGGAATTCATCAAACCCACCATCGGTTGTACGCCTCACGCAACCCAGTTGCAACCCCCTGCGGCGTAGCTTCGTGCCAACTGTCCGAATCCGGAGGAGAGACCATGGCGCTCGACGCTCAGATCGACCAGCACGCCCGCGACTTCGTCACCCGTGACCACCGCATGCTCATCGGCGGCGACTGGGTGGAGGCCGCGTCCGGCCAGACCTTTGAGACCTACGACCCGGCGACCGGCGACGTCCTGGCGACCGTCCCGCGCGGCTCATCCGAAGACATCGACCGCGCCGTCAAGACCGCCCGCGCGACCTTCGATCCTGACGCTCCGTGGCGCCGGATGACCCCGAGCGAGCGCGGGCGCGCCATCCATCGCCTCGGTGACCTGATCCTGGAGAACGGCGACGAGCTCGCCACGCTGGAGACGCTGGACAACGGCAAGCCGCTGACGGTCGCTAAGGCCGCCGACGTCCCGCTCGCCGCTGACCTGTTCCACTACATGTCGGGCTGGACGACCAAGAGCGGCGGATCCACGCTGCAGATCTCGGTGCCCTACATGCCGGGCGCGCAGTGGCACGCCTACACGCTCCACGATCCCGTCGGCGTCGTCGGCCAGATCATCCCGTGGAACTTCCCGCTCCTGATGGCCGCGTGGAAGCTCGGGCCCGCGCTGGCGACCGGCTGCACGGTAATCCTCAAGCCTGCTGAGCAGACCCCGCTGAGCGCGCTACGCCTTGGCGAGCTGGCGTTGGAGGCCGGCATCCCGCCCGGTGTGGTCAACGTCGTGACGGGCTTCGGCGAGGAGACCGGCGCGCCGCTGGCTGCGCACCCCGACGTCGACAAGGTCGCGTTTACGGGTTCCACGGAGGTCGGCAAGCTGATCCTCCAGGCCGCCGCAGGCAACCTCAAGAAGGTGTCGCTGGAGCTCGGCGGCAAGTCCCCCAACGTGGTCTACGCCGACGCGGATCTCGAGACGGCGATCCCGGGCGCCGCCAACGCGATCTTCTTCAACCACGGCCAGTGCTGTGCGGCCGGGTCGCGGTTGTTCGTCGAGCAGTCGGTCTACGACGAGGTTGTCTCCGGCGTCACCGATCACGCGAAGTCGATCAACGTGGGTCCGGGCATCGACCCGGCCACCGAGATGGGCCCACTCGTCTCCCAGGAGCAAATGGACCGCGTGTGCGGGTTCCTGGCCTCAGGTGAGACCGAGGGTGCCGAGACGCTCGCCGGCGGCAAGCGCCACGGCGACCGGGGCTACTTCGTCGAGCCGACGGTCCTCGCGGGCACCAACCCGCAGATGAAGGTCGAGGCCGAGGAGATCTTCGGCCCGGTCGTGACCGTGCGGCCGTTCGAGCAGGGCGGGCTGCCGCCGGATGCCAACGCCACCAACTACGGGCTGGCCTCCGGTGTCTGGACCAGCGACCTCTCCAAGGCCCACCGCACCGCCAAGGCCCTGCGGGCCGGAACGGTGTGGATCAACTGCTACAACGTGTTCGACGCCGCTCTGCCCTTCGGCGGCTACAAGGAATCGGGCTGGGGCCGCGAGATGGGCGCCGAGGCGCTCGAGCTCTACACGGAGGTCAAGTCGGTTGTGACGCTCCTCTGACCGACCCTCTGCCCCCCCCTGTGACGATTGTGGGGCCGCGGCCGTGGCGGACGGACGGCTGCGGCCCCGCTTTGCTGCGGTAGGCTCGCGCGGCGATGCCCGACCACCCGCTCCCCGATGCCGCGGTGGCCAAGGAGTGGTTCACCGCGATGCTCTTGATACGCCGGTTCGAGGAGCGTTCGAGCGAGTTGTACGCCAAGGGGGCGATTGCCGGGTTCTTGCACTCGGCCCACGGCGAGGAGGCTGTGATCGTCGGCGCGCTGCGGGCGTTAGAGGAGCGCGACGCGGTGCTCTCGACCTTCCGCGCGCACGCTCACGCGCTGGTGCGCGGCACCCCGCCGGACGCCGTCATGGCCGAGCTGATGGGCCGCGTCGACGGGACGTCGGGCGGTCGTGGCGGGTCGACGCACATCGTCGATCCGCGGCGCGGTGTGCTGGGCGGCTTCGGCATCCCTGCCGGCCACGCACCGATCGCGGCGGGCGTGGCGCTCAGTGCAGCTGCGCGATCGACCGGCGCGGTGACGTTGTGCCAGCTGACGCTCGGTGCGACCGCGGAGGGCGTGTTCGCCGAGACGCTGGGACTGGCCGCCCTGTGGGAGCTGCCGGTCGTGTTCCTGGTGACCAGCCACGGTGAGCTGGACGTCGCGCCCGCGCTGACGGGGCTGTTTCAGCGCAGCGCCGCGTTCGGGGTGGCGGGACTGCGCTGCGAAGGGACCGACCCGATCGATACCCATCACGTCGTCGGCGAGGCCGTGCGTCGTGCGCGCGACGAGCGGCGCCCGACGCTGGTGGAGGCGGTGATCAGCCGGCCTGCCGATCCGATCGCAGCCTTCGGCGACCGGTTGGAGCGCGACGGCGTGTTGGGCGAGGACGAGCGCGGTGCGATCGACACAGGCGTACGCGACCGCATCGGCCTTGCCGTGGCCGCCGCCGAGGCGTCACCCGAGCCGGACGCGAGCACGTTGCACGAGCACACCGTCGCCCCGTGAGCGGGCGCGAGATCACCTACCGCGAGGCGCTCGGCGAGGCGCTGCGTGAGGCGCTGGACCGCGACGAGCGCGTGCTGCTGATGGGTCAGGACATCGGCGCGCGCGGCGGGGCGTTCGGCGTGACGGCCGGGTTGTTGGAGGCCTTCGGTACGGCGCGTGTCCGCGATGCGCCGAGCTCGGAGGCGGCGCTCGTGGGCATCGGCATCGGTGCGGCGCTCTCCGGGATGCGGCCGGTCGTGGAGCTGACGACGGCGACCTACGCGGCGCTGGCGCTCGATCAGCTGATCCATCACGCCGCGCCGCTGCGCGCGCTCTCCGGCGGTCGGCTGTCGGCACCGTTGGTCGTGCGGATGCCCCAGGGCGGCGGCGCGCGGCTCGGGCCGGTCCACTCGCAGACGCTCGAAGCGTTGTTGCATCACATCCCAGGGCTCGTGGTGGCGGTGCCGGCCACGCCGGCCGACGCCAAGGGGCTGCTGGCCGCCGCGATCGCCTCCGATGATCCCGTCGTCGTCCTCGAGCACACCGCGCTCTACGACACGCGAGGGGTCGTTGATCAAGACGACATCGCGCCGCTCGGCCGCGCGGTCATACGGCGGACCGGCAGCGAGGTCAGCGTCGTCGCGAGCTCGCGCATGGCGATCCTGGCCGAGGCCGCGGCGGCGCGCCTGGCCGCGGAGGACGGCGTCGACGCGGAGGTCATCGACCTGCGCTCCGTCCGCCCGCTCGACCACACCACCATCGCGGCGTCGGTGCGCCGAACCGGCCGGGCCGTCGTGGTCGAAGAGGGCTGGCCCGACGGTGGCATCGGCGCGACCCTCGCGGCACGCGTGGCGGCCGCCACGCCGGGCAGGCCCGTCGCGCGCGTAACCGGCGCCGACGTCCCGGTGCCATACGCGCGCACGCTCGAACAGCGTGCGATCCCCGACGAGGCAGCGATCGTCGCGGCCGTGCTCAAGCTCGTCGGCCCCCGTCTCGCCAGCGACGGCGCAACCGACCACACCATCTCGACCGAGATCGACATGGAGGCCTTGCTCACCGCACGCCGCGCTGGCACGCCGCTCGCGCAGGCCATCACCGCCGCCATCGCCGAGCTCGTCGCCGACGCCGCGATCGTCCTACCCGACGGCACCGTCACCCTCGTGGGCGTGCCGCGCTCACCCCACCCCACCGCCACCCTCACCTTCGGCCCCACCACAACCCGCCCGACCGCGCACGCCGGCGCCGTCACCATCCGGCACCTCGCCCCCCTTACCCTGCGCGTCACCGCAACGCTCCTCGAGGCCGAGGCTCTCCTCACCGCCCTGCGCGCGCGGCTAGAGAGCGAGAGCGCGACGTAGGCCGTCGTCAACCTGGGTCATCAGCCAGGTCGGTAGCTGGCCTACACGCTCCTCGAAGAACATACGGTCCACCGTTCTGACATGGGTGACGTCGACGACGACGTCCGTGTCAAGGCCCGAGAGCGCGGCCAAGACGGCGATGTTGCCGGGCAGCGCGGCCAGCCGCGCGGTGGATGAGAGGACAGCAATCGTGATTGTCTTTAGCCGCGAAGCGTTATAGCCGTTCTCGCTGATGACGAGCACGGGCTGCCTGAACCCCACCGAGCCCTGCAACGCTCCGAGGTCCGCCCACCACACCTCGCCACGGGAGATCACCAGGCGTCGGGCCCAGCGGTCGCCGACCCAGACCGCTCGGCAAACGCCTCGTCGCGCTCGACAGCGCTGAGCACCGCGTTGATCGCAGCTGTCGTCTCAGCGCCATCCAGTTCGGCAAGCCAGCGCTCGGCAGCGCGTGCGAAGAACTCGCTGCGCGACACGCCGAGTCGCGCGGCCGACGCCTCGACCCGCGCGAACGTCGCGTCAGGAATGGAGATGGCGGTTTTCATGAGCAAGAGTATAACCTGGTTATACCGAATCGCTCAAGGCAGAAGCCCGCGCTGACGTCAGCGCGGGCGGCGGCCGAGGAGGCCGCCGACGGCCTGGCCGACGCCGGTGAGCGTCTGGTCGACCGTCTCCCCGGCCTGGGTCACGGTTGCCGCCACCGACGGTGCGGCGGGTCCGACGGCCTGGGCGACGCCGCTTGTTGCGCCGGCGACGGCGTCGCCGGCCGCCTGCGTGGTGCCCTGGACAGCCTGGGCGGCAGCGTCGGTCAGACCCGCAGGCGAGGCCGGAGCCGGGGGTGCCGTCGGGGCCAATGACGGTGGCTGAGACGATCCGGGGCTCGAGGAGCCGGTGTCCGCCCCGCTGCCCGAGCCGTCTGCGCCTGAGCTCGGTGCCGCCCCGGTGCCACCGGCTGAGCCGGCGCCGGTACCCGGCGCCGCGGCCGGCGACGAGGCGTCCGTGGGTATCGAGTCCGCCGGCACCTCGCCGGTGCCCGGCGTCCCACCACCCGGCACGCTCCCCTGCGTCGGCCGCGCGACCGAGGACCGTTCACGTCGCGCCCGGCGGCGTTCGGACCGCTCATCCGCTACACGCGCCGTACGGCTCACCGCCGCCACCGGCACCGCCGGCAGCGTCGTCGTCACGCGCCGCGCGCCGGCCTTCTCATCACGGTCGCGCGCCGCGCCACCATCAGCCAGCTGGATCTCCCCGAGACCGGGTCCTCCGGCCGCTCCGATATCCGGCCAGCCGTGGAACGCGACGACCGTCGAAAACAGCGCGACGACGAGTCCACCCGCGCCGATGATGGAGCCTGAAGCTCCCACGACACCTACAAATGCCCGCATCGAGCGCATTCCCGTGTTCGCATCGACCGGGCCCGAACGATTCTTGATGTCCGCAGGACGACATGCGCCTCCGTCAGCGGGCGGCGCGGCCCGGATTGTCCGGCCCGGAGATCGTCGCGTTGGGCCGTTGATCGGGGTCGACGCGCTTGATCAGCGCCGGCTCGTCGGTGCGGATGAAGACGCAAAAGTCACGGCGCGGATCGGGCCCCGAGTAACAGGTGCGAAACAGATCCGGCCCTTGCTGAACGGTGTCGGCGCCGCGCAGCGGCAAATACCGCGCCGGCGCCCGGTGGGCGGCGAAGATCTGGGACTCACGCAGGACCTTGGTCACCAGGTCGTCGTTGGCCTGCAGTGCCGGGCGGTGCGCCAGGCCGCCCAAGAGCAACACCACGCACAACGCGACCAGCCCGATCGTCCCCGCCCGGTCGGCCGCGATCTCGCGCGGGAGATCCGGCCGGCGGCGCCGGACAAGCCAGCCACCCGCGGGTGATCCCACCGCGACGACGATGACGTTCAACAACCCTGCCGCCAACAGGCAACCGAGCAGGTTGGCGCGCCCACCGGCGAACGGCAGCCGCGCGAGGATGACCGCGTCGACGACGGTCAGGACCGCGAAGGTCGGCCACTGCCATGCGCCGCTCAACCGCCAGCGCAGGCGGGAGCGCCATACGGCCATCGCCGGGCGTTCGGCCATGGCAGCGAGTGTCGCACGGGGCGGGCGGGTCCGATTCCCGAGCGCCGTGTTGCGGCCTACCATCCTCTAGGTGGATCTCTGGACCGTGCACCTGGGCCGCGTGCCCTACGCCGAGGCGCTGGCGCTCCAACACCGCGTGCGCGCCGCCCGCCAAGCGGGTGCAATCCCGGACACCGTCCTGCTGCTCGAGCATCCCCCCGTCTACACGCGTGGACGCCGCAGCGTTCCGGGCGAGCTACCGTTCGGTGAGGACTACTACACGGCGCAGGGGATCGAGATCGTCGACGTCGACCGCGGCGGCAAGATCACCTACCACGGGCCCGGCCAGCTCGTCGCCTATCCGATCGTCGGCGTCACCAACGTGATGGCCTTCGTCTCCCAGCTCGAGCAAGTGATGGTGGATGCCCTGTACGAGGAGGGCATCGAGGCCCGCGGGCGCGCCGCCGACGGCCGCGACTTCACCGGCGTCTGGGTCGGCGAGCGCAAGATCGGCTCGATCGGCCTGCACGTCTCCCACGGCGTGACGACGCATGGGCTGAGCCTCAACGTCGACGGCGACTTGACACCGTTCGCCTGGATCGTCCCGTGCGGGCTGGGTGGTGTGGCGATGACGTCCGTTGAGGCCGAGACCGCACGCAGCGGCCGCCTCGACTGCGTCCGCAAGCGCGTCGCCTACGGCCTGGCCGAGGCGCTCGGCGCCCGTCAGCGACTTGTCACGCCGCAGGCGCTGGAGCGTGCGCTGGACGCCGTTCCCTCGACCGTCGGCTGAGTCCAGGGCGCTCCGATCAAGTCCGCGTCCGGACCCGTCGATGCGGGGCAGGCCATGGACGTCACGCTTCGCATCCTGCTCGTCATCGTCGCGACCAGCGTGCCGGCGGCGCTCATCCACGAGTTCGGTCGCGCGGCAGCCGCCCTCGCGTTGACCAAAGGCCGCGTCTGTGTCCTGCTCGGCTCCGGCCGCCCGCTGTTTAGCGTGCGCATCGGCCGCCTGCTGATCGGCCCAACCCGGACGTGGCTCTGGGGCGGCGAGTGCCTCCACGCGCCGACGGTCTCGCGCCGCCGCCAGACCGCGATCCTCCTCACCGGCCCGCTGGCGGGCGATCTCTGCTTCGCCGTCGCCTGCGCCGCGGCGATCACCTGGCGCGGCGGCCCCAACGAGCACGCGACGCTGCAGCTCGCGCTCTTCGTCTTCGCGCTGGTCGCCCTCGCCCGCGCCAGCGCCGACCTCGTGCGCGCGCACAACCACAAGCCCGAGCTGGCCCCAGCCGCTCGGTAGCCTACAGTCGGCGATGGCCGCCGAACCGACGACCCAGCAGCGCGAGCACAAGACCCGCTCGCGGGCCAACCCGGGCGGGATGGATGTCCTGAAGGTCCTCGGGCCCGACGTCCTCGACATCCGCGAGCGCAAGCCCAAGTGGTTCAAGGTCCCCATGCCCGGCGGCCCGAAGTACCGCGAGCTCAAGGCAAAGATCGCCGACGACAACCTGCACACCGTGTGCCAGGAGGCCGCCTGCCCGAACATCGGCGAGTGCTGGGAGCGCGGCACCGCAACGTTCATGATCCTCGGCGACACGTGCACCCGCCGCTGCGGCTTCTGCCACGTCAAGACCGGCAAGCCGACCTGGAACGACCCGTTGGAGCCCGCGCGCGTCGCCCGCCAGGTCGCGCGCATGGGCCTGCGCCACGCGGTGATCACGTCCGTCGACCGGGACGACATGCCTGACAAGGGCGCCCATGCCTTCGTCGGCGTCATCCGCCAGATCCGCCGCCAGGCGCCCAAATGCAAGATCGAGGTCCTGACGCCGGACTTTCAAGGGCTGGACATGCCGCTGGCCAAGGTCATCGCCGAGCGCCCCGACGTCTTCAACCACAACTGCGAGGTCGTTCCGCGGCTGTACTCGATCGCCCGCCGCGGCTCGACGTGGGAGCGCTCGCTGCGCGTGCTGCAGACCGCCAAGGAGATGGGCGGCGACGAGGTCGTCACCAAGTCCGGGTTGATGGTCGGCCTCGGCGAGTCCTTCGAGGAGATGGTCGACGCGCTGGGCCAGCTGCGCGCCCACGACGTCCAGGTCATCACGATCGGCCAGTACCTGCGCCCGACCGAGCGCCACCTGCCGCTGGTCCGCTACTGGCATCCCGACGAGTTCGACGCGCTCGCGGCCGCCGGCATGGCGATGGGCTTTGACCACGTGGCCGCCGGGCCGCTGGTGCGCAGCTCCTACCACGCCGATGAGCACGTCCCGCAGCCCGAGCCCGGCATCGGGCCGCTCGCGGCTGCGCGATAGCTAGGGTCACGCGGGCTTGATCCCGCTCCGCGACAACATCCCCACGCTGCGGTTTCCGGCAGTCACGATCGTGCTGCTGATGACCAACGTGCTCGCCTACTTCTTCTGGCAGAAGGGCGGGATCCTGCACGGCCCATCTGACGCCAACGTCATCGACTACGGCTGGATCCCCTACGAGATCAAGCACCCCGGCCAGCAGTGCATCGCCCAGGGCGAGGGGATCGCGTGCGGCGAGGTCAGCGGCCAGCCGTCGGTGCTCGTCACCGCGTTCACGTCGATGTTCATGCACGGCTCGATCTTGCACCTGGCCGGCAACATGCTCTTCCTCTGGATCTTCGGCAACAACGTCGAAGACAGCATGGGCAAGCCCAAGTTCATCATCTTCTATCTGCTCGGTGGCCTGGCGGCGCTGGCCGGGCAGACGCTGGTGGCCAGCGGCGACGGCAACGCGGTTCCGCTGGTCGGCGCGTCGGGAGCGATCGCCGCGGTGCTCGGCGGCTACATCGTGCTCTATCCGAAGGCGCGGGTCCTGACGCTGATCTTCATCATCTTGTTCTTCACGATCATCGAGATCCCGGCGATGGTCGTCCTCGGCCTCTGGTTCCTGCAACAGCTGCTGTTCGGCGCCTATGGGCTGGGCGACCCGACCGGCGGTGGTGGCGGCGTCGCGTACTTCGCCCACATCGGCGGCTTCGTCTTCGGGCTCTTGGTGATCCGCGCCTTCGCGCGCCGCAAGAACCCCAACTATCCGCCGCGCCCAGCGAGCAGCATGGTGGCGTGAGGGCATGGACCCGCGCCCTGTCCTCTTCGCAGCGTTCCTGCTGGTCACCGTGCTCGCCGGTCTGACCATTTATGTCGCGGTCCGCAATGGACCGGACGTCTTGACCGTCTTGTCCTTGATGATCCTTGCGATGCTCGGACTCGGCATCTTCGGAGCGCTGAGGGAGCCGCCCCGATGATGCGTGCGCTGGCGGCCTGTACCGCCGCGCTCGCGCTGGCGGGCGGCGCTGCCGGCTGCGGCACTGGTGACGACGCGAAGCCGACCAGCCGCGCCGACGGCACGCTCGTTCAGCCGCTGCAGTCGGCCAACGGGCCGATCGCACCGCCACCTGCTACCTCGCCGCTGACGCTCGCGCTGACCGGCGTGCCCGACAGTGTCCAGATCCGCTTCGGCCGTCAGCCACGCGCCGGGCTGCTGTTCGACCTCGACACCGGCCGCGTGCTGTGGCGCAAGGACCCGACGCGGATCCTGCCGATCGCCAGCGTCACGAAGATTATGACCGCGCTGGTCGTCGCCGACCGCGTCCCGCAAGGCTCGAAGGTCCGCATCACCAAGGAGGCGCTGGCCTATCAAGGCTCCGGCGTCGGCGTGCTGCCCAAGAACAAATGGGTCGGGGTCTCGGCGATGCTCTATGGCCTGCTGCTGCCGTCGGGCAACGACGCGGCGATCGCGCTGGCCCAACGCACCGCCAAGACCGTCCCGGCGTTCGTGACGATGATGAACAAGCGCGCCGACGCGATGGGCCTGACCTGTACGCGCTACTCCACACCCAGCGGCTTCACCGACCGCGGCAACGCCTCGTGCGCTGCCGACCTCGCCGTCCAGGCGCGCGCGCTGCTCGACGAGCCGCGCCTGGCCAAGATCGTCGCGCACCGCCAGGCGGTCCTGCCGTTTCCCATCAAGGGCGGCAAGCTCTACCTCTACAACCACAACCCGCTGCTGCGCGCCCGCTATCCCGGGACGCTCGGGATCAAGACGGGGTTCACCGACGCCGCCGGCCGCTGCCTGGTCGCCGCAGTCCAGCGCAACGGCCACCGGCTCGGGGTCGTCTTGCTGCACTCGCCCGACCCCGGCGGGCAGGCCGAGAAGCTCTTCGACCGCGGCTTCCGCGCGCTCGCCTGAGGCGAAAAGCCGTCGTGTGTGGCCCGACGCCCCACGGGTGCCCTAAAGTTCGCGCTCACACCGACTGGCTGGTCAGCCAAACGAGGAGAGACGAGCGTGGATCTCAACGACACGCCCGAGCAGGCCGCGTACCGCGAGAAGGTCCGCAGCTGGCTTGAGGCCCACAAGGCCGAGGCCCCCGACGTGCGCTCAACGCGCGCCGGCGCCGAAGACGCCGGATACCTGGCCGCGCGCCGCGCGTGGCAGGGCAAGCTCGCCGAGGGCGGGCTGGCTGGCGTTACCTGGCCGCAGGAGTTCGGCGGGCAAGGCCTGGGGCCGATCGAGCAAGTCATCGTCAACCAGGAGCTCGGCCGCGCCGGCCTTCCGGGGATCCTCGACGTCATCGGCATCGGCATGCTCGGCCCGTGCCTGATCGCCCACGGCAGCGACGAGCAGAAGTCGCGCTACCTCGGCCCGATGCTGCACGGCGACGAGGTCTGGTGCCAGATGTTCAGCGAGCCGGCCGCCGGCTCTGACCTGGCCGCCGTGCAGATGCGCGCGGTCGTTCAGGATGACGGCTCCTTTGTGCTCAACGGGCAGAAGGTCTGGACGACCAACGCCCAGTTCTCGTCCTACGGCCTGGTGCTCGCACGCACCAACGTCGACGTGCCCAAGCACAAGGGCATGACGATGTTCATCGTCGGAATGGACGCGCCGGGCGTCACGGTGCGTGGCCTGCGCCAGATCTCCGGCGAGGCGGAGTTCAACGAGGTCTTCCTTGACGATGTCAAGATCCCGGCCGAGAACGTGGTCGGCGGCGTCGACAACGGCTGGGGCACCGCGCTGACCGTGTTGATGTTCGAGCGCCTGACGATCGGTCTGGGCTCCGAGGGCTTCGGCTACAACGCCGCGCGCTTCGCCGCCGCGCTCAAGAGCGATCCGGTGGCGGCCAAGGACAAGGCCGTGCGCAAGGCGCTGGGCGAGATCGGCACCGACCTGCTGGCGCTGCGCTTTGCCTCATACCGGACGCTGTCGGCGCTCTCCCAGGGCCAGATCCCCGGCCCCGAGTCCGGTCTGGCGAAGGTCACGACGGTCAACGCCGCGATTGCCGCCGGCGACCTGATCGCCGACGTCGTCGGCCCGGACGCGTTGGACGAGGACAACGAGTGGGCCTACATGATCTCGTTCCTGCCCGGGCTGAAGTCGGCCGGCGGCACCGAGCAGATCCTGCGCAACACGATCGGCGAGCGCGTCCTGGGTCTGCCGCCCGAGCCGCGCCTGGATAAGGGCATCCCGTTCAGTGACCTACGGGCCAAGGAGAAGGAAGGGGCGCTCGCCTAATGGATCTCTCACTCACCGACGAGCAGGAGTTCCTGCGCGAGGCCGCGCGCGGCACGCTGTCGCGCTTCAAGATCATCGAGGCTGCGCGGGAAGCGCAGGACAAGGGCCTCGCAGAGCTGCCCGACCTCTGGCCTGCCGCGCGCGAGGCCGGCTGGGCGGGGCTGCTGATCTCCGAGGAGCACGGCGGCGCGGGCCTGGACGTCTTTGACGCCATGCTGGTCGCCGAGGAGACGGGCCGCGTCTTGGCGCCGGTGCCGTTCTTGGGCCTAGTGCCTGCGACCGCGATCCTTGACGCCGCCGGGTATGACGGGCTGGCCGCGATCGCCTCCGGCGAGGTGCGCCCGGTCTGGATTCCCACGCGGCCGCCAGGTGACCTGGAGCCGCAGTGGACCGTCGACGGCCCGGGCGCGGCGCGCCCAGCGGCCCCGACGATCAGCGGCGAGGGCGACAGCGTCACGGTGAACGGCCATGCCGCGTATGTCGTCGACGCGCCGGGGGCCGATCTGCTCGTCGTGACGGGTGTCGACGGGACGGTTGCGGTGGTCGATGCGAGCGCCGCGGGCGTCACCGTGGAGCAGGTCGTGCGCTACGACGTCACGCGCTCGCTCGCGCACGTGACGCTCGACAACGCGCCGGGCATACGGCTGGCCGTTGACCCCGCTGTCGCTGCCGATGCGTGGTACGTGGCGCAAGCCCTGGTCGCCGCCGAGGCCGTCGGCACCGTGCAGACGACGCTGGAGATGAGCGTCCAGTACGCCAAGGAGCGGTTTACCTTCGGGCGTGCCATCGGCTCCTACCAGGCGGTCAAGCACGAGCTGACCGAGGTGCTGCGACGGCTGGAGAACGGCCGCTCGCTGCTCTTCTACGCCGGGTGGTCACGGGCCGACGCACCAGACGAGTTCCCGCTCGCGGCAAGCGCCGCGCGGTCGGCCGCAGGCGGCGCGCTGGACTTCGCCGCACGCTCGAACATCAACGTGCACGGCGGCATCGGCGCAACGTGGGAGCACGACGCCCCGCTGTACTTCCGCCGCGCCCAGCTGACCCGCCGCCTGATCGGCGGCCACGGCGACGCGACCGATCGCGTGGCCGAGCGGCTGCTCGCAGCCTAAGCGTCAAACCAACCGCGCTGGTGGGGAAAGCCCTTCCCACCAGCGCGGCGGGTTGCTACGGTGCCGCCACTAGGCCAACAGCTACAAGTACGTGGGAGAGCAAGACCTATGGCGCAGGGCGTTGTGAAGTGGTTCAGCGACGAGAAGGGGTTCGGCTTCATCACCCCCGACGAGTCGGGCAAGGACCTCTTCGTCCACCACTCCGACATCGAAGCCGACGGCTTCCGCACCCTCGCGGAGGGCGCGCGGGTGGAGTACAGCACCGAGGCTGGGGCCAAAGGCCCCAAGGCCGTCGGCGTCCGTCCCGTCTAGGGACCGACTGAAGGCTCAGGCAGTCGCGGGTGCGACGGTGGCGGGGTACCGCCGCCGTGCTCGTGGCGCGCCGAGCAGCGCGCGCATCGCCCGCCAGCCGCGTGACGGCGCGGCCACGTCGCCCAGCAGGCGGCGCGACTGGTTGACGCCCATCGCGATGGCGTTGAGCCCGAAGGCGACGTCCTCGGGATCCGTCGCACGCGGCAGCTCGCCGTTCTTGATGGCGATGTGCGCTTCTCGGGCCAACACGGCCATCCACTCGGTGTGCATCGCGACGATCGCGTCGTGCACGCGGCCTGGCCGATCGTCGAACTCACACGACGCGGCGGCGACGAAGCAGCCACCAGGGAAGACGTCGCGGCCGAGGTAGGAGAGCCACGCGTCAGCGATGGCCAGCAGCCGCGCGCGCCCCGGCGCGGCGGCCTGGGCTCGCTCCCAGATCTCGCGGCGGTAGACCTCTCGCGCGGCACCCAGCGCGGCCAGCTGGAGCTCCTCCTTGGTGCCGAAATGGCCGAGCACGCCGCCTTTACTCATCTGCAGATCGGCGGCCAAGCGCCCGATCGTCAGGCCCTCCAGCCCTTCCAGCGAGGCCAGGTCGACGGAGCGCTCGAGGATCGCGGTCCGGGTGCGGGCGGCATCAGCAGCGGAGCGGCGGGGCATCGTCCGCAAATCTTAGCGTCCGGTCGGTTGCTATTGACATAGCAACCGTTCGGTCGTTAAATGCCGCTCCATGAAGATCACACGTCTGGGTTGGGCCGGCCTCGAACTGCAAGCCGCCGGAGAGATCGCGGTCATCGACCTGCTGCACAGCACCGAGCCGATGCGCCAGTTCATGGGCGAGCCACACACCGAGCTGCCGCCGATGTCGCGGCCCGGCACCGCGGCGCTCGCGCTCGTCACCCACCTGCACGAGGACCACACCGACGCCGCGGCGATCGCCGGCGCGCTGGGTCCCGACGGCGTGCTGCTGCGCCCGGCGCCCGACGAAGGCGAGTTCCTGGAGGTCGCCGCGCAGCAGGGCGCCGAGCAGCGTCTCACCGAGCTCGGCATCCGCCAGCAGACCGTCGCGGTCTGGGAGACCGTGGAGGTCGGTCCCTTCCGCGCGACCGCGGTCCCGGCCGTCGACGGCTTCGGCGACGTACAGGTCTCGTGGGTCGTCGAGGCCGCCGGCACGCGGATCTACCACGCCGGCGACACGCTCTTTCACGGCGCCTGGTGGCGCGCGCGGATGCGTACCGGTGACATCGACTACGCCTTCCTGCCGGTCAACGGGCCGCGCGTCGACCTCCCCCACCGCCAGCCCTCATCGCCGCGCAACGCGGTGATGACGCCCGCCGAGGCCGCTGCCGCAGCGCACCTCCTGGGTGCTCGTGAGGCGATCCCGATCCACTACGACACCATCGACAACCCGCCGATCTACGCCCAGCTCGAGGACCCGGCCGGCACGTTCTTGCGCGAGGCCGCAGCGCTGGACATAACCGCGCGCATCGTCGAGCCGGGCACGCTGGTCAGCGCCGGAGCGACCACCGCCGCCTGAGCGCGCGCGCACCGTCTCGAATAGTCCGGGCCTTGCCGCCCTGGCTCTGGCGGCCGTGCGGTGGGCCGGTGTAGATGTGGGGCATGCCCATCGATCTGATCGTCTTCGACGTCGATGGCGTCTTGACCGACGGGCGCTTCGCCTACGGGCTTGGGGGCAAGCAGACGAAGTCCTTCGGGCCCGACGACGCCGACGCGCTACGGCTGCTGACGACGGTCGCGCCGGTCGTCTTCGTCTCGGCCGACCATCGCGGGTTCCCGATCAGCAAGCGCCGCATCGACGGTGACATGGGCCATGAGCTCACGCTGGTCAGCGTCGACCGCCGGCTAGCGTGGATGGGCGCGCGCACGCCGCTGTCACGCATCGCCTACATGGGTGACAGCTTCACCGACATCCCAGTCCTCCGCGAGGTCGGCGTCGGCATCACGACGGCCGACGCACTGCCGGGTGTCCGCGAGGCGGCGACGTACGTGACGCAGCGCCGAGGCGGTGACCGCGCCGTCGCCGAGGCGTGCTTCTACCTTCTGGTCGAGCAGTTCGGCCGGACCGAGTGGGCAGGGATCGTGTAGTCCCACCTGGTCGGGCGGCAAAGCTGGTTTGAGGAGGTTTGGCGGCCATCGTTCACCGGCCGTACCGCCACATCCACCATCGTTCGCAAAAGAGTCACGCCCCGGAGGCATGACCTCCTCCCCGCAGCTTGTCGCCTCCCAGCCGCGCTTCAGCATCGGCGGCCGGGCGGCTTCTCTCGCGCTTCTGCGCACCCGCATCGCGCAGCTCCCCGGCCTGTCGGTCCTCGACGAAACGGCGGCCCGGACCGGCGAGCGCCGTGGCGAGGCCCGTGTGTTGATCGACGTCCGCGGCACCGGTCTCTCGGGCTATGAGATCGGCCGCCGGATGCGCCGGTTCTCCGGTGTCCCACTGGAGTTCTGCCGCGAGCACCGGCTGCTCGTCGTCTTCGATGCCGACGAGGAGATCGGCGACCGCGGGGAGCGTCTCCTGTTCGCGCTGAGCCATGCCTGCCAGCGCTCGGCCGATGCGGTTTCCCCTGGGGTCTAAGCTAGAGGGATGACCACCTCCGGAACGCGCACGCAGATCCTTCGCCAGATGGAGACGGTCTCGCAGCGGCTGGACTCCCCCAAGCTCAACTCCCAGCAGCGCATGGCGCTCCTACGCCGCCAGGCCGAGTTGGGCGACCTGCGCGACGCACTGGCCGAGCGCGCGCGGCGCGCTGCCACGCCAACGCGGTAGCCGTCGCCATGGCTCCCCGAGAGCCGAGCATCATCGAGTTAGCGGCGGAGGCGGGGCACACCGCCAGCCGCGTCGCTCTATACGAGCAGAAGCTGTACGCGGGCCGAGGCGATGCGCGCCGGCTTGCGGAGCTGCAGCGCGAGGCCGCGGGCGCCGCTGAGCGCTTGGCGCTCGCGCGGGCCCGAGCGGCTATGTCGGATTAGATCGCGGCGCGCGGGCGCAGGGCCAGCCGCGGGCCGCGGCGGCCGGTGTTCGAGCGGTTGCACGGGATCGCCTGCAGCGCCGAGGCGCGCACGCGCAGGAGCGCGACGGCGGCCTCGGTCTCGACGAACGGGTCCGCCACGACGCGGCCGTCGCGCAGCGAGATCGCCGCAAGGAGCTTGCCGTCGACGACGGCCATGAGCGCCGGCCGCGAGACCGTGCGGGCGGAGTCCAGCTGCGACAGCTCGCGCAACGCCGAGTCCTCGGCGGCGGTGGCCTGCTGAAGGATGATCGTGCTGGTGGAAGTCATAGGTACATCGTGGCCCTGAGGGGCGTGCTGCACATCGGGCGAAGGGTGCCGGCTCGCGGCCGACGGGCCTTAGTGGCGCAGACGGACCCCTTAGGGCGTTCGCGGATGTCGAGAACCGCGGGGCCGGCGTTCACGATGGCCGACCGTGCGGCGGCACCAGCACTCTTCTACGCGCGCGCCGTCCAGCGCTGGGCCGAGTCCAACCACCCCAACATCACCCGTTACTACCGCGAGCTCGTGCACCGTCCGTCGGTGGCGCGCGTTATCGACGAGGCGCGGCCCTACCGCGACCTTTTCCTGATGGCCGACGAACGTCGACGTGGCGTGAGCTCTGCGGCATTCGCGAAGCTCGACATCACTCGCCGTAGAACTCGCTGGGACGAATGCTCATGTCCCTGGGTTTCACATCGATGTCGCGCAGCAGAGAAGCGGCTGAAACGCCGAGTCCAGCGGCAATGCGGATGAGCGTCGACACCCGTGGGTCGACTTCGCCACGCTCAAGACGACCGTAGTGCGCCAGACCCGTTCCGACGGCGCTCGCAGCTTCGTGTTGAGTCAACCCAGCGGCGATGCGAGCAGCTCTGATGTTGTCGCTGAGCAAGGCCCGGCCACATTGCTGGGCGCAACCCGTGGACGTCTACGCCTGATCAGGCGTAGACTTCATTCGGATGGTCAAAGAGCCCCTTCGGTCGGATACCGACAGCGTCGGCCGACAGCGCAGAAGTTCGAGTGCGCAAAAAGTCGAAGTGGCTTATCGTCCGACACAGCCCGCCTTAAGCGTCGCGAGGCGGAAGGCGAGAGCCCCGGAGGCGTCTGCCAGCAAACATCGCTGGGTCTACCTCCGGGGTTCTCAGTGCTGCCGAACGGCGAGGCAAGTCAAGCACAAGACGCCGGCCGAATGCACGTATCCGCCGACGCGTTGAAGCGACGGGTCAAGGAGCGCACCCGCGAGAACGTCGCCGCAGTTATCGCGAGCGACAACGCCGCTCGCGAAAAGCAGTCCGAGGCACGTGCCGGACCCAGGCCTCAAGCTCCTGAGCCAGACGGGATCGAACCGACGACCTCCTGCTTGCAAAGAGGGGGCGTAATGCTGCGCAGGGCTGCGCCAGAGCCGGAGGTTAGATATCGGTTGGGCCTACGACGAGGCCCAATCGGGCGGCACCCGTCGAAGGCGCGCGTCCAGCGTGACCAGGCGACAGCCCCGGCGTTCGGGTGGCTCGTCTAACGCGATCGGTGCCACTCGCAGCCGAGCGCGCATCCCCATCGCCTGTTCGGCTTGGAGTTCGCCATGCCAGAGCATGGCGTGTAGGACGGACTCGGCTTCGATCCACAAGAGCGGAGGAGCGATCATCTCGAATGCTCGCAGCCGAGCGGCGTGGCGGTCGCTGCGACCGCCACGCTGGCATCGACGACGAGCTTCAATTGCCCCGGCGACCCAGAGCCACGGCTGCAGCCCAGTTGGGCACCGGTGTCCCGTCCTCGACGTGCTTCCACTCTTCGGGAAGTTCGAGCATCGGGTAAAGCTCGTCGCGGACGCTTTCGAGGTCGTCCGGTGCGATGGCGAGGTGGCCGTGCTCGGTGACCGCCGGAAGCCGGCCGGAACGAATCCAGCGCCGGACCGTCTCCGGTGTCCGGCCAACGCGCTCCGCTGCCTCAGCGACGGTCAACACGACATCCACCTTAGATGTGGACTCGGACTCACTCGACCAGCTGCGGGCGGCCCGAGCCTTCGCGCCTCCGACCCATCGTCAAGGCTCGCCCGTTTCCAGTTTGTTTCCAAAAAGGCCTTTCGGGCTCGCGACGGACCAGCCGTCAAAACACAGAAAGACCCGCCTGAGCGGGCCTTCCGGTGCAGTGGAGCCAGACGGGATCGAACCGACGACCTCCTGCTTGCAAAGAGTGGGCGTGGTTCTGCGGAGGGCTGCGCTCCGTAGCTCAAGCCAGCAACAGCACGGGCTCTCGACGGCGTTGGCTGTGGTCTGCTGCGCCCTGCTGGGCTCCGTCATTTCCAACGGCGTTTCCACGATCCCTGCCGCGAACCGCGGCTCAGCCGATCACAGCTCGGTTGGACCGACGACGAAACCGAGCCGTTTTCGAGGATCGGGCGCGTCTCGTCGCGCGACGTCGGTGGGTCTTGCAATCTTTGCTTTTCCGGCCGTCAACAGCGTCATTGATACTGGGCACTATGCGCCTGCTCCGAATCTTGGGCGTCCGACTGTTCCCGGCCCCGCCGGAGAAGACGCGCGTTGCGTTTGAGTTCGCCGACACCCACGTACAGATCACCGGTGGCTCCGGGTATGACGAAGGTCGTTGGCACCTCGCGACCGCCCGAGTTCCGCTCAAGTTCCGCCCGAAGCGGACCGCCGATCGGTACGTCGTGGTGCCTGATCGGGAGCGGAGAACTGCCACCGCGGCCCTTGAGACCGCATCTCATCTCCTAGCCTTGAGCCTCGGATGCAGGAGAGAGTTGTCCTCACCTAACCCATATGTCGCCTTTGAGGGCGAGTCTGATGAGGAACGATCATGGCTGGACGAATCCGCCGGTCTCCTCGGAGGACTCGATGGGGTTGCGCAGCACTCGCTCAACCACCGGCTTGAATTGAATCCCTCAATCCTGGCTGGCTTGACTGACCGATGGGACGGTGTCGCCCTGATGTCCGAGGCCAACTCCGCCGGCTATGCCACGGGAAGTTTCATGGAGTACATACGTCTCTTCGAACGCGCATTTAGGATGGCCGCGCCAGTTCTCGGAGCGAGCCTTGCGGCGTTTTTGGACCCAAGGTTCGGTTACTCCGCCGACGAGATCAATCATTGGACAGCGCACCTCAGAGGGTCTGCCGCGCACGCTGACCAACGGCGCGAGTTTCTTCTTGAGTCCGATGTGCGCCCATACGTCGCGAGGATTAAGCAGGCGGCGTGGGATGTATTGCTGAACAAGGAAACCTGGCGTGACCCGAGCAGTTCGCGCCGCGCAATCTGGAACCCCGATGGAGCAACCGTCTCGTCCAACGGCGACATCGTCGTCGTGCAGCACTCGACCCCACCTGCTCTCGTGGGACAACTAGTCGATCGTTGGCAGGAGTATCCGCTGGATCTTGAAACGCGCGTTCAAGCTCCGGACTCCTGGTGGCCGTCACCTCCAACAACGCTGTCCGGCGGAGCGGGGGAATTCCGAGTGGTGCCTCGCGCTGAGTGGGACTCCACTAAGCCGTAGATACGAGGCACTCCCTGCCGTCGAGACCTTGGTTTGTGCTGCACACAGCGAGGCTGCGGTATGACGGCAGGCCCAGCTCAAAGGGCACTATTACTCGTCAACAGCGGGATGATCATCGCCCTGTCCGAGGGCTCCCGTTTCACCTCGTTTCCAAAATCATGCTTTTCGGCCAGAGGACGAAACGACGGAACCCCGCGTTAGCGGACATTCCGCAGCATCAGGTGACCCAGCCACACTCAGGACCGGATATGAATGGTCCATGCCACTCTCTGATTCTGACCGAGATCTCGCCGTTCTTGCTGCCCGCGCGCCGGGCGATCGACTGCTCAGCGGGCTGTCCGACCTGGCGGTGGCCGGCGCGTCGTACACGCTCGGGGTGTTCGTCAACGGGATGACCGTGTACGGCCAGACCGTCCCCGCGCGGGCCTTCGCAACGGAAATCGACGCACAGAACGAGACGATCATCGCGCTCGGTCAGCAGAGGCATGGGGGTGAAGGCTGGGAGGTCGCCGCCGAGAGCATCGGGGGTGCATACGAACGCGCCGCCGTCGAAGACGAGGAGAAGCGGCAGGCTCTCATCGAGCGCAACTCGGGCGAGGACGACGACGACATGTCGGAAGAGGACGCGCGGCTCGCAATCCGGCTCCGGCGCCAGACCCTCACGCTCGCCGACGTGAGGGTGTTCCCACCGGGCGCCGGGAACTTCTCACTCCCGCTGATCCGCATTCCCATCGCCCACGTTGCCGGGTGGTGGATCGTCCCCACCGACGAGGAGGGCAAGGCAACGGTCAGTCACCCGCTCTAGGGCTGGGACCCTCGGCGTCGATCCAGTACGCCACAGCCAACCTTACGAGGCATACGCCGCACGGGCGGCGGCGTCGATAGAGGCGAAGTCGAGTGGATGATCGATGTCGGCAGTCTTGAGCGTTTCGAGCGTCGGCCGGAGCACCGTCTGGAGCCATTCGGCGCTTCCGGCCTCACCGAGGAACGACGAAGCGAGAAATAGGCCCGCTTGGGAGATGGCCTCGTTGACGATCGAGCCCGCGTAGGTGATTGCGACGGCGCGGCCGTAGACGTTCGGATGTCGCCCACGGACCATGCGTCGTAAGCGCGGCTCGACGACGCTCGTGGTGGCGTAGCGGCGGTTGTGCGTGGCGCCCGACATCCGGCGGTATAGCTCGGCGCTCAGGTGGCGCGTGGTCGGAAGGGGTTCCTCGCCTTCGGCCACCAGCATGTCGTTCATCATCTGCTCAAAGCGCTCAATAGCGGCGCGGACCTCGTGAGGCTTGGGGTAGCGCTCATCGTCGTCGGCCAGCCAGCGCACAGCCATGTCGGTCTCGTGCACGTTGCTGACTGCTTCGAGCATGCGACTGGCTTCGTGCACTCCGCGGGCCGTGGGCATAGCCTCATCCGCGATCCCGGCCTCCGCGAGGACGAGATGCGCACGGGCGAACCCGAGCGTTCGCCCTGCGAGCTGCCACGTCGCTGCCCAGCGGGAGGTGCCCATGAGATCCAGGTCGGTGCGGTCGGCGATCCGCTGATGCAGCTCGTCCACGGCATCGAGCGCCACGCGGTACGTCGCGAGGTGCCCAGCGAAGCGCGGCTCGACAATGGAGGCCAGCGCGCGCTCGCGAGCCTCCTCGGCGGCGCGCGCGACCAGCACGTCGCGCGGCGGCCCAGGTCGCCAAGTCACCTCCGGCTCCAGCTCCGCAGGTACGGACAGCGGCGGCTGCTCGAAGCGGACCTGCCCGCGCAGGCCGGACGTGAGCCGACGCATACCGGCATCACTCAAGTCAAGGACGGCCTGCACCTCGCCGAGCGTGATCCCGGGCGTCTCCCTGACGAGCTGAAGGGCCTGCTGCTCGCGGGCCTTGAGGATGCGCGGATAGAGCCGCGTCGCACTGTCCACACGAACGATTGTGCTCCAGCGCTCGGACACATCACGATCACTCAGCTATCACTGCAGAAACTGCCCCGGAGACCGTTAGCCCCCGGTTTCCACCGCCGTTTTCCAACGGCGTTTCCACGCTCGGGGGCCCTCGGCACCTACCCTTCGCCAATGAGCACAACCCCGTCGATTCACGACTACATCGCCGAGTTCCAAAAGGACGCGAGCAAGGCAGCCGAGTACGCCCGGGAGGCGGCCGAGCATGCCGCCAAGGGTGACCTCCAGGCTGCGTGCGACGTCATCGCGCTGAGCCACTACCCACTCGGGCAGGCGGAAGACGACCGCGAGAACCTCCTCAAGCTACTCAGCGAGCAGGGTTTTACGCCCGGCGAACGATCGTGACGGGCGATCCCTGGTCCGCCCCTCCCATCGCGCAAATCTCGGATAGTCCAGCGTGATATTCGCCGGAGATCGCCCCCGTCGATACGTTCGGAACCATGACGATCGCTAAGCGCTACGAACTCCACCCGAGCGACCCCGAAACGCGCTCGTGGCTTCAGATCCAGGATCTGCGTGTAGGGCCGGATGACAGTGAGCCACGCATCGAGGTCGTCGCAAAGTACGACGACGGCTCGGTCCAAGAAGACGAAGAAATCCGGCTGTGGCTCACGACGAACGAGGCGCAGGAACTCGTGTCGGTGTTGAACGTGATCCTCGGACAGGCGACGACGGCCGACGAGGTCAACGTGAACGGCTCGCCTGGTTAGATCACACGCGGGTCTCGGCAGTCAAAGCCAGCGCCAGCGTCGGCGTTTCGGGGGTAGCGGCTGCGCCCTGCGGCTCCTCCCCGCTGCCCCTCGACGTCTCCACGATCTTGCCCCCGTGCCGAGCCTCCAACTTGTCTCGCAGGGACTCGCGGCGCTTGTCATCGAAGTGCGCCCGATAGACGGCGCGCGTCACGTTGCTGTTCTTGTGGCGCAGGAGGTCGCGCGCTTCCTCCGCGTCGTCACACGCCATCGCTGCGCCATGGCGCAAGCTGTGGAAGTGCGGCAGCCGGAGTTCCTTCCGCGGCACGCCGTTTCGGACGAAGCCGCCATCCTCGCCGACCACGAGATGGCCGCGCGAGTCGTGCTCGAACAGCTCGGGGAACGTCGGCAGCCCGGCGGGGGTGCGTGCCCGCTCCTGCGCGAGGTAGAGCGCGCGCAGGACGTTGCGCTGACTCATCGCCCGGCCGGAGCGCGCGGCGAACACGAAGGCACGCGGGCCGGCGTGCGAGCTACGCGCCTTGTGCTTCAACAACAGGAGCGCCGCTGCACGAGGCAGCGGCAGCTTGGCTTTGCTCTCGTCGGTCTTCAGCTCGACCCGAACGCCCTTGCGGGTCACCTGATGGCTAAACGCGATCGTCGCCGCGTCGAGATCCTCAAGGTTGACGTCCTCCCACCACAGTCCAAGTAGCTCCGAGATTCGCCCGCCCATCATGTCGCCGACCTGGAACAGCGTGTTCCACGGCTCCGTACATGCGGCGAGTACCTGCGCCAGCTCGTCGTCGGTGTAGATCCGTCGCTCTGGCGTCGCGCTGGTCTTCGGGCGCTCGCGCTTTTCCAACAGCAGAAACGGATTCTCGCCGTGCCAGCCGCAGTGGCGGCGAGCGAACTTGAAGACCCGACTTGCGACGCCGACGATCCCGTGAATCGTCCACTCGGCGTACCCGGCTTCGCGCAGATCGCGAACAAGGTTGACGGCGTCGGTCACGTCGATGTGATCGAGACGCCGCGTCCCCCACCGCGGTTCAAGGTGGTTCCGGAAACAGCTCTCGTAGCCATCCCCGGTGTTGTCGCGCAGGCCCGCGACCTGTTCGTTCAGCATCCGGCGACCCGCCTCGCCGAACTTCAGCCGCGGGTTAGGCCGGACCGTCTCCCCACGGCTGATACGACCGAGCAGGTCATCACGGACGCCCCGCGCTTCCTTGACCGTCTCGAACGGTCCGGGCCACCGCAGCACACCGCCGGAGTCCCGATAGCCGACCTCATACTGACCGTCATACCGCTTGTAGATGCGGTGATTCAGGTCGCCGGGCACGCGGACGCGCCGCCGCTTATCCTTCGCCTTACTCATTGGAGCTTCCTCTCCGTGGGTCACGACCCCGGCGGCGCCAACCGCGCGGGGTCACATATGCGATACCGCAGAGACTACCACTCCTGCACCCGTTTGACCCCTTGCCCGTGACGAAGCGGTCCGGCTCGAAACTCCAGTGACGGCACGGCATCCCGACGTCCCTACGTGGAAACGGTCGGCCTAGCGAGATCCCTCACCACGTCGCCATGCGTCGAGGTCCGACCGCTTGAAGTACAGGGCGGCGCCCGGCCCCTCCTGCTCGTGAGGAATTGAGCCGGCCGATGCCCGACGATGCAGCTCGGAGACAGACATTCCGAGATGCCGGGCGGCCTCTGGCGTGCGGAGCCATCGACCACCGTCGTCAGCGGTCCGCACAGTCGCGTCACCCAGCTCGGCGGCGAGCAGTGGAGCGATTCGCTTCGCGAGCCGGGTCAAATCGTCGTCGGTGAGTTCGAGCGAAGCCACCCGCCCGCTCACCTACCGAGCCAATCGACCGGACGGCTGGGCTCACGGGCGCTCCGGACGATCGCGCCGAAGGGACCCTCCGTCATCAGGTCTTCGAGCAGGCACAAGTCAATGCGTATGTCTTCGACGTCTTCCTCCGCGAGCAGCGCGAGCACCATTCCGCGGCGCCCTTCGAGCGCGCGTCGCGTTCCGTTGGCGAGGACCACGAGCACGGTCGGGAAGGCCGGATAGCGCGTCGTCCACAGCGGCGCGGCCGAGTCGTCGCCGGGCAAGGTGTAACGGAACAGTCGGGCATACCGGACGAGCTTCGCGGCCAGGTCATCTACCGGCATCGTCGCCCGGTCAAGTTCTATAAGTCGATAGTGGAAGGTGGTCTGCCCATCGTCGCGCCGCTGGTAGGTCAGCAGCGCGTCCGAGATCAGCAGCTCCGATCGGTGCTGCCCCGGCGCTTGCCCGATCGGGTGAGCGATCTCGTGCCGCCACGACCACGGCCCGCAGTCGTCGCCGCGCTCACGGGCGGCGACGACGAACGCGATCCCCGCGTCGTTCACCCCCTGCGTATGGCGACGCAATGGGCCGGCCACCTGCTCAGGCCGGACGACCGTCTTGCGCGGCTCGGTCCGCGAGCCGAGCAGAGCGACCGCGTCGGCGCCCGCAGGGGTCACGTAGAACAGCAGACGCCCGGAGTCGACGCGAACGCTTGCGATCAGATCGTGAGCGGCCAGCGTTGCCGTCACGCGCTGCATCCATCGGAGCGAGCTGGTCGGAGCATGGAGCGTGAGGAGCTGCCGCGCCGTCAGCGCACGGTGCTGGTGGATGCTCTCCAGCGCGTCGACCGCGATCGCAGGGAGGTAGTCGAGCCAGTCGCTCACAGGGGCGGTCTCACCGTCCGCGCGCCTTCGTCAGCTCCGGTCGTCGGGCGTCGCTCTGCCTGCCGACCACGGCGCAGGTACCCCAGAATCCGCGCGTCGTGCTCGGCGAGCTGTTCGAGCGTGGCGTCTACGGGTCGGCGGTTGATCCGCTCGTCAATCGCGCGGTCCAGCTCGGGAACGTCGTCGGGGTGCCAGGCATCGCCGTGTAGCTCGTCGGCCGGGACGCCGCGCACGAGGAACGGCCGCGAGATCTCGCCGTTGAGCGTCACGGACGACAGGTAGGTGTACTTCCGAAGCTGCGTGACGACGTCGGGCTCGATGGCGCCGCTGTACTCGCGGGTGACGAGCGCGGCCGCCTTCGAGTTCAACGCCGTCGTGCTCAGGTGCGACCGGTTGGTGGTGATCGCGTTGAGCGTCGCGGCGGAAAGCCGCTCGGGGTTCTGGTTGAACAGCAGCCCGCGAAGTCCGAACTTCGCCATCTGCTCCAACAGCGCGGCGAGGCTAGGCCCGTCGTGCGTCTGGATCTCGTCAAGGAAGACGTAGAACAACCGGCGGCGCTCCGGCGCGATCGACGCCCGGGTCCGTGCCGCGTGCAGCAAGTCGTACACCAACAGGTTCGCAACGAGCCGGTCGCGCTCGGAGCCGAACCCCGGGCACGCGAGCACGATCAACCCGCGGTCCATCGCGTCGCGCACGTCGTACGTGCAGGTAGGCGAGCCGAGCAGCCCCGCGACCGCGGGCGCCGCCCGCAGCCGGTCAATGAGATTCGTTACCGGCGTGATCGCGCCCGCGGGCAGCCGTGGGAACCGGTTCGCGAAGAACTCCCGGGTCGGGGGCGACAGGTGCGGCAGGATGGCTGCCCGCCAGTCGTCGTTACCGAGCAAGGTTGGAACCTGAAACAGGGTTGGTGCCAGCTCGGCGGGCAGCAGCCGCGCCAGCTCGATGAGCGCTTGTGCCGATTGCGTCACGAGGTTGAGCGCCCGCGTGTTGCGCTCGTCCCACTGGAGGGTTGCGGCGAAGGCATCCACGATCGCGTCGACCTGCCGCGCCGTCCGCTCATCCGACCGACCGGCCACGCTGAACAGGTTCCATCCGGGTTGCTGGCCGGCGTAGGCGGCGAGGTTGATCTCGACCACCCGATCGCGGACGCCCGCGTCGGTCAGGTACTGCTTGATCTTCGTTATCGCGTCCTCGTGCGGGTCGTGAAAGAAGCACCCGTGACCAGCGCGCGCAAGGTGGATGAACTGCCCGACCGCCGTTTCCGTCTTGCCCCAGCGCGAGCGACCCGACATGTAGGCAAACACGGTCGAGTCGAGCGGCACCCCGACCAGCCGATCCCGGCCCGCGACGGTCACGCGGCCGAGCGGCAGCACGGACCGCTGCCCGGTGAACGTCGGAAGCGCTCGCGGCGGAGGCGGGATCGCGCCACCGGAGCGCAGCACATTCGCCGCGTTGCACGTCGCCGTCGGCGGCTTCAGCAAGCCCGCGATCTCCGTCGCGGTGACAAGCCCGCGACGGGCCGGCGCGAACCGGCCGGTCGACCATCGGCGGTCAAACCGACCACGGCGCCACGGCACGTCCGCGCCGACGAAGACGCCGGGAAGGCGCCAGCCGAGCACGCGGAAATGGTTCTCCCCCGCGAACGGATCGAACGCCGCGAGCAGGCCACGCAGGTGGTCGACCGCCGCGCCCGGAATCGGCGAGACGACGCGCGCCATGAGTTGGATTGCGAACAGCGGCTCCGGTCGGCCGAGCTTGCTCGTCAACGCTCGACGCTGCGCGCCCGTCTCGACCAGCTCGCCCGGTGCTGCCCGTCCGCGACGACGCGACGGCTCGCCGAGCAACAGCCCCACGAGGCCGGTCGAGGACGTGCCGCGAATGAGACGGCGCCGTTCGCGCCGTGCCTGCGCCGAGGTCAGCGGAAGCAAGTCGAGCACGACGGCCGCCCGGGTCCCCGTCGTCGTCGCGTCAAGCGCGTGCGCGAAGCCCGTAAGCGGATCAGGATCAACGCCGAGAACCCGCAACGGCTCCGCGCTCGGTCGCCCTAGCGCCAGTTCCGCACGAGCGTGCTCGAGGTCCCGGTCCGGTGCCGCGTCGTCGGGGTCGTCGGTGGGGATCAGTTCGACGTCGTGCCCAAAGGCGCCAGCCGCGGTCCGCAGCGCACCCGTCGCGTGCTCCGGCACGGTCACCGTGTACCGCAGGCGCCCGTCCTCGTCGGTGTCCAAACGGACGCGAACGGCGCTCGCCGGAGCGTAGAACCGAGCGCCGAACATGCGGCGGGCTCGCGCCAGACCGGAGGCGAACCGGAGCACCGTCTCGACGTCCGGGGCGAACCGATCGGTCGGCACGAGCGTGTAGCTCGCGCGCCGCCGGAGCGCACGGCGGCACGCCAGCCGCCGCGCGACGACGGCCACCAGGCCGACCATCAGAGCACCGACAGCCAGCAGAGGTGAGGCAGCAGGGACCGCTAGAGCTCGAAGCCAGACGGAGACATGGGAGACGACAACGAAGGCGCCGGCCACTGCGACGATCGCGAACAGCGGGCGAGGATCTTGCGGGGATCGGGGGTTCATCGCACTACCCCGCGTTCCGGGGTAGTTGTCGGCATCGCCGATTCGCCGCAACCCATTGCGGCGCAAGGGCTGCCGCGCGACAAGCGCCGGAACCGAGCGCACCGCAGCGCGCATTGCAGCGCGCACCGCAGCGCGCACCGCAGCGCGCACCGCAGCGCGAACCCTCCGGCCGAGCACCAACGGTCCCGGCCGTCATGGCTGGTCGTCCTGTTCGAGGACGTCGATCCAGCTCGGCGGGAAGTACGCGGTCCGCGCGGCGTGCTCACGCTCGCCGGATGACGCGGAGGTCAGCCACGACAGGTGAAGATGCGCGTTGTCCTCACAGCGGCAGTGGTCGGGGTCACCGTGGCCGGGGAACCCGTTGTACCCGACGAAGCGGAACGGAGGCCGGGCGCAATCGGGCGCGACGCCTGACGCTGCGCACGAGCGCTTCCACCCCGCGGCGTGCGCGAGACGCGCCGTCGCCGACCAGCTCGCGCCAGACGCGGGCACGAGATCGACCGCCGCGCCGAGCGGGTGCTCCCCACCCGTCTTGTGGATCGCGAAGCACGCCGTAACGCGGACGCGGTATCGGCGCGCGAGCCAGACGACGTCGGCGCGGATGCGACGATCGCACTTGATCTGCTCTTCGCCCGTCACGTCTGCGGGCAGTGGCGCCAGTCCGCCCGGTCCGCGGTCGCGGTGAGCGGTGCCGAGCCGCGCACGGGGCGCGACCACCGCCGCGCCTCCGCATCCGGCGGCTGTGGTCCGGTCCTTTCCGAACCCGTACGCGACGGCGCGCGTCATGACCTCGTCGGCGTAGTCGGCCGTCGCGTCACCACACGCGCCGTAGTAGCCACACGCAGCGGTCCGATAGGCCGCGAAGCTGCCTCCTGCCGGAGGCGCGTGCTTCGCCTCGCGGAGCACGCGCGCCGCGGTGAAGATCGCATCCGCCGGACTGTCCGGATCGGTGTCGCCGTCGTCGTCACCGTCGACCCCGTAGCTGTCCCACAGGGTGGGTCCGCCGCCGGGACTGCACGGTGACCCGCGCCGGACCGCGATCTGCATCGGCCCCGCGCACCCCGATCCGTTGTCACCGGCACACGACCCGTGGTGGCACTCCTGCGCGCCGATCGACGCCAGGAACGCCCAATCGAGATCGAACCGACGCCCCGCCGCGCGGTACAGACGGAGCCGGTCGGCCGGGATCTCCCCCACCTTGCCGCCGACCGATGGCGCAGCCGAATCGGCGATGCACCCGACGCCTGCGCCGGTAAGCGCGATCACCACGCCGAGCGTCGACACGAGGAAGAACGCGACGCCAGCGCAGCCCGCCAGCAGAACTGCCTTCAACGTCATGACCGCGCCCCGCCGTCGTCGTCGCTGCGCAGCTCGTCGGCGCGCAGCTCGTCGGCGGCGCTCAGCTCGTCGTCGCGTCGACGCGGTCGAGCGTCGCCCTCGCGGTGCAGCTCATAGGCGCCCAGCTCGTCGGCCCCGTCGTCGGGTCGTCGCGACCGAGCGTCGTCATGCCGCAGCTCGTCGGCCTCATCGCCGTGTCGTCGTCGGCCACCGCCCTCGCGGCGCAGCTCGTCGGCCAGCAGCTCGTCGGTTGGAGACGGCGGCGCCGCAACGGCAGGTGGTCGGGGTTGAGTCTCATCGGCAGCGGCCGGTCCCGTATGCGTCCGCCGGCCCGCGGGACGCCGCAGCTCGTCAGGCCGCAGCTCGTCGGTCGGTCGCCGCTTGTCGACCGGCTCCGGCCGCGAGTCGTCGTCGCTCGGTCGTCGCGCCGGCCGATGGCGACGCCCGTCGCTCTCTCGCCCATCGTGACCCACTTGCTCGTCATGGCCGCGGCCGTGTTCGTCACCGCGGCGTCGGCGGACCGGCCCATGCCGCGGGTCGAGTGGCGACCGCTGCGCACCCGTGCGCGGATCGGGCGACGGTCCACGCGGCGCGTCGTCGGGCCAGGGAGAATCGGACGGCGGCGGCGAGGACGGCGGCGCCGGAGCCGGCCCGTCTGGCGGCTCGGCGGTGGGGTCGTCATTGTCGGTTCCGGGCTGGTCGTCCTCGTGCTCGCGATCGTCCGGAGCGGGTCCGCTTCCGCGCCCCCGACGACGAGCCGGCCGCATTCGCCAAGCGACGAAGGCCACGCCGAGCACCTTGCGAAGCTGTGCATCCCGCTCGGGCTGTTGGCCGCTCACGGCCGCGATGAGCTGCCCCGCCAGCTTGTGGCGGTTCAGGAAGACCATCCAATACAACATGGACTGCATGGCGAAGCTGAGTAGCCATCCGAGATTGCTCGTCGCGTCCTGAAGCGCAGCGGTGATCGCGAGCAGGACGGCCAGGACGAGCGAGTAGGCCGCCTTCCGGATCAGGAACGTGCCCAACTGCCCCGCCCACGTCTTGAAGAGCGCGTGCCCGCGGCCAGGCACGACCGCGGCGACGAGCGCAACCGGGGAGAAACCCGCGAGGAGCAACACCACCATCTGCGCCATGAGGACGGACACGCACAGCGAGCCGAGGAGCAGCATCGCGCCCAGCTCGCCGACGAAGACCACGAGGGCGAGTAGTAGGCGCTGATACTGGCCGCCCTTCTCCATTGCGTCGGTCGCAGGCTTGTCAGCGATCGCGGGCTTGTAGGTGTCCTTCGCCGGGTCACTGTCGGGCAGCTTCGACGGGTCGGCCTTGTTGATCGCGTCGTACTCCGCGTTCCGGTCGTCCGAGCCGTCCGGGTAGCGGAGGAAGTGCCCGGGGTACCGAATGGTGTTGTCCACGCATTCTTTGTCAGCCGTCAGCAAGTGTCCGGTCCGATGCAGCTCCGCTAGTGCCCGAGCGTCCTCGTGGGGGTCGTCGGCCAGCGGTCGGACGGTCACCGATTCAGGGTCATGGTCCTTGCCGCCTGTTCCGCGGCGAATGCAGTGCTCCGTCCCGCCGAACTCCAGCGCGACCCACGGCCGGAACACGAGCATGTTGAAGAGCTGATCCGATACCGCCCGACGTGCGGCGGGTCCGCTTGCGACCTCACCGCGTGACGTCACCGAGAGGAACGCGGTCGAGATCCTGTTATTCCACTTGCTCGCCTCGCCGATCGTCGCATCCGGCCGTGCCACGATCGCCATCGCCAGCAGGCAGAACAGCAATGACATGCCCAGCGCCGACGCCGTCTCTGTGTACCGACGTTGGACCAGCGCACGCCACATCGCCCAGCAGCCCGACAGGAGGATGGCGACTTCCAACCACGGTTGGCCGAGCGTGTTGGCGTACAGGTTGTGGATCGCGTCAGAGACGGGCGCCAGCGCGCCGCCGCCCGCGGTGCTCGGCGAGCCGTTGACAAGGTCGACCGAGAACGCCAGCGCGAACAGCGAGATAATCGCGTTGGCGCAGAACGCGGTGATGAGCCAGAGCTGATTGGCAATGAACCACGCCAGGTACGGCCCGATGCCGGAGGCGTCGACGCCGCCCGTCAGACTCGCCTTCACCGCGCTGAAGTGCGTATCCAACACGTAGTTGTCGAGCGGATAGCGATCGACCGCCGGGCTCGTCGTGCCGCCCGGCCCAAGGTTGGCGTACAGGTCGCCCCACGCGACCGGCACGAGCACCAACGCGGCGGTCAAGGCGCCAAACAAGATCAGGACCAGGCGCCGTCTCATGCCGGGACCTCCGCGGCAACGGGCGTGGTGTTGAGCTGCCTAAGCAGCTCGTCGGTCGGCAAGTCGACCTGAATCTCCGCGACACGCCCGCGGAGGTCGCGCATGATGCAGCGGCCGGGGTGCCAGTTCTGCTGACGGCGCACGCGAGCGGCGGTCGGCTCGACCCCGGCCATCCGCAGTTGCAGCTTGATCTGATCCTCTGCGTCGTGGCCGAACAGGAACCACGTCCGGACCAACTCCCGCAGCAGGTCCAGGTCCTCCAGGAGCTGCGTCAGCAACAGAATGGTGGCGTTGAACCCACGCGCGTACCGCATCAGCCGGTTCAGCAAGGCCCGGCCCGCAGGCGTCGAGAACAGAAACCACGCCTCATCAACGATCACGACCTTGTGCGTGCTCTTATCGAGCGACACGAGCTGAAGCGTCTTGGCCGCGACGAGCGACAACGTGGCGACCGAGATGCGCTCGGTCCGGCTGTAGCTCGCGCGGTCGATCCCTTCCTCCGGCAACATGAGTCCCGCGACGCGCATCGTGGTCACGCCGGGGATCGACGGGGCAACGTCATGGTCATGGTCGCGTCCGAACCCGAGACGGCCGAGACCGACCTCTGCCAGGACGTCGAGCGCGTCGGCCGCCTCGCTGCCCGCGGTGCCGTCGAGCTGGCGCAGGCGGTCGAGCACCGCTCGCGTGGACGGATGCCGCGCCGACGCGACGTCCCGGACCGCGCGCGCAATGGCGTGCTCCCACGAGGCCGGCGGATCGGGCAACAACTCCAACAGGTAAGAGAGCGTGAGATCCTCGCGCAGCTCGTCGGGAGCGATAACGAGTGGATCGAGCGCGCCGGGCGCGTCGTCGCCACCGCCGAGCGTGAGCACTTCGAGCCGGTCGCCGAGCGGCGCAATGTTCTCCCAGCCGTGGTCGGCTTTCGGATCGAAATCGAGAACCCGGCTCCCTCGCGGGACCACCCCTAGCGCGATGAGCTGCGCGGCGACCGTCTTCCCCGCCCCGGTCGTCCCAGCCAACACGACGGCGCCCGGTCGAGACTCGCGCGGCGGCGCGGTCACGTCGTATGACACGGGCGCGCGCAGTCCCCCGGTCGTGTGACCGAGCAGGACGCCGCCGTCATCGCCGACGAGCGTGGTCGCGGTCGGGACCATCGCGCCGAACTGCTCGGCGGTGACCTGCTGGACGTAGTCCTGCACCCTGCCGCCATCGACCCGCGGCAGATGGTCGAGCCACAACGCCTCTTGCAATCCACGCGGCCGGTACAGCTCGACCTCTCCGAAGGCTTGCCGCGTGCGCTCGACGCGGCGCTCTAACTCGTCGCGATCCTGAGCGCCGACCGCCAGCGATAGCGAGGCGTACAACATCGGCGGACGCGCCCCCGACTGAAGCACTTGCTCATACTCACGCGCAAGCGTGCGATCGTCGTCGGCCTGCCACGCCGGCCCATGCGCCGACTGGAGCTGGTCGCGGTAGGTCTGATCGGCATCGACAATCCGCCGCCGCACCTGACCGAGCGCGTCGCGGTTGCCGAGCCACCGCGCGTGTAGAACTGCGTCGACTGCGAACGGGAGCCGGTCAAGCGGGGCATGTAGCAGCTCAGCCGCGACGCCGGGGAAGACCGGCGCCTCAGCAAGCGCGCCAACGCACATCAGGGCTTGATAGCCGTCGTGCTCGTCGGCCTCGACGGACAGGCTCGGCGGGTGGTCGCGGTCTTCGCACAGCACCGCGGCCGGAAGGCGCCACAGATCCCAGCCCAGCGGCTCGTACACCGTTTCCCCGCTCGCGTCCTCCACGACCAGCGCATCTGGCGCCCAGGTCGCTTCCGCCCGCGGCTCGCCCACGCCACGTAGCGGCGCGCGCCGCAGCAACCATTCCAGCTCCCGGGTATAGGCGCGGCGCAACTGAGCCACGCCGCTGAGACGTTCATGTAGGCGATGCTCCGCGTCGGCCAGCTCGCGGAGGCGCGCGCCTCCGATGGACGGGCTTGCCCGACGAGTCGACAGGCCCGCGAGCATGTCCCGAGCACGATCGGCGCCAGCGAGGAGCGCGCGACCGAAACCGCTCGGCGCGTCGGAGCGCAAGCTCACGCCGAGATAGACCTCCGGTTGACGGCCGCCCGCATCGTCAGCGGCGCGGTAGACCCGCCACAGGGTGAAGTCGCCCTGCACGGCATGGGCAAGACGTTCTAGTTGTCGCTGAACAGCCCACTTGTCCGAGTCGGAAAGCAGCGGATAGGCGACCGGCAGGAGGCGGAAAAGCGCCATCCCCTCGTGGCCGGGTCCGATCAGCAGGTTGGCCCGCGCGTAGCGGAGCCCCATCTCACGCGCGCTCACGGTCGGACCTCGACCGTCTCGCCCGCCGGGACACGGAGTCGGTCGACCATCGGCCCCACTCGGCGGCGCTCGCTCCGGACAGGGACCAGGCGGCGGCGACCGCGGCGCGTGCGAAGCACGAGCACGGGTTCGCCGAAGGTCAGCCGACACGGGCCGGTGATTCGCGACGGCACGAGCGAACCCCCGTGGCAGTCCGGCGCCACCACGAGCCGCAAGGCGACACGCCGCGGGCGCCCTGCCGGAGGGAGCGCCGATCCAGACCGACGCCGTCCCGCCAACCGAGCCCGCGCAAGTCCAATCACATGCCGTCGTACGCTGCGCCCGTCCGGCGACAACTGCGTTAGTGCCGTCGCCGCGACCGCTGGCAAGACCACGAGCCGCAACGGCCAATCGACAACACCAACAATGAATCCTGCTCCGGTCACCGCGGCTGCCGCCGCGGCGGCGAGGCGCCGGCCTTCCGGCCGACGCCCCAGGCGCGCGCACATGGCGTACGCGACGCCGCCGCAGGCGGCCGCGACCGCGGGGCTTCGCCCCGCCAGTACGAGCATCGCCAGCACCACGGCCACCGCATACGCCAGCCAGCGGAGAGGCACGCCACCCGGGATCGGGATCGTCCGCCCATCGATGGCATAGATGCGCCGGTCCGGGCGGAACAGGCGTTGATAGCTGCGCACGATCGCGCGCCTTTCGGACATCGTCAGATCAACCCCTAGAAGATCTGATCGCCGATCGACCGAGCCGCGTGCGCGACTTGATCTGGACTGAATACCAACCACGCGACGACGACGGACGCAAGCAGGAACGTAGCCAGCTCGCCGTACCTGCGATTGAGCAGGAACATCAAACCGACGATCGCGATCACGCCGCCGTACAGCTCGCCCGCGTAGTGGCGCAACAACTTGGACAAGTTGGCGCCCACGTCGTTACCCGTCTCGGCCAACGCACTAGCGGGCCACATGAGCACCGGCACGACCAGCGCGGCGACAAGCGCCGTGACTCGGCGCCTCATTGACGTGTTCCCTTGTCGTCGTCCGCTCCGTCGTCGCGCTCGCCCGCGTCCTCCATCGCGCGGAGGCGCAACCTGTACGCCAACTGCTCGACAAGCCACATGCTCGGCCAGTCGGCCAGCTCGAACGTCGGCCGCCCGCCGTCATCGACGCGACGGACGACGCCGGCCCGATAGAGGACGCCGAGATGGGACCGGACCACGCCGACTTTCACGCCGAACTGCTCAGCGAGACGGTCGGCGCTCGCAGGGCGCCCGTTCAGGGCGCCCATGATGCGCAGCCGCATCGGGTGACCGAGCGTGCGGAGCCGCGTCGCCACGACCTCCGTGCCCAGCTCCGACAAGTGCGACTGAGATGCGGCCGGATGAGGCCGCGTGTGGCGCGACGCCCGAGGACGGGGGTCGCGCTGGTGCTTCCTGGATGAGTTGCTCATGTTGCCCTTCCCTGGCAACCGAGCCCGATTTGTTAGACGGCTGTTCTCACCCTGACAGATCGTCGGAAAGACATAGGCATTGTCTTCACTTTGCTATCCGCTGCCGCGCGGCGCACTTCGGTGCGATTAGCAGCAGTCGCAGACCTCGCCCCGCCACGCCTCGCGACCCTCTTTGATCGCGACGAAGGCAATGAACAACCCGATCAGAGGATCTAGCCACCACGCGCCGACCGCGGCATTAGCTGCCAGGCCGACGAGCACGGCGCCGGCCTGAACGCCACACAAGACGTTCTGCGTTCCCTCGCCCGCGGTCGCGCCCGACCCGAGACGCTCGGCCAGCTTGTGCTTGGCCTTGCCCAGGAGCGGCATGAGGACGATGCTCGTACCGGTTAGCGCCATGCCGATTGCGGTCACGTCGGCGTGACCGCCGTTGATCAGCGTGCGGACGCTCTCGATGGTCACATAGGGCGCGAGGACGAAGAACTGGAGCGCGACGAGCCGCGCCGCGCGGTGCTCGGCCGTGTCGGACAGGCGCCGATCTCCGGTGAAGCGCCAGACGACGACCACGGAGGCCAGACCTTCGATGAACGACGCCAGGCCCCACCCGACCAGCGCGACCGAGCCAGCGGCGAGCCCCTGCCAGATTCCGACGCCGCCCTCTACGGCCATGTAGGCGAGGCTGACCCACGACAGGATGACTGCCGAGCGCGCCGCCCGCTCCCAGCTCGCGTCACGCGGCGGCGCAGACGCGAGGGTCGTCGGCGTCGCCTGGACGACGGGGAGCTGAAACCCGCTATCGGCGCTCATGCCGTCGCCTCGGCGCGGCTGGGGAGTACGGCGGCGAGTAGCGCTGATCCAAGGTCGGTCAGCTCGTACATGACCATCTTGCCGTCACGGCGCGAGCGGACCAGGCCCGCGGTGCGGAGCTGGCGCACATGGTGGGAAACGAGCTTGTCCGATCGCTCGGTCACCCACGCCAGGTCACATACGCAGAGTTCGCCGCCGTCACGTAGCGCGGCGGCGATCCCTAAGCGCGTCGGGTCGCCGAGCGCCTTGGCGGCGCCAGCCGCCACATTGAGCGCCGCCGGGTCGGGGCGCGCGTGGCGCAGTGCCTCGGCCTTGGGCAAGTCCAAGCACAACAGGTCGCAATGGTCGGGCGCGTCGCTCATCCATACATCCTAACGGATATGCGAATGTCTGTCCTTATCCGCCGGCCAGGCTGCGACGCCGCCGCGAGTTGCCGTAGGTCCGGGTCACGGTCCCCGGCCTGCGCATTTACAGACCGGGGAGCCTTTAGTTAAGGAGGTTGCTCAGCCGAAGCCATTTAGAGCCGCGAAGCGCATCGCTGCTCGCGTGGGTATGACGCTGTCGCCGTCGTGCCGTAACAAGCCTGAAGCGACGAGATCGCGCACCGCGCGCTCGCACTCATCGACTTGAGAGAAATCGTGCTCGTCCACGAGCATTTCTCTCCGCAGCTCCGCTTCGCTCAACCGCTCCGGCTGCATGACGAGAATGCAGCAGAGCACGCCCAACTGCCACATCTCGTCCGGATGGGTACGGTCCGGGTTGTCCATTGGAGTTCGGCTCCTTGGGCCATGCCCCCGGCCTGCGTACACAGGCGCGGGGGCCGTTGTCCCTCGTGGGAATGGTCGATGTCGGGCTAGTCGATCTCGCCCACCTCCTCTCCTTCTGCCAGCTCCGCCGCCTCCTCTCCTTCTGCCAGCTCCGCAGGGGTCGGCTTCCCGCCCAACGTGTCGCGGAACTGCATCAGGTCGCGCGTCAGGATCAGGCAGGCGATCAGCTCGTCTGCCTCTTCGATCGTCCGCGGCCACGGATAGGGCTGGTGGTGGGCGGGCTGCATCTCGACAACCGCGCGGCGGGCCAGCAACAGCAGTTCCTCACGCGACGGGCAACCGGCCTTCCAGTTGTCGATCAGGTGGGCTTTCGACCGGAGGTAGTCACGGTGCGCGTCTCGCGCCTCGTCATCGTCCGGCCATGAGCTGTCCGTGGCCAGCTCGAACTCCAGCTCGGCGGTGATGCCGAGCACGGAGTGGAGGTGGTCGGGGACGGTAGGGTCCTCGTCGTCCAGCAACGGAGGTCACTCTCCTTCTGGGCCAGGCCCCGGGGGCGGTGGCAACCGTCGCCCGGGGCACTATTTACGCTCACGACGGTATCTCATATGAGTTACCATTGCGAGCACCATGCTAGACCCAAGCTCATCGACCACAGCGGCCGAAGCCATCGCACGGCGCTTCGCCCGGAACCTTCGACTGCGACGACGGGCGCTCGCGAGGACGCAGGAACAGGCCGCGCTGCGCGCGGGCATGACCGGGTCTTATTGGGGCAGAGTCGAGCGCGGCGCCCACGAGCCGAGCATCCGCACCGCCGCGCGTATGGCCGCTGGCGTAGACGCGACCCTGAGCAGTCTGCTCGCGGGTCCTCGCATACCTACGAAGCCCGGGAGCTAGCGAATGGCCGATCGTCACGAGCCGGCCAGCTTTGCCGTTCCGATCCCTGAGCACCTGATCCCGACCATGTTCGAGGCGATCGGGAGCGAGCTAGAGCGAGCTTGCGACGGCGCTTGGGACGACACGATGCTTAGGCGCGTCCTGGAAGTCGCTCGAATCTGGCTCGGCTTCGAGGCGAAGACCCTCACCCCGCCACAGATCGCCGAAGTCGCTCTACAGGCCGTGCAGTGGATCGAACCGCACTGGCCCATGACGATTGAAGACGTCGGCAACGTTGAAGAACTGCTCGCCGAGGCACGCGAGCTGATCGAAGTACACGACCGCGCCATCGCTGCCGGGCGAGGTTGAACGCGACCAACTAGCGAGCCGGCCAGCCGAGGGGCGCCAACATGCGCGCCCTGTAGGCTCCGGCCGCGATGCGAGGAACCTCCGTGAAAATGCCCGATGACGTCTACGTGCTGATGGAGCGTGCCGCCGCGTCGGTCGGGCAGTCGCCATCGCAGTTCATCCGCGAGGCGGTCCTACTCCGTTGCGCGGTAGTTGGTGGCGAAGTAACCGACGAGATTCGCGCGCTTGCTGCGACTCTCCGCGCCGCCGATCAGATCTAGCAGTCGCGGCGCGCAGCGGCCCGGTCCGCTCAACAGATTCTGCGCAGATTCTGTCCAGAAAACGCCCCCGTTGCACCGTCTCCTGGAGCGCAGTGATTGAAGTCGCTGTGTAGGTGGTAGGTAATGCGTCGGACAATCCGTCTAACGGATTCGACGGATCTGCCAGGGAGCGTGTTCGATGGCAGCGACAACGCCGATCGTGGAAGGGCGCTCCTTTGAGGAGGTCGTCCGTCTGCACGCCGAGCAGTTCGCCGCCTACTTGCGCGGGATGCTCGGCTTCCAGGCCGAAGGGCGCGGCGGTCGGGTTCCGGTAGACGACACGCTCCAGGACGCGCTACTGGCGATCTACTCCGAGTGGCCGGAGCTGCGGGACGTCCGCGACGACGAGCGCGACCGCCGCATGTACCGGTGTCTGAGAGACGCCGCGGGCCGGGCGCTCCGCGCCGAGCTGGGACGACGCGGAAGCGAGACGTCCCGACCTCAGCTCGTCTCGCTCGACCGACTCATGCAATCGCTTGACGATGACGCGCCCGCGCGCGACCGCGAGCTGACCGCGTCGCTGCTCGGAACGATGGTGCGGGACATGTCGGCGGGGGAGACGGCCCGCGACGCTCGGATGACGCTCAATCGCGGCATCCTCGTGGCAGGGCTCCGCGCGTTGACCGAGCGAGAGGCGGTCGTGTTGATCGCGGTCGACTACCTCGGCTGGGAACAACAACAACTTTCCGAACGTCTTGGTCTCGGCTACAGCTCGGTTCGACAGACGCTCTTCGCAGCCCGGAAGGTCTTCTACACGCTGGTGCGCCATGCCGCAGGTGTGGAGGTTGACGACGAAGAGCGCGCCCGGCTCGTGGCGTATCTCAGCGGCGAACTACGGGGTGCGGAGAAGCGAGAGGTTGGCCGCCATCTTCGGCACTGCAACGCCTGCCAAGACCTACAACGTGAGATGTCCGCTTTCGGCGGACGGGCGGTCGCGGTGCTTGCTCCGCTGCCGTTCCTCTTCGGCGCGAAGGTGCTCGCAAAGAAGTCGTCGGTGAAGGCCGCGACGGTCGGAAGCGGCGCGGGCACCGGGTTGCTTACACAGCCCGGCGCGGCGAAGGCTGTCGCCGCGGTGGTCGGGCTGTTGTCGGTCGGCGTCGGCGGGTCGGCGGTGCTCGCGCAGCTCGACCAGCGCCATCATGTCGGGCCGGCCCCACCACCTGCTTTGAAGTCCGAAGGTGGCTTCGCGCAACCTCTGTCGGGCGGGATGCGGCGCGTCACCACGCCATCGAGCTCCGCGTCGTCCTCGTCGTCTCGGACCGGGTCGTCGACCCGAAAGACGACAACGAAGAAGAAGCACAAGGCAAGGAGCCGATCCCGTTCGTCTGCGGACGCGACCACGAGGCAGCCCACGACGACGACGCAGCCCGCGACCGGCCAAACGACGACGCAGACCGCGCCGCCGACGACGAGCAATAACCAGTCCAAGTCCACAGGAGGGACGAACGATGAGTTCTTCGGCCATCCCTAGCCGAGCGCGCCGGGCTTTGGCCGGCGCCGTCGTCCTCGTCGGTGCGATCCTCACGCCGCAGGTAGCCCACGCTGGAACCTACGACGTCGTGGCGTGTGACGCGGCGGGTGGTGCAAACAACTCATGGGTCCCGATCGTCACCAACTCGCTCGGCGGCACCGCGTACACGACCTGCCCGACCGGCGGCGACCCGTGGCGCGGCATCATCGCCCGCAACGTCGTGGCGGCGAACACCGGCACCGCCAACGTCATCGCACAGATGAAGTTCACCGCTGCTCCCGGTACAACGATCATCGGGTTGGCCGCTGCGTATGACTTCTACCGCGCGGATGCGCAATGGGAGGCCGTGCTGTCGACCGGCTCAGTAGCACTCCGCGGATGCCCGATGGGAGGCGCCAACGTCTGCGGGTTCACGAGCCAGGGCGTTGCGCAGTGGATCGACGTACCGGGCGGAAGCCAGGTGATTTACATCGACGTGTACTGCGCGACGAACGGGTGTCCGCTGGGAGCTGGCGACGCCGCCCATAACTACCTGTCGGCGTACGCACGATTGGCGTCGGCATCGGTGCGCCTTCAGGACGACTCGCCACCTGCGATCAACGGCGTGTCCGGTGGGCTGTGGGCGGATGGCTGGAGGAGCGGCAATCAGCCCGTGGTAGTCGATGCCTCCGACAACTCCGGCATCCGCCAGACGATCGTATTTGTGGATGGACAACAGCGGTTCAAGGGGGATCGGGCTTGCGACGCAACGCAGGTCGTGCCATGCCCCAACGGCGCGGACACGTTCGACGTTGCGACCGGCGCTTACACGGACGGTCAACACAACGTCACCGTGCAGGCGGTCGACGCCGCCGGAAACGTCTCGTCGGCCGCGCGCACGGTCCTGGTGGACAACTCGCCGCCGGGTCCGCCGCAAGCGGTCACGGTTGAAGGCGGGGAGGGCTGGCAGTCGCGCACCGCCTTCAACCTGCATTGGGCAAACCCGCCGGCCTCCGGAGCGCCAACCGTGGGGGTCAATTGGCAGATTTGCCAGTCGGGGAATCCGCCGACCTCTTGCGTGTCCGGGAGCAAGGACGGTGACAAGCTGGAGACGCTGAACGCGCTTCCCGTTCCGAAAGAGGGCGATTGGGTCCTGAAGCTATGGCTACGAGACGCTGCCGGAAACAACACGTCCAGCAATGGCGTCTCGGTCCATCTCCGGTCCGACACGCAAGCTCCAACGGCCGTGTTCTCGCCGATCGACACGGCCGACCCGACGCGCGTGGTGGTACAGGCGGCCGACGCGACGAGCGGTATCGGCTCGGGGTCGATCGACTTCAAGCCGCACGACGCGGACGCCTGGACGAGTCTTCCGGCAAAGGTCGACGGCGGGCGGCTGGTCGTGAACCTGCCTGACGAGACGATGGCCGATGGTGTCTACGACTTGCGCGGGCACGCGATTGACCGCGCCGGAAACGAGAAGAGCACCACGACGCTGTCTGACGGAACGCCTATGACGGTGACGCTGCCGCTGCGGTCGCCGACCCACATCACCGGGGGACGTCTCCAGACGCGGAAGCGCAAGGGGAAGCGAGTTCGCTACCTCGCGACGCAGCTCCGTCTTCGCTACGCCCACCGCACGCGACTCAGCGGCCGGCTCGCTGACAAAGACAATAAGTCGATGGCATCGACGCCGCTTGCGGTGTCTGAGCTGGTCGACGTCCCGGGTGCAAGCTGGCAGCCGGTACGTACGCTCAGCACCAGCGCGAGCGGCTCCTACAACTTCCGGACGGCCAAGCGGGGGCCGTCGCGCACGATCCGAATCAGATACGAGGGAACGCCGACCGTGCGCCCGTCTCAGGCGGACGTCCACGTTGCCGTTGCCGCGTCGTCCACGATCCACCGAAGCCGAAGCACGGTTCGTCGCGGTCACGCCGTGCGTTTCTCCGGCACGCTTCGCGGCGGGTACGTGCCTTCGGGCAAGTTGGTGCAATTGCAGGTCAGGGTCCGCGGCCGTTGGCAGACGTTCGCCAATCCGCGTGCAAAGCGCAGCGGCGCATGGACCTACGTCTATAAGTTCACGGGCGGAACCGGCAATTACGTGTTCCGCGCCCGCATACCGAGCCAAGCCGGGTATCCGTTCGCTACCGGCCAAACCGAAAGGACCAGCGTCCATGTCCGTGCGAGATAACGAACAACCCCGCCGCCGCTCCCGGGTTAGTCCGGCGCTGGCGGTCGCGATCGTCGCGCTTGTGCTCGCGGCGTCCGGTGTTGCATCGGGCGATGGCGACGCGCCCCGGACGAGCGGCGCAACAGCCTCGGCGAAGGCCGAGGCGCACGCCGCCCGCGCGGCCGTTCCCCGCAACAGCATCGGTACCGCGCAGCTCCGGAAGGGCGCCGTCCACAAGGTCGACATGGCACCGACGACCGTGAAGAGCCTGAAGGGCGCGAAGGGTGATCCGGGGCCGCAGGGACCCGCCGGGCCACAAGGGCCGGCGGGCGCGAGCGCCACCGTGTACTTCGCCGCCATGAGCGGCGCAGGTGACCGCGTCCGTGGTAACGCGACAAGCGGCGGGCACTTCGGCCCCGGGCATTACACGATCGGCTTTGCGCAGAACGTCTCCGGGTGTGCCTACAACGTGACCCTCGGGAGCATCGACGGGACACCGCCGCCACCCGGCGGCACGCGCGCGGTAGACGAAGGCGGCAAGGTGGGCGTCTACCTGAACGACATGGCAGGCAACCCGGTCGATGGCATGTTCTACCTGTCGGTGACGTGCTAGCCCTAGCTCGAAGTGCCCGGCCTGCGACCGCCTGACGACGAACGGATACCCGTCGCCGCGCCGCGACCGCCGCGGCGCGGCCACACCCCGCGGCGCGGTGTGGTCGATGCAACCGGCGCCGGAATGATCGTGATCGTCGTAGCCGCCGCCTTCGCTGCGCTGGGCGCGTGGGCAGGCGGTTTCGTCGGCCTCGTGCCGGTCGCGGGCGGGATCGTGCTCGGGTTCGTCGGCGTGTTGGCCGGAGTCTCTGCCGTCGTCTGGCGTTACCGCTCCCTCTAAAGCCCACGCGGGGGCATTGAGGCGATGCCGGGCGCTCCAGGCCACGGGTGCGTGGCGATGACCGGAATACTGAAGGGGTGATGAACTCCAACGATCTCGCCGCTCGCCTCCGTGCGCTTGACGTCTTTGCGGCCGAACTGCCGGCGTTCGACATCGATGAAGCTCCCGAAGATCCGGGCGAGCTGTTCTTCGAGTGGATCGAGGACGCCATCGCTAACGAGGTTCCCGAGCCGCACGCTATGACGCTCAGCACCGTCGATGCTGACGGCAGACCAAACGCGCGGGTCCTGATCCTCAAGGGCATTGTCGACGGCAAATGGCGGTTTGCCTCCAGCGGGCTGAGCGTCAAGGGCCGCGAGATCGCGGCGACCGGCGTGGCGGCGACGACGTTCTATTGGCCGCAACGAGGCAGGCAGGTTCGCGTGCGCGGCTCCGTGGCTCCGGCGCCACCGGAGGTCAGCGCAGAGGACTTCCTTGGGCGCTCGCCCGAAGCGCGTGCCGAGGCGCTCCGCGCTCGTCAGAGCCAACCGCGTGTCGACCCGCAGCCGCCGGACGACGGTCCGGCCCCGGGCGGCCTCGTCGCCGAGCACTGGACGGTGTATGAACTCGCCCCCGAAGAGATCGAGTTCTGGCAGGCCGACCGGGACCGTCGCCATGTGCGACTGCGCTACACGCGGAAGGGCACGAGTTGGACCGCACAGTGCCTATGGCCGTAGCGCGCAAGAACGTCGGTGGCGACGTAAATGCAGCGCGGAAACCGGAGGACGGAAGCCTAAATCTGAGGGCTCTCGTTTCCAAATCGTTTCCAAACCGCTCTTTTCGGCCGGAGGCACAACGAGCCTGAAACGACGGAACCCCCGCGTTAGCAGGGGTTCCATGAGGTGGAGCCAGACGGGATCGAACCGACGACCTCCTGCTTGCAAAGCAGGCGCTCTCCCAGCTGAGCTATGGCCCCAAGCCCGACCGAGTTTAGCTCGGACGGGCCGGAGTTTCATGCTCGGTGCTAGCCGCGGCGTCCTCGGCGGCCGTAGCCGATGCCGCCGGTGAGCAGCAGGATCAGGACGACGATGAGCAAGATGGTGAGCAAGGGGGCTGCCTTCCGTGGTGGACGGTGTCGCCTGGGTGTACCCAGGCAGACCGACCCGCAGGCAAACGCACAGCTAGGGCCGGCGGCGCAGGTCGCGCCACTCGTCCAGCGCCTCGCGCTCGCGCAAGGAGGCCACGGCGCCCGTGTCAATGTCGAAGTCGTGCGACGCGTCCGAGCACCAGAGGTTGGGATGGCGCTCGAGCCACCGCCGCGCGTCGCGCGCACCGAGGTCGACCAAGCGATCGACGTGCTCCTCGTCGAACAGCAAGAACGACAACAACTCGCCGCGCGATGGCGAGCGACCGCCGCCGAGCAACCGCGACATGAACGGGTAGTCGGGTCGCAGCCAGCCCTGCATACCGGCATAGCGGTCCTCGAAGACCTCGTCGGCGATCGTGGCGAGCTCGCCGCGGCGTTCGGGCGCGACCAAGGCGTAGGAGATCTTCCGATAAGGCATGCGGCCGCGGGCAGCGCGGTACGCATCGGCGGCGCCACGAGGGCCGGGCGCGTGAGAATCGACCACGAACGAGTTGATGGTGGCCAAGCGATGCAGGTCGTCAACGACCTGGTCCACCAACAAGCCGTCAATGATGTTGGCGGCAACGTCGGCGAGACGAGGTGCGCCAACGCCGTCGGTCGGTACCTCCACGCGGGCCCGGAATGGCTGGAAGCCAATGACGACAACTCGGTCAGCACCCAACGCGAGCGCAGGCGCCACCGGGCTGTTCAGTCGCGTCCCACCGTCGACGTAGTGCCCGGCCAGGGCCGCCGGATGCTCGATCTCGACCGGTGGAAACAGCATCGGGATCGCCGCCGACGCGCGCACGTGCTCGCTGTCGAGCATCGCCGGCACGTACTGCAACGGGTCGGCCGGACGCGAGGGCGGCACCCGTCCGGCGCTGTCGACGAACGCCACCGGGCTGGAGCGCGCCAGCGACGTCGCCACGACGCAGACCGCCTCCAGCACGCCAGTACGGACGTTGCGGTGCAGGTCGTCCCAGTCGATCCAGCGATCGAGCGAGCGCTTCAGCGGCGAGGGATCCAGCAATCCAGCCAGGCGGATACCGGGCAGCTCGAGCGCCTCGCCGAGCATGCGCAGCGCCGTCAGCGGCAGGCCCGGCCCGACAACCGAGCGGATCACGTCGCCCTTGCGTAGCCCACGCCAGTGGTCGATCAGCGACTGGACAGCCGCAGCGGCCGGCTGGTCAGCGGTCGCGCCGAGCGCGGTCGCGTTGATCGCGCCCACGCTCGTCCCGCAGAGGATCACCGGCCGCTCGCCGCGCTCCTCCAACAGCGGCAGCAAGACCGACAACGCCCCGACCTCATAGGCTCCGCGCGCGCCGCCGCCGGGCAGCACCAGCGCCACCCGCGGCGATGGACCGCCGTTGGTGTGCGGCGTCGAGAACCGGGACCCGTCGGACATCCCAGAGAGGGTGCAACGAGCGGGCCGTCGCGGCTACGGACCGGCGGTCCAGAATCCGACGGCCGATGGGCAGGCGTAGGCGAAAGGACGCGGGCGCGCCGTGGCCGAGCCGCGGCGCTCGCGGGCGCAGGCGTAGTGGAAAGGACGCGGGCGCGCCGTGGCTGAGGGCCAGTACAGCGCGCCCGCGGAGTCCTTCGCCCTCCGTGACCGGAGGAGCGAGCACGCCAGGATTGTTCCCCGATGCTGACGTGCTGCCTGTGTCGAAGAGGGTGTCGGCCGCGCCATCGCGCAGCTCAACAGCGCACTCTCCGGTGTGGACGCCTGATCGAGTGAATCGCCGACCCGGCGACTCAGCGATGCATCAGAAGTCGAAGTCCTTTGGAGGCTTCTGCTCGAACCAGAGCCGGTCGTGCTCCGGCGTCTCCTGCAGGAAGTCCGGGGTTTCCTCGAGGACGTCCTCTTCCTCGCCGTTCTCGGCGGCAGGCGCCGCGGGCGCGGGCGGCGGCGCCGTGTCCTCCTCGTGCCCTAGCGCCTCGTCCAGCTCGGTCGCGGAGAACTCGCGCGTGGGCTGATGGGCGAGCGGATCGCCGTGCGGCGGGGTCGCGCTCTCCTCCGCGGGCTCGGCGTACGGGCGGTCGTTGGTGGCTGGTGGGTCGGAGACGACGGGCTGGTCGTCGGAGGCGACAGGCTCCTCGTCGCCTTCGAGCGGCTCGTCCTCGTACACGAACGGCTCGTCGTCGTAGGCCACCGCCGGCTCGTCGAGGCCCGCCGGCTCGTGGTCGGCGTACGCACCGTGCTCGGCCGGCGCCGCGTCCTCGATCAAGTCCTCCTCCGCCGCGTCGCGACGGACGGGGCCGAGCGCGTCGGCCTCCTCCTTGGCGATCTCAGACGGGTCGGCCCCCCGACGGCGCTTGAGATCGAGGTGCTCCCGGATGGCGTCATCCAACAGGCCCATGGTCGCCTTAGCGTAACGAGCGCGGGAGCGGGACGGCGAGGGACGCGCCACGCGCCCCCGCGGCCGGGTCAGCCGGCGCTGATCGTGCGGTTCTTGCCGGCGCGCTTGGCCTGGTAGAGCGCCTCGTCGGCGGCCGCGACGAGACCGCGGGCGTCACCGGCGGAGACCGGCAGCGCCGCGGCGCCGAAGCTGGCGGTCACGCGCAGCGGCTCGGCATGGTCGTCGCCGAGGATCGGCAGGCGCAGCGCCTCGATCCCCTCCCGCACGCGCTCGGCAAGGTTGTGCGCGCCCTGCAGGTCCGTGCCCGGGAGGACCACCGCGAGCTCCTCGCCGCCGTAGCGCGCGGGCTCGTCGATCTCACGCGAGGAGGCGCGCAGGATCTTGGCGACCTCTCTGAGGACGATGTCGCCCTGTTGATGGCCGTAGTTGTCGTTGACGGCCTTGAAGTCGTCGATGTCGAGCATCACGAGGCCGAGCTCCTGGCCGAAGCGCTTGGAGCGCTCGACCTCGGCAGACATCGTCTCTTGAAAGCGGCGGCGGTTGGAGAGCCCGGTCAGCTCGTCGGTGACCGCCTGGCGCTCGACGGTCTCATGGAGGCCAACGTTCTCCACCGACACGGCAGCCTGGCCGGCGAGGTAGTGAAAGAGTTCGCGCTCGCGGTGCGAGAACGGGCGCTCGGCGCGCCAGACCGAGATGAGGCCGGCGATCGTGTCCGCGTCGGCGCCGGCGGCCGGGCCGGCACGAAGCGGATGCGCGAGCGCATGACCGCCATCGACGTTGGCGAATGACGGCTCGCCAATCGCGACGGCACGACGCTCCGCCTCGTCGGCCGCGGGGACGCGCGTGTCGAGCCCGACGCTTGTCACCTCGCTGCGCTCGGCGCCGGGGTAGTCCTGCATGAGCGCGCGGCCACCCTGAGCGTCGACGGCATCGACGGCCGTCCGCACGAGGATCTCCAGCAGGCCGTCGCGGTCGAGGCTGGAGGCAAACGTCTCACCAATCCGGCGCAATGACAGCTCCATCCGCAACCGCTCCTGCCCAAGCTCTTCCATGCGGCCCTCGAGCTGGCGCGACATCTTGTTGAACTCCTCACCGAGCTGCGCAAACTGATCGCGGCCGCGGGTGTCGACCTCTGCGGAAAAGTCACCAGCGCCCAGGCGCCGCGCGGCGGCGAGGAAGTCCTCGATCTGGCGGTTCAACGAACGCGAGACGACGATCGCCGACACGAGCGCCAGCAGGAAGAACCCCAAGAGCACGAGGCCCGCGACGAGGCGGCCTTGGCGGATGTCGTGCTCGGTGGTCGCCGTCGGCTCCAGGATCGAGACCTGGATGCGTTCGCCCAGGAACCCAGCGGCGGTGAAGGTCGCGGCGCGGAAGCGACGGCCGGCGATCGTGACCTCGCCCGTGTGCTCGGGCAGCGCAACGGCGCCGGGGCGCGCAACGGTCGACGCGATCACCCGACCGTTGCGGCGCACGATCGTCTCCATCCGGGTCGTGCGAGTGACCAAGCCGGCGTAGTTCTGCGCCCGCTCGATCGAGACCTGGAGGTCGGCGATCGGGGTGCCGTTGGCGACGAGGCTGCGCGTTGCCGGGAAGGACGCGGTGACGTCGCCGACATCGGCCCAGACGGCACCGTCGTGGGAGATGACGATGCGCTTTGCGTCGGTGCTCGCGAGGAGGCGACGGGCGACGGTTTGGATCTGGGTCCGGTCGGCGGTGCGGAGCGCCCGGGCGAGGGCACGATCGCGACCAATCTGCGCCGCCAGCCGGTCGCCGCTCGCGCGCGCGTCGTAATAGAGGCCGATCGCCGCCTCTTGGCGCGCCGCGACCCGCGCATCGGCCTGCCCGTTCTCGCTCTCGCCGATCAGCCGGAAGACGATGACCGTGACCGCGACCATCGGCACGATGACGATGAGCACGAAGAACAGCCGCAACCGGGTGCGGAAGCTCGACGTGCGCTCGCGCAGATCGCCGATGAAGCCACGGTCAGACATCCCGCGCCGCAGCGTACCCACGCACGCGTAAAGGTCCGCATGGCGTCCACCACCGTTCGATGCGCCCGACGGCTACAATCGGCGATCCACCCGGGGCTATAGCTCAGTTGGGAGAGCGCCTGGATCGCACCCAGGAGGTCGGGGGTTCGAGTCCCCCTAGCTCCATCTTGTGATGAGTCGGGACATGTGTCTCTGATGAGTCGCGTCATAGGTCGCAGTTCGAAGGGCCCGGCCATCGGCCGGGCTCTTTGTTTTGGTTGCGCCAGTAGGTCTTTTCTGGCTGGATGAGATGGACCGAGAGGATCTCGCCGGTGGTGAGGTTTATGACGGTGACGTGGGTGTCGTCGCTGAACGCTAGGACGCGTTTGCGGGCGTTGGCGGCGCCGGTGGCGAGGTGGTGCATCTTTCCGGCGCGGCGGAGACTCATCTTGCCTTTGGGGTCGAGGCGGTCGTAGCGCAGTCGGTAGTGCTGTTGGGCGCGTGCGCCGGCGGGCGCAGCTTTCAGGGTGGCCCGGTATGCCTCGCCGGGAGTCCTGCGGTTCAGAGCGCGGTGAGAACGGTGTTCGTTGTAGTGCTCGCGGAACTCGTCGAGTTGGCGTTGCAGGTGCGCGCTGGTGATGACGAGCGGTCTGGCGCGTAGCCAGCGTTGCAGGGTCTGGTGGAAGCGCTCGATCTTGCCTTGGGTCTGGGGGTGGCCGGGCGAGCCGTTCTTTTGACCGACGCCCAGCAGCGGCAGCAGGTATTCAAAGGCGTTGCGGCCACCGCCGAACCGGGCGGTGTAGACACGCCCGTTGTCAGTCAGCGTGCAGGCCGGGATTCCATGCTGATCGGCGGTGGCCAAGAACGTGGCGACGACGTCCTCGCCGCTGGCGGGCTGGTGCACCGTCGCTGAAAGCAGATACCGAGAGTGGTCATCAAGCCAGCCGAGGACCTCGACGTCGGTGCCGTCAGCCAGGCGCCAATGCATGAAATCTGATTGCCACATCTCGTTGGGCTGATCGGCCTCAAAGCGGATGTAGGAGGACCGCGGCCGTTTGCGTGGCTGCGGGGTGATCAGCCCAGCTTGGTGCAGCCCTTCGCGCTGCAAGTGCCAGGCGATCGTCACCGGCCCGGCGTCAAGACCGCCGGCGATCAGCGCCAACCGCAGCTCGACCACCCACTCTCGAACCGCATCAGACGCAGCGTTAGGCGTCGTCTTGAGACGGCGCGACCGCGGCTCTAATGCCTGCAGCCCGCCTTCTCGGTAGCGGCCCAACAGCCGGTGCAGATGCCGCCGCGAGTATCCGTACTCCGTGGCGGCCGCGGTGACCGTCATCTCCCCAGAGACGACCTTCAACACAGCGACTCGAGCACGGGACATGCCCACCAACCAACCCCATGACGTCGCGTGCGCGGGAGTCGCCGTTACCCCTCAGCCCACGGTGTGACCGATGTCCCGACTCATGAGCGACCTATCACCCGAGACATATGTCCTGAACCCAGACACCCCTAGCTCCATTGGCACGGAACCCCTGCTAGCGCGGGGGTTTCGTCGTTGTAGGGGTCGGTCTGAATCGGCGGCTATCCGCGACGTTTTCAGGCACTAGTGCCTTTATTCCGTCAGATGCTCTTAGTTTGCCGTGGATTGCCGCCGATTCGCTTGGATTCGGGGCCGGACCAGAGCTAACGTCGCGACGCCTGAATAACCCTGAAAAGTGGTCCCGCCGGTGCGTCAACACCCCGGGGCCTGGTACCGAGGATTAGGCCCCTCGGTACGCCTAGCATTCTCGCGCACCTCCGGCGCGAAAGCGCTCTGCAACCCGGGACCTGACCTCAGCACGTCCCCCTCTTTGAGCACGGAGAAGACGATGCCCCCGCCCTCTCCGGTCAGAGCCGACGGAAACGGGGAACCGTGTGGCCGAGTTGCAGTTGCGGACTCCACTGTCTGGCGAGATCGCCGGCAACGCCGGTCACCCAAGCGCGGTAGATGAGCTCACACCAGACCCCAAGACTCCAAGCCAGGATCTCGTTCATCGTGGCCCGGGCGACGGCGGTCTCGCCGCCAGCGAACTGATCGAGCATCTCCGGGTTCGCCTCGATGATGTCCATCTCAAGTTCAGACCAAAGCTCCTGCGGAGCGGGCTCCCGCTGGACAATGCCACCGAGGAAGTCGAGGTTGTAGAAGCGGCCCGCCTTCGCGTAACGCTCCAGCGTGGCGAGGATCTGAATGACGCCCGGATGCCCGTCGGCGAGAAGGACGAGCTGATCGACGAGGCCGGGGGCGGTGCTGTGGTCGCGTCGATCGACGATCGAGCGTCGTACGGTGCCGTCGAGCTCGACGATCTTGTGGCCTGCGTCTTTCATGATCGCGGCCGACGGCCAAGTGCCGCCGCCGTCGATGACGATCAGCCCGAACGTGAGCTTGAGCCGCTTCTCGCAGCCTCCGCTGAGGCAAGCGAACACCGGCTCGGCGTCACGCGACGCGAACCGGTACCCACCCAAGATCGCGAAGCCGTGCTGAAAACGAGCGCAGGACCTCCGCTGCGTCGGCCAGCGAGGTGGGCAAGCGCGCCTTGACGCGGAGCGTCACCAGCTTGCGGAGCTTGGTGAGACGAGCGAGATCGAAATGACGCTCTGGCTCTGCAGCGATCAAGCGGTCGTAGACGGCAAGCGCCGCGACCGACTCGGCATCGGCTAGCAATCGTCCCGCGCCATCTCGCGGGTCGACACTGGGCGCGATCCGGTCGTCATGAGGTCGGTGCTGTCAGGCGCGACGGGCATCCTGGGACTGTGGGAGAAAGCAAGCGACACCATCTCGTCTCACGTGCGTACCTCCGCGCGTGGTGCCCGAAAGGCGAAACGGAACTTGTGAACGCGCGCATTCTCCCGAGCGTCGACGCGAAGTCCGTCGGTACGGCCCATATCTGCGTGAAGCCGGGCTGGCACGCGATGACAAGACCCGACGGCTCGCTCGACCGCAGCATCGAGCGATCCCTCGCTACGGATGTCGAGGGACCTGGCGTGACGGCGGTCCGCAAACTGGCTTCCGACGGCACGGTCGAGCCGGAAGCGCGATTCGATGCCGCCGTGTTCCTGGCTTCACTCGCCGTCCGAGGAACCGTGGTACGCCAGCAGCTCATTAGCGCCGGCGTGGAGGTTGGCGAGCAGTATCTCTCGGAGAACCCGCACGCGTTGGAAGGAGTGAGGTGGGAGCAGCGCTTCCACACGAACGGCACGCGGGGTCTGGAGATCCTCTTCTCGCTCGTGATCACCGCGCAGACCTCGATTCTGATGTCCATGCACTGGAGCGTTCTGAGAGCGACAGATGCGAAGTTCGCCACCTGCGACCAGCCACTCGCCTTCTACAACCGAGAGGAGCACAGGACGACGGGATCACCGCTCACGCGCGGGAACGTCGACGCGGTATTCGTCGCCCTGTCGCCGACAGCTCTCCTGGTGGGTTCCTGGCGGCGAGGCGCCGATCACGGCGTCAGCAACGCCCCGGCTGGATTGGCTGGCTGGTTCAACGGCGCGCTGCTCGCGCAGTCCGATGTTCACTTCATCGAACCAGCCGAGGCATGCTCGACGACGGACCCAGATGCGCCGTTGCCGGAACTGGGACTGACTACTGACGACGAGCGCCTGAAATACACCTGGAGCTGTGTTCGGTACACGGCCGACGAGCGCCACGCCGGCAGCGTTGCGTTCATACGCTGGGACGACGCACGCTACCGCGCATACCTTGCTGGCGGTCCGGGCGCGGATACCTAGGCCACTGCCCGCCGCTGCTCCCTGCAACTGAAGACGCCGCCGATGGCCCCGCCCGACTACCGCGCTCGCCGTCACGAAGAGCGGTGCGGTCGAGCGGCTCGGCTTCTCCGATCCATGCAAGTAGGCCGGAGACTGCCTTTTGCTCAAAGCAGCACTGGTCCGCAGCGGTGCTTGTCGTCCAAAGGAGGAGCGTGGCGGGACGGCCGAGGGACCGCGAGGCCGACCTCCGACGCGAGCGCGCGGCCGGTCTGAGAGATCATGGCTTGCCATGAGCCTCACTACGAGCGGTAAGCACGAGCCGAGTATCTGGGCGAGCCTCGTCAGCGACGACGCCGCGGCGCTGCGTGGGTGGCTGCTCTCGCTCGGCTTCACCGAGGACCTGATGATCGCCGGCGAGCGCGAGGGCGCGATCCATCATTGCCAACTGGACTGGCCCGACGGCGGGCGGGTGATGCTGTCGAGCACCGGAGAGCGCGAGACGCCCTGCCGACCGGGGACCGCGTCGCTGCACGTCGTCACCGTCGACCCGGATGGCGTCCACGCACGCGCCCGCCAGCTCGGTGCGCCCATCATCCACGAGCTCACCGACCAGACCGACTACCCATCACGCGACTTCGCGGTCGCCGATCCCGACGGGAACCATTGGACGTTCGCGACGTTTGCGGGCTAGGCGTTTCGCAGAGCGAGACGTCCTCGCCGAAGTGGGCCGACCCGCTTACGGTGGAGGAACGGTGGAGGATCCCCGCGGTGCGAGCCGACGCAGCAGGCGAGGCACTCGGTGCCTCATACGGCGGCGGGGGCCTGACCGCACACAGGACAGGTGACCCGCCTTGCTCGTTCCACAGCGGGCTTGGGTGCTCGCGGGGCGTGACCCCGGCGGCTGGGGCCAGCTTCGCCGATGCCCGCGGTGCGGCGCCGAGGTAGCCGTCAGACATCCGTGTCGATGGTGGCTGGCGGTCCAGACACGTCTGGTCAGGACAACACTGCAGCGACCAACTACCGCCCCAGGCGCCGGGCCGGTTAGCGCGTCCCATGCCAAGCGAACCGTTCACGTTGCTGCTTGTCGTCCATTGCGGTAGCGCCGGGCGTTGCCAGCCGGTGCGCCTCAGTTTGCGTCGACCTCGATTACGTGGAAGTCGACATCGTCGTCGTCCTCGCTGGGCGGGTAGTCCCCTGGGTTCGACATGTGTAGGTCTTCTCCGCCCGCTGCGTAGTTGCTGCACTGCTCCAGGCCGTGCGCGCGCGCCTCTTCTTCCGTCTCGAAGAGTTCATCATCTTCGTCCTTCGTCCCGTCGGGGTAATTCATGACGACTTTGTACATCCGCTCAGTCCTCTGCTCGCGAGCTTGGTTACCCAAGGGAAAATACCCTCGCGTCTGGGCCGTGCGCCGGTGGATGGGCGGTTATCTCGAGCGCTGCCAGCTGATTGCGTTGGCCCTCGCTGTGCGGCTGCGTCGGACTGGTGGACGTCGATCCGCTGCATGGTCGCGATTGAGCTATGCCCCAGCCGCGCCGACACCCTCGGCGATGTCCCAGCCTGCCGCGATCAGCGCCGAGGCGTGAGAGTGCCGCAGCGCGTGAGCGCGTACTCCTTTTGCCTGAGAGCACCCGCAACGGTCGAGTCGCGGTGCTCCTTTTCATGCGGGGCGGCGCGGGGGACGCTGTCGGCATGTCTGACTCCACGGTGTTTGTTGATGCTCGCGGCCGGCGTCGGTCGCCCGCGACGTTGCCCGGCCACCACACGGGACGACCGCCCCGCAACAAGGGTCGCCGCTGCCCGGCCGACCCGCCAACCGTCGAGGAAATCGTCTCGGTCATGCGCTGCGCCGGCGACGAGCCCTACGGCCTACGGCCTGCGGACCCAGGTGCTGATCATCTTGCTGTGGCGCGCCGGCCTGAGAATCAGCGAGGCGCTGGCGCTGGCCGAGAGCGACCTCGACTGCGAGCGCGGCGGCGTGCTCGTGCGCCGCGGAAAGGGCGACAAGCGTCGCGAGTCGGCATGGATACCTGGGGCTGGCAGCGCCTCAATCGATGGCTCGCGACGCGCGTGGACATGCCGATCGGCGCGTTGTTGTGCGTGATCAGCGGTCCGACCCTGGTCAGCACCCGCCGTGCGCCACACGCTGCGACGCCTGGCAGGCGACGCCAGCGTGCGCCCGCGCTTCGCACCCCACCAACTCCGACACGCCCCGCCGTTGAGATGACCCGCGAAGGCGTCCCGCTCAACGTCATCCAACGCCAACTCGGACACACCAACCTCGGCGTGACCTCCATCTACCTCCAAGGCATCGACAACAGCGAGACCATCGACACCGTCCACGCCCGCCCAGCACCCGTGCTGCCCGCCAGCGCCGGCTTCCGCTAGCGCACTCACGACACCCCACGCGGAAGCGAAAGCGCAAATGGGTTGGGACGAGTGAGGTGCTGACCTCGAGTCAGAGGAGACCCGCGAGCCACCCAATCAGCTGGCGGATCTCTTCGACGCTGGCCAGCACGGCAAGCGTCGTCGATGCTGAACGGACTCTGCGTCGCGCACGACCGGATGTCAAGGCCGGTCGAAAAGCGGGCGGGTTTCGCCGGGTGAAATATGGGCCAGTAGGTGAGGGTTCTGCCGGTGTTGCGGAGCCCGAGGCCGTAGGCCGAGGGCGTCGCAGCGCCGGCGCGCGCTTCCGCGAGGGGGTCGGTTTTCGGCCGGAGGTCGTGCGAGGTCTCGGTCTTTGAGGCGGTAGCTGTCGCCCTTGAGCGCGAGGATCTCGGCGTGGTGAACGAGGCGGTCGATCATTGCCGCGGCGGTGATCTCATCGCCGAAGATCTCGCCCCAAGCGCTGAACGGCTTGTTGCTGGTGACGATCAGCGAGGCGCGTTCGTAGCGGCGGGAGACGAGCATGAACATCAAGTTGGCCGCTTGTGGATCGAACGGGATGTAGCCGACCTCGTCGACGATCAGCAACGGGATCCGTTGCAGCCGGTCGAGCTCGGCATCGAGGCGGCCGTGGCGTTGGGCGTCGGCCAGCAGCGCGACCCATTCGGTGGCGGTCCTAAAGGCGACGCGATGACCTGCCAGGCAGGCGCGGATCCCCAGGGCGATCGAGAGGTGGGTCTTGCCGGTGCCGGGTGGCCCCAAGAGCACGACGTTCTCTTTGCCGGCCAGGAAGTCGAGCTGTCCGAGGTGCAAGATGGTGTTCTTTGGCAACGAGGATTGGAAGGCGAAGTCGAACTCCTCGATCGTCTTGCGCGCCGGGAACCGCGCGGCCTTGATCCGTGTTTGGCCGCCGTGGCTGTCGCGGCTGTCGGTCTCGGTCTTCAGCAAGGCGGCGGCGAACTGCTCATAGGACCACTCCTCTTGGCGGGCGCGATCGGCGAGCTTGCCCAACGCCCGGGCGGCCGCGGGTGCCTTGAGCTGGCGAAACAGATGCGCCAGCTCGGTCGCTGGGCGGCTCATGCGATCAGGGCGTCATAGACGGCCAGCGACCTCGCCTCGACGGCCGGCTCGCGCTGGTCGTTGCCGTCGCGGCGGCGCTTCAAGGCTCGAGCGTGCTCCAGTGCAGTGATCGTGCGATGTCTGGCAAACGATCGCGGATGCCGGCAGGCCAGCTGTCCGGTGTCTAGCGCGACCGCGGTGACCTCGCGATCGCCGACGCGAACCTCGACGCGTTGACCAACCAAGTCAGGGTCTAAGGAGTAGTCGCAGGTGTCGAAGCGAACGTAGGGATCAGACGCGACCCTGAGCACCCAGCGCCGATCGGTGTCAGGGACCGTCTCGGGCAGCGGCCCCATCACTTCGAGCTCTTCGACGTGACGGTCGCAGGGGCGGACCCGCAGCGTCTTGTGCGTACGGGCGTTGGCCTTGATGGCCCAGGCCTGCAGCTGGTCTTGGAAGTCGATCTCGTTGGCGAACATTCGGCCGGGCTCGAAGTTGGTCTCCGCATAGCCCTGCCAACGCTCGATCACACCCTTGGCCTGCGGATCACGCGGCCGGCAAAATGCCAGCGACCCGCAGTTGGCCACAGAGCGCGGCGAACTCCTCACTCGGGCGACCATCGCGGCCGTGGACACCGGCCTGGCGATCCCAGACCAACGTGTCGGGCAGCCCGCCGAGCTGCCAAAGGCAGCGACAGATCCCGGCCAACAGATCCGACGTCTGCTTGCTGAAGACCAGCGCGCCGGCGCCCACGCGTGAATAGCCCAAGCAGGCGACGACGACATAACCCTTGCGCGTCTGGCCATGACCGACCGGGACCTCGTGCTTGGGCTCCCAAACGTCGAACTGGCAGAGCTCGCCGGGCCGGTAGATCGTGCGCTGCGTCGTCCTGGCGCAGCGAAACAGCGGTCGGACCTCGCGGAGGTAGTCATCAAGGATCGTCTTTCCGCCATCCCAACCTAACGGCTCGATCAGCTCACCCACCCGAACGCCCGGCAGATCGGGATCGTCAGCCAACAGCCGCCGGATCTCATCCTTGACGGGTCGAGCTTGGAGCCCTTGACGGGCCGCGAGTACCTCGGCGGCGTCTCGCTGGCCAGCGCCCAGCGAATCGTGTCTCGATGCAGCCCGGTGCGTCGACCGATCTCGCGCTGCGACAACTTGGCCACGAAATGCAACCGACGGATCTCCGCCCACTGCTCCACCCCGACCACCCGGTCCTCCCAAGCTCGCTCTGCGCAAACGAGCCCAGGCTCCAAAGACCACCGGACACTGCCTCAAGTGGCCCACTTTTCACCCGGCGCAGGTGGACCAGTTTTCACCCGGCGCCGACAACCGGAATTGCCGGCCTGACGCTTCCGCAGGTCTGCCGCGACTTTCGCTATCTCGTCTGCGGGAGCGCGGTGGGGCCTAAGTGTTCTGATCTTGAGCAGGCCGAGCTGGCGCGCCGTCGCAAAAAGACGGCGCGACCTTCCGCCAATCACTCAAGGACTAGCCCCAAAGCCGGTCATAGCGCGACAGCGTACTTGCTGTATCCGACAGCATCGGGAGTTGCCCGCGACCGTTATAAGGCCGGTCGAATGGAGACGCCCGATCCCAGGGCAGCCGCTTCTACGTTGCGTGACAGGTGATCGTCGCGCTTCTGCTTGCGCGTGGTACCGACTCGCCGCTCCCGGTGCTTGTCGTGCCTCGAAGGAGCGGCCCTGTGGGCCGCCCGAGTCGCGATCACCACTCCTCGCCGGGCTCATAGAAGTCCCTCGGATCGGCGTCCTCGATCTCCCACGACTCCGGCACCTCGGCCACCATCAACTGGTCTTGACCATCCAGAACCAGGCCACAGGCCCGGCATTCGAGAGTGCCCGGTCGAAACCTCACGATTAGCGAGGCGCCTGGGCTCCACGGCTCGCCGTCGTCGCCCCTCTCCCACTCAGGCTCCCAATCGACGTCGTGGCTTCCGTGTACTAGAGCCATCGTGCCGCACGCCGGACAGTCGTAGAGATCCTGCTCGTATTTCTCGGGTGTGTACCCCTCAACAATGGTGGTCAGGATCGCTTTCCGGGTTGGTTCATCCAGTTCCGCGAAGCGTTCCGCAAATGCCATACGAGCGAGCATGATCGCCTCGGCTACCTCAACTTCAGCCGCCTTAGCCGATTCGGCCCGGTGGGTGTCGACCAGCTCGACGTACTCGCCCCAGAAGTCGTGCCGGGACGCCTCCATGTCGTCGAGGAGCAGGTCGCAGGCGGTGATGAACGGGAGGAGCACCCGATCCTGGGCTTCGCTGGTCAGATGCCCCGTATGGACGACGCCGTTGCGTACGTCCGCCAGATATTTGAGTTCGGAGTCCCGCGCGTATGAGGACGTTGACGTGGTAGCGGGCGGCGCCCCGCGTCAGGTCGAGTTTCTCGGCGATCTCCTTCATCGTCCGCGACCCGCCGCAGAGAATGAGGATTGCGATCCGCGTGTTGTGGAGTACGGCTCGCGCGATCTCAGTGGAGGGACGTTGCTCAACCATCTGCGCAGCATAGGGCCAACTGGCCGCAGGCGCGACCTTCGCACGAGCGAATGCAATCGGGTGCGCGACGACCCGGCGATCGAACTTGTGGCGCGCAACATTCGTCGCCTGCGCGAAGATCGCAACCTGTCGCAGGTTGAGCTTGCTCGCCGCGCGGGCGTCGATCTCCGCACCATCACGCGCATCGAGTCGGTTCAGCGAGAGCCCGGCGTCTCGACGCTGGCGCGGATCGCTCGCGGACTCGGCGTGAAGCCTGCCGAGCTATGGCGCGACGTTTCCTAGAGCGGCGCCACGGCGCCGCCTCGCCGGGTAGCATCGACATCGTGGGCACTGGTGAACCTCAAGCGATCGGGTATTACACGGCCCGCGAGGTCGCTCGACTCGCGGGCGTGACACCTCGTCGCGTGGGGCGCTGGGCTCGCGAGGGCATCATCCTGCCTAGCGTTTCGCAGCATCCGAACGTCTACTCCTACGCCGACGCCGGTGAGGCGATCCTCGCTCACTACCTCGTCGACAAGGGTAAGAAGCTCAAGGACATTAGGGACATCGTCCACCTCCTCCGTGAGACACACGGCCAGTGGCCTTTGGCCACGGCGCCGCTCGCGCACGATGGAAGCTTGCTGGTCGCGTTTGACAAGACCCGCGGCGCCTGGGTGTCGCTCGACCGCCGAGACCACGACGTCTTGAGTGGCACGCTTCTCAACCTCAAGACCATTCGCGAGGCGCTCGCGCGCGGCGGGTGGGTCGCCTACAAGCACCCGCGAGATCATGTCGAGGTCAACCCCGATCGCCGCTCTGGTGAGCCGGTCGTACGCGGGAAGCGCATCGCCACGGCCTTTGTAGCCGACCTCGCTGGGAGCGAAGGTGGGCGTCAGGTGCTTCGCGATGACTACGAGCTGACCGACGCCGAGATCGACGACGCCGTGGGCTACGAATCCGACCTCGCTAGCGTTGCAGCGTAGGCGGATCGTCATTGACGCGGATATCAGTTGGAAGCTCGCCCGCGAGCTTCGGAGACGAGCGCGCGCGGATGCGACTGCACTGCGCGAGATCGGGCTTGACGAGCTGAAGGACGGCGCAGTCCTCAAGGCACTCGCTGCCAACTTCGAGCCGTGCGTCCTTGTGACCTTCGACAACAAGATGCCGAAGGCCCACGCGAAAGAGCTACGTCATCACGGCTCAACATTGGCGGTTGTCAATCGCGCCGGTCTTGCCGCCTGGGATGGCACCGAGGACTCCTACATACGCGACGTGGTCCATCGCTGGGCGCATCGTATGGAGCTGCAAGAAGGGCCGAGCGTGGCGCTTTACACCTCGAACGCTGGGCCGCGCCGGGCGTAGGCCGCCACGCGCAGGACGTCGCTCGCTGCGCCGTGGCGCCATGATTTGGAACGAGACGAGGCGGCCAAGCGCCGAGGGACCCCGGTACCTGACCGCCTCGAACCGCTGGCGATGCGTGGGTTTGTCACGTCACACATTGCCGGGTTCTGTCGTTCAGGGGTGCGCCCGAAATCGGCCCGAGTTCCGCTCCGTTTCAGGCACCAGGGCCTTGTTCCGAGATATGTGACTGGTTCGCTGGCAATCGCCGGGGATTCGGGCGCTGTGCGCACGACCCCGCGCGGACCGATGTCCTTGTCCACTGGCATCGCCGATTCGCGTCCTCGCTCGCGACGCCGACGACGCACCCTCACCTCACCGCTCTGAGCTGCCGTCGCAGCGACGGACGGGCGTCAAGCTCCCGCGCCACCGCCGAGAAGCAGTCCAGCGCCTCATCGAACACCCGCTTGTCGTCGGTGGAGAACGCCTCCCACGACAGCACGCCCACCCACAGGTCGAGACCGGTGACGCCGAGCGGGATCGGCCAGGTGTGCGGGGCCAGCGCCTTCAACGCCTTGTCGAACGTCTGCCCGCGCATCGGGCAGCTCTTGCCCGGCCGCAGTTGCCGCCACCTGCTGCTCGGCGACGCCGCCAGGTGAATCACCTGGTGGAGACCGAGGTCCGGCTTGCGCAGGACCACGGCCACCGCCGTCTGGTCGTGCGCCGCGGCCAGGACGTCCTGCAGCGCGTCGGCCACCCGGATCAGCTCGCGCTGCACCGTCGGTTCGTCCGCGTCGCCCCGCCTGAGGGCGGCACTCGATTCCACCGCCCGCCGGTACAGCTCGCGTTCGGCGTTGACGTAGCGCAGTGCGAACCGCAGCTCGCGCCGGCTCGTCTTGTACTCCATGAGCTTCTTGCGCTCCAAAGCGCCCGCGACCAGCAGCCCGAAGACCAGCACCAGCCACCCCACGACCGCGAGCGCGATCACTTGGCCGACGACGATCCCCTGCTCGCCGAGCAGGGCCGCGACCGTCAACGCGGCCACGATCGCGCCGCCGACCAGCGCGCCGATGAGCACGCCGTCGCTGACGACGCCCACGGCGGTGCGCCGCCGGAGGTGCGCCCACACCGGCATCCGCAGGCGCGTGACCGCGGGAGTCGACGGCTCGTAGCCCTCCTTGCCCAGGAGCAACTCCAGCGTCACGAGACGCCAGACCCAGCTGACCATCATCATCGCTTTCCTCCAGCCGCGTAAATATGGACTTCGTCGCACAGGGCGCGCATCAGCCTGGTCGCCGCACGGCTCACCGTGAGGACGGCCGGGTGCGGCAGCTCCGTGCTCGACACCGCCAACAACATGTACTCGGTTCGCCCTACCCAGAAGTGCGCGGGCAGGGGCACGTAGTCGAGCGGCGCCAGGATCCGCACGAAGGCACCGCCGGTCATGATCTCGCTGCGCGTCCACTCCACGCCCTTCATCAGGTCCTCTTCGACCATGCCGCGGGTCTCGACCACCTTGAAGCCGTCGCGGGTCCCGCGCACCAACAACAACTTGACGTGCACGTCGACCGGCAGCGCCTCGATCGCCTTCAGCGCCGCGCCCATCACCGCGCCGACGAACGGGCGGTCCTCCAACCGCGGCGAGACCCGCTTGGGCAACGTGTGGTTGAGCGTCGCCCGCAGCGCCGCCTCGTCGTCCAGTTCCTGCGCGAGGTCCTCGACGCTCATCCGCTTGACGCGGCGGACCTGGTCGGTCTGGCCGACATCGTCGTCCAGCACCACGAACGCGCCGTACACGAGGCGTGCCATCATCACCCCGCCGGCCGCGAGGATCGCGCCGACCTCGGGATCGAACGGCGTCGTCCCGGAGCCGTCCGACAGGACGAAGCCGGCCGTGCCGAACGTCGCCATGCAGCGGATCACGAGCTTGTTGGAGTGCATCACGCGCCGCACCCTGACGGCGAGGTCGGCGGCCGCGCAACCGAGCTCATACCCGGCGATAACAACGTCTTCCGCTGCCCGAACAACCCGATCTACAGCACGCCCGATCCCGCTCCTGGGCTGGTTGTCGTCCGACATGCGAGTGGGGGAACTCACAGGATTGATCTCCAGTTGAGGGCGCTCCGCGAAAGACACCTGCACAGCGGAGCGGTGACGGCGTATCTGTAACAGCGACCGCCGAGCGGGAGACCGCGCGCGTCCGGTTTGCCCCCCTCGATCTGCTAGGTGCCCTCCAGCATTCCGGCCAGCCGCCCGGCGTTGACGACGTCGCGCATGCGATCGAAGTGAGCGGTCGTGTGCGCGTTGCGGCCCGAGCACTTGAGACATTCCAGCGGCAGCAATGCGCTGTTGGCCCGGCAGAGCTCGAAGCGCTCCGACAAGTCGCCGGGCTGGTGCAGCGGAAGGAGCGCGTCCACGACCCGCTCGACGTCCTCGTCGGAGGCGATGCGCCGGCTGCAGATGTACAGGAACGTCCGCGCGCCGCCGGAGCTGACGTCGCCGCCCGCCGCAATGGCGTGGAACAGGATTAGGGTCGCATCGGGCACGGTGGGGTGCGGCCGGCCGTCGATGACGCGGCCGTTGATCTGATCGATGCGCCAGTCCGGCCCTTCGGCGACCGTCTCCAGCGCGGGCACGGGCGTCCTCGACGAGGTGTGCCCTTCGAGCACCCGCAGGGCGGACGCGGCGTCGATCGGCTCGTGCCGGCCGTCGAGCACGATCCTCCAGGTGCTCGGCACGCGCGCGTGCGCGAGGCCCGTCTCGCCGCACGCCGCCAAGAGCAGCGACCCGACCACGAGCCGGTCCATGGCACGGCCGACCAGGTTGAGGTCGTTGCCCGGCAACTCGCGATCGCGGTCGATCAGGCCGAGGTCGAGGTCGAGGTCGTCCATGCCCGTGATCGCCGCGCGGGTGAGCACGACCGGCAGCGCCGGCAGCGCGACCACGTCGTCCAAGCCGGCGAGCTGGTGCTGGAGATCGGCGGCGAGGTCGATCGCCTGCGGGCCGTAGCCGCAGTCGTCGCTGGTCATCGGGCGGGTACGCCACTCGCGCAGGACGTTGCCCCGGAGGTCGGCGACGTCCCGCGCGCGCACGAGGACCTCGCCGCGGAGCCGATGGGCGAAGACCCGGTCGGCGGAGATGGTCGGCGCTCCGAACGCCCCGCCGACGGTGACGCCGACCCGCAACGTCGCCGGGATGCCCTTGAAGCGGATGCGGCCGGGCATCTTGGCCTGGCGCGCGCCAGGCACGTGGTGGACACCGGTGTAGATGGCCCGCGGCGCCGGCAGCGCTGCGCGCGCGACCAGGCCCGCGAACACCCGGTCGGCCGCGTCGCGCAGCACCTCGTGGGCCTGGTCCAGCAGCGCCCCGCCGCGCTTGCGCGACATGTCGGTCTCGCGCCACAGCTCCTTCTGGATCGTCACCACCGGATCGCCGAAGAGGCCCATGCGCACGAGCGTCCGGAGGATCCGGTGGAGATCCTCGCTCAGGCTCTGCGCGCTGAGATGGCGTCCACCGGAGACCCGCTGAGGCACGAAGCGCCCGCGGACGGCGTCGACGGTCGCGCCGCACTCCTCATCCAGGAGTGCAAGCAGCGCATCGCCGTCAGCGTCGGTCAAAGTGGTCACTCGTCGGCTCGGGATCCTGCCGAGGCCGTATGTGACTCCCGATCAGGCGGGCTGAGCGTATCCACACACGACCTCGTGTGGCAACGTCGCGTGCTCTACGTTGCTGCGCGGCTTGCCAAGGGGGGAAATGCGGATGTAGGCTCACGCGCGGCTGCGTAAAGCGACACACTTGTCCGGTCCGCCGAGGACGGGAGAGCGGGCGTCGCCAGACCCTCGAAGAAAGGCAAGATCGTTGGCTGGAGGACGCGAGCGACGCGCGGCGCGCGCCGTGGTGAATGCGCTGTTGGCCGGTGAGCCAAATGCACCACGGTGGATCCGTCGGCCAACGCCCGAGGGCCGCGGCGACGTTCTGCACTGCGACCTCTCGCTCGCCAAGCACTTCAGCGTCGCGCTCGCCGCACCGGGCGTGCTCCTGCGGTCGTGCACGGCCGACGGACCAGGCCTGAGCGCGAAGGGCTGGCGGCTCGCGTGCTGGATGCCAGGCCACCGCTTCGGTCGCGACGCCCCCGACGATCTGACTGAGCTCTCGCTGGAGCAGTGCATCGCCTTGCTCGCGAGCGACGACGGCGACGCGCTCGAATGGCTGCGCGCCACGTTGCTCCAGCAGCTCGGCACCCTGGTGCTGTTGATGCGACGCGACGAGGCCGGTCAGCGGCCCGCGGCCGCCGATCTCGCGATCCAGACGGCGACCCAGATGATCGGCGAGGCCGCGGCGGTGCTGGACGCGACGACGCTGGCGTGGGTCGGCGACGCGATCGCGGAGAGCGGCGAGCCGATGATCGCCGTCGCCTGACCCTCCGCGCGCCGCAGACTGCGCGGCACAGTGCTCGCGACCGTCCACCACGTCACCAGCAGCAGACCGACGCGCACGGGATCGGCGGCACATCGGTCACGCCCACGCCGCAAGGTAGGGCGGCTTCACCTACGGCGTCGGCACCTCCCTCGCCGGGCGACACCCAGCGACGCCGGGGTCACCCGGACGGGGCCGAGCCGGCGCAGGACATCGATCCGGTACCGCGCCGGGACACGGCGCGGCACCGCTGCCTCCACGGCACGAGCGACGAGCGTCGGGTCGACGCGGGACCAGCGGCCGATGCCGCTGCCCCAGGCATGGACGTAGGCCCAAGCACGGCCATCGCTGACCGCAAGGGTCCAGTCATGACACTCGCCGATGACCCGGACTTCCGTGACGAAACGCGCCGACGCCCGCCGACGCCCGCCGGCGCGCGGGGCGCCCGGTCCGCCGCGAGTCGGACGTACTGCAGAGAGGTCAGGCGGTCGGGAGGGATGCCGATGTCGATCTCCATGGTCTTCCTCAGTGGCGTCCGCCGCCAGCCCACCTCTTCGGGCAGATCGTCGGCAGCACGCCGTTGCGGTGGAGCTCGGCGATCTGGTCGGGAAGCGCGTGAAGGTGACGGCCGGGGAGCGGCAGGGTGTGGACCACCACACCCTCGAAGATGCCGTCCGGGGGCTCGATCAGGACTTCGTCGACGACCTCAAGAGCCCCGACTTCTTCGACGCCGAGCGCTTCCCGGAGATCATGTACGCGTCGAGGCGGATCGAGCCCCTCGGAGGCCCGGACTACCGCGTGACCGGCGACCTCACGATCAAGGGCGTCACCCGCCCGGTGACGATGGAGGCGACGGTGGAGGGCGCCGGCGAGGACCCGTGGGGCGCCGAGCGGGTCGGCATCCGCGTGCGCGGGGCCCTCGACCGCAAGGACTTCGGGCTGACCTGGCAGCAACCGCTGGCCAAGGGCGGCGTGCTGGTCGGCGAAGAGGTCAAGATCCTGATCGACGTCTCGGCGGTGCGAGCGTCGTAGCAGCTCAATCGCCGGCTGAGGCCTCCTGCCGCCCGCCTCGCGGGCGGTACGCCGCGTCGCGCACCGCATGGTCGCTCTCGACAAGCGACCCCAGCGCGCCTCCCACCGTCGCCACCGACGCCGCGAACCACGCGAGCCGCGCGTACTCGCCGACGGTCGCTGACGCGGAGACCTGCTCGTGGAACGTGGCGGGCGGGATCGTGACCGCGGCCGCGAGCGCCAAGATGACGACCAGGCCGAGGTAGAGCGCCGCGATGCCGATGGCCAGGGTCGTGATCGTGACGACGTTGAACAGCACGACACGCTCACGGGCCGCCTCGTTCGCGGCGCGCTCCCACAGGTCGTGCGCGATGACGAGCGACGCCAGGATCATGAGCATGGACAGCGCTCCAACGGCCACCAGTCGTGGCCATGTGCTCGCGTGCGCAATCGACCAGATGCTGGACGAGCTCAGCGCGTAAGCGCCGGTGCCCAGTGCGGCGGTGGCCGACCGCGACAGACGGCCCATCACCCGCGCAGGGCGATTGGCACGAATCATGCCGGCCAGCAGACGCAGGTTGTTGCTCACCGCAAGCTGGGTGAAGCGCAGCGATCCATGCCGCGTGCCCTCCTCGACGGGGAGCTCCGCGGCAAGCTCGGCGCTGCGCGTCCTGAGTCGCTCGTCGCGCCCGTCGTCGAGACCATCAGCCGCACCCTCACCGAGCAGCCCACTCACGAGCTCGACCGCCGCATCGTGCAGCCGCGCCTCGACGCCGACGGCACCGAGAGCGGGGATGCTGACCAGGCCGACGCCATACGTCGCGCTCGCCGTCGTCGCGACAGGCCGCCGGCCGACGCGCAGCGGGAGCGCCGTCAGCCCGATGCCCATCTGCCATCCACCGTCCAACAGGCGACGGCGCACCGACTCCGTGAGCTCTGACGGTCTCGCCGAGGCGTCCGCCGGCTCGGTCTCGCACACCTCCGCGCGCCAGTCCGTCCGGCTGTCGACGTGCTCGCTCAGCGAGCGCGGAAGGCCCTCGACGAGCTTCTCGGCGCGGCCGCGGTCGTCATGCGACGTGACCACTCCGATCACGATCACGGCCTCGACGGTCCTGCTGCCGCGGCTCATGACGCCCTGGAGCAGGTCGCGAGCGACATGGCCCGTACCATACGCGCGTACGCACCGCCGGGACACGGGACCCCTCGAGGACGCCTGCACGTTTGCCAACGTCGCGCCGGCCTACCGCGCAGGTAGGCTGCACGATCATGAAAGCATGGCAATGGCTGACGCGACGTAGTGACCCCGACCTCTTCGCGGACCGAGGGCTCGGCGTGACCGTGTTCTTCGTCGCGGTCTTCGCGATCGCGGCGGCCGTCGTTGGCTACGCATTCCTCAAGTGGGTCGTCCACCCCACGACGACCGGCGACAAGCAGGCCGGCGACCTCGATCTTGTTAAGGCTCTAGTCGCCGTAGCCGGGCTTCTCGGCGTCGTGACCGGCTCGGTCTACGCGTTCCGGCGTCATCATCTCGCGGCGCGAGACACGATCCGGGCACAGTCGCAGCTCCACAGCGACCGCTACACAGCGGCGGCGGGTCAACTCGGCGACGACAGCGCGGCAACCCGTCTGGCCGGCGCCTACGCGATGGCGCGGCTCGCCGATGACTGGCCCGAGGAACGCCAGACCTGCGTGTCGGTGCTGTGCGCCTACCTGCGGCTGCCCCGCAAGCAGGGCGACGACGCAGACCCGGAGGTCCGCCGGACGCTACTGCGCGTGATCCGCGACCATCTTCGCGACGACCGCCTGGGCAACTGGCGCGGTTCCCATCTCATCTTCGAAGGGGCAACGTTCGGCCGCGGCAACCTCACCGACGCGGTCTTCGGCGAAGGAGGCATGGTCAACTTCACCGACGCGCGCTTCGAGGGCGACGTCTTCCACTTCACGAAGGTTGACTTCCGTGGGGCCAAGGCCTGGTTCGACGGCGCGGTCTTCGCGACGGGCCACGTGTCGTTCAAGGGCGCGCTGATCGACCCTGGGCAGGAATCGCTGCTGGCCGAGGCACGACAAAGGCCGGGCATCACGGCGGACTGGGGCCCGTTCAACCCGCCACCGAGCCAGTGACGCTGGCGCCATGGCTTCGACGGCGTTCCACCACAAGGCCCTGTTCTCCTAGCGGTTGCCCAGCGCACTCCCTTCCGGGATGATCAGTGCGGTGAAGGCATTGATGACGGCGGCCCTCGCCGCAGGCGCGCTCCTCGTGGGCGCGGGTTCAGCGCAGGCGGCGTTCGTGACGGAGGCGGGCTCGCCATACGCGGTCGGTGCGCAGCCGTACAACGTCTACGCGAGCGACTACAACGGCGACGGCCGGCCGGACGTCGCGACGGTCAACGGCACCTCGAGCGACGTTTCGGTGTACCTGCGCAACGCGGCCGGCGGATTCACGCAGATGGCCGGGTCGCCGTTTGCGGGCGGCCCGGGCAACGGCTCGGCCGCGGTCGCCGACTTCGACGGCAACGGGCTGGCCGACCTCCTGACGACGAACTTCGTCGCGAACACGTTCTCGGTCCTGCTCGCCCAGCCCGGAGGCACCTTCACGCCGCAGGCCGGCTCGCCGTTCCAGACGGGTGCGGGCCCGCAGGCAGCCGCGGCCGGCGACCTCAACAACGACGGCCGCCCCGACGTCGTGCTGTCGCTCTACAACGCCAATCAGGTCACGGTGCTGGCCAACACGGCCAACGGCTTCATCTCGCAGCAGGCGATCCAGGGCGGCGGCCAGCCCTCGACGCCGGTGGTCGCCGACTTCGACGGCGACGGTGTCCGCGACTTCGCGTTCATCAACACGAGCGGCCTCAGCGTGACCGTCGTCCGCCAGACCGCCGCCGCCGGCTTTGCCGTCGAGCAGACGATCCCGCTGCCCTCGGCGCCGGCCGGCATCACCGCAGGGGACTACGACGGCAACGGCCGGCCCGACCTCGCGGTCACGCGCGCCGGCGACCCCGGCAGCGTCACGGTCCTGTTGCGCAACGCCACCAACAGCGGCTTCAACGAGGCGCCGTACTCGCCCGTCGCCGTCAGCGCGTCGCCCGCGAGCATCACCACCGCCGACCTCAACCTCGACGGCCGGCCCGACCTCGCGCTCGCCGCCAACAGCAGCGCGGTCGACGTGCTCGAGAACTCGGGCAGCGGCTTCACGCGCACGGCGATCCCGATGAGCGCGTCCGCGCAGAACGGCATCGCCGCGGCGGACTTCAACGGCGACGGGCGCCCGGACCTCGTCGCCTCCGAGTACGGCGGCAACACCTTCAGCGTCCTGATCAACCAGGCGCCGACCTCGGCGCCCACCCCGACGCCGACGCCCACGCCCACCCCGACCCCCACGCCCACCCCGACCCCCGTCGCAGGCGTCAACGTCATCGGCTCGACGAAGTCCGGAACGGTGAAGGTCAAGAAGCCCGGCAGCAAGACCTACGTCACGCTCGCGCCCGGCACGGCGATCCCGGTCGGCAGCAGCATCGACACGCGCAAGGGCAAGATCACCATCACGGCCGCCCAAGGCGGCGGGGCAACGGCGTCGGCGTGGTTCTACGACGGTCTCTTCAAGCTCACGCAGACCAAGGGCTCCAAGCCGCTGACGACGCTCACGCTGACCGAGACGCTGAGTTGCCCGAAGCGCGGCTCGGCCTCGGCGGCGGCCAAGAAGAAGGACAAGCAGCCACCGTCGCGCAAGCTGTGGGGCGACGGCAAGGGCAACTTCCAGACCAAGGGCGAGTTCAGCGCCGCGACCGTGCGCGGCACGAAGTGGCTCGTGCAGGACGCGTGTGACGCCACGCTCACGCGCGTGGCGCGCGGCGTGGTCAGCGTGCGAGACTTCGTCAAGGACAAGACCGTCACCGTGCGCGCGGGCAAGAGCTACACGGCGCGCCGCAAGCGCTGAGCCGGCAAGACAGCGCATTGGTGCAGGTCCTCACCGCACTGACGCGCGCCGTGGCGCTGCCCACGCTCCCAAGACCCATGCGACGCCTCGCGCTCACCGCCTCCCTCCTCGCCCTCGCGTGCCTCGCCGTAGCGCCACAGGCCCACGGCGCCTCCTACACGGTGACGACGACGGCCGACTCGGCCGACCGGGTCTGCAACGCGACCCTCTGCTCGCTGCGCGACGCGTTCACCTACACCGCCGAAGGCGACGTCATCACCGTCCCGGCGGGTCGCTACACGCTCGGCGGTGCCCTGACGCTCTTTCACGGCTTGACGATCCGCGGTGCCGGCGCGGGCGAGACGATCATCGACGGCAACGGCAAGGGCCGGGGGATCGAGATCGACAACGGGGGCGCGCTCGACCTCTCCGGCGTGACCGTGACCGGCGGGGTCGCCAACGCCAACAGCCCCACCACCCCAGGCGTCGGGGCGGGCATCTTCGTCACCGCCGGCGACAACCTCCCGGGCCAGCTGACGCTCCGCGACAGCACCGTCAGCGCCAACACCGCCACGACCGCCGGTGGCGGCATCGCGGTCCAGGGCCCGACCACCATCATCAACAGCACGATCTCGGGCAACAGCGCTAACGCACCGATCGGCGCCGGCGGGGCGACCGGCGGCGGGATCGCGGTGCTGGCGAGCACGCTGCAGGTCCAGAGCACGACGATCAGCGGCAACACCTCCAACGGCGCGGGCGCGGGCGTGTCGGTCGCAGCGGGCGCCGCGGCCACGATCCAGAGCGCGACGATCGCGCAGAACACGAGCACGGGCACGAACCTCGCGGGCGGCATCGCGCTCGGCACCCTCGCACAGGTCACCGCGACGAACACGATCATCGCCGGCAACACCACCACCAACTGCTCGTTCGGCCGATCCGCCACGCTGACCAGCGGCTACGACCTCGCCAGCGACGCCAGCTGCAACCTCACCGCCACCGGCGACCAGCAGAACGCCAACCCGCTGCTCGGTGCCCTGGCCGACAACGGCGGCCCCACGCCGACACAGCTGCCCGCCGCCGGCAGCCCGGCGATCGATCGCGGGCCGGCCACCGCAAGCGGCTGCCTGGTCACCGACCAGCGGGGCGTCGCACGCCCGCAGGGCAGCGCCTGCGACATCGGCGCCGTCGAGCTCGCCGTCGCGCCACCGGGCCCGCCATCACCGCCGCCGCCCACGACCCCGACACTGCCCAGCACCGCTCCGCCGCCGCCCGACACCGGCACGACCCCGACGCTTCCGCCCCCGGTCGTGGGCCGGTCGGTCAACCTGCGGCTCTCGCGAGGCACCGTGCGCTTCCGGCTGCCCTCGGGCCGCATCGTCCTGCGGCTCGCGCTCGACCGCCAGGTTCCCGTCGGCACGCTCATCGATGCGACCAACGGCCGCGTGACGCTGACGATCGCCGACGGCCACGGCGGCTTCAGCACCGCGGTCTTCTACGGCGGCATCTTCATCTTCACCCAGACCGCCGGCCCCAAGCCGCTGGCCACGCTGACCCTCGCCGGCGCCAAGCCGACGTGCGCGGCCAAGCGCCGCACGGCCCAGCGCGCGGCCGTCAAGAAGAAGGCGAAGAAGAACGTCACCTCGCGCCGCCTGTGGGGCGACGGCAAGGGCAACTTCCAGACCAAGGGCCAGTACAGCTCGGCCACCGTGCGCGGCACGAAGTGGCTCGTGGAGGACACCTGCGCGGGCACGACGAGCCGCGTGGCGCGCGGCGTCGTAGCCGTCCGCGACTTCGTCAAGCGCAAGACGATCCTCGTGAAGGCCCCGCACACCTACGTGGCGCGGCCGAAGCGCAAGTAGCGCTGCCCCCCGTCAGATGGTGACGCCGGCCGCCGAGGCGATGCCGTGCACGTAGGCCGAAGCGCTCATTGGGCGCTGGCCGGGCTCCTTCTCCAGCCCGCGCAGGATCGCCTTGGCGACCGCGGGCGTGACGTCGGACCGCACCGTCGAGAGGTCCGGCGGCTGCTCCTGGAGGTGGGCGAACAGCACGCGCATGCTCGGCCGGTTGCCGTAGGGCGGCTCACCCGTCAGACACTCCATGACCACACAGCCCAGCGAGTACACGTCGGTTGCCGGCGTGACGGCCTCGCCGCGGATCTGCTCGGGCGACATGTAGTCCATCGAGCCCAAGGCCTGGCCTGGCCGCGTGAGGTTCGAGGCCTGGCTGTCCTTGGCCAGCCCGAAGTCCGAGACGAACAGTGTGCCATCGTCATCGAGCAAGAGGTTCGCGGGCTTGATGTCGCGATGGACGATGCCGCCGGCGTGCAGCGCGTCGAGGCCGGCCGCCGCGCCGGCGGCCAGGCGCACGGTGCCCGGGACGTCGAGCGTGCCGCCCTTGGCGATCTTGTCGGCCAGCGAGCCGCCGGGGATCAGGCGCTGGGCCAGGTAGGGCAGCCCGCCCTCCTGCCCGTGGGTGAGCACCGGCACGACGTTGGGGTGCGCGATGCGCTCGGCGGCGACGACTTCGCGCTGGAAGCGGCGGATGAAGACGTCGTCTTGGGCGAGCTCGGTCGTGATGACCTTGATGGCGACGGCCGTGCCGCCCTCGTCGACGCCCTCGAAGACGATGCCCATGCGGCCGCGGCCGATCACGCGGGTGATGCGGTAACCACCGATGGTGTCTCCGGGCCGGGGCTCCAGGGCGATCTCAGGCATCGACTGCCGGCCAGCATACTGGCCCCCACGGCCCGCAGGCCGGCTGGGGCGGGCGGGTTCCTGGTCATGAGTGCGGGCTTGCACCCTTGCGCACCGGCGCGCCGACCGGAACACTGCGTGCCTCGGATGCAGCTCGGGGAGTACACGCTGGGGGCGATGGTGGGCAAGGGCCGCATGGGCGCGGTCCATCGTGCCGTGGACCAGCGCACGGGCGAAGAGGTCGCCGTCAAGGTCCTGCACGACCACATCGCCGGCGACCGCGAGCACCGCCACCGCTTCGCGCGCGAGGCGGCGATCCTCGCCACGGTGCGCCATCCGAACGTCATCCCCGTCTTCGACGCGGGCCACGTCGAGGGCCGGTTGTTCCTCGTAACGCCGCTGCTGTCGGGGCGCACGCTGAAGGACGTCATCGCGGCCGGGCCGATCGAGCCGGAGCGCGCGGTGGCGATGCTCGAGGGCGTCGCCGGCGCGCTCGACGCCGCCCATGCCGCCGGGATCGTGCACCGCGACGTCAAGCCCGGCAACGTGCTGCTCAGCCACGACGGCACGATGCTCCTCGCCGACTTCGGCCTGGCCAGCGGCGCCGAGCAGGGCGCGCTGACCGCGCCCGGCAGCCTCATCGGGACCATCGACTACCTGGCGCCCGAGCACCTCGAGGGCGCCGAGGCGCAGGTCGCGGCCGACGTGTACGCCTTGGCCTGCACCGCCGTCGAGACCCTCACCGGAGAGGTCCCGTTCCCACGCGAGACCACCGCGGCGGTCATGCTCGCGCACGTCACGCACCCCGCGCCGTCGGTCTGCGAGCGGCGGCCCGCGCTGCCCGCCGCGCTAGACGGCGTCCTGGCGCTCGGCATGGCCAAGGACCCGGAGTCGCGGCCCGAGACCGCCGGCGATCTCGCGACGGGGCTGCGGCTCGCCCTCGGCGCGTCGGACGTCCCGACCCTCGCGACGGGCTGAGGCGACGCGCGTGTCGGACCCCGAGACGCACACCGACGGCGTCGATGGGACGGCGCTCGAGCGCTACGACGACGTCCAGCCGATCTCCAGCGGCGCGATGGGCGCCGTCTATCGTGCCGTCGACCGCGAGACGGGCGCCGCGGTCGCGATCAAGCGTCTGCTCGACGTCCGCCACGCCGCGCGCTTTGAGATCGAGGCCCGGCTGCTCGCCTCGCTGTCGCACCCACGAGTGGTCAAGGTCCTCGATCACGCCAGCGACGACCAAGGCCTGTACATCGTCATGGACCTCGTCCGGGGCACCGAGCTCGGCGTCCTCTTGACCGACGAGGGCGACCCGGGCCTGGTCGTCGGCGACACGGTGGAGTACGTGCGCCACGCCTGCGAGGCGCTGCACTACGTCCACGGCCAGCAGATCGTCCACCGCGACGTCAAGCCCCAGAACATGATCCTCGGCGACGCGGGCGTCGTGCTCGTGGACTTCGGCGTCGCCCGCCTGCTCGCCGCCGAAGAGGATCAAGGCACGGTCGCGATCGGCACGCCGCAGTACATGGCGCCCGAGGTCTTTGCCGGCGGGACCGTCTCGGCCGCCAGCGACGTCTACTCACTCGCCGCGACGCTGTGGACGCTGCTCGTCGGCAGCCCGCCGCGCTACGGCGACACGCTGCGCATCGACCAGATCGCCCCCGGCCTTGCCCCCGAGCTCAAGGCTGCGCTCGTCGGCGGGCTGGAGATGCTGCCCGAGGAGCGGATCCCGACCGCGGCGGGCTTTGCCGACGCGATCGGCGTGCCGCTGACCGACGAGCTCGGCCAGTCGCTCGTGCAGTCGGTCGGCAGCGGCGGCGCGCGCCGGCGCGTCATGGAGGCGATCGTGCGCACGGCGGCCGGCATGTTCGAGGCGGCGGCGTGCTCGATCGCGCTGACCGATCCGTCTTCGAGCGAGCTGGTTTACGAAGCCGCCTGGGGCGCGGGGGCGGCCGAGGTCGTCGGCATGCGCCTGGCGCCCGGAATCGGCCTGGCGGGCAGCGTCGTGGCGACCGGCGACGGCGTGTTCGTGCCCGAGTGCCGCACGGACCCGCGCTTTGCCCGCCAGGTGGCAGCCGGAACCGGCTACGTGCCCTACACAATGGTCGTCGCGCCGCTCGTGCGCGATGGCAAGACGATCGGCGTCCTCTCTGTGCTCGACCGCCGCGACGGCGGCCCCTACCTCCGCGAGGATCTCACCAAGGTCGGCCTGTTCGCCGACCTCGCCGTCGTCGCGCTCGACCTCGACACGTTCCCGCTCAGCACCGCGGGCGGCAGAACCCTTCTGGGCTGACCAGTTGGCGTCCTCGCCGTCGCATGAATACGGTTGTCTCCCATGACCGCAGACCACTACGACGCGATCGTCGTCGGATCGGGCTTCGGCGGCTCGGTCACGGCCTACCGCCTGGCCGAGGCCGGCAAGCGCGTCCTCGTGCTCGAGCGGGGCCGCGCGTACCCGCCCGGGTCGTTCACGCGCAGCCCCTATCGCGCCCGCGAGAGCTTCTGGGACCCGGGGCGCGGCCTGACCGGCATGTACCACTACTGGTCGTTTCGCGGAATCGACTCCCTGGTCTCGTCCGGCCTCGGCGGCGGCTCGCTGATCTACGCGAACGTCTTCATCCGCAAGGACGAGAAGTGGTTCGTGCACGAGAACCTCAACGACGGCGGCTACGAGCACTGGCCCATCTCACGCGCCGAGCTCGACCCGCACTACGACAACGTCGAGAAGGTCATCCCGCTCCAGCGCTTCCCGGTCGACCACGAGCCGTACGCCTCGACGCCGAAGACCATCGCCTTCAAGGAGGCGGCCGAGGCCACCGGGCTCGAGCACTTCCACCCCAAGCTGGCCGTCACGTTCGGCAACGAGGGCCGGCCACCGGTCCCGGGCGAGCGCATCGAGGAGCCGCGACGCAACCTGCACGACCGCGACCGCACGACCTGCCAGATGTGCGGCGAATGCGACGTGGGCTGCAACTACGGCGCCAAGAACACGCTCGACTACACCTACCTCTCGCGCGCCAAGGAGGCCGGCGCGGAGATCCGCACGCTCTGCGATGTGCGCAGCTTCGAGCCGCGCGACGGCGGCGGCTACTCGCTGGTCTACGACGACCTCGGCGACGACCCGGCGCGCCCCATCCCGACGCGGCTGACCTGCGACCACCTGATCCTCTCGGCCGGCACGCTCGGCACGACCGAGCTGCTGCTGCGCAACCGCGCCGCGTTCCCGCGCCTGTCGCGCAAGCTCGGCACGCGCTTCTGCGGCAACGGCGACCTGCTGACGCTGGTGCTGAACACCTCACGCGTGACCGACGGGGTGCGCACGCCGCGGATCATCGACTCCGGCTACGGCCCGGTGATCACGACGACCGCGCGGATGCCCGGCGCCGAGGACGGCGGCAGCGGCCGCGGCTTCTACTTACAAGACGCCGGCTACCCGCAGCAGCTCGCGTGGATCCTGCACATGATCTCGGCCCCCCAGCAGGTCTGGCGCTGGCGCAAGGCCGGCGCCTACCTGGTCAAGAACTGGCTCAAGGGCTCGCCCGACACCAACGTCACGGGCCAGATCGCCGACCTGATGCTGCCCAGCACGCTGTCCTCCGGCGGGCTGCCGCTGCTGGGCATGGGCCGCGACGTCCCCGACGGCAAGCTGTTTCTGCGCAACGGACGGCTGGACACGACCTGGAAGCGCAAGGAGTCAGACCCCTACTTCGAGCGACTGCGCACGACGTCGCGCGACTTCGCCGAGGCGCTCGGCGGCCGCTTCGCCGACAACCCGCTGTGGTTCTTGCGGCGGGTCATCACCGTCCACCCGCTGGGTGGCGCGCCCATGGGCCGCCACGCCGACGAAGGCGTCGTCGACCCATGGGGCAACGTGTTCGGCTACCCCGGCCTGCACATCGCCGACGGCTCCGTGATGCCCGGCCCGACGGGCCCGAACCCGAGCTTCACGATCGCCGCGCTGGCCGACCGCTTCGCCGACCAGATCATCGAACCCGACCGTTACGCCGCGGAGGCGGCCGCCTCATGACCACCGTCCGCTTCACCGAGCAGATGCTCGGGAACGTCACCTTCGGCGAGACCGACTATGCGCGTGGCGCCCAGGCCGGCCGCGACGGGTCCGAGCACCTGTTGTTCCGGCTCACGATCGAGGTGGCCGACATCGACCGCTTCGCCCACGACCCACTGCGCCCCGCGGGCGCGATCGGCTACGTGCACTGCGATGCGCTCGGCGGCCGGCTGCCGGTCGAGAAGGGCGACTTCAACCTGTTCGTCGACGCGGCTCCGGGTGTCAAGCACATGCTCTACCGGTTGCACTTCCGCGACGGCGTTGGCCGCCCGCTGACGCTGTCGGGCTTCAAGCTGGTGGAGAACGACGCCGGCCTCGACGTGTGGAAGGACACCACCACGCTCTTCACGCGCGTGCTGCAGGGCCACGTCGACGCCGACGGCGAGGCGGGCGCCGAGGTCGTCGCCTCGGGCGTCCTGCGCATCCGCGCACGCGACTTCGCCCGGCAGCTGACGACGTTCCGGGCCGGCGGCGTGGGCCTCGGCAAGCAGCTCGGCGGGCTCATCACCTTCGGCCGGATCTTCCTGCTCCAGCTCGCCGAGGTCTATCTGCGCAAGGGAGGCCGCAATGGCCAAGTCGCACAAGGCTGAGCAGCTGGCGGCCGCCCAGCAGGCGGGCAGGGGCGCCTCGGGGCGCACCCGGATGCTCGCCGTGCTTGCCGGCGGCGCGGTCCTCACCGTCATGGGCGCCGAGGCCACGCGCGTCTGGCGGCTGGGCATGCTCCCGCGCTCGCGCCAGATCCTCTCCGAGGGCGACCGCAAGGCCAAGCCGCTCGAGGCGCTGGCGATCGTCCGCGAGGGCTACGCGGTCTCGCGCACGCGCGAGAACTCGCTGTTCACCATGTTGGCGTCGTTCACCGTGACGTTCGGCATCACGCGCTGGATCACCTGGACGATCCGCAACAAGGGCGGCATCGGACCGATCAAGGACGTCAAGGTCGGCGACCGCCACATCCACCACTTCCTGCCCGGCGGCGTGGTCGCGCTGGCCGCGGGCGGCGTCGCGATCGGCACCAAGGGCGACACCCTCGAGAAGTACCTGGCGATCCCGTTCGGCGCCGGCGTCGCGCTGGTGCTCGACGAGACCGCGCTGCTGCTCGAGCTCGACGACGTCTACTGGACCGAGGAGGGCGTCCTCAGCGTCCAGATCATGTTCGCCGCGATCGCGATGCTGTCCGCGCTCGCGTACCTGATCAGGATGCTGCGCAGCAACGAGGAGCAGGACACCGAAACCGACTGGGAGCAGGCCGCACGTGCATGGGATGACCTACAGATGATGTCCGGCATGCCGGGCGAACCCGGGATCGGGCGCTGAATGCCCGGCTCGCTGCTCTCGCGCGCGCTGCGCCCGATGGTGCTGACGCGCGGCATGCTCGTCCCACCGCGGATGCCGCTGACCCGGACCCCGGCAGACGCCGGGCTGGCCTACGAGGACGTCACGTTCACGGCGGCCGACGGGGTGCCGCTGCGCGGCTGGATGCTGCCGCACGGCGGCGAGGGAAAGGCCCCAGCGGTGGTGTTCGTCCACGGGTGGCCCTGGAACCGGCTGGGCAACATCGCCGGCCGCCAGCCGTTCGAGGATCGCGACGTCGACTTCCTGCCCGCGGCCCGGGCGCTGCACGACGCTGGGTTCAACGTGCTGCTCTTCGACCTGCGCAACCACGGCGAGAGCGGTCGCCGGCTACCGCTGACGTTCGGGCCGTGGGAGGCCCGCGACTACATCGCCGCCGTCGGCTTCCTCCGTGCGCGCCCGGAGGTCGACGCCGAGCGTATCGGCGCGATCGGCACGTCCGCGGGCGGCAACACGGTCCTCTACGGCACGCCCGACTGCCAGCCTGTGCGGGCGCTGCTGGCCGTCCAGCCGACGAAGCTGACCGTCTTCAACACCCGCTTTGCCCGTGGCGAGCTCGGCCCGCTGGGCCCATCGATGCTGCGGCCGGTCGAGCTCCTGTACCGCCTGTGGCGCGCCCCGCGACCGTCGCAGCACGACCCCGCCGTGCCGGCGCGCCGCCTGGGCGAGACGTTCGTGCGCTACGTCCAGGGCACCGGCGACCAATGGGGCCGGATGGACGTCGTCGAGGCCTTCGCGGCCGCCACCCCGCGCGCCGAGCTCGTGCGCTACCCGTCCGAGGAGCGCTACTCGGGCTACCAGTACATCATGCGCGAGACCGACGCCATCGCGGCGTTCTTCCGCGAGCACCTCTGACGTCGTGGGCGGCGGCCTCACGGGCCGCCGCCGCGCGCCGCACTACTGCGTCGTCGGGAGCTGGGAGCCCTCGTCGCCCTCGACGAGGCGCGGCCCGTAGGCCGGCGGCGCGACGAGGAAGCTCACGCCGAAGCCGCCCATGACCGCGATGACGATCGTGCCGACCCAGGTCGTCGCCACCCAGCCGATGCCCTTGTCGATGTCGGTGACGATGAAGTACGGCGCCCACAGCGCCAGCGCCCCGAGCGGGCCGACGAGCCGGATGCTGCCCAGCGTGAGGCGGCCGTCGCGACCGCTGGGCAGCTTCTGCTGCATCACGTCGAGCGACAGGCCGCTGATGAACAGCGGGATCAGCAGCCACGGGTCGTGGTACTGGGTCATGATGCTCATGAGCAGCCCGTAGACCACGAACGTGATCGTGAAGGACGGAAACGGCGTGCGCCAGCGGCGCAGGAGTTGCAGCGCCGGCCCGAAGAGCACGAAGTTCGTGATGATCAGCGACGCCAGGACGTGGCCGGTGCTGAAGTAGTGATAGGGCCACAGCTTGTCGCCGTAGCCCGTCAGGCCGGCGTTCAGCGAGATGTCCTGATGGGCGACGACGTCGTTGAAGTTCGTGTCGATGTCGTTGACGAAGTCCGACGTCATCCCGACCATCGTGTTGAACGCCGACAGGTACATCGTGATGAACCCGGCGACGCCCGTGAACAGGATCGCCGAGAGCTGCACCGGCAGGTAGCCGCGCAAGTCGAGCTGCAGATCCTGCTTGGCCCACATCGAGCGGATGCCGGTCGACCCAACGAGGAAGCCGCCGAAGAAGAGGCAGAGGTGCGGCGGGCTGACGATCGCCTCGATGTTGGCCTCGAAGCCGTAGGCCGAGTGCCACGCGAGGTCTGCCGGGCCGCCGATGCCGAGGATGCCGAGGCCGATGAGCGTCACGCCGTAGCCGACCGGGATCGCCGAGAGGTCGACGCGCATCTTCGCCAGGTCCGCACCCGCCTCGCGCTGGTACTTGACGACCAGGTTCGCGACCCACAGGCCGAACGCGGTCAGCCCGGCGTAGAGGACGATGTGCGTCAGGGAGAAGAACGACTCCTGCCCGGTCTTGTTGTTGTGGTTGCGCGCGTCGAAGAAGAGCGCCGTGACCGCCCAGAACGCCAGGAGCGCGCCGATCAGGTCCTCGCGGTAGGTGGTGGTGGGGCGCGCCCCGCGAGCGGCCGCCGGTGCGGTGCGGGCGATCTCGCCGAGGTCGGTTGCGCGAACGGTCATCGTCTTGTGGTCTCCCTGAAGCCTGCTTTAGAGCATCCGTGTGGTGGTGGCGCGGCGCTGGCGGATGACCCGCCGGGCGGTCCGCACGACGGCGGCCGGGTGCTTTAACGCCCCGAGCGCCATCGCTCCGTTGCCGCCGCCCTGAAGCGCCGCGCGGCCGGAAATCTTGAAGATGTCGTTGATCAGCTTCTGATCGCGTTCGAGCAGCCAGTACTCGACCATCTGGCCGTCGGCGATGTGAAAGACGCCGATCGCTTCGCCCGTGAGGCGCTGCCCGGCCCCGAGCTCCAGCGTGTACGTCACCAGCGCGCAGGCGTGGTCGCCCGAGGTCAGGGCGTCGTGCAGCGCTCCGACGAACGTGCCGTCGCGGATCCCGATCTCGTACAGGTTGCGGTACAGCTGCACGATCGCGTCCCGGCCGACGTGGTCGCCCGACAGGAAGTGGTTGCCGGGGTAGTGCACGACGCAGTCCGGGTGCACGAGCGGCGCGAACCCCTCCCAGTCGCCCGTCGTGACGGTGTCCCAGTACTGCTTCAGGAAGTCGCGCTGCTCCAGGTCGCGCTCGGGCGGCGTGGGGGCCGGCGCGGAGGCCGTTTGGGTCATGGGACGGGTTCGCCTTCCTGGAGCGCCACCACCGAGGCTGGTGGCACCGCATCCTCCGGGGAGTTGTCGGTCTCGAAGTCGGCGTGCGGCAGGATCCGGTCTAGCCAGCCCGGCAGCCACCAGTTCCAGTCGCCCATGAGCTCCATCGACGCCGGGACGAGGACGAGGCGGACGAGCGTCGCGTCGAGCCCGATCGCCACCGCGAGGCCGACGCCGATCTCCTTGATGTTCGGCACGCCGGTGAGCGCGAAGGTCGCGAAGACCACGACCATGATGATCGCCGCGCTCGAGATGACCTTGGCGCTCGCGGCCAGGCCCTCGGCGACCGCGCGCTGGTTGTCGCCGGTGGCGAAGTACCGCTCGCGGATCCGGGAGAGCAGGAACACCTCGTAGTCCATCGACAGGCCGAAGACGATCGCCAGCAGCAGCGGCGGCGTCATCGCGTTGATGTAGCCCAACGAGTGGTAGCCGGTGATCCCGTCGAGCCAGCCGTACTGGAAGACCGCCACGAGCACGCCGTACGCGGCGCCCACCGACAGCAGGTTCATCACCACCGCCTTGAGCGGCAGGATCACGGACCGCAGCACCAAGAGCAGCACGAGGTAGCTGCAGATCATCACGAACAAGACGATCTTCCACAGGCCACCGGAGACCTGGTTGGTGAAGTCGCGCGTCTGCGCCGTGGCGCCGCCGACGTTCAGCGACGCCGCCCGCGACAGCCCCGACGCACGACCGGCGTCGGTGCGCATCCGGTCCACGACGGCGAGCGCCTCGTCGCTCTCCGGATCCTGCGCGGTGATCACGCGCACGAGGGTCGCGCGACCGTCCTCAGAGGGCTGCGGATCGGCGACGCGCGCGACCCCCGGGATCTGCTTGAGGCCGGCGACGTAGCGGTCGAGGGCATCGCGGTCGGCGCCGCTCGGCGCCGCTCCGCTGTGGAACTTGGCGACGACGAGCACCGGCGACGCCTCGCCGGGCGTGGTGAGCTTGCTCGCCAGCTCGGCGCCCACGCGGGTCTCGTGGTCGGCCGGGAACTGCCGCAGCGCGCCGTTGCCGAACTGAAGCGACAGCGCCGGGATCGCGATGACCAGCAGCACAGCGGCCGCTCCGATCGCCGCGGGGGCGGGCCGCTTCATGAGCGCGGTCGACCAGCGCTCCCACAGCGTGGCGCGGTCCGGGTCGGCGACGCCCGCCGGACGCCGGGCCAGCCGGCGCAGCAGCGCCCCGGTCGCGCTGACGACGCGCCCGCGCCGGATCACGCGGTCGCCCAGGAGCGCGATCAACGCGGGCAGCAGCGTGACCGCGCCGAGCACGGCGAAGACGACGACGACGATCGCGCCGACTGCCAGCGAGCGCATGACCGTTGAGTTGATCATGAACAACCCGGCGAGCGACACGACGACGGTCGCGCCCGAGAAGACGACCGTCGCGCCCGAGGTCTTCATGGCCACAGCACGCGCCTCGTCGAACGACCGCCCGGCCGCAACCTCCTCGCGGTACCGGGTCAGCAGGAAGAGCGAGTAGTCGACCGCGACGCCGATGCCGAGCATCGAGGCGACGTTGGTGACGAACACCGACATCGCCATCGCCTGGGCCAGGAAGAAGATCACCCCACCCGTCGTGAGCACGGCGGCGACGCCGAGGCCAACGGGGAGCAGCGCGGCGATGAGCGAGCCGAAGACGGCGAGGAGGACGATGAGGATCGCCGGGAAGCCCGACGACTCGGCCTTGGAGAGGTCCTCCTGCTGGAGGTCCTGCATCCCGGCCCAGAGCGCCTGCTGACCCACGACGTAGGGCTGGACGCCGTCGTGGACCTCGTCGACGCCGAGCTTGTCGCGCAGGTCCTTGGCGGCATCGAGCGCGTTGTCGCGGCTGCCGTTGACCTGCAACGGCACAAGCACGACCGACTGGGTCTCGGCCTGCCGGCGCGCGGCCGCGATCGCGGCGTCGGGCAGCGCGACGTTCTTGACGTCGCCGACCGCGGCCTTGGCCCTGTCAATGGCCGCCACGACCTGGGCCGCACCCCCGCCGTCGCGGCGCTGGAGCACGATGCCCAGCCCTTCCGAGCTGACCCCCTGGAACTGCTTGATCTGCTTGGCGACGGCGTCGGACCCGGAGCCGGGCACCTCGAAGCCACCACCGGTGAGGTGGTCCGTCTGCTTTGAGGCGAAGGGCACTGAGACGAGGAGCAGCAGCACCCACACGCCGACAACCGCCTTGCGGCGCCGTCCCACAAACAGCCCAAGCGCCGCCATCCTGGCTTGCATGCTCGGAATTCTTAGCTGATCCTGCGGCGGAAGTGAAAAAACCCGGCAAATTGGCCCCGCGGTTGCGCGGACCTGGTCACGGCCGATACAACTCCGGGCTCATCGATTAGCGGGAAAGGATCCTCGAGATGGAGTCCGCGACGACCCGGGCGGCTATGCCCCCGGCCGAAGTCCACATGGTGCCGACCTCTGACGGCGCGGAGGTCAAGCTCACCCGCTATCGCTTCGGCGACAAGGGCCCGCTCGTGCTCGCCCCGGGCTACGGCAACGCGGCTCACGCGTTCGCGATCGAGACCGTCGACAAGAACTGGGTCCAGTACCTCGGCGAGCACGGCTACGACGTCTGGCTCCTCGACTACCGCGCCAGCCCGGAGCTGTCGGCCAGCTTCACTCAGTTCACCGTCGACGACATCGCGATGCGCGACTGGCCGGCGGCGATCGAGACCGTCCGCCGCGAGAGCGGCCAGGACACGGTGCAGGCCATGGGCCACTGCGTCGGCGGCCTGTCGCTGTTCATGGCGATCGGCGGCGGCATGGAGGGGCTGCGCAGCGCGACGTTCTCCAGCTTGGCCGGCAACCCGATCCCGACGCCCGGCAACCAGGCGCGCGCGTGGGCGCGGATGGCGACGCTCTTCAAGCGGCTTGGCGTCAAGCGCCTAGACGTGGACTACGAGCCGTCGCGCTGGGATGGCAAGGTGATCGAGACCGTGATGAAGGCGCTGCCCTTCCGTCACGTCCCCGACAGCCCGGTCGCCCGTCGCATCTACTTCGTCTACGGCGACGTCTATGACTTCGAGAACATCAATGACGCCACGATGAGCGACGCCGTGCCGGGCTTCTTCGGCGGCGGCAACATGACGTTCTTCGAGCACATGTCGCTGATGATCCGCGCGAGCGCGGCGCGCGACGCGCACGGGCAAGACGCCTATTGGGCCCACCTGGACAACTTCGACTTCCCGATCAACTTCCTCACCGGCGAGCACAACCGGATGTTCGTCCCGAAGGGCCTGCAGCGGTCCTACGACACGCTGCGCGCCGCCCACGGGCCGGCCAACTACCGCCACGACGTGATCCCCGACTACGCGCACCTCGACCTGTGGCTGGGCGTCAACGCCCAGCGCGACGTGTGGCCGACCGCCCTTGCCGAGCTGGAGAAGCACAACTAGATGAGCCGTGGCCTCGATGACTTTCTCGACTACCCGCTTTCCCAGGCGATCCAGGACCGGCGCACCCGCCGCGTCGCGCAGGGGACGTCGCTCGAGCACGGCGCGCAGCCGTACTCATCGTCCAACGCGTCGTCGCCGCTGACGCCGCTGGAGGAGGCGATCCTGATCGCCTCCACGAGCGTCACCGGCGCGGTGATGCACGACGGACCGACGCAAAAGCGCGACGGCTCGCCGGAGCTCGGGACGATGTTCCTGGAGGTCGCGGGCCGCGCCGGCTCCAGCGCCGACAACGCGCAGGCGACGTCGTTCTTCATGACCAACGACGAGGGCGTGTGGCTGATCGAGCGCCCGCGCGGGCAGCGTGCCGTCGAGCTGTTCTCGCAGCTCCCGCCCCGCTGGGAAGACCGCACCGAGGCCGACTGGCTGACGTTCGCCGACGCGGTCAAGCGCAAGGTCTATGACGGGCGCATGAGCTTCCCGGACCAGCAGTGGCCGTACTTCTTGGGCTGGAACGGCCAGATGTCCAACGCGCCGGGCACCACGCAGTTCCTGCCGGTGGTCGACAACACGCGCCAGTACATCAACGTGCTGTTGATCCTGCTCTCCGAGCAGCACGGCAAGGTCCCGCTGTTCATCGACGACTGGCAGCCGTTTCGGCCCAAGGGCGCCGTGGAGTGGGCGGCGTGGGCGGCGAGCAAGCTCGGGCTCGTGGACCCGATCCCCTACCAGCCGATCGGCGGCCTCAAGCGCGCCCGTGGTGGGTTCGCCTCGCCTGAGACGCCGGCGCCGCTGGGGTCGATCACGACCGCGCGCACCGACTACGAGGCGCACTTCCTGTTTCAGAACATCATGCTGACCGCCGAGGCGCTGCGGCTGGGGTCGTGGGTCCACGGCGCCCCGATGATCCCGCACGTCTGGCACCGCGACCCGGCCGCCGGCGTTCTCGGGCTCGGCTTCCGCGAGTACAGCGCCAAGACGTTTAACTCGCGCTGGAAGCGCTGGCCGCCGGTGCCCGCCTCACAGAAGGCGTTCGTAGGGATCGACGGCGTGCTCGAGGGCCTGTGCCCGCCGTATGTCACCGACATGGACGCGGCGGTCGACCAGGTGCTCGAGGAGAAGTTCGGGCCCGACGGCACGTACACCAACGCCGCGGTCTTCGCGCAGTCCTACCGCGACCAGGCGACGGCCGAGACCTACATGAAGGCCGCGGGCCACCCGTCGGCGGAGGCGATCGCCTACACCAAGGAGATCTGCCGCTACCTGGTGGAGACCTACGGGCGCTTCCCCGCGCACACCGACCCGTTCCACCTGCCGGGCATCTGGGTGCAGTGCTCGCATCTGGAGATCGAGTACTACGAGCAGTACTCCAACCCACGTCACTTCCAGCGCCAGGCGGAGGGCAGGGAGATCTGGGAGCGCTAGATGGGGAACGTGCACGGCCGGATGACCGGCCTGACGCTCTTCACGCCGATCCGCCGGCAGTGGGTGTGGTTCCTGCGGATCGGCCTGGTGGTCACGCGCCACCTGCCGTTCATGGCGCGCCACATCCTGCAGTTCAACTTCATCAAGTTCGTCCGCTGGACGATCGTGCCCGGCCTCGACGGCGAGCAGCTGCACCACCAGTACCTGCTCTTTGAGAGCAACTTCGACGGACCGTGGCAGCACTACATCGACGCGTTCGCCTACGTGATCCCGCTCGACATCCGGCTCACGTGGGGCCGCGGGCCGGGCTTCCCGGCACCGCCGCCGGCCGAGCCGCTGAAGGCGTGGATCGCGATGAACAGCATGGAGGGCGGGACGTACTACTGCGCGCACCCGGAGCACTCAACGCGCCAGGTCAACGCCGCAATGGCCGTCAAGGAGCGCTTCGCGGCGCTGCCGCGCGACGGGTCGCCGGAGCGGTTTGCGGCCGAGTGGGAGCGCTTCCTCGGTGAAGCTCAGGCTGTTCTCTGACCGCGGCAACCGGACCGGGAGCACGTACGCGCTGACGACGCTCGCGCGCGTGCTGCCCGGACAGGCCGACGCGCTGGAGGCCTACCTCGAGGCGCTGCCCGCCGGCCCCGACAGCCCGTTTGCCCGGATCGACACGCTGCACACCGCACGCGTGCAGTTGTTCCGCGCGCTCGTGCACCAAGGGCCCAAGCAGCGGCGGACCGACACCCTGCGCCACGCGCACCTGGTGTTCACGAGCACGATCGACGGCAAGTTGGAGGACTACCTCGACGCGCTGCGGTCGCTCGTCCCCGAGTGCGATGACTGGTGGGGCCGCTGCGCCGGCTACCCGGGCCGCGACGGTCCTGCCGCGTTCGCGTCCTACGTGCGCTCGATCCAGGCGCGGCCGGGGCTGTTTGAGTCCGCGATGCCCGACGCGACGGTGCGCGAGGTCGGCGAGGCCATCGCGCTGCGCGAGCGCGTGATCGACTTCGCCGTCGACGCCCACGGCCTCGACGCAGCCGCGCTGCAGGCCGAGTTCCGGGCGCGCTTCTGACCGATGCCCGTCCTGCGCCGACCCCCGAACCTGCCGCGCCGCGAGCGCCGGCCCACGGCGATCGACCTCGCCGACGTCCAGGGCAACGTCCTGCGCGGCTACACCTACCCGTGCGCGGCCTACCTGTTCCTGCGCATCGACGACAACCTGCAGGCCCGCGCGCTGATGCGGCGGATGCTGCCGCTCGTCGCCAGCGCCGAGCCGTGGCCCGACGGCGCGCCGCCGCCGACGGCGCTGCACGTCGCGTTCACCTACGCAGGGCTGGCGCGGCTCGACCTCGCGCCCGCGGTCCTGGCGTCGTTCCCCGAGGCGTTTCGCGACGGCATGGCGGCGCGCGCGCAGCGGCTCGGCGACCGTGGGCCGTCGGCGCCCGAGCACTGGGAGGACGGCCTCGGGACGGGCGAGGCGCACGTGCTCGTGACCGTCGACGCGGTCGACGAGGAGCAGTTGGACGTCGCACGGCTGGCGCTCAAGGGCGTCGGCGCCGACGGCGCGGTGACCGTCGTGCACGAGCAGCGGGCGTCGCTGCTGGACGGCGGGCGCGACCACTTCGGCTTCGTCGACGGGATCGCCCAGCCGGCGGTGCGCTCCGCGGGGGTCGTGCCGCGACCGGGCGACGGCCAGCCCGACGGGGCCGGCGGCTGGCGCCCGCTGGCCACAGGCGAGATCCTGCTCGGCCACGTCGACGAGGACGGCACGCTGCCCGCCGCGCCGCTGGCGCCCTTTGACCGCAACGGCACCTTCGTCGTCTACCGCAAGCTGGCCATGGACACGGCCGCCTTCCGGCGCTATCTCGCCGGCGCCGGCTACCCGGGCGGGCCGGAGGCGCTGGCGGCCAAGATCGTCGGCCGCTGGCCCGACGGGACGCCGCTCAGCGTCGCGCCCGACGGACCCGACCCGGCGGTGTCGGGCAATCCAGCGCGGATCAACGACTTCGGCTTCGCCGACGACCCGCAGGGCCTGCGGTGCCCGGTCGGCGCGCACATCCGCCGCAGCAACCCGCGCGACGCGGAGGGCTTCTTCGGCGGGCGGCTGTCGAACCGCCACCGGATCGTCCGCCGCGGCCGGTCGTACGGGCCACCGCTGCCGGAGGGCGTGGTGGAGGACGACGGTGTCGATCGCGGGCTGGTCTTCGTCTGCTACCAGGCCGACATCTGGCGGCAGTTCGAGACGATCCAGGCGCTGTGGATCGACGACGGCGACCCGTTCGGCCTTGGCGCCGACAAGGACTTCCTCATCGGCGAGCCGCACGGCACGGCGGGCAAGATGACGATCCCGGGCAAGCCGCCGTTCTTCCTTAAGCCGCAGCCACGGTTCATGACGCTGCGCGGCGGCGAGTACCTGTTCCGGCCGAGCCTCAGCGGCCTGCGGGCGCTGGCGGCGGATCCGACGCCGTAGGCAGCGACCACAGGACGACGGTCGCCTTGCGGCCGCGGACCTCGGCCTCACCGGCGGCGACGAGGTCGGCCGCGTCCTGCGGACGGGTCAGCGACTCACGCGTCGTGTCCGAGACGTACAACTGATGCGGCGTGCCCTTGGTCATGCCCTCCAGGCGCGCCGCGGTGTTGGTGGTGTCGCCGAGCGCGGTGTACTCCAGGCGGCGCTCAGAGCCGACGTTGCCCGACATCACCGGGCCGCTGTTGAGGCCGATGCCCATCTTGAAGCCGTCGTGCAGGCCGCTCTCGCGCAGCCAGCCGTTGAACGACTCGAGGCGCACGAGCATCTCGCGGGCGGCGGCGAGGCCGCGGTCGGCGTGGTCGTCCTGACGCAGGGGCGCGCCGAAGACGGCCATGATCCCGTCGCCCATGTAGGCGACGAGCGTGCCGCCGTGGGCAGAGATCGCGTCGCTCATCTCGGTCAGGTAGCGGTTCAGCGCGTCGATGACCTGCTCGGGGTCGAGCGTCTCGGCGAACGACGTGAAGCCGCGTAGGTCGCTGAACATGACCGTGCTCTCGCTGCGGACGCCGCCGAGGCGCACGCCGTCGGCGTCGCGCAGGACCTGGTCGACCACGGCCTCAGGCACGAACCGCGCGAACGCGTCGCGCACCCGCTCGCGCTCGAAGGCGACGGTGACGCCGTGGGTCAGCGCGGTCGCGGCAAGGGCTGCGACACCGGCGGCGGCGGCGTAGACGACGGGGATCACGGTGCCGTGATCGAACATCACCTGGGCAGCGATCAGGAACGCCACGAGGAGCACCGCGCCGAGCCCAAGCGCGTACAGCACACGCACGCGGGTGGCGGCCAGCGGCGCGGCGAGAGCGAGCAGCAGCAGGCTCAGCGGCCCCCATGCGCCGCCACCGTCGCGCAGCGGGAAGCCCGCGAGCGCGGTCGCCGCAGCCGCAGCCTGGATCTCCGGTCCCGGCATCAGCCCGCTGCCGGTCGTCGACGTCGGGTGGAGGTCCTGCAGCGACGGCGCGGTCGCGCCGACCACGACGACCTTCCCGCGCACGGCGTCGGCCGGGAACGTCCCGTCCTCGACGTCGCTGAAGTGCAGCGTCCGGATCCGGCCCGGGCCGCCGGGGTAGTCGATCCAGACGCTGTCGCGCCCGGGCACCGTCGCGACGGGGCGCCCCTCGGCCACGGCGGCAGCGGCGAGCGGGAACGTCCGCAAGTCCTGGATCTTGAACGCCACGTGACGGATCCGCCCGTCGACGTCGTTGATGTAGTTGGAGTTCGACGGCGTCGCCCGGCTGAACGCCAGCCCCTCGCTGCCCCCGAATATCCGCGTCTGCCCCTCGTCGGACACCTCGGTGGTGGCGAGCACCACGTTGCGCGCCTTGCGCACGGCGAGAAGCAACGCGTTGTCGGCGTCGACGGCCGCCTGCGAGTTGCCGCTGCTCTCGGTGAACTGAACGTCGTAGGCGATCGCGGCCGGCTTGGCCCGCGTCAGGTTCTCGATGACCTTCGCGTGCACCGCGCGCGAGAACGGCCACCGCCGATCCGGGTCGGCGCTGAACGTGTGCGCATCCACGGCGACGACGACCACGTCATCCGGTCGCGGCCGATCGCCTCTGACGTGGAAGCGCAGATCGACGCTCGTCAGCTCCAGCCGCCGCAACGCGTCGGTCTCCTCGAGCAGGAGCCCGAGCCCCGACACCAACACCGCGGCCACGACCAACAACAGCCCCCGCAGCCGCCGGGTCCGCCCGTTCACACCGCGCCGATCAACATCGCCAACGCCCACAGGCACACGACGTGCAGCGTCTGATCCACTGAGCCGGCGAGCCCACGATCGATCTCCTCCACGCCCTTGACCCGATGGAGGTACGCACGCACGGGGCGCCCGTCGTCGATCACCAGATGCGGCAGACCGACCAACACCGCCGCGAGGACCGCCCACCCCACCGACAGGTCATCGGCGATCCACACGAACACGGGCACGAAGCTCAACGTGTAGGTCACGACATGCGTCCCCAACGCCCGCCGCGCGACCGGATCACTCGACAGCCCCCGGAACTTGTTGCGCGCCTGCCAATCGGTCTGCACCAGGTAGTCCCCCACCAGATGCGCCACGACGAACCCCACGAATACTTCGACCCAGCTCATCGCGAGCACCGCGCCGCGCGTCGACGCACCCGATGCGGGGAGATCCGTCTCAGACCGCGATCGTCTTGCACGACCGCAAGACTGTCAAGCGGTACGCGATCATGCGTACGAGGGGAGGAAATCCCCCGCCGCAGACGCGCCGGCCCAGGTAGCTTCGCGCGCCATGCCGCGCCGCGCTCTCGTCCTGGCCCTGCTCGCCTGCGCCCTCGCCGCTGCCGCGGGCGCCGCCGCCGTCCCGGCCTCGGCGGACTACGTGGAGTTCCAGAAGCCTTACGGCTACGTCGAGCCGCGCGGCGTCAACCGCGACGGCATCGTGCTGGTGGAGGCGTCCTACAACCTCGCCGACCCCAACGAGACGCACGTGCCCTTCACCTGGAACGGCACGTACACACAGCTCCCGGCGTCGCCGTCGACGTCCGTGCGGGTCGCCGCGTACGACATCAACGACCAGGGCCGCGTCATCGGGATCAGCGCCTATTACAACCCGGCCTCGAACTGCACGTCCTGGCAGAACCTGATCGCGCGCGGGATCGTCTGGGCCGGCGCGGGCGTCTTGACCGAGTTCGGCGGTCTGCCGCACACGACCGACACCTCGCCCTGCGTCTGGACGCCGGTCACCCAGCCGGTCGCCATCAACAACGCCGGCATCGTCCTCGGCCTCTCGGAGGGCAAGGCCGTCACGGCCGCGGCCGGGTCACCGGTGCTCACCCCGGTCTCTGCCCCCTGCACGCCGAACGGGATCGTCCAGCCGCCGGTGGCCATCAACGACGCGGGCACGGTCGTGCTCCAGTGCAACACCGGAGCGCGCCTGGTGTCGTCGGTCGGCGCGATCACCGACCTTCCCGGCTTCACGGCCTCCGCTCGCGGGCTCACCCCGTCCGGCGTCGTCCTGGGCCGCAAGAGCAGCGGCAGCGTGCCGGCCAAGGCGATCGGCTCCACGATCGTCGAGCTCCAGCCGCTGCCGGGCTACACCAGCGCCTACGCCGAGGCGATCGCCGATGACGGCACGGTCGTGGGCGAGTCGCTCGACTCCAAGGGCTCGCACGCGACGCTGTGGCGGCCCGACGGCACGCCGGTCGACCTCAACACGATGGCTTCGGGCGCGACCGGCCCGCTGGTCACCGCGACCGACATCTCCTCCGACGGCGCCTACGTCATCGGCCGCGTCACCGCTCCGGCCGGGCAGACCGACGCGCCGGTCTACCGCATCGGCGTCGGGCAGGACACGCTCGACGTCGAGCTGTCGGCCACGGCGCTGGACGGCCGCGTGCTCGGCGAGGGTGGCCTGACCGAGTCGGAGGCCTTCGACGTCCACGTGACGCTGAAGAACACGAGCACGACGCAGACGATCAAGGACATCGACTACGCGGGCGGCGCACCGCTGACGATCGACGGGCGCTCGATCGCGCACATCGGCGCGCGGGCAAGCGCGGGCGGCGCGGCGCCGGGAACGCTCGGCCCGGGCGAGAGCAAGACCTTCGACTACCGGCTGACGGCGCTCACCGACGGCGTCGCGGCGGCGATCTCCAAGGTGACCGGCAAGGCGGTGGACGGCACGCCGCAAGAGGCCAAGGGCTCGCTGAAGCTGACGGTCACCCAAGCGGCGCGGCTGAACGCCTCGCTGGCGCAGTGGGCGCGCGTGCAGGGCATGGACCAGCTGATGCTGTCGCTGGCGCGCAAGTTCTACAAGGGCTGGGACAAGCGCGGGCTGGCGATGCAGGCGCAGCTGCGCAAGGCGCTCAGCCCGGCGACGCGCAAGCGCTGGTTCGGCACCGCGAAGAAGAACGTGATCGGCCAGATCGACGTCGCCCGCGCGCTGCTGATGGGCCGCGCGCCGAACGCAACCGCGGCGCAGTTCCCGAAGGGGTCGATCGCGGGCGTCAGCGCTGACGAGATGTACGACGCGTACAACAAGGCGTTCATGGAGGAGGTCGGGAAGGGCGCCTCCAAGTACGTCAAGAAGTACGCGGACCTCGGCGCGGGCGCCAAGAAGCAGGTCAAGCTCGCCTACGCCGAGAGCGGCCTAGCGGTCAACTACATCATGAACTCCGCCTCGCAGGACCAGCGCGAAGAGGCCGAGGCGATGGTGTTGGCCTTCTCCGACGGCGTGGTCAAGGACACCTCGTCCTACGCGCACTGGACCATGAACGAGGCGTCGAACCTGCTCAACGACGGGCAGGCGGTCATCTACTCGCTGGCGAACATGGATCAGGGCGCCAAGGACTTCGGCGACGCGATCTCGGTGCCGTTCGAGCAGGACGCGGCGGCGCGGGCGCGGATCGCCAAGTACGCCGACACCCAGCCGCTGCTCTGGGAGAGCGAGTCGGCCAAGCTCGACGCCAAGATCTTCAACGGCGGCATGGAGGTGGTCGCCGACACGGTCGTCGGCGGAGCGGCCACCAAGCTGGTGACCTCGGGCGGCAAGGTCGTGCAGCTCGCCAAGAAGGGCGCGGCGCTGATCAACCTCGCCAAGGCCACCGAGGTCGTCGACGAGACCGGCAAGCTCGCCAAGGGCGTCAAGGCGGTCAAGGACACCAAGAAGGCACTTGACGTTGGGCTCAGTGGCGAGGAGGCCGCGGCGCTGTTGGAGGAGAACGCGCTCAAGAACGTCGAAGGCGCGACGATCGTGCAGTCCTCCGACTACGGCAACGTGTACAAGCTGCCCAACGTCGGCGGCGTGCCCGAGGTGACGCTCGACGCCAAGGCGGCGATCCTGGAGGGCATCGAGGGCGACTTCGCCAACACCTTCGGCCGCGAGATCGAGCTGGCCGAGGTGTTGAAGCCGTCGACCGAGCTGCGCAAGCCCGGGGCGGTCGCCAAGCTGGAGATGACCGGCCAGAAGACCGGCAAGCCCGCGATGGTCGACGCCGGCATGCCGCCCGACGCCCTCGGCGAGGCCGTACTCTGGAAGCCGAAGGTCTCGCCGGACAAGATCCCGGGCTTCAAGAACCTGAGCAAGACGCGCCAGGCGGCGGCGCTCGAGGAGTATGAGAACGCGCTGAAGGCCAACAAGGAGTGGACGAACCCGGCGGCCAACTCCAAGACCTCCAAGTTGAAGAAGTTGATCGGCAAGGAGGGCGAGGTCCCGCTCGACGACAAGCCATGGCCCGGCGGCCCGAGCGACATCCCCGGCCAGCCCGCGCCCGGCCTGCAGCGCTTCGTCAAGGCGGAGTTCGAGCTGGTCAAGGTCGAGGGCAAGTACGCCGACGCCTACCTGATCCGCGTCAAGAAGTACCAGATCGTCGTCAAGGACATGGGCCGCGGCGGCAAGGTCGTCAACACCAAGACGGTGGTCAACTCGACCAAGGCCCTGGCCCAGGGCGTCGACGCCGACGCGGTCGGCATGGCGAAGGTCCTGGGCCGCGACGCGGCGGGCAAGCCGATCCTCGGCCCGCTGGAAGCGGCCGAGCGCGACTTCGTGATGAAGCGCTACATCGACCGCAACATCAAGGCCCGCGCCGCCGGCGTGACGACCGACCTCGCCGAGCATGGCGCCACGCTGGTCATGGACGACGCCGACGCCGCCCACGCAGGGTTCCTGCAGTCCAAGTTCGGCCTGCCGTTCCTGCCCGAGGACGTCGGCATCCCGTTCCTGGAGCGCATCGCCAAGTTCGTCGCGCCCAAGGGCGTCTCCACCGAGCAGATGATCAAGGACATGCTCGCCGTCGTGAAGAAGGAGGGCGGCTTCGGCCAGCACGCGGTGGTGCTGACCAAGGACACGCGCTACCTCGGCGAGGTGCCGATCGCCCTCTGGTAGCGGATGTGGTGTGTTGAGGGACGGGCTCACGCAATACGGCAATGCCTTATGCCCACTACGGCAGTCCTGTGGATGGCACCCGCCACGGGCCGCCGTACGGTCGGTCTCGACACCAATCCACCGACCCCTTGGAGGCAGTTATGCCCACCTACATCATCGAACGCGAGATCCCCGGCGCGAGCTCCCTCACCGACGAGGAGCTGCGCGGGATCACCACGAAGTCCAACGACACCGTCGCCGGTCTGAGCCGGCCGTACACGTGGCGCCACAGCTACGTCGCCGGCGACAAGATCTACTGCGTGCACGACGCCGAGAACATCGAGGTCGTCCTCGAGCACGCGCGCCGCGGCGGGTTTCCCGCCAACCTCGTCGCCGAGGTCTCGACATCCCGTACGAGCGCGCGCAGATCCTGCTCCGGGCCGGCGTGGCGCTGGCGGGGGCCGGCGAGCGCGAGACCGCGCTGGCGCGCCTGTCGGCGGCCCATCGCGCGGCCGGCATGCTGGGTGCGGCACCGCTCGCCGCCACCGTCGCCGCCGAGGTCGTCGCGCTCGGCGCGTCGCTCTCCGACCAGCTCGGCCGGCGCGCCGCCGCCACCCATGAGCAGGGCGGCCTCTCGCGCCGCGAGCTCGAGGTGATGCGGCTTGCCGCCGACGGCCTGACCAACCGCGAGATCGCCGAGCGGCTCGTGCTCAGCACCCGCACGATCGACATGCACATGCGCAACATCCTCGCCAAGCTGCGCTGCCGCACCCGCACGGAGGCCGCACGGCGCGCGTCGGAGCTGGGGCTGCTGAACCGCTGAGTTTGGTAACGCTGTGACGTCGAATGGTCACCACGCTGACGCCATGTCGAGGCGTGCGCATCGAGCGGCAGGCGGCGGGGGTAATTCGTCCGCGAAACGACACACGCCTGATGCCCTCTGGGCTTCCGCCAGTCTTCGAGGAGAACGCCATGCAGTCATCGCCCACAGAAGGGACCCAAGCGCGAGCATCGGTCGTCACGACCAGCGCCCAAGCAGAGCTCGTCCGCCGGTACGCGCGTATCTTGCGCTCTGCATCAGCGTCGACAACGGGCCGAGCGCGGGTCGATCGCTCCGCCGTGCCGAGCCGGTTCACGCAGCAGTCCACACCGGCGGGCCGGATCGACGACGCTGACTCCACCCTCGTGCGCGTATAGCTCCCTGAAGTGGCCCGGCGCGTACGTGTCAAGCGCCGGCCCGTTGCTCCATCCGCAACTTCTCGAGCGCATCGCGCAGCACCCGCGAGATGTGCATCTGCGACAGGCCCACGCGGGCGCCGATCTCGGCCTGCGTCAAGTCCTCCTCGAAGCGCAGGCGCACGATCTCGCGCTCGCGGTGGCTGAGGTGCCGCAGCAGCTGATCGACCGTCGCGCGGTTCTCGGCACCGTCGAAGCCGGCATCGCACGACCCCAGGCGTTCGCCCAGCGCGATGCCGTCGTCGCCGGCCACTGGCACCGAGAACGACACGGCGCTACGAGCGGCCAGCGCCTCGCGGGCCTCGAGCACAGCCTCCTTGCTCAACCCCGTGGTGTCGGCGATCTCGCTGATCATCGGGCTCCGACCTAGGCCGGAGATCAGCCTTTCGGTCGCGCGGTCCACCGCGAGGGCGTGGTCCTGCAGGTCGCGCGGCGGCCGGACGTTCCAGCCGCGATCGCGGAAGTACCGGCGCAGCTCGCCCGCCATTGTCGGCAGCGCGTAACTGCTGAACTCCACCCCACGAGCCGGCTGGTACCGATCAATAGCCTTGAGCAAGCCGATGCTCGCAACTTGCAGGAGATCGTCGAACGACTCCTGACCACGTGCGTAGCGGCTGGCGCTGTAGCGCGCCAGCGGCATATAGCGGCGGACGAGGCGGTCACGCAAGTCGGGAGCGCGAGTGCGCGCATAAAGCGCCAGCAGCTGTGCGTCGACGCGCGTTGACCGCGCGCCCCGCCGCCGCGCGACGATCATCGGAACAGAAGAAGCGGTAAGCGCCGACAGTGGAATCCCCTTCAGAGATCGAGGTTCAGATCCTGATGGGCGCCGCGGGTGCCGAAGACAACACCACACGCGTTCCCGTCTACTCCGTGAAGCCGCCGCGTGCCTGCGCCGCCGACGCGCTCCACCGATCAACGTACCGCCGACGCGAGCCGACGAAAACCGGCTGTCTGCGTCCGGACGAGACTCAGCGGCGCGATGCCGGCTCGATCGTTCGCCGACCCGGCCGCTGGAGGCGCGGCACTAGGGCTTAAACACCACCTTGAACACGCCGTCCTCCTAGCGGCGTCGGATGACCTTCTCGCAGTTGCGGACCTTGTCGACGCGGTCGACCGTGGCGGTGTCGCGGCCCGTGCCGCAGTCGATCGTGTCGCGCTTGCGATCGACGGCGGAGATCCGGTCGGCCCCCGCGCCGCCCAGGAGCACGTCGGCGCCGCCTTCACCGAAGAGCCGGTCGGCGCCGGCGCCGCCACGGAGTTGGTCGTCGCCCGCGCCGCCGTGCAGGACGTCATCGCCATCGCCGCCACCAAGCCAGTCCGGGCCATTGCCACCGAACAGGCAGTCGGCGCCGGCGCTGCCCGACAGCGCGTCGGCACCGGCCTTGCCGTCGAGCCGGTCGCCGGCCGTCGTGCCCGCCAGCCCGTCGTCACCCGCGGTTCCCACGCGCACGTTGGCGCAGGCCCCGGGAAGGAGCGTGGGCGTCGGGGTCGGGCTCGGGGTCGGGGTGGGCAGCGGCTTCGGGACGGGCACCTCGCTCGGGTCGCACGCCGTGCCCAGGCCGTCGCGGTCGGCCGTGACCGGCGGATCGTCGACGATCACCACCGACGTCGCCGTGATGCCCGCGAGCATCGCCAGCGAGCCTTCCTGGCCGTCGGCCGGCGCGGCGCCGCGCGGCGTCGACAGGCTGAGCGTGAACGTCTCAAAGCCCTCGCCGGAGCCGTCGTTGGCGATCGGCACGCCGATCGTCTTGCTGGACTCGCCGGCCGCGAACGTCAGCGTGCCCGCCGCGGCGGTGTAGTCGGCGCCGGCCGTCGCGGTGCCGTCAGACGTCGCGTAGTCGATGCGCGCAACCGCGTGCGCATCGTCGCGCACCACCGTCACCTCGATCTTCCCGGCGCCTTCGGTCACGCCTGCGATCGCGGAAGCGACGTGGAACACGTTCTCGGCGACGGCGATGTCGCCGATCGGCACCGTGCCATCCCCGATCGCGCCGGCCGCCACCGCGGCGCCCGTCGCGAGGGTGAGCGAGTACAGGCCGTAGACGGTGCCGACGCGCGCGCTGAGGAACGCCGCGCCCGACGGCGCCACGTCCAGGCCGATGTTGGCGCTGCCGACCGTGGTGATTCCCGACGGGCCCACCGCGACGAGCGTGCCGTTGTTGGGCGGGTTCTGGATCGCGAGCTGGTCGTCCGAGTAGTTGTAGTCATACAACGTCGTGGTCGCGCTGCCGGGGTAGCTGTTCGTGTACCCGACTCCGGCGATGGTCGGCGGTCCAGGGTTGATGTCGGCGTCGCTGGTGACCAGGCCGCTCGTCGGATTCACGCGGAGGTTCTGCCCGCTGGTGGTGACGACCCGGACGCGGTCGGGCACGGGGTTGACGTCGATCTTCGCGGTGCCCGACAGCGATGTGTAGGGGTTGGTCAGGTCAGCGGGGTCCGCAGCCAGCGTCACGGGAGCCGACGCCACGCCCGTCACCGGGTCCAGCCGGTAGATCCGCCCCGTCGTGCCGTTGACCGCCAGCACCAAGAGATCTCCCGTCGCGGGCCGCACGTCGATGCTCTGTGGAACGTCACCGGGCAGGAGCCCCGACGGCGTCACCGTCGCCGCGATGGCGCCGGGATTCGCGCTGTCGATCGACAGCACCCGCGGCGTCGCCTCGCCGGTCAGCGCGAAGATCCGCGTCGCCAGCGCCGGGGGAGCGGCGACGAGCGTGAGCGCCACGACCGCAGACAGAACGACGAACCGACCTTTAGGATCCATGCGCGGACCTTAGTCATCGGAACGGGACGGTACGGCGTGGACGTCGCTGAGAGGGTCAACCGAATGGCCGGGCGTGTCATCGCGTGCTTGGTGGTCGCCGCGGCAGCGTCGCTGCTCAGCGGTGCCGGACCGGCCGCCGCCGGCTCGATCGGCTACGACCAGACGCACACGCAGACCATCGACGCCGGTCATAGCTTGAACGGCGTCTCCTGCGTGCCCGGGACGACGACGTGCGTCGCTGCCGACAGCCAAGGCAACGCCCGCTACGCGACGAACGCCAGCGCGACTGCGGCGGCGACGTGGAGCTCGTGGAGCGGGCCGGGGACGAGCCCGAGCTGGGCGATCGAGTGCCCCGCGATCACCCTCTGTCTGCTGGCCGCCGACACCGTCAACGGCGGCGGCAGGATCTACCGTGCGACCTCGCTCGGGGGCACCTTCCTGACGTCCTTGAGCCCGGGCTTCGGCGTCAGAGCCATCTCCTGCGCATCGACCTCGTTCTGCGCGAGCGCGCAGGGAGGCGGCAACATCCGCTTCACCTCCAATCCGTCCGCTGCTTTCAGCTGGGCGCAGACGGGCGTCACCGGCGTAGGCGGTGATCTGCAGGACGTCTCCTGCCGGTCCTCGTCGTTCTGCGTGGAGGCCGGCAGCCAGGGCTACGTCTACGTCGCCACGGAAGAGATCACCGACGAATCCCCATGGACCTCGACCAACGTCGACGGCACGACCACGCTGCGCGGCATCAGCTGCCGCTCGACGACGTCGTGCCTGGCCGTCGACGGCAGCGGCGACGTCCTCGACCTAACGATCGCCCCCAATGGCACGGCGACGGTCTCCCGGCAGGCCGTCGACGGCGCGGACGGACTCGTCGCGGTCGACTGCGCGGGCACGACCTGCGCTGTCGCCGACAGCCACGGCGGGATCTTCGGCTCGACGAACGCGGGCGCTGACTGGACCGCGCGCTCCAGCGGGGGCGGCGGGGTGACCAGCGTGTCGTGCCCGTCGGCATCGCTCTGCGCGGCGGTCACGACGACCGGCGACGTCACGACGTTCACGCCCGACTCCGACACGCCGCCGCTCGTGCTGACCAGCGGCCCGCTACCAACAGGCGCCGCGGAGGTTCCCTACGAGGCCGAGGTCGTCCAGGCCGCCGGTGGAGTCCCGCCATATCAATGGTCGGCGACCGGCCTGCCGCCGGGCCTCTCGATCGACCAGACGAACGGGCGGATCTCCGGCACGCCGATGACCGCGGTGTGCGTGCAGGCACCCTGTCCGCAGCCGGCTGCCACCTACACGCCCACCATCACCGTGACCGACAGCCATGACACGCAGGCCTCGTCACCGCTCACGATCGCGCTGGCGGCCAAGATCTCTGCGTTGAAGGTCACCACCACAGGAGGCGGCTCCGGGCACGTCGATTCCAGCCCGGCCGGGATCACCGCCTGCGGCACGCCGGTCGGCATCTGCGAAGCCTCCTACGACGAAGGCACCGTAGTGACGCTCACCGCGCAGCCGGCCACCGGCTCGGAATTCACCGGTTGGTCGGAGGGCTGCTCAGGTACGGGTGCGTGCCAGGTCACAGTCGGAGCCGATGCGACGCCGACAGCGCGGTTCGAGAAGACGCCGCCGGCCGCTCCGGGTCCGTCAACCGTGCCGGGCCCGCCGGTTCCTTCGCAACCGTTGGTCCACGCACACCTCCTGATCAAGCAGCTGCGCGCAAAGCCCGTCCGGACGCGATGCGCGCACCGACGGGTCTGCACCAAGCTGACGGTGACGGTCGAGGGCACGATCGCCAAGCAAGCCCGTGGCACCGTCAGCATCAAGATCGGCGCTCGCGTGCACGGGCGAGCGAAGTCGGTGACCCGGCGAGCACGGATCCTCAACGGTCGCTGGCATCTGCGGATCCTGCTCTCCGGGGTCGACCACGGCCCCAGGGCAACCATCTCCGCCGGCACCCGCTTCGCCGGGAGCACCGGCGTCACAAGCGACCAGGCCACGCGTCGCGTCAGGGTCCGGTAGGCGCGGCCTACTGGATCCTCACGGCGTCCACCGCGTTGTCCACGCGGCGTGGTCGCCCTTCAGCAACCCGGCGCAACCCATCGAGCGGCCGGGCGTGTCGGTCGTGCAGAACGCCCAGCTGAGCCGGTTCAGCGCGGCGTCGCCGCCGCCGCCGTCGGCGGCGGCCGGGACGAGACCTCCGACGACCTTGCCGAGCTTCTCGCCGACGTAGCCGCCCACCGGCTTGCCGACGAACCTCGTGCCGGCGAGGCCGTCTGCGGCCGTGCCGACGACCGAGCCCGTGTAGCCCCCGACGTAGCCGCTGATGCCGCTGATCGCCGACGGGTGCGGTGCCTGGATCATGCGTCGAGCGATCGTGGCGACCTGCGGGGACCCGGAGTCCGGGTAGAACGCAGCCTCCACAGCTGGGTAGCCGTTGCCGACGAGCGTCATCGCGAAGCCGCTGGTGGTCGTCGCCGAAGGCTCGATCACCAGGTCCTCGTCCACGCTCCACGCGCCGAGCGGCGCCGGCATCGCGTTGGTGTAGCTGTTGAGGATCCCGAGGCGGACCGGCAGCTTGCCGACGAGGCGGTCGGCGATGCTGCTGTCGACGTGGACAAGGTTGGTCGAGCGCCGCTCGTCGGCGTGGTCGAAGACGTAGTCCTTGCCGACATCCTTGAGCGGGAGCGCCGCGTTGCAGTCGGGCGCGCTGAGCAGCTTGGCGAGCTTCTGCAGCCACGACTTCTGCGTGACGCCGCCGAGCAGGCGGGTGAACGCGCGCCGCGCGTCGATGATGCCCTCCGTCCCCCGGCGGCAGGACTTGGTGATGCGAACCGTGACGTCCCCCGTCGCCGTGTTCCACGCGAGCGCTGCGCGATGGGGTGCGAACGGGCTTGTCGAGAAGTCGTGATTGTCGCCCTCAAGCAGGCCGCCGGCGGCCTGCTTCCCAGGGATGAAGAAGCGAACGAGGACGATGCCCGGCCGCGATGGGAGCGTCGGCCCGCGGAACGCGCGGGTCACCTCACCCTTCGCGTGCGGCGCGAAGTACACGCGCGCGACGGCGTCGCGTAGCGGGATGCCGGCTGGGGCGGGTGCGGCGGACGGCGCCGGCGTGGACACGGAGCCACCCGTACCCGCCACCACTTCGCCGGGCGCCGATGGCGAGCTGGGCGCCGGGTCGGGATCGGGGGCCGGCGGCGGATCGGGCGGGCCGAAGCCGGCGTCGCCGATGAAGAACAAGGCGCTGTGGCCCGCGTTGCCGCCGCACTCGTCGCGCATCGTCATGTGGACCTGGTTGACCCCAGGCGCGAACAGCCCGCTGAGATCCACCGGAGCGCTGGGATAGAGCCCGTAGCACTCGAACGTCCACTCGTTGGACCACTTCTCCTGCGTTCCGTCGGCATGGACGATGGTCATGTCCATGGCGTCGTCGACCCAGACGTTGCCGCAGTACTCGTCCTCGGGCGGGCAGCTGCTGGCCGTCCCGGTCGGGTCACCGGCGAGCTGAACGGTTTGGCCTTCCGCGTAGGTGACCTTCACGTTGGCCGACTCGAACTGCGCGCCGCGAGTCGTCGAGTGACTCGCAAAGGGGGCGAACTGGTACGCGTGGCCATCATCGGCGCGGGCGACGGACGGCAGCACCGCCCAGGCGAGGACGGCACCGACCAGCCAGCGGGGAACACGGCAGCGGGGGCTCAACACCGGGCCAGCTTGACAGTGCTCGCGCTCCGCCCGACCACGCTTTGGTCTAGTTCGATCGGATCGCCCCTGCGGCGCGACGTAACGTCCCCCCGCCCCGATGGACTGTTCTCACCATGCCCGACTTCTCCGATCTCCGCGCCCTCTTTCTGAACTGCACGCTCAAGGCCGGCAGCGAGCCGTCCAACACGCAGGCGCTGATGGACAACGCCATCGCCATCATGCGAGCCCAAGGCGTACAGGTCGAGACGGTGCGCGTCGTCGACCTCGACGTCCCGCCCGGCGTCCAGCCCGACATGACCGAGCACGGCTACGCCACCGACGGCTGGCCGGCGCTCCAGCAACGTGTCTTCGACGCCGACATCCTCGTGCTGGGCACCCCGATTTGGCTGGGCGAGAAGTCCAGCATCTGCACCCGCGTCATCGAGCGCCTCTACGGCTACTCCGGCCAGCTCAACGACCGAGGCCAGTGGATCTACTACGGCCGCGTCGGCGGCGTGATGGTCACGGGCAACGAGGACGGCATCAAGCACGTCGCCATGAACGTGTTGTACTCCTTGCAGCATCTCGGCTACGTGATCCCGCCCCAAGCCGACTGCGGCTGGATCGGCGAGGCCGGGCCCGGACCGTCCTACGCCGACCCGGGCAGCGGCGGTCCCGAGAACGAGTTCACCCAGCGCAACACCACGTTCATGACGTGGAACCTGATGCACATGGCGCGCATGCTCAAGGACGCCGGCGGCATCCCCGCCGAAGGCAACCAGCGCACCGCCTGGGACGCCGGCGCCCGCTTTGACCATCCCAATCCGGAATACCGCTAGCGATGCCACTAGGAACAGCTCACGGGTCGGCGTATATTCGGTGCCATGGCTGACAAGGTCTACGTCGACAACAACGAGGCGACGGCCGCCTGGAACACGGTCCTGTTTGACCGATTCAGCGAGTACCGCCACATCTTCGTCGTGGCGCTGAAGCGCTTCGGCGACGTCGCGATCGCCAGCACGCCCCCGCAGGCCGGCGACCGGATCCTCGACGTCGGCTGCGGCTTTGGCGACACCGCCCAGCAGCTCGCCACGGTCGCGGGGCCGACCAGCCACGTCGTCGGGGTCGACGCCGCCGAGCGCTTCATCGCGGCAGCCCAGGAGGAAGCGACGGCAGCCGGCGTCGAGAACGTCGAGTTCCGCGTCGCCGACGTGCAGATCGAGTCGCTGGGCGGTCCGTACGACTATGCCTTCGCGCGCATGGGGACGATGTTCTTCGCCAACCCTGTGGCGGCGATGCGCAACGTCCGCCAGGCGCTGCGCCCGGGCGCCACGCTGAACATGGTCGTCTGGCGGCGCAAGCTCGACAACGAGTGGATGTACCGCTCCGAGGAGATCGTCGACCGCCACGTGCCCAAGCCCAACGCCGAGGAGTCCGAGGCGCTGACGTGTGGCCCAGGCCCGTTCTCCATGGCCAACGCCGACACGACCGGCGACATCCTCAAGGCGGCCGGCTTCGAGCAGATGACGTTCCGGCGGGTCGACATCGACATGTTCGTCGGCGAGGACCCGCGAGAGGCCGTCGACGTCGCGCTCGCCCTGGGGCCCGCCGCCGAGACCGTCCGGCTGGCCGGCGACGACGCCGACCGCGTGCGCCCGCTGATCGAGAACGACCTTCTCGCGCTCGCCGGCGAATACCAGACCGCGTCCGGCGAGATCGTCGCGCCGGCATCGGCCTGGATCGTCAGCGCCACGCGCACGTAGTCGCATACGTGATTCACCGCTCGGCTCGGTAGCGTCCCGCCCGTGCTGCGCCTCGCCCGCCGGGAACCGTCTGCCGTCCTGCTGGTCGCCCAGCTCGCGGGCGTCCTGCTCTACCCGTTCATGGACACCGAGGGCGTCGGCCGCGCGCTGTTCAGCGTGTTCGGCATCGCGATCCTCGGCCTCGTCGTGCTTGCGGTCCGCGGCACGCCGGGGCTGACGTGGATCGGCGTCGCGCTCGGCACGCCGGCCACCGTGCTGCTGCTGATCCAGGCGATCACCGGCAGCTCGGACCTGTTGCCGTACTCGTCGGCATTCGAGTCCGTCTTGTACTTCTACGCCGCGGGCGCGCTCATCGCCTATATGTTGGCCGACCACATCATCACCCGTGATGAGCTCTACGCCGTCGGCGCGACCTTCACGCTCGTCGCCTGGGCCTTCGCCTACCTCTTCACCGTCGTCCAGGCGATCGAGCCCGGCAGCTTCATCGCCGCCGTCAACCCGAGCGGCGACCGTAGCTGGATGGAGTTGTTGTTCTTGAGCTTCACCACCCTGTCGAGCACCGGCCTCAGCGATGTCGTGCCCGTCAAGGACTTCGCCCGCAGCGTCGTGATGCTCGAGCAGCTCGCCGGACTGGCCTATGTGGCGATGGTCGTCTCGCGCCTCGTCGGGCTGCTCGTCCTCAACCGGCGCGGCGACGCCGCATAGGGCGGGTCCGCTCCCGAGGAGTGCTTCCATGTCGAGAACCTCGGCCTGGCTCCGCTCACCAGGTAAAGCCACGACACACGCGGCTCACGACATCAGGAGACCACCATGCCCAAGTACCTGCTGCTCAAGCACTACCGCGGCGGCCCGGAGCCGCACCATCCCTTCCCCACGATGGATCAGTGGGCGCCCGAGGACGTGGAGGCGCACTTCGCCTTCCTGCGGCAGGTCGGAGCGATGCTCGAGGAGAGCGGCGAGCTCATCGGCACGCAGGCGCTGACGCAGGCGCAGACGTGGGTGCGCTACGGCGGACCGGACGCCGCACCGGTCACCACCGACGGCCCGCTGCCCGAGACCAACGACCTCGTGGCGGGTTGGTACATGGTCGACGTCGAGTCCTACGAGCGCGCGGTCGAGATCGCGGCCTACATCTCGTCTGAGCCCGGCCCGGGCGGAGGGCCGCTGCACGAGTGGATCGACGTCCGGGAGATCATGTCCAAGGGATCTTCGGACGACTGACTCGGCGTGACCGACGTGCCGACGCCACCGCTGGACGAGAGCGCGCTGCGCGCTCTCGTCCCCCGGGCCCTCGCGGGCCTGGTCCGGCGAGGCGAGAACTTCGACGCGGCCGAGGACGCGCTGCAGGAGGCGTTGATCGAGGCGCTGCGCGTATGGCCCGAACACGCCCCGGACGACCCGCACGCGTGGCTGACGACGGTCGCCACACGGCGGCTCGTCGATGCGCGGCGCAGCGAGGCGTCGCGGCGTCGGCGCGAGGACGTGGTCGGCGCGCAGCCGCCGGCGCCCGAGATCGCCGACGCCGGCGACGACACCCTCTTCCTGTTGTTCTGCTGCTGTAACCCCGACCTCGCGCCCGCCACCCAGGTGGCGCTAACCCTGCGCGCCGTCGGCGGCCTCACCACCCGGGAGATCGCCGACGCCTTCTACGTGCCGGAGGCGACGATGGCGCAGCGGATCAGCCGCGCCAAGCGCACGTTGCACGGACGACGCCTAGACCAGCCCGGCGATCTGGCCGTCGTGCTGCGCGTGCTCTACCTCGTCTACACCACAGGCCATGCGGGACGGATGGATCTCGCCGGCGAGGCGATCCGGCTCGCCCGCCAACTCACCCTCGCCACCGAGGAGCCGGAGGCGCGCGGGCTGCTCGCGCTAATGCTCCTCAACCACGCCCGCCACCCAGCGCGCTTTGACGCCGAGGGCCGGATCGTCACGCTCGACCGGCAGGACCGCGGCCTGTGGGACACGCGCGAGATCGCCGAGGGCGTGCGCGTCCTGCAGTCGGCGCTAGCCGTCCAGCAACCCGGCCGGTACCAGATCGAGGCTGCCATCGCCGCCCTGCACGACGACGCGGCCAGCGCGCAGGAGACCGACTGGCCGCAGATCCTTGCCTGGTACGACGACCTCGTCGCGCTCACCGATAACCCGGTGCGCCAGGACCCTGCCGCGGTGCTTGGCCGCGCGGTCGCGGTCGGCCACGTCCTCGGCGCCGCCGCCGGTCTGCGCGAGACGGATCGGCTACACGAAGTGCTCGGCGATCGTCATCGTTGGCACGCCGTTCGCGGCCACCTGCACGAGTTGGGCGGCGACTTCTCCGCCGCCGCCACGGCCTACGCGGAGGCCGCCCGCCTGGCCACGAACGTCGCCGAGCACGACCACCTGGTCGGTCAGGCGGCCCGTGCGCGGGCGGCCGAGCGAGGCTAGTGGCGAGATCGCCGCCCGAGAAGTTGTGGCCGCTTTGGCGGTGTCCGTCATCTCGTTATGGAAGGGTGGCCCTCGTGATCCGGCGACGAGCAACTCTTCTTCTGGCGATCGGGGCCCTGGCGGGCTGCTCTGCGAGCGCGCAGGCGGCCTCACCACTGGTCGGGCAATGGTCGCTCGACGGCAGCCATGAGGATGGCGCGAGCCAGGTGACGACCGACTCCTCGGGCAACGGGCTCGACCTCCGCGCGCCAAACGGATCGGTCCACCTCGGAGCGCCGGCGCGCTTCGGGACGGGCGCGACGTTGGCCACCAACCTGACGCCGCTGCAAGTCACCTCGCCGCTGCTGGCGCCCGCCCAGGTCACCTTGCTCGCCTGGATCAAGCAGAGCGGCAACCCGGGCACCCTGCGCTACCTCGCCGGCCGCGGCGACGACGGCCTGACCTGCGGCGGGTCGACCTACGCGATCTACACGGGCTACCCGGGCATGCCAGGATTGCGGTTCTACGTGCGCACCGGCGTCTCCGGAGGATCCGCGCTCACCTCCGCACCGGTCGACGCGGCGGTGTTCGACGGCCAGTGGCATCTCGTGGCGGGCACCTACGACGGCGGGGCCGCGCGCCTGTACGTCGACGGCACGCTGGTCGGGTCGCCGGTCGCAGCGCCGCCGCCGCTCACCTACGCGCTCGGCGGCGCGAGCAGCTTCTACGTCGATGGTTACGCGGTCGAGGGCTGCGCGCTGTTCGGCAACGCCGACGACTGGCCGGGCGCGATCGACGAGGTTCGCCTGTACGACCGCGCCCTGTCGGCGAGCGAGCTCGGTCGCCTGGCCGCGGCAACAGGCCCGACCGCTCCGGACCTGGTGACCGACGCGTCGCTGGTCGCGCCGGTGGTCTCCACGCCGGCACCGCCCGCGTCGGCACCGGCACCCGCACCCGCACCGACGAGCCTCAAGGCGGTGCAGAACGCGGCCCTTGCCCAGGCGGCCGCCGGCGTGGCGGGCGCGTCCAAGAAGCCACCGACCGAGGCCGCGCAGGCGGCGCTGAAGGCGTCCCAAGCTCAGGCACTGGAAGCGATGAAGAGCGCTGCGGCCAACAGCCAGGTCGGCGCGGCGCAGGCGGCCAAGGGCCTCAGCGCCAAGGAGGTCCAACAGACCAAGCCCGACCCGCGCGTGCAGGACCGCCTCGAGGCCATGAAGTACGGCATCGCCGCGCAGCTGCCGGTCGCGGCGCCCGGGCAGATCGTGGAAGCGGTCGCGTCGATCGCGATCGAGAAGAAGAGCGGCGGCAAGGTCAAGACCCAGACGATCGTGCTCCCGCCCGCCGTCGGCACCGCGAAGGCCGGAGCCGACAAGGCGCAGCTGGAGTTCGCCGTCGACAGCAAGGCCTCGGCCGCGATGGCCAAGAGCGATATCGCGAAAGCCGCCATCGAGGTGCAGGCCGTGACGCTCGACAGCTCCGCTGAGCTGAGCATGCTGGAGCATCAGCAACTGCAGACGGCCATGGATCAGCGCGCCAAGGCGGCGGCCACCCTGAAGAACCTGCTCGCCAAGCTGAGCGACGCCCAGCAGGCGATCACGCAGAACCTCGAGGGCGGCGTAACGAGCTCCGAGCGCGACGAGCAGAAGGAACTCGCGGCCAAGGCCGCCAGGCTCGACAAGCAGGCCAAGGCGATCGAGCAGCAGCGCGACGAGGCCAATAGGAAGGCGACCGAGACCATGCAGCAGGCCGTCACCGGCCTGGTCGCGGGCATCGCCGCCGGCCTGGCCCAGGTCAACGCCGGCATCACCGGAACGAACTTGCCCGCGGCGTCCGCGTCTCTGAGCGGCTGCACGACCTGCCGTCTCGCAGCGATGGCCTCGAAGTAGCGCCGCGCAACGTCAGCGTGAGACGACGAGCGCCGGCGCCCGGGCAGGTTCCGGGTCGCTTCGTGGTGAATAGCTCATCACCAGACGCCCCGCACCGGGCCCCAGGGCGGGAGGCCGGCCGCTACCCGTTGGCGCAGAGCGCCGCGACGACATACCCCGCGCGGCAGGACGTCTTGGCCTTCATCTTGGCCTGGAAGGCGGTGTTGACCTTGGCCGTCTCCTTGCCTTGTGCCTGGCTCTGCAGCAGCTGGCGGATCCGGGCGCGGTTAGGCCCGATCGCCGGCTTCACGGCCGGATAGATCTTGGTGACCCGCACGATCCAGATGCCCTGGTTGCCGCGCACCGGCCCGGCCACCACGTCTGCGCGCGTGCGGAACGCCACAGCCCCCAGCGCCGGGTCCAGCGCGCCCTTCATCGCCGCCAGGTAGGTGCCGCCCATCGGCTTGGTCACCCGGTCGATGGAGTACTTGGCCGCCGCGGCCTTCCAACTGGTGCCCTGCTTGATCGCGGCTCGCGCCGCCTGGGCGTCGGTCTGGGTCTTGGTGAGGATGACCTGGAGGTCGCGACGCTCGGCCTGGCCGAACTGGGCCTTGTTCTTGGCGAAGTAGGCCTCGACCTGGGCGTCGGAGACCTTGGCGACCGTGGTCTTGCGCTTGAGCGTCAGCTTCTGGCCGAGCAGCCCGAGCCGCGTGCGCTGCTCCAGAGCCGCAGCGGTCAGGCCGCTGCTCTTGAGGAAGCGCGCGTACTGCGCCGCCGAACGATAGGCCTTGCGCTGCTGGGCGAGGACCTTGTCGACCTCGGCGTCGCTGACGCTCACGCCCGCGGCCTTAGCCTGCTGCTCCGTCCACGCCCCACGGATGAGCTGCGACATCGTCGCCGTGACCACGCCGACGCGGCGCTGGCGGCACTGGGTCCGCAGCCCCTCGGTGCCCGGCGCCTTGATCGCCGGGACGGCCGGCGCAGACCCCTTCGCTGAGCCGGCGGCCGCTTTGCGCTGGGCCTGCAGCTTGTCGTAGAACGCGCGCAGCGAAGCGATGCACCTGGTGTAGCGCGGTGGGTCGGAGACGACCTGCGCGGGGCTGTTGCGCAGGCCGGCACTTGCAGCGCGCAGCTGGTCGTACTGCGCCTGCGTGATGACCTGATCGCCGACCTTGGCCACCGCACCAGCGGGGAGGGAGGCGGGCTTCGCCTTGCGCGAGGGCTGCAGCGTCGGCACGGAGGGCTTGGGCACGGTCGTGCTCGTCCGGCCCGGTGCCGCCGTGGTGGGGGCGGGCGCTGTGGTCGTCGCCGGAGCCCCGGCGGAGCTGGTGGTCGCCGTACCGCCGTCAGAGCCGCCTCCACAGCCGGCCACGCTCACGGCCAGACCGACGATCATCGCCATTGACGCTCGCTGCACCTTCACGCTTCTCCTCGTCGTTTGACCCATGTTCCGCGCGCGGCGAAGAGACTACCGGCGGACATCCGAACGGGCGCCGGCTACATCGCCGGGCTCGTAGTGCTGGGCTCATCGACGCAGGCGCTTCTTGAGCCGCTCGATCGCACCGACGAGCACGATCCCGAGCTTGGTCGTCGGGATGCGATCGGGCTCGTGGTCGCCGGGATCCAGGCAGCGCGAGACGGTGACTGACGGGAGCACCGTGCCGTCGGCCGTCCGCACGTCAACCGAGAGCCGGACGTCGTAGGTGACGATCAGCTGGCCCTCGCGACGGCCGGCCGGCGTCACAGACGTCGGCCCAGACCTCGGTGGGGAAGACGCCGGCATGGAAGTAAGAGGCGTGGGATCCACGCGCGACGTAGACCTGGGCTGCGTCGGGGTTGTTGGGGTCCTTGCGGACGCGGTCCCACGGCCGCCGTTGCGCCTTGGCGTGCTGGGCGTAGACCGCGTAGTCGGGCTGCGCGGTGTCGGGATCCTCGTCGGCGTCGAGGCGCAGCTGGACCAGCTCCCAGTCGCCTTCGTGCAGGCCATAGCTGGCGGCGAGCCGGTAGTTGTTGTAGAAGTACCAGAGCCAGTACTGCAGCCACAGGCGCTGCTCGCTGTCGCGTTTGGCGCGCGCGACGATGTGGTTCTTGAGCTCCGGATGGTGCTCGCGCAGCGCCGCATACTGCCTGCGGTAGTCCTTGCCGTTAATCGAGAGGACGTCGTCCTTGCTCGCCTTCGCGCCGTCGGCGTAAGTCGGCGCCAGCGTGGCCAGCGTCAGCGTCCCGTCGTCGGTCCTGGCGACCTTGCCGTCCTTGCGTCGCAGGACGTTGCCCGGGTTGACCACCATCTGCGCGGGGTGGTCGGCGAAGTACGCCTCTTGAGAGTCGTACAGCAGCGCAGGCCGGAAGCGGTGCAGGAGGCGCTCGTGGTCGGCGTCGGCCATCGTGGTCGGTCAGCCTGCCACTTTGCGATCGTCACCGCTAGTCGTGCGTGCGGATCATCCGGACAGCGAGCGCCGCCCGGCGCCGCCGCATCAGCTCCCGAGGACGGTGCCGATATGCGGCGCCAGCGCGGCGCGCGTGATGCCGTTGGGCGCGAGGCGCTTGAGGATCAGCGCCTGTCCCTTCTTGATCGCGGCCTTGCCGGGCGCGAGCTTGAGGCCGAGGGCTTTGAGGTGCTTGGCGCGCGACGCTTGCGCCTTGCCCAGCGCCGCGACCGCCGCATCGAACTGCTTGCCGAGTGCTGCCGCGGTCTGGTTCTGCTGGCCGGCCACCGTCGCGGAGCCGGCAGCCAGCGCCGCGGTCTCACGGTCGACGGTCGTCTCGATCGCCGCGGCGGCGGCGCCCGCCCGCTTGGCGGCGGTCAGCGCCGCCGTCTGGTCGGCGCGCAGCTGGCAGAGCGCCTTGGCCCGGCCGTGCTTGCGCGCGCAGCTGGCCTTGGGCTGCTTCTTGGCCTTCGCTAGGCGGGCGAACGTGTGCCAATCGTCGACCGGCGGGTCATGCGCGGTGTTGTAGTCGTGCTGGATCCGGGCGATCGCCTGATCGCAGAGGTCGCGCCAGGCGGAGCCCAGCGCGTCGCCGGCATCGGGCAGCGACTCCGGCGAGCTCGCGTCACCGCGCTTGGCAAGCCCGGTGAGAACTCCGCCGCGCATCGCGCCGGCGACGCTGCCGAGCGAGACCGCGGTACAGGGGACGATTGCGTCCTTGGCCGCGGGCTTGAGGTCGGAGGCCGCGATGTCCTTGCGCTTGTCGAGGTTGCGCGGCGTCGGTGGGCCGGCGATCGGCGGCTGCGGCGCGGAGGGCGCGACCGGGCCAGGGTGACCGGCGAAGCCGGGCGGCGCGGCCTGGAAGGTCAGCGACTCGGTCAGGGTGGCGTGCGAGTTGGGCGAGGTCGCGGAGTGGGCGAGGCAGCTGCTGAGCACCGTCACCGGCGAGGTCGAGCTCGGGAAGAACACGGTCTCCCCTCCGGAGTAGGACGTGGCGTGGCAGGGCCCGGGATCGCCGGGCGTCGCCAGCGACCAGAGGCTCGGCCAGCCGAGGACGCCCTGCAGGGTCGACGGCACGTCCGGGCAGCTTCCCGGCGCGCCCTGCGTCTTGGTCTGCATCTCCTGCCAGGGCGGGTTCGCGCCGACGAGGTAGCCCTGGACGCTGCCGGGGTTCAGGTCAACCGTCGTCGTCCCGTTGTCGGTGTTGACCTCGATCGTCCCGTCACGGGTCGGCCCGGAAACCCCGGGGTAATCGACGGCCTGCGCGCCGCCGGGGATGGCGATCTGCCAGGACTGGGCGGCGTCGGGCGCGAGCTGGCTGGAGAACGTGCAGTTCTCTGACGAAGCCCCGGAGTACGTGACGGTGCCGCTCGCGCTCGAGCTGTTCAGCAACCAGGCGCCCTGACCGCCGCCGAGGTCGATGAGGCTCTCCGACCAGGTCCACGTCGTCTCGGTGGTCTGGGTGCCGTAGCTGTAGGTCGCCCGCTCCTCGTGGGTGACGATCTTGCCCGAGTAGCTGCCCACGCAGCCAGCGTTGCACGGAAACGGCCCGGTGGTGAGCTGGGCCGACGCCACGGCGGGCGCGAGCACGACCAAGGCCATCGAGATCGTCAGCGCCAGCAGCGTCCGTGCCTTCATCGTGGGGAACCCTACCGATCCTCCAGTACGCAGAATTGCCCATAGGCAGGAACTCCCCCGCCGCTGCCCGCCGTCGGCAAGCCAGCCCTTGGGCCGCCGTTGCGCTGATACTACGGAGGATGGTCCGATCGATTCGATGGTTGACGGCGGCGATGGTCGCGGCGTGCGTGCTGTGCGGCGCGGCGTCCGCGGATCCGTTGACGGCGACCCAGCGCCGGGTCGCCGACGAGTTGGTCAGCGTGTTCGAGAACAGCACGACGCACTTGCAGTACGGGTACATCGAGAACCTCCACGACGGCTGCGGCCTGACCGCGGGCCGGGCCGGGTTCTGCTCGGCGACCGGCGACATGCTGCTGACGGTCCAGGCCTACGCCGAGGCCGATCCGCAGACGCCGCTGGCGCAGTACCTGCCGGTTTTGCGCGCCCGCGCCGCGGCCCGGAGCGCAAGCACGAGCGGGCTCGGGCAAGGCTTTGTCGCCGATTGGCGGCAGGCCGCCGACGACCAGGCGTTCCGCGCCGTGCAGGACCAGATGGTCAACCTCCTGTACTACACACCCGCGACGGTGCTGGCCACGGCCGCCAGGCTGAGGACGCCGCTGGCGATCGCGATCTTCTACGACACGGCGATCGAGCACGGGATCGAGAAGGACCCCGACGGGCTGCCGTCGCTCATCGACCGGACCCGGCGGCGCCTGCACGCGCTGCCCGGTCGCGCGGTCTCTGAGCGCCGCTGGCTGGCGACGTTCCTGCGGGTGCGCCGTGCCGACTTACTCCACCCTCACAACCGCGCACGGCGCGTGGACTGGCCCGCGTCGGTCGGCCGCGTCGACGCGCTCGCGTCACTGCTGCATGACGGGCACACGGGCCTCACACCGCCGCTGCGCGTCAACCCGTGGAACGACGCGCGGCCGTTCGTGCTGCGGTAGGCCGGCCCTGGAGAACGTGCCAGCTGGTAGAACCGCCAACGTGATGAACATGCGCGGGGTCCGTCGTGGTGGCGTGGTGTTGGTGGCGCTGGTCGCCGGCCTGCTGGCGATCGCGGTCAGCAACGCGGCAGCGGCCGGGTGGCTGGCACCGGTCACCGTCCCCCTGTCGGTGAGCGATCTGGGGTTCGACAACGATGGCAACGCGATCGCCGTCGGGGTCGGCGCAGATGCCGGCGGAGACGCGACGTTCCGGTCGATGTTCCGGCCGTTCGGCGGCCAGTGGAGCACCCTCGGCCCGGTGTCGGGCGCTGGCGACAGCGATGTGCGCTCACCGCACGTGGCAGTTGATCCGCATGGCAACGCGGTCGCGGTCTGGTCTGCCTACAGCCAGGACGCGGCAAAGTACGTCGTCCGGGCCTCGAGCCGACCGACCGGCGGCGCCTGGAGCAACCCGGTCGCGCTGTCGGACGGTGGGGTGTTCGACGGTGGCCAGGAAATCGCCATCGACGCGCAGGGAAACGCGACGGCGATCTGGACCGAGATCGTTCCCGGCACCGGCCCTGTCGTGCGGTCCGCGAGCCGCCCCAGCGGCGTGGGCTGCAGCCGGGGCGCTACCGCGTGCTGGTGACCGCGCTGGCCGACGGCAAGCGCTCCACAGCCAAATCGTTGCGGTTCACGATCGTCCGCTGACCGCCGGCCCCAGCGTTCCCAGGGGTAGGCTGCGGTCCATGCCAGAGCACGCGCACGATCGGCGCGCAGGTGGGACCGGAGCGCTACGGACGCCGCCGGTCCAAGAATGGGACTCGTGGCCGTTTGCGGGCGGTGTGCAACCCAAGACGCTTCGCCCTCCAGAGTCTGAGCCCGACCGGGACGGCGAAGGGGCCCGACCCTGCGAAGCGTGCGGCAAGGCTGACGCTGAATACATCTGGACCGATGAGCGCTGGCGGCTGCAGACGTTCCCGCCCAGCGGTCTGCCGTTCGTCGGGATCCTCGAGCCACGCGAGCACGTGGACGGGCCGCGCGACCTCTCGGACGAGATGCTGGCCGAGATGGGGATCATGCTCGCGCGCGTTGAACGTGCTGTGCTTGCCATCGAGGGCATCGAGCGTGTCCACATCCTGCGCTACGGAGAGGGCGCCGCCCACCTGCACTGGTGGTTCATGGGCCGCCCCACCGGCCTGCGGCAGACCGCTAGCGGGTTCGCGATGATCTGGGACGACGTCCTGCCGCCCACGCCCGAAGACCGCTGGCGCCAGAACCTCGCCACAGTGGCGGCGGCGATGGGCGCGGCCGGCGCTGGAGCCCGATAACCACCGCCGGGATCTCGCTCGCTTCAGGCAACTACCGTAGGCCCCGTGCGCATCGCGACCTGGAACGTGAACTCCGCCAAGCAGCGCGTCCCGCGCTTGCTGGGGTGGCTCGACGAGCGCCGGCCCGACGTCGTCGCCCTCCAGGAGACCAAGCTTGCCGACGAGGCGTTCACCGCGCTGCTGGGCGCCGAGCTCGCCGAGCGCGGCTATGAGGTCGCCCTGCACGGCGAGGCCGCGTGGAACGGCGTGGCGATCCTCTCGCGGGTGGGGCTCGACGATGTCGTCTCGGGCCTCGGCAACGGCGCGCCCGGCTTTCCGCATCCGGAGGCGCGGGCCGTGTCGGCCACGTGCGACAGCATCCGCGTGGTGTCGGTCTACGTCCCCAACGGGCGCACGCCGGACTCCGAGCACTACCACTACAAGTTGGCTTGGCTCGCGTGGCTGCGCGACGTGGTGGCCGCCGGCGACCCGGCGACGACAGTTGTGATGGGTGACATCAACATCGCACCGACCGACGACGACGTCTTCGACCCCGAGGCCTACGTCGGCCAGACGCACGTCACGCCGCCCGAGCGTGCCGCGCTGGCCGAGCTGCAGGCCGCCGGCCTGCACGATGTCGTCCGCGACCGCTGGCCCGACAAGCGCGTGTTCAGCTACTGGGACTACCGGGCCGGCATGTTTCACCAGGACCTCGGGATGCGGATCGACCTCGTCCTCGCTGGCTCGGCGGTCGCCGACCGCGTCCAGGCGGCGTGGATCGACCGCAAGGCCCGCAAGGGCAAGGGCCCCAGCGACCACGCGCCGGTGATCGTCGACCTCGACGAGGCGCCCGACGGCGACATCGGGCCGGTCGTCCCGCCGCCGTCGGCCCCGGCGCCGCGGCGCGGGACCAAGAAGCTGCCCCAAGCGCCGGACTGAGCCGGCGAGCGGCTAGTCGCGCTTGCGGTCGGTGTCGCGCGAGGGCTGCACGCGCTTGGGCTCGCCGGGCATCTTGGGGTAGTCGGGCGGGTAGGGCATGTCGCCCGCCTCGTCCTTGTCATACATGTCGAGGAGCGGCTGCAGCGAGTGGGCCGTATCGTCGATCGCCGCGTGGAGGTCGCCGACCTCGGCGAAGCGCGCCGGCATCGTCGCGACCGTGAAGTCCTCGGGCACGATCCCGCCCGCCAGCTCGTCCCACGTCACCGGCGCCGAGACCGGCGCGCCCGGCTTGGGCCGCACGCTGTAGGCCGAGGCGATCGTGCGGTCGCGCGCGTTCTGGTTGTAGTCGACGAAGATGCGCTCACCGCGCTCTTCCTTCCACCATTTGGTCGTGACCTCGCCGGGCAAGCGCCGCTCGAGCTCGCGACCGAAGGCGATCGCCGCGTGGCGCACGTCGGTGAACGTCCAGCGCGGCTCGATGCGGACGTAGATGTGGATGCCCCGACCGCCGGACGTCTTGGGGAAGCCGGTGTAGCCGAGATCGGCCAGCAGCGTGCGCGCCTCGGCAGCGACGCGCACCGCGTCCTCGAAGTCGGTGCCCGGCTGCGGGTCGAGGTCGAGGCGCAGCTCGTCGGGATGGTCGACGTCCTCGCGGCGCACCGGCCACGGGTGAAACGTGATCGTGCCCATCTGCGCGGCCCAGGCGACGACCGCGATCTCAGTCGGGCAGACCTCGTCGGCGTGGCGGCCCGACGGGAACTCGATCCGCACGGTCTCGACGTAGTCCGGCGCGCCGCGCGGGATGCGCTTTTGGAAGAACGCGTCGGCGCCCTTGGTGTTCTCGCGCGTGGCGACGACCGTGTCGGGATGGACGCCCTTGGGCCAGCGCTCCAACGTCACCGGCCGGTGACGCAGCGCGCGCATGATCCCGTCGCCGACCGAGAGGTAGTACTTGACGACGTCGAGCTTGGTGACGACGGGCGTGTGCTCGGTCGCGGGGAAGATGATGCGGTCGGCGCTGGACACACGCACCTCGCGCCCACCGGCTTCGACCATCGTTGCCTCGGAACTCGCCATGCCATGAAGTTCTACGGCATCGCGCGGCCAGGGCACGTCCGATCAGCTGCGGCAGGGCACCGATCCGTCGGTGTCGAGGACCTGGCCGGAGGTCGACGTCATCCGGAGGTGGTAGCGCCAGAGGTGGTCGTGGGGGCAGCTGGTCGTGGTGCGAGCGAGAGGTAATGGTCAACGACAGCGCTCATGACGGCATGTCCGCGTTCGGGACGTCGGGAGACGGTCCCACGAGCATGAGCTTGTACTCGACAAACAGGGCAAGCGCATCGTGCCGATCCTCGGCCAGCTCGACCGTCCGGCCGATCAGGCGGCACAGAGCATCGCGGGACCCCGGCTCCGGGAACCTTGCGACCTGATCGCCCTCGCGAACCATCGGTGAAGCGAGGCTCCGGAGGACCGGGCCGTCGAAGAGCATCTCGACGTGATCGCGGACGAACGAGACGCCGCTCACCTCGCAGCCCACCAGGTCTTCGAACATCGGCACGTCCACTTCCAGGTTGACGGCCGGTTGCGAGCGACTCTTGAGTGAATCGACCGAGGGTGTGCTGCCGGTGCTTCGCCAGCACGGGCTGCTCAGTGCTTGAGCGATCGGCTTAGCCGGCCAGCAGCCGGTCGGTCTCATCGTCGGGCATCCCGTCGAAGTAGCGGTCCAGGACGCGCTGGAAGAGCGGCTCGTCGAGCGCGGCACGGGCGAAGAGCGTCATCGATGAGCGGAGCTTTGTAGCGTCGGTCGCGCCGAAGATGTCCTGGGCGGTGAAGCCAGGGAGCTCGCTCACGATGCGTGTCGCCTCTAAGAGGCGTGGTCCGAGGATTGGGTCGTTGACGTATGCGCGGGCTTCGGCGAGCGACGTGACGGCGTACATCTTCGCCGTCGTGCTGCAACCAAGCCCGGCGACCTGGGGGAAGACGAACCACATCCAGTGGCTGACTTTGCGTCCGGCGCGCAGCTCGGTCAAGGCCGTGTCGTACGTGCCGCCGGCATCCTGAGCGTCGATGAAGCGGCGAAGGGAGAACGGGTCGCTCATGGCTCCATTAATAGTGCTGGTCGAGTTGACCGGCACTACCCACGTCAACTCGACCCGGACACGCGCTTCTGACCCGGACCACGAACGCGCCACGAACCACCCGCGCCCGGGCGCCCGCGGACGACATCATCAGATGCTGACCAGCAGCCCGGTTGCGAACATCAGCGCCATCCCGGCAAGCAAACCACCTACCGCGCCCGGGTGCAGCAGTCGACCGTCCTCGTCACGCAGTGACGGCGCGAGTTGCACAATAACTTGGACGATGGCCCCGGCCCCGAAGCCGAACAGGAAGGCCGCGATGCTGGAGTTCAGCGCGGCCGCACCGATCCACGCGCCCAAGATTGCCGGGGCGCCGGCCAGCAAGCCGAGCACCGCCAGTCGACCGAGCGACGGGCGCTCGTGGGCAATCGGCGCGACGATCGCCAAGCCCTCGGTGGTGTTGTGGATGGCGAACCCAACAACCAGGAACGCCCCCAGCGCGAGCGCCCCGACCGAGTAGGCCGAGCCGATCGCAACGCCCTCGCCGAGGTTGTGCAGGCCGATGCCGGTCGCGACGAGCAGCGCCAACGTGCTGCCGTTCGCACCCGCCGCCTGCGCCGCGCGGCGGCGCGCCGCCAGCCAGTTCGACACACCGGTGAGCGACAAGAACGCGACCGCCGCGCCGATGAGCACGAGCGCCGAGCCACCGAACGCCTGCGACCCCTTGCCGGCAAGCTCGAACCCTTCGAGCGTCGCGTCGATGGCCAGAAACGCGAGCAGCCCGATGGTCAGCGCCATCACGACGCGCAGCCCCGTAGGCGGGATGCGCCGGATCCACGGCAGCCAGAGCATCCCGAGCGCGATCGGGATCACCCCGACGTAGAGCCCCAACAACGCCATCAAGCCGAAGAACGACAAGTCACCATCCGGCGTCTCGACCGCGGCATCGATCGCGTGCACGATCGTCGCCCCGGTCGACGACATCAGCGCGACCTCGTAGGCCTCCCCCTCCACCCACGGCTGCTGGACCCGGACCTTGGCGGTCGCCAACCGACCGACCGGCTCATCGGCACCCGAGAACTGCGCGAAGGCGTCGTTGACCTGCGCCTGGGCGATCGTGACCGCGTCGGGCCCGTCGTTGCGAACCGTCAGCTCGATGATGCCGGGCTTCAGCACGGTCTTCTCGACCACGAGCTCCTCGGCCGGCGGCCCGCGCCGCTCGCCCAGGCCCGGCCCGTCGAAGGCCACGAACGCAACCAGCGCGACCGCGATCAGCGCCAGCGGCACCAGCCCGAGCAGCCACACAGACCGGCCGCCCGACGCGAGGCGCTCCGGCGATGGACCCTGAGACACCATCAGCCCATGACCTCGAAGAACCCCTGCCAGCCAAGCTCGGTGAACTCCGACTGGTGGGCGTGGAACATGTACTTGCCTGGATAGGGAAAGCGCCATTCGAGAATGCCACGCTGCCCCTGGCACAGCATCACCGTGTCGGTCAGCTCCGACGGCTCGCGGCCCGTGCCGGTCGGGAAGTAGTTGAACAGGTTGCCGTGCAGATGAAACGAGTTGATGAGGTCGTACTCGAGGACGTTGACGAGGTAGACCCGGATCAGCTCGTCCTGCTTGACCATGATCGGCTGGTCCATGTAGGCAAAGCCGATCGTGTTGGCGGCGTAGATCTCGTTGGCGCGATCGAAGTTGGTGTCAAACCCGTTCATCACCATCACCATCTCGTCGGCGTCCTCACGACCGTCCGCAGGGTCGATGATGAACGCGCCGTACAGGCCCTTGGCGATGTGCTCGGCCAGTGGCCGGACGTGGCAGTGGTAGAGATGCAGCCCGGCCGGGAGCGCATCGAACTCATAGACGGCGCGGCCGCCGGGAGCGATCTCCCCCGCGCCCAGGCCCGGCACCCCGTCCATCTCGGCCGGATGGATGCCGTGAAAGTGAATGGTGTGGGGATGCGCTGAGCCGTTGACGAACGTGATGCGCAGCCGCTCCCCTTCCTTGGCCCGCAGCGTCGGCCCGGGGATGCGCCCGTTGTAGGTCCACGCCGCGAACGTCACGTCCGGCGCGATCTCGATCTCCTTGTCGACCGCGTAGAGCTCCCACTCGCGCAGCGTCCGCCCAGACGGCAGCCGGCTCGTCTTGCCCTCATCGAAGTCCCGCAGGACGGCGTGAGGATCGAAGCCGTTGGCGCGGTGGTCGACCGTCCGACCGTCGCGAAAGCTCGCGTGACCTCCGGCCATCTCGTGACCCGCATGAGCCGTGACCGGTGCCTCGGCATGTCCATGAACATGCGGTGCGGCGACTGCGCTGCGCGCCGCCACGGCCCCCGCGCCCACGAGAGGGACCGTTCCGGCTAAGAGCCGGCGACGTGTTAGATCAGACACAAATCAGAATTATGCCATGGCAAAATTCTGATGTCGACGGGCCCAACTTGGCTGGGCATCGCTTCGCTCTAACCGACGGAGCCCGCGCTAGGCGCCAGCCAGCTCTTGGCCCAGTGGTGCATGGCGTACGTCGCCTCGGTGACCACGGCGTCGGCAGGGGTCTGGTCCCAGAGATAGGGATAGAAGCGCTCGGCCGAGAAGAGCGTGACGTCATCCAGCGGCTCAAAAGCGCGCGTGAGCAACACGGTCGCCGTCGCCTCGGGGTAGTGCCCGCGGCCCACCGTTTGTGCCACGAGGTGACAGAGACGGTTCAACGCCGGATGGTGAGCAACACCGCCCATCACCGCGTTGCAGAGCCGGCCCGGGACCTCGTATGCCGCGAAGACCTCGACACCGGTGAGCAGATCATCGAGCGGCCGGAGGCACTCGACGTCGACATCGACATAGACGCCGCCATGGCGCCGCAGGATCTCGTAGCGCAGGACGTCTGCGCGCTCCGCGAGGTTGCGGGCGTGTTCGGCCGCCGGCACGGCCGGCACATCCTGCTCGGTCCACAGCTTGTACTCCCACTCCGGGTGCAACTCACGCCACGTCTCGCCGAGCCGCGCGTGCTCATCGGCGAGCGGGTCATCGCCGATCCAGATGCTGTGGATGATCCGCGGGATCTGCAGGCCGCGACCGCGCAGCGCTCTGATCCGATTCAGGCCGGCGGCCTTGGGCCGCACCTCCCGCGCCGACATCGGGGCATAACCCGGCCCGGCATGCGTGCGGACGACGCATCCGGCACCGAGCCAGCGGACATGCTCATGGACCATGTCGAGCTCCAGCTCGACGCTCCCGCCCACCGGCACGGGCGTGATGCCCGCACGCAGAACGACCGACGCGCCAGGAGCCAGGTCCTGGCGCAGCGGGGTGCGCATCCCTTCGTGCTCAACGCCATCCGGCCCTCGGAGCCGGTAGGTCAACGAGATGGGATGAGGATCATCTGGGCACGCCGCGGGCCAGACGTCTGCTGATCGATTCGTAACCTTGATCGAAAGATGTCGCTGACGGTCGGTGTACAGCCGCAGGTCGCGCTCGAGGATCTCGATCTGGGCCTCGCCGCCGGCCAGCGTCCGAGCGGGCGAGTCCTCGGACCCTGCTGCCAACAGCGTGCTGTCGCTCCGTCCGAGCATCCGCAGGGCCGCGGCGACGGCAGCGTGGTCGTCCTCCGGCAGCCTTGCCGGTGCCTGCTGCGCATAGCTCTCGGGGTCGTAGTACGCGACTGACGGGAGGCCGATCTCGGTCACCAGGCCGACGCGCTGGACGTCGTAGAGCAGCGCCTTCTCTTGGCGCTTGGCACGGTCAGACACCACGCAATCGAGGTGATAGAGCGGCTCTTCGAGATAGACGACGGGCTCCACCAGCGTGGGACCTGAGTGCAACTCGCCCGAGAAATCCAGCTGCTCATCGGCGCGCACGAGGCGCGTCTGGTAGTCGGGATACCACGGCGCCTCGTCCAGCCAGCCACGCGCGTCCGGGTCGATCCACCTCCTCGGGATCGCGTACTGGCAGACGCCGGGCTCCGGCACGAGCCCGGCGAGCCGGGCGACGAGACGATCGGACGGCACCTCGTCGGTGTCGATGCGCAGGATCCACTCGCTACGACAGGCGGCATGCAAGTCCGCCAGGTGATATTCCACGAACTGAAACGACACGGGGAAGACGCGATCGGCCAACGTGGCGTAGGCGTCGCGGAGCTCGGCGTCGACGCGATCGTCGTAGCCGATGACGATCTCGTCGGCCAACGGGCGCAGCGGGTCGAGTGCTGCGCGCACCTGCTCGATCGGGTCGCACGTGACGCAGCACACGGCCAGTCGCATCGGGGCATCATGGCGAGTCTGCAACACCGAAGACGCTGCTAGCGGGCGCGGGCGTAGGCAGAGAACGCCGGCTTGCGTGCTCCGTCGGACGTCATCAAGCCCGTCGTCACGCTGCGTGGGTCGCTTGCCGGACCATCGAGCAGGCCGAACCACCCCAGGCCAGCGAACCACTCCGGATGCGCGTCGACCTGACGGTAGGCCGCGGTGATCCATCGGGCCTGCTCGGCGCGCGACACATAGAACGCAAAGGCCGAGTTGGCGCGATCCGAGGAGATCGTGAACTCCGAGATCCAGATCCGCGGCGCTGACCGGCCGGCGCGGCGGTAGAGCGTCCGGATCTGCTTGGCGAACGTGTCCAGGCCGTTGAAGTCAAAGCGGCCCGGGGCCAGCGGCCCGCGGCGCAGGTCCGGGAAGTGCGGGCTGAACGTGTTGTGCCCCCACCAGTCCATCCGCGGCAGCCGGCCGTTGGGCAGCCGCAGCCAGCGCAGCTCGTCGCTGTTGCGCACCTGCCCGAGGTTGTGGGTCATCGCGCCGATGACGACGTTGCGCCGGTTCTGCGCTTTGAGCTGACCGTAGGCGGCATCGAGGAGCCTTGCGTATCGGCGGGGGCCGGTCGGGCTGTTGTCCGGCAGCGGCTGGAACGTCAGCCGCGAATCGGTCTCTCCCCAGACCATCCAATGGCGAATGGACGGATAGCGTCGCGCCGCCGCGCGGACGAAGCTGGCGTAGTCACCGACGGCGTCGGGCGCCCACGACCGATCGCGCCCGCCATTTGCCCACGGTGGTGTGCCTTTCAGCATGACGGCGACGCTGACGCCGTCCTTGCGGCCCTCGCGCACGGCATCATCGAGATCGCAGCAGCCGGGCTGCGTCCAGCGGTAGGCCGGGTCGCTCGGATCCGCCGGATGTGCAGGGCGGGTCGGCGCGACCTTGTCCCACTGGAGCTGGAGCTGGAGGACGTCGACGCCGAGGCGCTGGTAGGTCGGAAACGCGGATGTGCCGTCCGACAATCGCACCGGCCCCCAGATCGCCTTGCGGGTCGCCAGGGCAGAGCCGGGGAGCGCGAGGAGGGCGATCAGCGACAGGACGAAGAGCCCTCCGAGGCGACGATGACTGAGCCGCTTCATGCTCGACAGCAAGCAGTCAATGTACCGTCGGTCGGCATCGGTGCCCGTACGCGCCCCTTTCTGGGTAGTGCAAAACACGAGAAATTGCGCGAACATGCCAACCCGCCCGTGAGCCGTCCCCTACGCACGACCTTCCTCGGCATCGCGAAGCCCGATCTCGGCGACGCTGAGATCGAAGAGATCCTCGACACGCTGCGGTCGGGCTGGCTGACGGCCGGGCCCAAGGTCCAGCGCTTCCAGCAGCTGCTGACCGGCTATGTCGGCGCGCCTGTGCGGGTGCTCAACTCGGCGACCGCCGGCCTCACGCTGGCGCTGCGACTGCTGGACGTCGGTCCCGGCGACGAGGTCCTCATGCCGACCAACACGTTCGTGGCCTGCGCCAACGCCATCGAGCTCTTTGGCGCTCGTCCGGTCTTCGTCGACTCCGAGCCAGGCACCGGGCTCATCGACCTCAACCATGCCGCGACGCTGGTCGGGCCACGCACGAAGGCGATCATGCCCGTGCACCTCGGTGGCCGGCCGCTGGACCCCGACGCGCTGGCGGCGTTCCAAGCCCGCCATGGGGTCACCGTGATCGAAGACGGCGCGCACGCGATCGGCGCGGCCTGGCACGGACGCCCCGTGGGCTCATGGGGCAACCTGTGTGCCTTCTCCTTTCACGCGACCAAGAACATCACCACGTTCGAAGGCGGTGCCCTCGCCGTCCGTAACGCCGAGGAAGCCGAGCGCGTCGAGTGCCTGGCGCTGCAAGGGCTCAGCCGCTCGGGCTGGGAGCGCCACGCGGTCGGCTCCCCCCATCAGTACGACGTGATCGAGCCGGGCTACAAGTTCGCGATGAACGACGTCTCCGCCGCGGCCGGGATGCATCAGCTGGGCCGCCTGGACGAGTGGATCGACCGTCGTGAGCAGCTGGCACAGCGCTATGACGAGCTGCTGTCGGGGTTGCCGCTGGAGCTGCCTGCGCCAGTGCCGAACGGGGTACGCCACGCGCGGCACCTGCACACGGTGCTTGTCGACGCCGATGCACCGATCACCCGCGACGAGCTGGCCAGCGGGCTACGCGAACACCAGATCGGCTCGAGCGTGCACTTCCAGGGCATCCACCTCATGACCTATTACCGGGACACCTATGGGCTGACGCCCGAGGACTTCCCGGTGGCCACCGACTGGGCACAACGGTCGATCAGCCTGCCGCTGCACCATCAGATGACCGACGACGACGTCGAGGACGTCGGGACCGCGCTGGCAACGGTCCTGCGCCTAGCCCGCGCCGCTGCATGAGGCATCGCCTGCTCGACGTGACGCTGTGCCTGCTCGCGCTGCCGGTGCTGGTACCGCTCTTTGGCCTGATCGCGGTCATCACGTTCCTGGACTCCCCCGGGCCCGTCCTCTACCGCTCTCAGCGCATCGGGCTCGGCGGTCAGCCCTTCTTGATGTTGAAGTTCCGCTCGATGCGCCATGGGGTTGCGGGGCCGTCGATCTCCAGCGCCACCGACGAGCGCTTCACACCTATTGGCCGCTGGCTGCGGCGCCATCGTCTCGACGAGCTGCCGCAGGTCATCAACGTCCTGCGTGGGGACATGGGGCTGGTCGGGCCGCGTCCGGAGCTGGCGGAGTTCGTGCGGGCCTATCCGGACGACTACGAGCGGATCCTCTGCGTGCTGCCGGGCATCACGGGACCGACGCAGCTGGCTTACGCCGACGAGGAGCAACTGCTCGCCGGTGCGCCCGACGTCGCCGCGTTTTATCGCGACCGCGTCCTGCCGCGGAAGATCGAGAGCGATCTCGCCTACGTCGAGCGCCATAGCGTCCGCGGTGACCTCGCCGTGCTCTGGCGGACGCTGACGCTGTCGCTCCCACGCGTCCGTGCCCGGACCGTGACCGCCGCGCGTGGCCGCGCCCACAGCGCTTCCGCCGCGGTCGCCTCGCCGGTCGTCGTCTCCGTGTTGACGGTGGCGTTGATGCTGACGGGCCTGTTCGCGGTCAATGCCGCAACGGCCTGACGGCGCCGGGCGACCGGCCACCTCGCCGCGGCTGCGGGTGGCGATGTTGTTGCACAAGGACGTCACGCACGACTCGCGCGTGCGGCGCGAGGCGAGCCACCTGGCGGCGGAGGGGCATGCGGTCACGGTCCTGGAGCTGGCGCCGGTGGCGCCGGAGCACCGGATGCTCGACGGCTTTGCGCGCCGCTCGGTCCTGCCGGCGCCCTGGGTGCGACGCGCGCTGCCGGCGGTGCTGTACCGGCTCGCGTTCTTCGCGTCGTTCGTGCGCGCCATTCGCATGCAACGACCCGACGTCGTCCACGCCCACGACGCGGCGATGCTGCTGCCGGGCCTGGTCGGGGCGCGCCTCTCCGGTGCGCGGCTGGTCTATGACTCGCACGAGCTGGCGACGAGCGTGCCGTACCGCGACCGAGCCTGGGCGTGGTTCGTGGCCACCATCGAGCGTCTGGGGATCCGCCGCGCGGCGTTCGTCATCACGGTGTCCGACGGCATCGCCGACGAGCTCGTGGCGCGCTACCGGCTGCGACGGCGCCCGACCGTGCTGCGAAATGTCAGTGCGCTCGATGATCTCCCCGACGGGGCGCGCGGCGGGCTGCGCGACCACCTCTCAGACAGTGCCACGGCTTCGATCGTGCTCCACCAGGGCGCCCCGGCCGTCGACCGCGGCTGCGAGGCGCTGATCGATGCTCTGTGTCATCTGCCGGCTGACGTCCACGTCGTCTTCTTGGGCAGCGGCGAGCCGGCGTTCTCGGCCCACCTGCGCGACCTCGCTCGGCGTCAGGGCGTCGAGGACCGAGTGCGCCTGGTCGACAGCGTCAGTCTCGACGAGCTCCTTGCGTGGACGCGCGAGGCTGACGTCGGCGTGGCGCTGCTGGAGGACACCTGCCGCAACCACCGCCTGGCGCTCCCGAACAAGTTGTTCGAGTACATCGCCGCCGGCGTCCCGGTGGTCGTCAGCGACCTTCCCGAGCTGCGCCGGATCGTCACCCACTACAACATCGGCTGGACCGCGACGCCGGGCGATCCCCGCGCGATCGCGCAGGCGATCTCACTGGCCCTTGAGGAGCCGCGCGACCCGCGCCTCGACGAGAACCTCGCGCGGGCGGCGGCCGAGGTGCACTGGAGTCGAGAATCGCGACGACTCACGGAGGTCTACGAGCTGCTGGCCGCCCGCTGATGCAGCGACCCCCTAGCCGCCGCGCACTGCGGTGAGGTGCTGATAGCGGGCCAGCGGCACCGTGATCGTCAGCAGCCTGGCGGGCCACGAGGACTCCGGACGGGCGTCGTCCCACCCCGCCTCGGCGACCGCGCGCCGCAGCGCCCACGGCGTCACGAGCCTGAGCGGCGGACGCGTGGCGCCCAGCCGCGAAGCGACGCCCCCGGCCAGTGCGGGCGGCAGCAACGGCAGCAACGGGATCTTCTTGGAGAAGTGATCGAGCGGATGCAGGGCGTTGGGGTCTCGCACCACCAGAACGGCACCCGCCCGCGCCGCCCGCACCGCACCGGCCAGCGCCGCCTGTCGGGCGGCCGGATCGATGAGATAGCACAGCGTGTTGTTCATGACGATGGCATCGAACGCCGCCTCTGCGACGTCGACGTCCTCCATCCGCCCCTGGCGTAGCGCAACGGCGAGACCATGCTCGGCGGCGACCGCGCGGCCGACGACGGCCGGCTTGGGATCGCGGTCGATCCCAACGACCTCGGCCCCGTGCCACGCCAGGTACACGCTCAGCGCCCCGAAGCCACAGCCAAGGTCCAGGACGCGTCGGCCGGCCAGCGACGTGACACCCCGGCCCCGCAGCAGCGCCAGCAGCACGTCGCCGCGCGCCGCGAGCAGTGAGGAGTTCGTCGCAATCGTCGCGCGCGACGCGGCGGTGCCCGTCCCGCCACGACGGCGGTCGAACCAGTCGGTTAGCGCGGCTTCCAGCGACCGCGCCACGGGTGCGAAGGTCACAGCGGCGGCTCGTCGGATCCGCTGCGCAGCGGCCGCGACGGGCGGGTCGGGTCCGGCAGCGCCACCCGCAGCAGACGATCCGCGGCGACACTGCCGCGGGCGGTCCAGTTGTTGGGGTGGATGACGGCGAAGATCGGCGTCACGCCGCGCGCGAAAAGCTCGGTCGGTCGGGCGTCGTCCTTCCATGTCGCGCCGCCGGGCCGATCCGTGAGCCACGCGCCCAGCGGGCGGCGGTGCATCACCTCGTTGCCGTCGAAGACGACCCCGAACGTCGCGGGATCCTCGCCGCGCAACAGCTCGTGGTTGCGCACCCCGGGCGCGCGCGTGTCGCCGTGCGGGCAGATGCTCCGGATCGCGCCAAAGCGCTCACCGAACGCCGCGATCTCCTCGCGCAGCACCGCACGGCAGCGCTCGACCAGCGCCGGGCCGGGCGCCGCGCCGCCCAGCACCGCGCGGCTGAGCGTCTCGTAGTGCAGGCCGACGGCGCCCCCGGCGCGCAGGTCGGCCACGACGCGTGGATGGGCCGTGCGCCAGCGCAGGTACCAGGTCGACTGCACGCCAACCTCGCGCTCGATCGCCGCCATCCGTAGAGCGGAGGCCGGCTGCTGGTCGACGTCGTGGCGCAGGACCAGGCAGCGCTGCCCATCCCGTGGCGGGTGGCGCTGCCACTGGTCGACGCCCATCACGGCGTAGCCGCAACCCTGGGCGGCGCGCAGCAACTCGCGATATACGCGCCAACGCGAGCGCAACAGCGGGGCGCTCATACGGCGGCGACCGTCAGCGCACGTGCATAGGCGGCATCGAGGACCTCGCGCTCGTGCTCCCACGTGACCTCGCGGGCGGCGACGACCACGGCGCGGCGCCGGGCGAGGTTCTCCTCGGGGTCCAGCAGCGCCCGCGCCGCCGCGGCGATCGCCTCGACGTCCTGCGCATCGACCGTGCGGCCCACCCCGTGCTCGCCGACGAACGCCGTCATCACCGGCAGGTCGCTGGCCAGCGCCGGAAGGCCGGCGGCCACGTACTCGAAGACCTTGTTCGGTGCGACGAGGCGATGGCTCAGGCACATCGGCTGAAACAGCGCCAGGCCCAACGCCGCACCGCGCAGCGCAGCGACAACGTCACCCGGGGCGACGGTCGCGTGCCGCTCGAGCCGGCCGTCCACCCCGGCCGCGCGCGCCCGCGCGAAGAGGCCGTCCACGTACTCGGGCCGCCCGGGACCGAGGAGGCGCAGGCGCATCTCCGGCACGAGCGCCAGGGCGTCGATCGCCTGCTCCAGCCCCCGGTGCGCCGTGAGCGCGCCGGCGTAGACCGCGACGCCGGGCTCGGTCGCCGGCTCGGCGGCACGCGGCGACGGCGCGGGCGGGATGTTGCGCACGACCAGCGGACGCCGCGTGCGGTAGCGGCGCGCCATTACGTCGGCGTACCCCGGGCTCGCGGCCACCACAACGTGCGCGGCGCGCACGAACAGCGCCTCGCATGCCAGGAGCCACCACCGCGGCTCGGGCCGCTGGTTGCGATCCGGCCACAGCTCGTGCGAGTCGTAGACGACCGCGGTCCCGCGACCCAGCAGCCGCGTGAGGACCCCGACCCACATCGTGTTGTAGTCGTTGCACTGCAGGAGCGCCGGGCGGTGCACGCGCACCGCCGACCATGCACGCCGGTAGAAGTCGATCGTCCGCATCCACCGATGCAGGCGGACGGCCGCACGGCCGGGCCGGCGCCGCCGCGGCCGGGCAACGTGCCCCGAGGCGTCCGCCACGTCCGGCGTGCCGGACGTGGCCCGGCGGCGCAGCCGGGAGCGCAGCGCGGCCACCGGCGACGTGGGATCCAGGCGCAGCACCGCGATGCCCTGCTGCTCCTCACGCGCGCGTCTTACCTCTGTCGACATGACAGCGACCACGAGCGGCTCGAGCCCGCGCTCGCGCAAGACGTGCGCCGCCCGCAGAACGCGCGCGTCGTGAGTGAACGGGTTGCGCACGAGCAGAAGCGCCGTCGGGCCGGGCACGGACCGACAAGCTACCGGCTGCCCGCCGCCGGATAGGCTGCCGGGCCTGCTGCGGATCGCACACTTCGGCACCTTTGACGTCGAGAACTACGGCGACCTGCTGTTCCCCCTCGTGGCGCAGCGGCGTCTGGCTGCGCTCGGTGCTGAGCTGCTGTGCGTCTCGCCGGTCGGCGGCCCCCCGGTGTGGGCGGACACGGTGCCAACCGTCGCCGCCGATGCCCTGGGCGACGAGCCGCTAGACGGCGTCCTCTTCGGCGGCGGCAACCTCGTCCACGCCGGCCCCGCCGGCGTCGACGACTACCGCGGCGACGGCCTGACCTGGCTCCTCGCATACGCCCGGCTGTGGATCGACTCGGCGCAGCTGGCCGCCGAGCGTGGCATCCCGCTCTGCTGGAACGCTCCCGGCGTGCCGGGCGGCTTCGCGACGCGCACCGCGGCGGCGCTGCGGACGGCCGTCGACGCTGCCGCCTACGTCGCGGTCCGCGACCAGCAGAGCCTAGTGGCGCTGCGCGGTGCGGGAGTCGACGGCGCGATCGAGGTCGTGCCGGACACCGCGCTCGACGTCGCCGACCTGTTCAGCACCGACGAGCTGGACGAGTCCTACGCCGCGCTGCTCGCCGCCCACGGCCGCGAGCGTCCCGAGCGCGCGCTCGCCGTCCACGTCAACCGGCGCTACCTGAGCGGTGGGGCGATCGAGGCAACCGCGGGCCATCTCGACCGGATCGCCACCGCCACCGGCTCCACGCCGATCCTCCTCGCCCTCGGGCGCTGCCACGACGACGACGAGACGGCGCGCGCGATCGGCGCCCGCCTGGCCTGCGACCACATCGTTGTCGACCGCCCCGCCGGGCTGCGCGAGATCGTCGCGGTGATCAGCCGTGCGGACGCCTACGCCGGCTCGTCGCTGCACGGGATGATCACCGCCCTGGCCTTCGGCCGGCCCGCCGTCGTGATCGCCGCCGAGGCCGGCCAGGGCAAGTTCACGGGCTTCCTGCGCCAGTTCCATCTCGTCGACCGCTTCCTGACCGACTGGGCCGAGGCCGCCCGGCGGCCCGAGCTGCTGCAGCGTACCCACGACATCGAGCCCGTCCGCGCTGCCGCGCGCGAGCCGCTGGACCGCCACTGGGCCCGGATCACCGAGGCCCTGTCCGCGGCGCCGAGCGAGCGGCGCACGCTCGACGTGGCGATGGACGCGGTGCTGGAAGAGGCGGTCCACGGCGTGGCCGCCATCGCCGCCCGCGACGGCGTCCGCGCGCGCGACGCGCGACGCGCTGCCGCCACACTGGCCGAGCAGGTCGAGCGCGCCCGCCGCGCCGCCCAGGAGGAGGCCGCGGCGCGACAGGCCGCCGAACGTGCGGCGCAGGAGGAAGCCTCCGCCCGGCAGGCCGCCGAACGCGCCGCGGAGGAACAGGCCGCCGCCCGACAGGCCGCCGAGCGCCGGGCCGAGCAGGGCGCCGCAGCACTCGGCGCGCAAGAACGCCTCGACGTGCTGCGCGAGGAGCTGGCGGTGGCGCGGACTCGGCTCGCGGCGGCCGATGCCGCGCGCGCCGCGGTCGAGCAGAACGCGCACCGGACGGGTCTGCACCTCACCGCCGCCCGGGACGCCGCGACCCAGGCTGCCGCCGACCTCGCCGTGGCCCACGACACGACGCGCCGGCTGGAGTCCGAGCTGGCCGCCTCACGAGGGGAGTCCGCCCACGCCCAGGACGAGTTGCGCCAAGCGCTCGATGCCGCGGCCGCGTTCGAGGTCGAGCTGGCCGACGCGCTGGGGATGACGGCGCGGCTGGAGGCGCAGCTCGCCGAGCGGGACACCGCAGCGCGGGCCGGGCAGGCCGAGCTCGAGGGGCGGCTAGAGGAGGCCGACACGGCCGCACGGACGGCGCAGGCCGAGCTGCTCGACGTTCGTGAGCGGACGCGCCGCGAGGCCGCCGCCGCGAGCGCCCAGGCCACAGCGCTGAGCGCCGATGTCGAGCGGCTGGCCACCGACCTACGGGCGGCCAAGGCCGACGGCTCGGCCCATGCCGAGCTGAGCGCCACGCGCAAGCAGAAGATCGGCAAGCTCGAGACCGACCTCCGCGCGGCCCGCACCGAGCTCGACGACTGCCGGCGGCGGATCGAGCGCGCCCGCGGTCAGCTGGTCGGCTTCGAGGCATCGGCCACGCGCGTCGCCGAGTCGCGCGCCTGGCGGCTGGGCCACCGGGTCATGCGGGCCCTGCGCTTCGTGACACTGCGCCGGGCCAAGGGCACCGGCGCCATGCCGCGACTGCTCGCCCAGGCCGAGGGCGCGCTACAGGAGCTGACCGCGGAGCAGTTCAAAGCGATGACGCCACCGCCGACCGCGGTGCCCGCTCCCGCGGTCCCGCCCACCGCCGCCTTGCCCGCGCCGCCGGTCACGTCGTCCATCGCCGCCCCGCCCGGTGCCGACGGGCTCGCTGGCCTGCGCGCCGGGGCGACGGCGATCGCCGACCTCACGCCACCGCGCGATACCAGCGCCATCCTGCGCGCCGACGTCACCACCGAGCCCGGCTCGGTCGACGTGGTCATCTGCGTGCATAACGCGCTGCCCGACGTGCACCGCTGCCTCACGTCGCTGCTGGAGCGCAGCGGCCGCGAGCTGCGGCTGATCCTCGTCGACGACGGCAGCGACGCCGAGACCGCGGCCTACCTCGACGCCTTCGTCGCGCTGAACCCGGCCGTCGACTTGCGCCGCAACGTCGACCCGCCGCATGGCTACACGATCGCCGCGAACATCGGCCTGCGTGCCTCGACCGCGGACTTCGTCGTGCTGCTCAATAGTGACACGGTCCTGACCCGTGGCTGGCTCGACCAGCTCGTCGCGGCGGGCATGGCCGACGACCGCATCGGCATCGTCGGCCCACTCTCCAACGCGGCCAGCCATCAGTCGGTCCCGCACTCGCGCGACGGCGCCGACTGGGCGGTCAACGAGCTGCCCGCGTGGCTGACCGAGGACGGACTCGCGCAGCTCGTGGCGCATCTCCCCGGCGAGGAGCGGCTGCCCGTCCCCTTCGTCAACGGCTTCTGCTACTGTATCCGACGCCGGACGATCGACGCGATCGGGCTCTTCGACGAGGACAGCTTCGCGGCCGGCTACTCCGAGGAGAACGACTACAGCCGCCGTGCGGCGCAGGCCGGCTTCGAGCTGGCCGTCGTCCCCCGGGCCTACGTGCTGCACGCCAAGTCGCGCTCGTACGGGCACGACGGTCGCCGCGCGCTGGCCAAGCGCCACTACCAAGTCTTCCTGGAGCGCCACGGCGAGCAGCACGTCCGCCAGCTCGTCGACGAGCTGCAGGCCAACCCGTCGCTGGCCGCGCTGCGCGACCGCGTCGAAGCTGCGCTGCAGCGGCCCGAGGAACTGGTCGCCCATCTGCCACGCCTGCGCGTGACGTTCGTGCTGCCCGGCATCTCCAAGGGCGGCTCGGGCGGGACGCACTCGATCTACCAGGAGGTCGCGGCGATGCACGCGCTCGGCCTCCCGGCGCGGATCGCCGTCGCGGCGGCGTCATGGTCAAAGGTGACCGAGGCCTACGCGGACGCCGGGCAGCTGTTCGTCCCTTACGCCGACCGGGACGAGCTGCGCGCGCTGACCGCCGGTGACGACGTCCTCGTCGCGACGCACTACACGTCGGTCCCGCTGATCGCCGCGCTGGTCGCCGACCGTCCGCACTGCCTTCCCGCCTACTACGTCCAGGACTACGAGCCGCTGTTCTCGGCGGCCGGCTCGGAGAGCGCATTGGCCGCCGAGCGCTCCTACCGCGAGATCCCCGGCGCGGTGCTGTTCGCCAAGACCGCGTGGCTGCAGCAGACGCTCGCCGAGCGCCAGCGGCTCCCGGTCGCGCGCGTGGAGGCGAGCATCGACCACGAGGTCTTCCATGCCCGCGGCCGCCGCGCACCCGGCGACGCCGTCCACGTCGTCGCGATGGTGCGCCCGCGCACCCCGCGCCGCGCGCCGGCCGAGACGCTCGAGGTACTCGGCCGCCTCGCCGAGCGCCACGGCGCCGCGATCCGCGTGACGACCTTCGGCTGCGAGCCGGACGCGTTCGCCAAGCTCGGCGCCTCCGCGGCGATCGACCACCGCGGGCTGCTCAGCCGCGACGCGGTCGCCGACGTGCTCCGCGACGCCGACGTCTTCCTCGACTGCTCCTGGTACCAGGCCTTCGGCCGCACCGGCCTGGAGGCCATGTCCTGCGGCGCAACCGCCGTCCTGCCCCGGATCGGCGGCGCGACCGAGTTCGCCCGCGACGGCGAGAACTGCCTGCTGACCGACACCTGGGACGTCGAGACCACGACCGCCGCGGTGAGCCGCCTCGTCGACGACCGCGCCCTGCTCGCCCGCCTCCAGGACGAGGCCGTCGCGACGGCCTCCGGCTATAGCTCAGTCCGGGCGGCGCTGTCGGAGTACGCGCTGTTCTGCGCCGAGCACCGGCGTCGCGCCGGCGCTCGCGTGAGCGGGATCGTCATGGACTGAAGCGCTCACCGTACTCGGAGCTGCATCGCTCCTTGTACGCAGCGAAGGACGGCCCGAAGTCCGTGGTCGCGATGCGGCTGCGAAACAGGGCGAGCGCGTCGTCGTAGAAGGCGATCTCCTCCGCGAAGGTCTCCTGGATGAGCGCGATCGTCGCGGGCTCGGTCTCCGACAGCGGCTCGCGCCACTGGTTGCGCGTGTCCTTCTGCCAGGGCGGCACGGCGGGCAGGCCGCAAAGGTGGGCCAGGGCGAAGATGCTCTCCTCGAAGACCTCGGCGATGCCAAACCACGCGACGTCGTTCTCCAGCCGGTCCAGCGCGACGCGGCGCAGCTCGGCGGGCTTGGTGCGCGCGATGCGTGCCTTGTACTCCTCGCCAAAGCCGATCGCGAGCTGCGACATCTGCGTGAACCGGCGCCCCTTGGACGTCCGGATCCAGGACGCCAGGTCCGGGAAGCCCTCGAGATCGCCGTGCTTGCGCTGGTAATTGCGGCGCAGCCAGCCGTGGATCGAGAGCGTCCGCTGCACCGGGTGGCGCACCTGGGTGACCCAGAGCGCCGTCGGAGGCAGCTCGGTCGCTCCGTACAGGTAGTGCGCCACGAAGAAGCTGTGGCCCGTGCTGCGGTGAAGGATCTCGATGACGCGCTCGGTCTCGCGCGGCACCGCGTGGTAGGCGGAGTACACGTCATTGGCACGATGAGCGGCGAAGTACGCCTCGTTGATCACGTTCGCCATCGCGAGCGATCCGCTCTTGTTGATGCCGTGGAAGACCACCTGGCGCTCGCCGGCCACCGGGATGGCGGCCGACCGTACGTCGACGACGTAGAGCTCCTGCATCACGCCGCCGCGGCGACGACGCGCAGGACGACGGGGTCGTCGTCACCGAGCTTCGCGACGCCGGCGGTCTCAGTGAACTCGACGATCGCGAAGCCGAGCGCATCCAGCTTGGCGCGCAGCTCGCCGGCGACGATGAACCGGCGGTAATGGCCGTGCAGGCGCTCGGTCTTGCTGATCACCTCGCCCTTGCGGGCCAGCGGATCGTTGATCGACCGGCACTCGATCAGGAGACGTCCGGAAGGCGACAGCAGCTGCCGCGCGTGGCGAAGGAACTCGTCCTCCTCCGGGGGCGTCATAGCGTGCAGGCAGAAGCGGCTGTAGATCGCACCGAAAGCGCCGTCGACCTCGTCCAGTCCGGCGATCTCACCGGCACGAAACTCCAGCCGCTCGGCAGGATGAGTCGCCCGTGCCGTCTCGATCGCCACGGCGGACCGATCGACCGCAACCACGTCGTGCCCCTCACCGGCGAAGAACGCGGCGTCACGACCGTTGCCGCAGCCGATCTCGAGCAGGCGCACCGGCTGGTCGAGCACCGCGGAGATCGCACGGGCAAACGACGACGGCTCGACGGGCGCCTGCGGGTTGGCGTAGAACGCCTCCCAGTGGTCGGAGCGGCCGTGGTCGGCCCGGCGCTCCGATGGCCGGTCGTCCAGGGCGCGCACGATCTGCGCCGCGGCCTCCTCGGGCGTGACGTCACCGTGGTTGCGGACCACGACGTCCGGCGCCTCGGGCAGGTCGTAGCCGGGCTCGTCGCCCTTCAGCTGCGCGTAGATCTTCTTCGTCGCGCCGTCTCGCCGCTGGCGCTCATCCTCCGGCACGTCAAGGAAGACCTCAAGCGCGGCGGGCACGTTCTCGCGCAGCCACCGGCGCGCCTCCTCGTACATCGCCACGGCGCAGATGACCACCGTGAACCCCTGAGAGGACAGGTGGCTGCACAGCCGGAAGTACACGCGCGCGAGATCGGTGCGTTCATCCGGCGAGTAGCCCCAGCGGCCGGCGAAGATCGACCGGAGGTCGTCGCCGTCGAGGAAGATCACCGGAGCGCCACGCTGGCGCAAGGTCGCCTCCACGTGTCGCCCAACGGTCGTCTTGCCCGAAGCCGAGAAGCCGGAGATCCAGACCACCGGGGCGGGCGCTGCCGTCTGTGAGAAAGCCATCGACGACCGGGCACCGTACTCGAGCGCGTCGACAGGAGCTTGTCCGTCGGTCCGCGCCCCCGCGTCTAGACTCCGCATCTCAGTGCACTCAGACTCAAGTGACGCACCGGTCATGCGTGAGACGTTCACGCGGATCTGGCGGGAGAATCATTGGAAGGGCGCGGAGTCAGTGTCGGGCCCGGGCTCGGGCGTCAAGCGGACGCGCCACCTTCGCCCGGCGCTGGCCGAGCTGCTCGTGGAGCTCGACGTCCGGAGCCTGCTCGACGTCCCCTGCGGCGACTTCCTCTGGATGAGCGAGCTGGATCTGACCCACATCGACTACGTGGGCGGCGACGTCGTGCCGGAGCTGGTCGAGGAGACGCGGCGGCGCCACGCCCGACCTGGACGCCGGTTCGAGGTGCTAGACCTCACCACGAGCCCGCTTCCGCCCGCAGATCTGCTGCTCTGCCGAGACTGCCTGGTCCATCTCTCCTTCGATGACGCGCTCCGCGCCCTCGACAACATCGCGCGCAGCGACATCCACTGGCTCGCCGCGACCAGCTTCACGGACCGCGACGAGAACCTCGAGGTGCAGACCGGCCGCTGGCGACCGCTGAACCTGCAGCTTGCGCCGTTCTCGCTCCCGATGCCCGAGCGGGCGATCGCCGAGGCACCGGCGGCCCCGGGCCGCAAGCACGGTGACAAGAGCCTTCTCGTCTGGCCGATGGCGGCGGTGCGGCAAGCGCGTGCGGTGAAGGCTCCGTAAGAGGTCGGCGATGGCCACCCCTCGTACCCAGGGGACGGGCGGAGCGCACCTCATCGACGTCAGCGCGCGCGTGTCGCGTCACGCCCTGCTGTACGGGCTCGGCTCCGGGATCGGGCTCGCGCTCGCGCTCGTCAACGCCATCGTCCTCACGCGCTACTTGCCCCCGGCCGCGTTCGGGCAGCTTGGCCTGCTCCTGCTCTTCGCGTCCCTGCTGACCATCGCCTACAACGCGCCGCTCATGCCGGGCACCCTGATGCGGTCGTTCGGCGCCAGTGACGACGAGGATGTCGGCGAGGAGGCCGAGGGCAGCGCAAGCCGTCTCGACCGGCGGCGCGTCATGGGCACCGGCATCGTCGTCACCGCCGGCGTCGGCGTGCTGGGGACCGCGTTGGTCGCTGCGATGGGCAGCGTGGTGCCCCAAGCGCTCGGCGTCGACGTCGCCCACGCCCGCTCGCTCACCGTCCTCGCGTCGGTGTCGGGCGCGCTGGGCGCGCTCTGGCGGATCACCACGCACATGGTCCGAATGGAGCGCCGGCCAGTCGCCTACGTGACGCTTAGCACGCTGCGCCCGGTGCTCGTCATCGCGCTGGTGTGGATCCTCGTCGCGAACGGCCATGGCTTGCCGGGAGCGCTCGTCGGGGTGACCGTGGCGTCCGCGCTCGCCGTTGTCGTCGCACTCGTCGTGGTGCGCCGCAATTACCGCATCGCTCTGGAGCGCTCGGAGCTCGGCCCGATCGTGCGCGGCTCGGTGCCGCTGGCCCCGATCATCATCGGCTTCTGGGTCCTGCACAACGCCGACATGTTCATCCTGGTGCGGCTCGTCACGGCCGAGGATCTCGGCCTCTACCGGCTCGCGACCCGCATCGCGGCGATCGGGTCCCACGTCTCGTCGTCGGTGTTCATGGCCTGGACGCCGATGGAGTCGACCTCCGCCATGAAGGCGCTCGACGCGCTCCGCGGGCGGGGCACGGTGCGCGCGTCGATGCTGACGTACTTCGTGGTGATCATGTGCGGGGTCCTGCTGGCGCTCGTCCTGCTCTCCGACGTGCTCGTCCAGATCTCGCCCGAGACCTACGCGGGCGCGGCGCAGCTCGTGCCGCTGCTGGGCCTCGGGTTCTTCACGCAGGCGCTGCTCGTCGCGCTGTATCGCTCGACGAGCTTCCGGCGCCGCGGCAGGATCTATCGCTGGACCGTCGCGATCTCCGCAGCGACGTACCTCCCGATCTGCGCGCTGTTCGCGACGCTCTGGGGAACCGTCGGCGGAGCCCTCGCGACGACGGCCGCGCTGGTCGCGCCGATCGTCGTCATCTGGTGGCGATCACAGCACGGCCGCAAGCCGGTGCCGTTCCAGTACGGCCGCATGGCGGCCGTGGTCCTGGTCGCGGCGGCGTGCGCCGGCTTCGGGCTCGTGCTCAGCAACGTCGTGCCGACCATCGGAGCGGCGGCGGACGTGCTCGCGCTGGTCCTGTACCCGATCGTGATCGTCGGTGCGCGAGTCATCCCCCGGGACCATCTCAACCCGCTCGTACGGGTGCTGCGAGGGACGTTAGTCCGACCCGCTCCCCCGGCAACGCTCCACCGCCGGCTGGAGACGATGTCGGCGGGCCAGCGTGCCGTGCTGATGACGCTCGCCGAGGGCGCCCGGCCCGCGGCAGACGACGAGGCGCAGCACGCCGTCACCGCGCTCGCGCGCCTGGCACGCGTCGACGTCGATCCGCAGTTCGCAGGCGGACTGGGCCAGTTGCTGTTCGGTCGGCTCAGCGAAGCCGAACGCCGCGCGATGGCCCGCGGCCTCTACTCCCGGGGTCTGCCGCCAGAGCAGCTGGCCGCCCTGGAGCTCTGGCGAGAGCAGCTCGGCGCAGCCGGCCCGGCGGCGGTCAAATCTGCGGAGGCTGCGCGGCCAGCTCGCCGATGACGTCGCCGACGGTGGCGATGTTCGCCTGCATGCGGTCCGAGAGCAGGCCGAGGAAGGCGGCGTTCTCCGGGTCGGCCGTGAAGCGCTCGAACCGCTCGACGTGCGGCGGGATGTTCCACCCCGGTCGCTTGCGTCTGCCGTCGTGGTACGGGAGCGGCGTACGGTTCGGGCTGATGTGGATGCCGGGGAGCGGCCGGAAACGCTGCGGGTCCTCGTACGGGGTCACGCCGCGCCGGACGAGCACCTCGTAGAGCACCGCCTCGTCGATCTCGCGCTGGAGATCCAGATCACTCAGGTCAGGCAGCGGGTAGTGCGATGCCCGCTCGCAGAAGTGCAACCCCGACATCCGGCGGGTCCCGGGGCGTACGACGTTGCTGTAGGTAGAGCCGTGCCGGCACATGTTCTCCAGATGCATCGCCGTGAGTCCGGGCTCGAGCATGATCACGTCGACGTCGGCGATGTAGACGTAGCGCGTGACGGTCTGCGGGGTCGTCACGAAGCGCACTGTGTTGGGTCGTATCCGCCCGCCGTCGGGCGTGGCGAACGGCACGTCGTGCACCACGAACCGGTCTGCGCCGAAGCGTGCGCAGACAGCGTCAGCCGCTGCTCCGTTCTCGACGAAGAACGCCTCCGCGCTCTCCACCCCAACTTCGACGGCGCAGTCGGGATTCGCGGCGAGCGCGGCCCACGCGAACAGCGCGACGAAGTCCTCGTAGCCGTGATCGCAGCAGGTGTAGACGAGGGTCCTCACCGGTGTCGAGTCAGCCGCCGGTGCGCTCATGGCTTGGACGGTTCGCCGATCACCGTTCGCCACTCGGCAGCCTCATACGGACGCAGCGCGACGAAGATCCGCTGCGCTCGCCAGACCGGCGCCTCGAACGTGACGTCAGGCTTCGGCCCGTGGACCGCGGCGTCGTAGGGCCCCGAGTTCACGGGCGAGTCGAGCGGCAGGATCGACGGATGCGACGCATCGCGCACGCGGTGGTAGTAGCGGATCGCGTATTGCGTGAGGCCGAGCCGCTCGAAGATCTCGCAGTAGTCGCTGATCTGGATGTGCGCAGGATGGCCGCTCCAGTTGTGCCAGTACTGAATCAGGCCGAGCCCACGCAGGTAGAACTCGCTCTCGAACGAGGGGTGGCTGATGTACAGGAAGTCGGTTGCTGCCTCGGCCGCGGACGCGATCGCCCGCTCGACGAGGTCGAGGTCGGGGAGATGCTCGAGGAAGTCGAGTGCGCTGACGAAGCGCACGACATCGGTCACGCCGAGGGCGGTCGCGTCCGCGCGGACAACATGATGCCCAGCGGTTCGGCTGATCTCGACCTTGCGCGCGCTGAGATCGATGCCGAGGCCGCGACGCGCACCGAACCGCTTCGCGCACGCCTGGAGCGACTTCCCCGACGACGCTCCAAGGTCGATGAAGTCATAGCCGGACCAATCGACCGCGTCGAGTGCATCGGGGCTGGGCAACGGATCGGCTGACGACATCGGCGCTCTGCCCCTGGCCCGGGGCTACGAGGGCGCAGCATACGGGCGCCGGCGCCAGCCTACGACCCTCGTGCACTCAGTGGAGATCGTTACACCCCGGCTAGCCAGCTCCTCCCAAGCAGAGACCGCGCGCTCACGGCTATAGGAGCGCTCGGCGGCTGCACGCCCGGCGGCGCCCAGCCGCGTGCGCAGCTCCGCGTCGCCGGCCAGCTGACGCATGGCCTCGGCAAGCCCAAAGGCGTCCTGCGGCGCGACGGCCACCCCACACTCCGCGCTCGTCACGACGTCGACGGACTCGCCCCGCGCCGCCAAGAGGACCGGACGACCGGCGGCCATCACCTCCATCAACTTGGTCGGCAACGCCTCGTCAAACAGCGCGGCGCCTTGCAGCAGGACCGCACCGACATCGGCGTTGTTATAGAGATTGACAACGCCCTCGGCCGGCACCGCCCCGATCATCGTCACGTGCCGCGCGCCGCGGGCCTCGATCAGCGCCGCGACGGCCGCCGCCTCGGCGCCGTCGCCCGCGATCGTCACGCGCACGACGTCGGGTCCGGCGAGGACGGCGGCCTCTACCAGCGTCTCGACGCTCTGCGCCAGGCCCACCGTGCCCGCATAGACCACGTGCAGCGGCCCGCGGCCCGCCGGCCGCGCGACCGGCACGCCGAAGCGCTCGAGGTCGACCGCGGGCGGAACATGAACCACCCTGCGCGCATCGGGATGCTCCCGCAGCGCCTGCGCCAGCCGCGCCGTGGGTGCGACGACCGCATCAGCGTGCCGGTAGCACCAGGCCTCCAGTCGCTCGGCCGCCGCGACCGCCCGCGCATCGCGCAGCGCACCGAGCGCAACCGCGCTGGCCGGCCAGCGATCGGCGACGTTGAGGACCAGCGGCGCGCGCTTGCGGCGCGCATAGAGGACGGCGGCCGCTGCCGTGAACAGCGGCGGCGTCTCGGCCACGACGACGTCGATCGGGCCGGTGGCGCCGCTGGTGGCCAGCGACGACGCGGCGAACACGGCATGGCCGGCCACGCGCCGCGCGAAGCCCGCGTTGGGCGTCGGGTACACAAGGCTGCGCACGACCGGGAAGCCATCGGGATCCTGCTCCACCGCGACGCGCCGGTTGCGATACGGCGCGAGCACACGCCCGGCCGGGTAGTTCGGAAAGCCCGTGTGGACGATCGGCTCATGCCCCGCGACGGCCAGCCGCAAGGCAAGCGCGTGGATCCGCGTCTGCGGCGCACCCCGCTCAGGCGGGAAGTAGTGCGTCAGAAAGCAGATGCGCAACGTCGTCGGCAGCGCTTAGTGCGGGCGGCGCGCAAGCCGGCCGGCCACCGCGACGCCGAGCGCGAGCAGGACGCCGAGCGCCAGCAGCCCGTACACGCGCAGGCCGGATGGATCGGCCACCGGGCTGCGCACGAGCCCCGCGGAAGCGACGGCGGCGTTGCCATCGGCCTTCGACGCGGGCGCCGTCGGGCTTTCGGGCTTCGCCGGCTTCGAGGGCTCGCCGGAGCCGCCCGACGAGACCGTCCCCTTGCGATCAACGCCCGGCACCTGCGACGAAGACCCAAAGCCGTTTTCAGAGTGGATCGCGCTCTGGCCCGCCGCGCCAGCACCCGATCGCGCCGCCGGCCTCCGCGGGCTCCTCGGCGCGGCATCCTCGCGCGCGGAATCAAGCGGCAGCTTGTACTGCGTGCCGGCGGGACTGCCCTGGTCGGGGTCGATCGTGGCGTCGGCCTGTGCCAAGGCCGACCCCGTCGGCACGAGCACCAACCCGATCACCGCCAGGCCGCAACTCGCTAGGTTTCGAACCTTGCGCACGCCGCCGATGGTAGGCGACAGCCCTGTGCCGTCGTTGCAGACCCAGCAGTCTTCTCGCCGGGATGCCCCGCTTTTGACTCGTGACAGTCTTGAGCTGCTTCCTACCGCCGTCACGCTGGTCCTGCTCGTCATCGCCCTAGCCTATGACGGCGCGTTCACCGTCAGCCGCTGGGGTCCGCTTGCGGTCACGACGCTCGCGCTGCTGGCGTTGGCGCCCGCGCGCCACCTGCGCGGCCCGCGCCTGGTCGCGGTCGGCGCTCTTTGGGCCTTCGCGGGCTGGACGGCGCTGTCGGCCATCTGGAGCGGATCGCCCGGCGACGCGATCGAGGGCGCCTGCCGGTCGTTCCTGTACGCCGGGCTATTCACGCTGCCGATCGCCACCCTTCCGGATCCCGCCGCCGCGCGCCGCCTCGCCGCGCTGGCCGGCGCGACGCTCGGCGCGTTCGTCCTCGTCTTCTTCGCCGTGGTGTACGTGCGCGGCGAGCCGCTGTTCCTTGCCGGACGGCTCAACGCGCCGATCGGCTATCGCAACGGCACGGCAGCGCTGTTCGTCATGGCGTTTTGGCCGCTGATTTGCGTTGCCGCAGCTCGCGCCATCTCACCGGTCCTCCGCGGCCTTGCCTACGCCGCCGCGAGCCTGTCGCTCGGCCTCGCGTTCCTGACGCAGTCGCGCGGCGCGCTGCTGGGCTTCGTGGTCGGCGGCGCCGTGGTCCTGCTGGTGGGTCCTGATCGGCTGCGCCGGGCGTGGCTCGCCGTCATCTCGGTCGGGCTCGTCGCGCTCTTCTCGGGCACCCTGCTCGATCCTTACGACGCGTTCCTCGACCACGTTGACCAGACCGCGGCGATCACCTCGGCACTCCATGCGCTGCTGGCGATCGCGGTGCTGGCGTTCGTCACGGTGGTGCTGGTGAGCGTCTTTGACCGCGGGCTGCGCGCGCCGGACACGACCAGGGCAGGCCTGCGCACCGCGGCGACGGCGGCGCTCGGGATCGGCGCGCTCGTCGGCTGCGTCGCGGCCCTCGCCGTCATCGGCAACCCCGCGACGTTCGCGCGCGACAAGGTCCGGGAGTTCAAGGCCGTCGATGCGCCGGTGAGCCTTGGCAGCACGCGCCTTGGCGCGACGGGCGGACAGCGCTATGACCTCTGGCGTGTTGCCGTCGACCAGTTCGAGGCGGCGCCGATCATCGGCGCTGGCGAGGGCTCCTACCGGTTCGCCTACTACCGCGAGCGCGAGAACAACCGCAACCTGTCCTCGCCCCACAGCCTCGTGATGGAGGTTCTGTCGCAGCTCGGGCTGGTCGGCGCCGCGTTGTTGGTGGCCTTCCTCGTCGCCACGGGCGTCGCGATCGCCCGCACCAGCGCGAGCGCGGGCGCGAACCGGCGCTGGATCGGCGCGGCCGCCGCGGTCGGCGCCGTGCTCATCGCCCAGTCCGCCGTCGACTGGCTCTGGCTCATCCCCGGCCTGACCGGGCTGGCGATGTTCGCCCTGGGGCTCGCGGTCGCGTTGGGGGCCGACGCCGAGCCGCCAAGCGCGGCGCGTCGGCCCTGGCTCCGGCTCGCGGCGGGCGGCGCCTGCTGCGCGGTGGCAGTGGCCGTCGCCCTCTTCTACCTCAGCGATTACGAGATCCGCACGGCCCGCGCCGCCGGCGACCACGGCTCGGCCACCCAGCAGCTCGATGCCGCCAAGCGCGCCAAGCGCCTGAACCCCTGGGCCTTGGAGCCCCGATACCTCCAGGCCAGCGCGCTCGAAGAGCTCGGGCGCCGCAGCGAAGCGCGGGCGGCGCTGACCAGCGCGCTGGAACTGGAACCCGACAGCTTCGTCGTGCCGGGCCTCCTCGGCGACCTCGAGCTCCGCGCCGGCCAGGAGCGCCGAGCGCGAGCGTGGTACCTGCGAGCGCTGAGCAAGAACCCACTCGACACCGGCCTGCAGCAGCTGGCGGGCGTCGCGCCGACCGAGAAATAAGTGAACTACCGCGACCGCGCGGAAGCAAGCGCGGTCAGCCGTGCGGCGCGGCGGGTCACGATCGCGATGATGCGCTCCAGGACTGGCTTGTCCCAGCCATCGGCGACGAGCTGCGCACGAACTCCCCGCGCGGCCGCGGGTGCCGCTGCGGCGTGCGCCCGTAGCCGGCGGCGAGCAGCCGCAGCGCCGAGCCCCGCGTCGCCAAGCAGCCGGTCGACGTGGCGGGGCTCGACGTAGTCGGGTCGGTACTCGCCACCGATGCCCATCGCCATCTTCCGGGTCAAGTTATGGGACTTGTGGTACGCGACGGTGCTGACGATGTCGTAGGCCGGCGCGAGGACGGCACTCGCAGCCTCGGGGAGATAGAGCAAGGCGTAGTTCTTGCCATGCGCGTCGTGGTTGCCGACCAGGAAGCTCAGCGCGATGTCGTCGAGCAGCTTGAGGACTTCGGGTGCAGGGACAGCCGTCGCCCGGCGCAGCAGGGCGAAGCACTCGGCCAGTGAGGGGCCGCCCTCTGACTGGTACTTGCGGTCGGTCGGGACCCCGAGGGCTTGACAGAAGTCCTCCTGGTGCAGGCGACGGATCGCACCATCCTCCCGGCGGCGGTCGTACCGCTGCACCAGCAGGAACTCGCGTTTGTCGATGCGGTGCGGCGTCGCGGTGACCGCATCGATGCCGAGTGCGCGACCCAGCGCGAGCGAGAACACCTCGTTGGCCACCGTGTCGTCAAACCGCTCGATCGGCGTCTTGAGGATATGGGTGGACGGCGTCTGACCCTTGGTGATCCCGATGCGGCCGTCCTCCCCCACGATCACCGGCAGCTTGTCCTGCACACCGGCGAGCGAGAGGCGGTACTCGCCGTCCTCGTCGGCGTGCATCGGCCTGGTGGGAAGCTCGTCGAGCAACGTGCTGACTGCCCGGTCATCGAGCCATTCGACGTCGTTGCCCGGCGGCGACGGGACCTGCCCAGGACGCTGCAGGCTGATCGCACCGGCCGTGTCGCCGCCCACGGTGGCGAGCAGACCGAAGTCGTTGCCGACGCTGACCCCGAGCCGTCGCGCGAGCAGCTCCCGCGGCGTGCCCTCGGGCAAGAGACCGCCGAAGAACGCGGCGACCGCGGCGGAGTCGAACGAGCCGTCGAGCGGCAACGACTGCGACAACGGTGGCATCTCCGCTGTAAGCCATTCGGTGTCGTAAGCGAACGCAAGCCCCCCAACCTCGTCGACCAGCCGACCAGCGAGCTGGTCAAAGCAGCGGACGTCGAGCGCGCGTGCGCCGTCAGCCACGCGGATCCTCGAGTCTGAGTCGCACCCCAAGCGCCGCGGCGACGCGCAGCGTCTCCGCGAGCCGGACGGTCGGCTTCCCGCGCTCCAGCTCGCTGAGAAAGCGCACCCCGACGCCCGCTGCCAGCGCGAGATCCTCCAGACGCAGCCCTCGCGCCTTGCGGGCCACACGCAGCGCCTGGCCTAGTTGTTCCGGAGTTGTCACCTCGGTCGAGATCATAATCCCGATCGGGAAATCTAGCAGAATATGCGCCGAGATTCGGGCAATTTGTCCTGATCAGGATGTTTCGGCGCGAGCGCCCTTCTCGCGGGTGATTTTTCCTGATCGGGTTCGTTGCCTAGGCGGAAGCGCGCGTGACCGCGCAGCTGATCAGCGAACGCCAGGACTACTGCGCTTCGCGACCACCCCAGCCAGCAGCAAGACGATGACCACGCCGATGATGGCGCTCAGCAGCCCGCCGAGGTCAAAGGCGTCGTCATCGCCGATCCCCAGCCCGCGCGTGAAGATGAAGTAGCCCACGAGCGCGCCAACCAGCCCGAGCACCACGGATGCGGCCCAGGACTTCGGCCCGTCCATGCCGCTGAAGACGTCGTTGGGCACGAGCGCGCGGCCAATGAAGCCGGCCACCAGGCCAAGGATGAGTGCACCGATCATGGGACCGACCTACCCGCCCTGCTCATCGGGACACCCCGATGAGCGACAGGTGCTTGTACGAGTAAACGATGAGACGTAAACTCGTCTAATGCTGTTTTCAACGCCCACCCTTTCGGGCTCCTCTGCGCGCAAGCTCGACGAGCTTGACGTGCTCCGCGCACGCCTGGGCGACCAAGCAGGCCAAGAGGTGCGATGGATGGGCGCGTTGCGCCGGAGCTTCAAGGCCGCCGACGTCGGCAGCTCGACCGCCATCGAGGGATTCACGGTCTCGGCCGACGACGCGCTGGCGCTCGTCGACGGGCACGAGCCGGTCGACCCCGATGACGAGGATCGCATGGCCGTGTCGTGCTACGCGCGGGCGATGGACCACGTCACGGTCATGGCCGGCGACCCCGGGTTCCGATGGTCAGACCGAGTCATCAAGGATCTGCACTTCGACACCTGCTTCTTTCAATGGGAAAGCAACCCCGGGCGGTGGCGCGAGACGCCGGTCAGCGTCACGGCGGGTCACGGCGCCACGGCCTACCGTGGGCCCGACGCCGAGAGCGTTGCCGCCCTCATGGATGAGGTCGTGGCGTGGCTACAGGATGAAGACGCCGAAGCCCATGTCGTCGTCCGCGCGGCGATGGCGCATCTGCACGTCGTCTCGGTCCACCCCTTCCAAGACGGAAACGGGCGCGCGGCGCGCATCGTCCAGGCCCTCGTCCTCGCGCGCGAGGGCCTGCTGGCCCCCGACCTGGCGAGCATCGAGCAGCACCTGGGCGAGCACACCAACGACTACTACAAGGCCTTGCGCACGGTGCAGGGCGGCAGCTACCAGCCCGAGCGCGACGCGAGCGCCTGGGTGCGCTTGTGCCTCGACGCCCACCTCGCCCAGGCACGACGGCGCCTGCGGCTGATCGAGGACGCAGGCCGCCGCTGGGCAAAGCTCGAGACCCTCGTCGCGGCACGCGGATGGCCCGACCGACTGACGATCGCGCTGGAGCAAGCGCTCTTCGGGCGCACCGATCGACCGACCTATGGGCGCGAGGCCGACGTCTCCCCCGCGACCGCCAGCAGCGACCTGCGCCGCCTCGCCGACGCGGGACTGCTCGCCCAGCACGGACGGACCCGCAACGCCCACTACCGACCCACGGCGGCGCTGGCCAAGCTCGCGCGCGACAACTGAGTCCGGCGCCGCACAGGCCCCATCCATCCGCCCCTCCCGTTAAGATGCTCGACCGACATCATCAACTAGTTGACCCCCGCGACCGCGTGAACGGCCCGGGGGCATGACCCAAAGGAGACCAAAACTCCCATGAGTGCCCACAAGGGTAGTCCTGCCTGCCGTATCACCGTCGACCCGTCGACCGCCGACGTGCTGCGTCTCGAGGCCAAGAAGGTCTTGATGTTCAACCACGACCCCTTCGAGGACTTCCTCGACTACACGCCACCCAAGCAACTCGCGCTGGCAGACATCTACCGCGACGCCACCGCCGTCATCGACGCGCTGGGCTGGGACCCCGACCGCAACACGCACGTCGAGAGCGTCGAGGTGCCGCTGACCCGCGGCCACATCGAGCAGCTCCATCACCGTCGCTGCGACCTGCTGAACACCAATCTCGACCTGCTCACCGACATCGGCGCCGACCGCCACCACAACGCGATCGTCATGGCCGAGATCCACACCAACCGCCACGGCGTCGAAGCGCTCAACCGCGTCTTTGACAGCTACGGCGACGCGATGACCGCCTAGTCACGACGTAGCGGGCGGCGGCCTTTATGGTCGCCGCCCGCTGTTCACGTCACTTCAAGCGACGTGCTGACCGATCAGGTGAGGGTCAGGGTGTTGGTCGTCTCGTGCCACGAATGGGTGTAGGAGCTGGAGATTGGTCCCAACGGGCTGCCCGAAACGGTCAGAGCCATTGACGACGTCGGATGGACACTGAGCGTGTGCGTTGCGTTGGTGTAGGTACCGGTGACTGGCCCGTCGATGTTGAACGTGTCAGTGTAACACGTGACGATGACCTGCAGGTGCTCGGTAAACGTCACGTTGGGGGCACCGCTCGAGGTCGCCGCCCAGGGAAGTCCCGTCGCGGTGACGGCGGCGGGCCCACAGTAGCTGGGGCCGTAGGAGGTGGCGGTGCAGTTCGTGAAGGAGGCCGAGGTGATGTCGAGGGTCGAGGAGGCCGGCACGCGGACGTGGGCTCCCAGGGTCGAGTTTGCGCAGGTGACGGCGAGGAATTGATTTTGGTACACCACGGGGCCCGTCGAGGTCAGCGTCTTGTTGGTGTTCAGGGGTGCCCAGCCAGCGGCCGAGGCCATGGACGGGACGGCGATCGCGGCCATCGTGGTGATCACCGCGATGAGCGTGGTTTTCTTGATGGTGTTCATCGGTTACTGCTCCTTGTGAGATTCTCGACCCTGTTGTGCCGAGATGTGGTTCAAGCCGGCGCCTGCACACCAGTGGTGCAGATCGTCGGGCACTGGTCTGGCCCGTCTGCCCATCGGGCATCCGTGGAGGGCCATGGGGTTGGCACTCGCTGGTGGTGCTCCCTTCTGTGTGGGCAGACGGCCGCGTGGGACCGACCCGCCGGGATGTTGGACCCCTGTGGGGCCTCAGGCTCTGGCTTTGGCCCTGGCCTTCTTGGCCGTGCGGGCCGCGGTCGAGTAGACGACCTTGGCCTTCTTGGCGCCCTTCGGGCGGTAGGAGACCTTGACCCGGATGTCACGCTTGGCCCTGCGCAACTGACGCCCCTTGGCCGTCAAGGGTGCAGTGACCGTCGCCGACATCGCGGCCGTGATCGTCCGGCGGGTCGTCTTCAGACCCACACCCGACACGATGACGGTGCCGGCGCCGATCCCGGTCACCTTGACCCGCGCGCTCTTTGCGGTGAACGTCTTGGACGCCACCGCCAGCGGGCACTCCGGCGTCAGGCTCATCGCACTATCGACCCGCTTGCCGTTCTGAGCAACCGCAGACAGGAACGGCTTCTCGGTCTCCGCACAGACGTCGGCACCGTCAGTGACCACCAGGATCCCGTTCTTGCCACTGTCGAGCTTGAGCGTAAACGAGCTGATCGGCGCGTCAGGGATCATCGAGAACGTCGAGACCAGATGCTTGTTATCCGGCACCGAACTCGTCGCCCGCAAATTCAGACTCACCTCACCACGCAACTCCAACAACAACGTCGGCAACGTCCGAATCTGACGACCCGACTTCGGATCAGTCCGCACCCCCTTGACGAAGAACACCTTCCCGCTCAACGGCGCCTTGAGCAACGGACTGATCGCCGTCGCCGTACCGATCACCGACTTCTCAGGGCACCGATCGGCGAGACCGTCGGTGTACTCACACAGGTTCTCTGAGGCCGCATGATCGGGGTCGAGGGCGAGGCTGAGGGGCAGGGTGACCTCGGCCGACTTCAGCGCTGCCTCGCCCGGACGCTGGGTGACCAACGCCTCGACACCGGGATGACCGCCGACCTTGGTCTCCTTGCTGCCCGTCAGGCGCATCGCGAGCTTCGGCGCAAACGGCAGCTTCGAGCAACCATCGACCGCAAACGGCGAACTGAGATTGACCGTCGTGCCGTTCAGCGAGCCGACCGAGGCGCCGATCGCCTTGCCTGCACAGGAGGTCGGTGAGCGCATGAACCCCGGACGATCCACCACCACGTTGATCCGCCGGACACGCAACGGCACACCATCACGCATCGTCGGCAACGGATCACTGACCACCGTCACGTGGGCGTCGTCGGGATCGATGTTCAGCGCCTGACGCACCACCACCGTCCCGAGATCAAACGGACCCGCCACCGCATGCACCGCGATCGCCAACCCGTACGGCGCACCCTTGTACGGACCCGTCAACGCGACGGGCTGATCGCGCAGATAAAACGGGCTCCCACCCGAACCGGCCGCGACCGTCGCCGAACCGACCCGTGAGGCCACCGGGCATGAGCCGGCGTTGGCATCGGCATCAGCGCACAACGGCACGTCCTTGACCGCCGCCAACAGACCACCCGGCAACGTCACATTGACGTTCTTGAACACATCAGTGCGATCCTGACGGGTCACATCAAACGTAAACGGACTCGAACCACCCGCCACGTTGGATGCCGTCCCGGCGATCATCGCCGGCGCGAACGGCAACGCGCTCGGGCACGCTGCTCCCTTGCCATCCCAACTGACGTCAAATGACGAGTCAGAGGTCGCATCCGGGGTGCCGGGCACCACGACACCATCCGAACGGGTCCCACCGCGCGACCACGGCGTAAACACACCCGTGGTCCTCGCCGCACCACAACTGGTCGGGTTGACCAACGGCGCCCGATCCCCCGACTTGAACGTCAACGACAAATGCTTGACCGGCAACTGCGGATTATCCGTAAACCTCGCCACCAACCGGCCCGTCGCCTTGTCGGCCGTCACGATCCCCGGCAACTTGGCATTGAGGCCAAGACGCGGGTCGTCGATCTGGATCAACAACCGGAACCGGCCGTCGCGATCACCCGACGGATCCAGATCCCCCGGATGAGGCTTGATCAAGAACACATCACCCTCAAGCGGCTCGGCACCCGTCACCGCATCAGTCTCCGGATCATGAGAAGCCAACAACGGCGACGTCGCCACCACCGACCCAATCTTCGACGACTCAGGACACGACACCGGACTGATCGAATCCAGGTTCACCTGGTCGCTGCCGGGCACATCCGAACAACCACCCAAACCGCCCGCCGCCGACGGCGAAACCGCCACCCCCACCGGCAACGTCACCGTCGCATCCTTCAACTGCGGCGCCTGCGGGATGGAGGGATCGAACACTGTGTTCGGGTCCGTCGGGTCGTTGGACTGCGGGAACGCCAGATCGACCTGGTAGCCCGACGGGGTGTCCGCCGCAGTGGACCCGCCGGCATCCGTCGGAGTAGGTCCGGCGCTGATCGTCGGCTTGAACTGGTCGGCCAGCGCAGGCGCATCGCACCCCGTGATCACCGGTGCCGGCGCCGACGAAGACTTCCAGTTCGGGTCCGACAGATCCGGCGTCCCATCCAACCGCATCCGCGCGGGATGCTCCCACGAATCCACGTAGATCTTCGTCGTCGGCTGGGCGTCCAGGCAGTCGGACTGATTCGACAAGAACGGAATCGCCGGACCACCCGCCGGTGGACCGCTGCCAAAGGCACCGGTACCGGGATGCTGCGAGGGCACCCCCCACAGCGTCACGGAGACAGCCGTGATGTTGGCGCGCGACGCACCGGGAACAGTGATGTTCAGGCCGTAACCCTCGCCACGCTGCCGCACTTGCGGATAGCTGGCGACCACCTGGTTGCCAAGGAAGTTGAACGCGAACTCCGCCGGATACCCCTTCTCAGGCACCACGTTAAACATCTGCGATGCCGGCGTCCGGCCATTGTCGGTGGAAAGCACCACCGATCCCACCTGGCTCCCCGTCGGACACGGCGGAAAGAATGAAGACGTCGCGAGCGCGGCCAACGGGCAGCGCGGAGCAGCGGACGCGGCCCCCACAAAGCCCGGCGGCAACTCCACCCAGATGTTGCGCGCCTCCTCAACCGGGCCCGAGTTGCCGCCCCCGCCGCCAACGACGGCCGCGTCACTTGCGCGCCAAGTTGGGAAGGTGAACGAGGTGGTGGCCTCGTAGGGGTGGCCACCGGCCACGGTGTCATCGTCACCGCCGGAGTCCAGCGACCGCGCGGTGAAGCTGGTGAGGCCGAAGGGCCGCCGATCGATGACCGGAATCTGGTCCTCGGTAGTGACGTCCGACGCACCGGTAGCGGACGCGCTAACGGACGTCGTCACCTCGTCGGGGGCATCGGCGGCCACGATGAAGCCCGCCTTGATCACGGTCTGGGTTTCCCCCGCTGCAAACGCGTTCTGCGTCGTGCACGTCAATGGAGCGCCAGCATTTACCGACTCCACCGACGTGCAGGACACGGGCAGGGATTCATTGGTCTCTACCGCGTCACGCAAGCGGAGCCGCAACCCCGCGGGAACGACAAGGGTCGCCGAAACCGGGCCAGCGGTCGGCGCACCGCCCGAGTTGGTGACCCTCACGAACACATCCGCATCGAGATCGCCCCGCTGGAAGGTCGCAGGTTCATGGGTGAGCGACACAGTGAGGTGGGGCTGAGGGGCGGCCTGGGCGGCGGGGGCCAGGCACAGCACCGCGCAGACGGCGCCGAGCAGCACCAGCAGGGCGCGGTGGTGGTGGTAGCGGCGATCTGCGGGCATGAGCGAACCTGTTGTCGTTGAGCTGCGGACGTGATTGGGGTCGGTCATGACCGACCCCCCTTGGCCGCGGCGTGCCGTGACGTGGCGCGCGCAGACTTCTTCTTCGACTTCTTCTTGGCCGCCTTGGGCTGGGGCAGCTTCAGCGACACCGTCCTGGCGATCGCCACGTTGTCCTGACGGACCAGCACCTTCACCGTCAGCTTGCGCGTGCTCCGCAGCTCAGCCCGCGCCTTCTTGGACAACGTCAGCGACAGCGACACCGTCCCCGCCTTCGCGACGGCGAGCTTGGCCGAGCCGACGGTGCTGGGCCGCTTGGCGATCGTCGCCGTCGCCTGCGCCGACAGCCTCCCGGGCGCGTTGGTCGTGACCGACAGCGACACCTTCCCGGTCGAGACGACCCGCTTGAGCTGACTGGTAGTCAGCTTGGCCACGGTGAACGTGGGTGTGGTCTGCGGCGCGCTGTCGTGGCCCGTTGACGATGTCGAGCCAGGCGTCGAATCTGGGGGCGACGCTGAGCGGCCGCCCTGGCATACATCGCCGGTGCATGGCGTCGGCGTCGGCGTCGGCGGGAAGCCGCCGTCGACGCGCGCGTCGTAGATGTCGCCGACGGTGTCGACGTCGCTGGAGAGCAGCCGAGCTGTCGTCACGAAATACACGTCGCGGCCAGATGGAGAGATCACTGCCATGACACGGTTGTTGTTGCCGAAGGTGGCCCCGTCCACGTCCGGGATCAAGCTGTCAAGCGACGGCTTGCCGCTGGAGATCAGCGAAACGCGCCCCTCGTGCCACAGATAGGTGTCGGGCGCGCCATTCGTATCGCTCGGCGTGAGCGCCTCACTGGTGGTGAAGACCACCGACCCGCCGTCATCGCTCATCACCACCCGGGGGAGACGATTTTTAGCAGTGGAGCCCGAGTTATAGGCAATCGGGGTGATCTGCGCGGTCTGCCCAGGCTCGTTGCCGCCCTCCCCGTCCATGTCGACGGACAGCCGCGTCAGCGCGCCGGTCGCGGCGTCGTAGCGGTAGACATCTTTCGCGGTGTCGGTGTCGGCCTGCGGGCCGTGATCGATCAGCTGGGCGCGACTCGTGAACACGAGGTAGCGCCCGTCGTCGGTCGCCTGCGCGAAGCGTCCTACGTAGTCCGTTCCCCACAGGCCACCGTTGATGCCGCCGCCGGCTGCATCGTCGGCTGGGACCAGCGTTGCGACGAACCGCGTCTCACCGTCTGGATGGGCGGCGTCGCGCTGCCAAACGTACAGGTTGTGCTCCCCGGCGACAGCCGGCGCGTCGTTGGCGTCGGTGTTCGAGGCCAAGACACCGGTCGCGACGAAATACACCCGAGAGCCGTCATCGGAGATCCGAGTCACACCCTGCACACCGGCTCCGGCAGCAGCGCCGGAGACCTGCCGCACGTCAGGACACGGATTGACCGCCCCGTCGGGGGCCGGCGTGCCGGATGGGATGTCGCACTCGTACAGGTCCGTGGTCGCGTCCGTGTCGGTGTTGACCAGCTGCTGGCTGGTCGTGAAGTACACCCGCGTGCCGTCCTTGTTCGCGCCCTGGAACTCGGCGGACGATGAGGAGTTGCAGACGCCGCCAGGATCGGACGGCCCGCGTGTGCACTGCGACGCCGAGACGTCGATCGTCGTAGCACCGTCAACGCGTGCATACACGACGTTCGTGCCGCAACGGGGCGTCCAGAAGATCGCGTGACCGTTCGCAGAGATCGCGTGGTAGGTGCTCAAGGCACCGCCCAGAACGGGCGACGCGCACCCTGGCGGCGCAAACGGTTGACCGTCGTTGTCAACGTTGACTATCCGCGGCTGGCCGCTCCCACCGCCGACGTACTCATACACGTCTTGAGTGCCAACGAACGCGACATGGGACAGGTCGTCCGAGGTCAGCATCGAGTCGCCGGTGAGTGGGCCGATGCGAGTGAACGCACCGTCGCGCCGGACGTATAGATCGGTGACGGTCTTCGGCTCGTCGCCGCGCCGCATCGACCACAGCGTCGTGCCCAGATCGCTTGAGTACCCGTGGACCTGGGCCTGATTGATCTCGATGTGATATTCCGGGCCAGACGGTGCGAGCGCAGTGGTGGACCATCCGCTCCCCGTACGCGTTCCGAGGTACGAGTTGCCTCCGGGAACGCCACCGGTTCCATACCCGTTGTTGGCGAAGTTCCCGGTCGAGACGTAGATCAGCCTGCCGTCGACAATCGCATTCGGGGACGTGGCAAACCCGTCCTTGAACACCGGCGAGACCTGTTCGTACGCGCGGCACTCGGGCAGCTGGGTGGAGTTGTTCTGGGCACGCAGCACGGCGTTGGGGCAATCGTCGGCCATCGCGGGCGCGGCGGTGAGGGTCAGCGCTGCGGTGGCAACGGCCGCCAGGGCGGCGAGGGCGCTCGCAACGCGGTGGGTGAGCGGGCGGCGGCGCGAGCCGCCGGATCCTCCAGCGTTGTTCGTCGCGGGTGTGATGGAGGGATACATGGGCTGGTCCTTGGGGGAGCGAGCGGAGAGTTGGCGGTGGCTGGGGGTCATCGCTTGCTCCCGGTCTTAAACGTGAGGGACTTGGTCAGCACGGCCGCGGTCCCGCCGGCCGGCGTGTACTTGACGCGGACGGTCACCTTGAGCTTTTGGCTCTTGGCCTTGCTCAGCGTCTTTCGGCCGGCCTTGGTCAGCGTGACCTTGACCGTGCGGGTGCCGGCCTTGGTGACCGTCGTCGTCTTGGCCGCCGTGTGAGCGGCCGAGGTCTGAACCTTGCCCACGCCGGGGAGCTTGAGCGTCAGGCTCGCCGTGGCGCCCTTGACCACTGTTTTGGTGATCGTGAACCGGTTATCGAGCGCGTGGTAGATCGCAACAGCGATCGTGTTGGACACCTTGGCGCAGTTGACCGTCAACGCCAACGTGCCGCTGGCGCTGTCGGGGATCTCGATCGAGAACCCGCCCGCCGACCAACCCGACGGGGTGATCTGGGTGTCGCCCAGGACAACGGTCCCACCAACCCCGAGATCACCACCCGTGATCGCGATCGTCTCACCCGCCTTGGGATGCTGGTTATAGGCATTGAGAACCGGTGCGCCACAGCCATAAGGGCCGCTGGGCCCGACCGGCGGCGGCCCGGGCGGAGCCTGGACCGCGGCGGTGGAGAACACGACCTGATCGCTGGTGCTCGTGGCGCCGTTGCTCGTCACCGACAACACCACCCGGAAGGACTCGCCCGCGGGCAGACCAGTCAGCGCAGCAGTGACCGCACTGCTGGAGGTCGGCGCCGGCTGCGCGTCGGTCGTGGTGGAGTACGAGCCGTCCAGCGCGGTGACGAAGAACCGGTACGTACCCGTCTTGCCGTGCGTGTCGATCTGGCCGCCCAGCGTCGCGGTCGTGGTCGTGACCCCGGTCGGATCAGTGGCGACCGCCTCGGGCAGCGCACCACTGGTGAACGTGACGTCGTCGCTGGTCGTCGTCTGGCCGTTCGTCGTGGAGACCAAGCGGACGTGGTAGGTCGTTGCCGGCGTCAACCTGATCGTCGGCTGGGTGACCGGCACGTCACCATCACTGGAGCCGCCGTCGGTCTCCGCGGTGCTCAAGCCGTAGGAGGTGGTGGTGCCGTAGTCGAAGTGGTAGGTCGTCGGCGAGCCGTGCGGGTTGATCGTGCCATGCAGAACCGCACCGAACACCGTGGCATCGACGCTCACCGACCGGACCGGAGCGGTCGAAAAGGTGAAGTCCGCACCATGCTGCACACCACCCGTACCGTTATCGGCAACCAACCGCACGTGATAAGTCGTCCCAGCCACCACACCGGCCAAGTCAGCGGTGACCGGCTGATCCCCCGAGCCGGCACCGGCGCCGACGTCCTGGGTGCTCGACCCGTAGCTGGTGTCGATCCCGAACTCGAAGCGATAGATCGTGTCTGACCCATTAGGGTTCAACGTCCCGTTCAACATCGCGCCGGTCGTGGTGATCGCCGACGCAAAACCGGGCGAGCCGTCCAAGGTCGGCGGGGCCGGATCGGTGATGAACGTCTGATCGTCGCCCGTGATGCTGCCCGACGCGTTGGTCCCCACGATCCGGAAGTGATAGGTCGTGTGCGGGAGCAGGCCCGTCGCGGTGCCGGTCGCCGGCAGGTCCGTGCTGGCGGTCACCGGATCAGACTCCGCGGTCTGGGAGCCGTAGCTCGTGTCCAACCCATACTCGAAGTGATGGGTCGACGAGACACCCTCGGGGTTGATCGTGCCGTTCAGCGTCTCTGACGTCGGATCGATCGCCACCGCACCGGTGGTCGTCACCGTCGGCCCGACAAACGTCGTGAAACGCTCCACCGCCGTGCTCACGTTGTCCGCCGCGTACACGGTGCCCGTGGTGCTATTGACCGCGAGACCGGCGAAGCCGCCGATGCTCGGCGGACCGAACACCTGAGCCGGGGCCGCACCACCAGCGGTGAAGCCCTGCACCAGGGGCGGCGCGCCGCTAAACGGAGACTCACCGACAAACACCTCGTTGGTCGCCGGGTCAACCGTGACCGCACCGGCCGAGACGGTGTTGAAGTCGGTGATCGTCGCGCCAAACACCCCCGCCGTCGAGTACTCATACACGACGCCGCCGCCAAAACACGCGATGTCCACGACATACAGACGATGCGCCCCGTCAACCGCAAGACCCGACGGACAAAGAAACGAACCAGCCAGGTTGTCCCCACCCTCAAAAGAAGCGACAAACGCGCCCGTCACGCCATCGAAGCTGTCGATCACCACAGCACCCGATGACGTGTTCGTCGCGACCGTAAAGACCGTGCCATCGACCGGGTCAACCGCGACCGGACCGCCCGCGTTGATCGTCGTCCCCGACGCCCCAACATCCAAGGCATACGCAAACACTCCGGCCGCGCTGTACTTCAAAACCGTGCCAACCTGCCCGGCGTTGTCCAGCGCCGAGACATACACCGCCCCCGACGAAGCAACCGCGACCCCACCGACCTGACTGTACGCGGCACCGTCAACCGCAAACGACGACACATAAGCCCCAGCAGCATCGAACCGCTCAACCCGCGGATCCGGCGTCACACCATCACCCAACGTATGGCCCGGATCAGCCACAAAGACATCACCCGACACCTGATCCACCACAACACCCGCCGGCCCACCAGCCCCAAACTCACCCGCGCCGCCACCAGCCGCACCGAACTGGTCAGCAAAGCTGTGCCCCGTCGTCGCCAGCGCATCAACGCTTCCCATCAGCGGCGCTGCCAGCACGACGGCGAGCACCAGCGCTCGCCCAGGCGTCAGCCACCGACGCCGGCTTGTCCCACGGACCTCTGACACAAAAACTCCCTCTCCGGAGCGCCCGACACAGGCGCTCACTCCAACCCGACCACATCCGAGAGCAGCCGCTGGTGCACCGTTTGGAAAACAACACGGCACACATCCCGGTGTCTCAAAGCTGCACCAGCGTAAACACACCGTCTATCCCGCGTCAAGTTTCTTATCCGACGCGGTGCGAATGCTGGCGTCACGGGGGTTACCCGAAGGCCACCCCGGCCAGGTGCTGCGCTAGACCGACAGGGTCGCGAGACCCTCGACACCCAGAACCGGGACGACCAGGAGGTAGATGACCTGGTCGGCGATCGCCGGCAGGCCGGCTGGCCCGGCGAGCGTCATGCGCTCCTGCAGGACGTGGATCAGGCCGCCCCCCAACCACTCCACGAGCACGTCCGGCAACGCGCCGCGCGGGCCGGACGCCGGCGGCACGAACAACGCCACGAACGCCGCAAACGCCGCGTCGGCGCTGTCCAGGGTCCCGGGCGGCCCGCCGATCTCGCCGCGCAGCAGCAGCTCGCACTCGGCGGGGTGCCGGGCACAGTCCTCGAAAAAGGCGGTGATCGCCTCGGCCGCACGTTGCTGCCAGGGCGCGTCGCTGACCATCGCCGGGCCGACCGCTGCCAGCGCCGCGTTTTGCGCGCGCGACAGCGCTTCACCGAAGGCCGCGTCCTTGGTCTCGAAGAGCTTGTAAAAGGTCTGGATCGAGCAGCGGGCGGTCTTGGCGATCGCCGGCAGCGAGACACCGGCGTAGCCATCGGCGACGGCAAGCTCGACGACGGCCGCAAGGATGCGCTCTCGTGCCGGGGCGCGAACGGGCAGCGTGCCGATCGGTCCGACAGGGACGGTGGTGTTCCTCGGCTGCGGCAACGGCCGACGATCGGCCGCTTCCCACAGCAGCAGGACCAGATCCATGATCGGCCGGGCGGCCTTTGGCAGCTCATCGACGGTGCCATCGCGAAGGTGGCGGTAGACGACCCGGCGAGTTCCGGCGACGATGGCGCCGATCGTCACGTCATCGATCCGCGACGGCCGGCCCGCCTGCTCCAGGCCCTCACGGAGCAGGCGCTCGAAGGCCAGCATCGCCCGGCGACGATGCGCACGAGCCTGCGGTCCGGCGGTCAGCGCGTCGACGATCACCAGGTGCGCGGCGGCCGGCTCCTCGCGGACGACGGCGAAGTACGCCTCGAAGCCCGCCAGCAGCCCGTCACGCCAATTGTCGTGGGCGCGAAACGCGGCGGCGACGCGCGCCGTCCCTTCCGCGACGATGAAGTCATGGGTCTCTAGAAAACAGGCCTCTTTGCTGGCGAAATGCTCATAGAAATCGCGGTTGGAGACCGCGGCCAGACGCGCCAGCTCCGAGACCGTGACGGCGGCGAAGCCGTGCTGATCACAGGCGTGGAGCATCGCGCCCATCAAGCGCATGCGCTGGTGGTGGGCGACGCGTTCGCGCGAGATGCCGCGATTGCCCGACGGCAAAGGCTTGAACAGCGGCTCGGGCGGCTTCCGTGGAGAACTTGCCACGCGCAGAGGCTATACGCCTCCAGGCCTTGTCCGCCAACGTGATTGACACGATGAACGATGGTGTCTCTGATGATGCAACGTCCTCCGTCGGAGGTGACTTAGGTAATCCGCTTGACTGCGCCACACAGTGTTGTCTACAGTCATCCCCTCGGACGATGAGGCACCACGGATGTTTCTCGATTTCGCATCGGACGTCCTGAGCGGCAAAGCACATCCCGGATGACGAGGCCAAGGCATGACCGACAAGGCATGACCGATCATCGCGACAGACTGATGGAGGCGATGGTCTGGGTGAGCGCCACGCACGGATACGCGGCGGCAAGCGTCGAGCGCGTCAGCGTGCGTGCCGGGAAATCCCGCCGGACGTTCTACGAGTACTTCGACAACCGTGAGGCGTGCTTCATCGCCGCGTTGGAGCAGGGGTTCGAGCTCCTCCACGACGCCCTCGCCGCATGCTGCGCCGAGCAGGACACGTCGGCCCAGCGCTTGCGGGCCGCCGCATGGGAGGCCATCTGCCTGATCGAAGACGAGCCGGCGCTGACGCGCATGTGCGTGGTCGAGGCGCTCGCCGCCGGGCCGGCGGCACTCGATGCCCGCCGCCAAGCACTTGACCGCCTCGCCGCGATGATCCGCGACTTCTCGGGGGTCGAGCATCCCGGAGTTGCTCGCGCCCTGCTGAGCGCCGGCCTCGACCGACTCCACGACGCGCTCACGTCACCGGCTGCGCGCATCGATCCCGAAGATCTCTACCGGGAGGTCGCCTACCCCTGCCTGGTTTTGATCATCGGTGCCGAGACGGCCGGCACGCTGGCCCTCGCGCCGCCACCGTCGCGCTCCTCGACGCCCCGCGCGCGCATCATCCAGGCGTCACCGCCTGAGCTGCGCGACAAAACCGGTGAGCGTCTGACACCGAGGCTTCTTCGCACCCTGGCCTTTCTCGCCGCCCATCCCGGGGCGGGCAACACCGAGCTTCAGGACGAGCTGGACATCGCCTACCCCAGCCAGATGAGTCGCTATTTGCACCGCTTGCACCAAAAGGGGCTCGTCACGCTCGGCGAGCGTCGCGGCCGGCGGCGCTCATGGTCGCTGTCTGCCGCGGGGCACGAGCTCTACGAGTCGACGTCGGCGTCGGCGCATGTGGGGGCCGCCCGATGAACCCCACCTTCAGAAGCCTGCACCAAGCTCACGCCGCCGCACTGGACGCCTACGCGCGCGAGGACCTGTGGCCCGACGGCGTCCGCGAAGCTCTCCGCGCACTGCTCGCCTTCCTGGGCGCCCAGCCCGCCTACGCACACGAGTACCTGGTTGAGCTCCGCTACGTGCCCGGCGGCGAGCAGCACCTTGACGCCGCGCGCGAAGCGTTCACGTCCTTCCTGACTCCCGGCCACGACGCCGCCCCCGACCTCCCGCTGCTGACCGCCGAGCTCATCACGGGTGGCGTGCTGCATCTGATGACGCGCCATGCGCTCGAAGGCCGCGTCGACGAGCTGCCCGCGACGCTCGCCGAGCTCACGTGCTTGGTGCTCGCCCCGTATCTGCCGGCCGAGGAAGTGCGGCGGGCCGTTCTGCAGTGCTGATCGGAGCGTCTGGCGTACGCACCATGTCACCGAACGCGCACGTTTAGCGGGGCTCAGACAGAATGTAACCGAACGCACACATTCTCGCGGCCGTCATGGAAAGTCACCGAGCGCGCACATTTCGGACCTCGGGTCGGTAATGTCGCGACATCCCATCGATGGCCGACACCCCAGCCGAGTTCGGTGCCGTCTTGCGCGAGCGACGCCGTGCGCTGAAGATCACCCAGGCGCAACTCGCCAGCGTGACCGGCGTGAGTCGCAAGGCCGTCATCGAGATCGAGAACGGCAAGCCGACCGCTCAGTGGCAGAACGCGCTGCGGTTGGCCCAAGCGCTCGGCCTTGACGTGACCTTGCGGCCGCGATGAAGGAGCTCGTGGTCACGCTGGCCGGCGTGCCGACAGGCCGCCTGGTGCAAAAGAACAACGGGAACCTGCAGTTCCGCTACGACCCGAATTACTCCGGGCCACCGATTTCGCACGCGATGCCCGTTCAAGCTGCCGCGCACCCGCACAAGCTCTGTCAGGCGGTCTTCGGCGGTTTGCTGCTGGAGGGCGACGGGCGCGACACCTTGGCAAGGACCCTGGGTGTCTCGGCCAACAACGACTTCGGACTTCTTGAGGAAGTCGGTCGCGACGTCGCCGGAGCCGTCGCCGTCGTGGAGCCCGAAGAGATCGTCCCGACCACACCCGAAGTCCGCCGCATCGACGCCGGCGAGCTCGATCAGCTGTTGCGCCGGCTTCCTCAGCGCCCCCTCGCGGTCGATCCGTCCGAGGGCATCCGGCTCTCACTGGCCGGCGCACAACCCAAGCTGCCGATCATTCTCGACGCCGAAGGCGCGGCGCTTCCAACCAACTCCGCAGCCCCGACGACCCACATCCTCAAGCCCGAGCCACAAGCCTTCGCGGGGCTCGCCGACAACGAGTGGTTCTGCATGACGTTGGCCGCGGCGGCTGGCTTGCGCGTCGCCGAGGTGCGCAAGGAGGTCTCGGTGTCCGGTCTGCCCTACCTCGTGGTCGAGCGCTACGACCGCGACCAGATGGCCGAGCCGATTCGGCGATTGCATCAGGAGGACTTTTGCCAGGCCCTCGGCGTCCCATCCTCGTTCAAGTACCAGGCCGAAGGCGGCCCTGGGGTTAGCGATGCCATCACCCTGCTGCGCGAAGCCGCGGCCGCGCCCGTCATCGAGCTCCAGCGATTCTGGGACGCGTTGGCGTTCAACTGGCTGATCGGAAACTGCGATGCCCACGGCAAGAACTTCTCCTTGCTCTATGACGCCGACGCAGGCTCTGCCACGTTGGCACCGCTATACGACCTCGTCAGCACCGTCGTCTACCCGGACCTTGTGACCCGACTGGCGATGAGCATCGATGGTGCGACCCAGATCGCAGACGTCAATCGCAGAGCATGGTCTGAGCTTGCGTCGCAGGTCGGCGTCCGGCGCGACTTCGCCATCGACACGATCGGCCGAGTCGCCAAGCGCGCGGCGGCCGTCGCGCCACACGTCGCCGCTGAACAAGGCACCGAGGCGGCCCGGGAGATCGCCGAGCGCGTCGTCACGCTCGCAGCGACGGTGGACCCCTGATCCCAGGCGAGCGTCAGTCGCGCTGTGTCGGTCACACTCGCGTCGACGGCAGCTCGGCCACCCAGCGCCCGAGCCGTGCGATGAGGGCAGGTGCGGTCCGGCGCTGGGCGAGCACGGCGGCATGGACCTGGCGTGCTTCGAGGTGCTCGTAAGCGTGCTGGCTCTCGTTGCGTACGGCTAGCGTGAGGTCTAACGAGTCGCGCTCAGCCCGGGTGAGTAGCCGCAGCCCCGCCAGGGCCTCGTATGGGTCCTTCGCCACCGCCGGTCCGATCACGCCGAGCTGGTGAGCCAGCCTCACCGTGGTGGTGATGAGCTTGACGAGCATGTTGTGGATGTCGTCGAGGTTGCCTCGGACCAGCAACGCCCGGTTGCGCTCCTGCGGATCGATCGCCGTCCAAGCATGCTGGAAGGTCAGAACGTCGAAGTCGGGGGCGAAGGCCGCAAGCGCCGTCTGCATTTGCGCGTCTGACCGAACGAGCGCCACAAGCAACCGATCGATGTTCTGCCGGCGCGCGGCCGCACCGACGGGTGGGCGGCTCGTCACGAGCCCTCGGCCTGCGCTAATGCCGAGAAGTGCTCGATTGCCCGGCGCGCCTCATCGGCAAGGCGAAGGCCTTCGGCGTCCGCCGCGCTCGCGGTCGCGGCGCGATGCGCCTGCATGCCGTCCCACTGGCCCTCACGGTCGACGAGCACGCGACCATCGCGCAGCACCTCGTACAACATGGAGGCGCTGCGCTCCACATCGCTGAGCGCGATGAGCTGTAGCGGCCGATGTAAGTGTGGCTGAAGGCGTTGCCGCAGCCGCTGCAGGCCAAGGGGATCGGGACGGCGAAGCGCGACGATCACATCGAGGTCCGAGCCGGGCTGCTCCTCACCACGCGCGAAGGACCCGAAGACCACGGCCAGCGCGACGTTGGGCTCGGTCCGCAGCACCCGCCGCAGCACACCGAGCTCGCCCCAATGCAGCCGAACGTACTCGGCCTCCTCAGGCGTCAGGCGCGACCGCCGGCTCCCGACCGGAACAGCATGAATCGTGCCATCGGCGATCGCGCGGCGCAGCGTTCGCTCACCGGTGCCGACGGTCTGCGCCAGTTGTGCCAACGCGAGTCCCATGGACGAATCAGGGTAGCAACCGTATGTCCAACTGCCGGGTCTTATATGTCCAACCAAGGCTGGCGCGCATATAATGTCGGCTAACCTCGCCCAACCACAACGCGTGATCCCGCACCTGCTCGAGCTCGGCGTGTTGCTCAGTGCCGCCGACCAGTTGGAGCGTGACACCACGACCGATCGGTCTCGATCACCTCGGCGATATCGAGGTAGCTGCCGCGCTCGCCGTCGGTGAGGGTCTCGGCGCGGGCGAGATCGACCGTATGGCGCGAGCGTTCGAGCACGATGAGGCGGCGCGTGCGCGCGAGGTCGTCGTGTCGAGGCTCGGCTAGTAAGCCGATGGCCCGATTGTTCCGCCGCCCCCTCCGGTAGGATCCCGTAGCGACATAATTAACATTTCGCCCCCGCGACCGCGACGAACGGTCCGGGGGCATGACCCAAGGAGAAAGAGCTCCATGAGTGCCCACCAGGGTAGTCCTGCCTGCCGTATCACCGTCGACCCGTCGACCGCTGACGTGTTGCGCATCGAGGCCAAGAAGGTCTTGATGTTCAACCACGAGCCCTTCGAGGACTTCCTCGACTACCGCCCCACCAAGCAACTCGCGCTGGCCGACATCTACCGCGACGCGACCGCGGTCATCGACGCGCTGGGCTGGGACCCCGACACCAACTCCCACCACAACGACGTCGAGGTGCCGCTGACCCGCGGCCACATCGAGCAGCTCCATCACCGCCGCTGCGACCTGCTCGACACCAACCTCGACCTGCTGACCGACATCGGCGCCGACCGCCATCAGAACGCGATCGTCATGGCCGAGATCCACTCAAACCGCCACGGCGTCGAAGGCCTCAACCGCGTCTTCGACAGCTACAGCGACACTATCACCACCTGAACAACGACGCAGCGGGCGGCGGCCTTACGGCCGCCGCCCGCTTGTCACGTCACTTCGAGCGATGTGCTGACGATCAGTTGAGGGTCAGGGTGTTGGTCGTCTCGTGCCACCATGTGGTGCCAGCGTTGCCGACGGTGCCCAACGGGTGACCCATGTGGGAAATCGTCATCATATTCGGCCAATCGACCACGTTACTGAGCTTATGGTCTGCGTTGAAGTACGTACCTTTGGTAGACCCGTCCACGGTGAACGTGAGTCCCGCGTAGCACGGGTTGGTCACCTGCAGGTGCTCGGTGATCGCAACAACGGAAGAAGCGTTCGCGGTCGCCGCCCAGGGAAGTCCCGTCGCGGTGACGGTGACGGGGGTGGTAATCCCACACGGGGTCGCCGTAAGGGAGCAGCCTGTGAAGGAGGCCGAGGTGATGTCGAGGGTCGATGAGGCCGGCACCCGGACGTGGACACCTAGGGTCGAGCTCGGGCACTGAAAGCCAACTCCGTTTGTGTCGTTCACCACGGAGTAGTTTGCGGCGCTCGTCGAGGTCAGCGTCTTGTTCGTGTTCACGGGTGCCCAGGTGAGGGCTGAGGCCATCGACGGCACGGCGAACGCGGCCATCACGGTGATCGCCGCGATGAGCGTGGTTTTCTTGATGGTGTTCATCGGTTACTGCTCCTTGTGAGATTCTCGGCACCTGTGCCGAGGTGTGTGATTCAAACCGGCGCCTACACACGTGGTGCAAGTCGTCGGGTGCTGCTGGTCTGGCCCGTCCGCCCATCGGGCATCCGTGGAGGGCCGTGTGATGGCACTCGTGGTGTTGCTCCCTTGTTGTGTGGGCGGGCGGCCGCTGGGCCGCCCGCCGGGATGGAGGCCGCTGGGCCTCAGGCTCTGGGTTTGGCTTTGGCGCTCTTGTGGGCCGTGCGGGCCGTGGTCGAGTAGGTGACCTTGGCCTTCTTGGCGCCCTTGGGCAGGTAGGAGACCTTGATGCGGATGTCGCGCTTGGCCCTGCGCAGCTGACGGCCCTTGGCCGTCAGCTTGGCGACCACGGTGGCGCTGGTCGCCGTCTTGATCGTCCGGCGGGTCGTCTTCAGGCCCGAACCCGACACGGTGACGGTGCCGGCACCGATCCCGGTCACCTCGACCCGCGCGCTGGTCGTGGTGAAGGTCTTGGAGGCCACCGCCAACGGACAGTCCGGGGTCAGGCTCATCGCGCTGTCGACCCGCTTGCCGTTCTGAGCCACCGCGGAGAGGAACGGCTTCTCGGTGTCGGCGCAGACGTTGGCGCCGTCGGTGACGACGAGGATGCCGTTCTTGCCGCTGTCGAGCTTCAATTGGAAGGAGCTGATCGGGGCGTCGGGGATCATCGAGAACGTCGAGACCAGATGCTTGTTATCCGGAACCGAACTGCTGGCCCGCAGATTCAGACTCACCTCACCACGCAACTCCAACAACAACGTCGGCAAGGTTCGGATCTGTCGTCCGGACTTCGGATCCGTTCTGACGCCCTTGACGAAGAACACCTTGCCGGTCAACGGCGCCTTGAGCAGCGGGCTGATCGCCGTCGCGGTCCCGATGACCGACTTCTGCGGACACCGGTCGGCGAGGCCGTCTGTGTACTCACAGAGGTTCTCCGACGCCGCATGATCGGGATCGAGGGCGAGGCTGAGCGGCAGGGTGACCTCGACAGACCTCGGCGCTGCCTCGCCGGGGCGTTGGGTGACCAGAGCTTCAATGCCGGGGTGGCCGCCGACCTTGGTCTCCTTGGCCCCCGTGAGCTTCATCGCGAGCTTCGGCGCAAACGGCAACCTCGCGCAACCATCGACCGCAAACGGCGAGCTGAGATTGACCGTCGTGCCGTTCAGCGAGCCGATCGAGGCGCCGATCGCCTTGGCCGCACAGGAGGTCGGTGAGCGCATGAACCCGGGACGATCAACGGTCACGTTAATGCGACGGACGCGCAACGGCACACCATCCCGCACCGTCGGCAACGGATCACTGACCACCGTCACGTGCGCGTCGTCGGGATCGATGTTCAACGCCTGGCGCACCACCACGGTCCCGAGATCAAACGGACCCGCCACCGCATGAACGGCGATCGCCAACCCGTACGGGGCACCCTTGTAGGGGCCGGTCAACGCGACCGGCTGGTCGCGCAGGTAGAACGGGCTGCCGCCCGCACCGGCCGCAACGGTCGCCGACCCAACGCGCGAGGCCACCGGACAGCTCCCGGCGTTGGCGTCGGCATCGGCGCACAGCGGCACGTCCTTGACCGCGGCCAGCAGACCACCAGGCAACGTCACGCTGACGTTCTTGAAGACGTCGGTGCGGTCCTGCCGGGTCACATCGAACGTAAACGGACTCGACGCACCCGCCTGGTTGGATGCCGTCCCGGCTGTCATCGCCGGCGCGAACGGCAACGTGCTCGGACACCCGGCGCCCTTGCCATCCCAACTCACATCAAACGACGAGTCGGCGGTTGCGTCCGGCGTCCCGGCCACCACGACACCATCTGACCGGGTCCCGCCGCGCGACCACGGCGTGAACACCCCACTGGTCGTCGCCGCACCACACGTGGTCGGGTTGACCAACGGCGCCCGATCACCCGACTTGAACGTCAACGACAAATGCTTGACCGGCAACTGCGGATTATCCGTAAACCTCGCCACCAACCGGCCCGTCGCCTTGTCGGCCGTCACGATCCCCGGCAACTTGGCATTGAGGCCAAGACGCGGGTCGTCGATCTGGATCAACAACCGGAACCGGCCGTCGCGATCACCCGACGGATCCAGATCCCCCGGATGAGGCTTGATCAAGAACACATCACCCTCAAGCGGCTCGGCACCCGTCACCGCATCAGTCTCCGGATCATGAGAAGCCAACAACGGCGACGTCGCCACCACCGACCCAATCTTCGAGGACTCAGGACACGACACCGGACTGATCGAATCCAGGTTCACCTGGTCGCTGCCGGGCACATCCGAACAACCACCCAAACCATCCGCCGCCGACGGCGAAACCGCCACACCCACCGGCAACGTCACCGCCGCATCCTTCAACTGCGGCGCCTGCGGAACCGACGGATCAAACACCGTGCCCGGATCCGTCGGATCATTGGCCTGCGGGAACGCCAAATCGACGTGATAACCCGACGGCGTATCCGCCGCAGTAGACCCACCAGCATCCGTCGACGTCGGACCGGCGCTGATCGTCGGCTTGAACTGATCGGCCAGCCCTGGCGCGTCGCACCCCGTGATCGCCGGTGCCGGCGCCGACGAGGACTTCCAGTTGGGATCGGTCAGGTCCGGCGTGCCGTCCGACCGCTTGCGCGCCGGATGCTCCCATGAATCCACACGGATCTTCGTGGTCGGCTGCGCGTCCAGGCAGTCCGACTGATTGGACAAGAACGGGACCGGAGGGCCGCCCATCGGAGGAGCGCCAAACAGACCGGGGTGCTGCGAGGGCACCCCCCACAGCGTCGCCGAGACACCCGAAATCAGGAAGCGACTCGCGCCGGGAACGGTGAAGTTCAACCCATACCCCTCGCCACGCGGCCGCAGCTGCGGATAGCTGACAACCGCGTTGGTCGAGTACTTGAACGCGAACTCCGCCGGATACCCCTTCTCAGGCACCATGTTGTACAGCGGGTTCGGGGTGGCATCACCCGTCTTGAAGAGCACCAGCGTCCCCACCTGGCTCCCCGCAGGGCATGCTGGTGCAAACCTAGTGAGTTCCGACAGGCGGCAGCGCGGAGCGGCGGAAGCGGCTCCCACGAAGCCTGGCGGCAGCTCCACCCAGATGTTGCGCACGTTCTCAACCGGGATACTGATCCCCGGGAACACGCCGGGGGCCTCACCTCCGCGGAAGGTGGGAAAGTGAAAGGACGTGGTGGCCTCATAGGGGTGGCCGCCCGCCACGGTGTAATCGTCGCCACCAGCGTCCAGCGACCGCGCACTGAAGTCGATCGGGCCGAAGAGCAGCTTGTCGAGCACAGGGATGTGATCCTCGGTCGTGACATCCGGCGCACCGGCCGCGGAGACGGTAACTGACGTCGTCAGCTCGCTGGCGGCGTCCGCAGCCACGATCAGACTCGCCACCATCAAGCGCAGAGACCGGCCCGGTGCGAGCGCAGGTCCTGGCCCGCGCGTGCAGGTGAGTGGCGCGCCGGCATTCACGGACTGCACCGACAGGCACGCAACCCCGCCGGACGCCAGGCTATTCGTATCGTAGGCGCGGAGCTCCAACCCCGCGGGAAGGACGACGGTGGCCGAGGCCGCCGTCGTGTCGGCTGGCGCGTCGCCCGTGTTGGTCACTTCCACGATCACTTCCGCATCCCTATCGCCCCGGTGGAAGGTCGTGGGGTCGTGGGTAAGGGACACACTCAGCTCCGGCCCAGCGGCGTGAGCGGCAGGGGCCAGGAACAGCACAGCGCACACGGCGCCGAGCAGCACCAGCAGCGTGCGGCAGCGATTGTGGTGGTGGGTGCGGGGTGCGGACATGGGCCAACCTGTTGTTGTCGAGCTGCGGACCTGGCTGATGGTGGTCATGACCGACCTCCCTTGGCCGCCGCGTGCCGTGACGTCGCGCGCGAGGACTTCTTCTTGGCCGCCTTGGGCTGGGTCAGCTTCAGCGACACCGTCCGGGCGATCGCCACGTTGTCCTGACCGACCAGCACCTTGACCGCGAGCCTGCGCGTGCTCTTCAGCGCGGACCGCGCCTTCTCAGACAACGTCACCGACAGCGACACCGTCCCCGCCTTCGCGACCTTGAGCTTGGAGGACCCCACCGTGCTGGGCCGCTTAGCGATCGCCGCGGTCGCCGTCGCCGTCAGCGTTCCCGACGCGTTCGTCGTGACCGACAGCGAGACCTTTCCCGTCGAGACGACTCTCTTGAGCTGACTGGCCGTCAGCTTGCCCACTGTGAACGCGGGCGTCGTCTGCGGCGAGCCGTCCTGACCGGTCGACGACGTCGAACCGGGGCTCGCCGCCGGCGGCGGCGCTGACGGAGGGCTCTGACAACCGTCCCCCGAACACGGCGTCGGCGTCGGCGTGAAGAAGCCTCCGTCGACGCGGGCGGTGTAGGTGTCCATGACCGTGTCGAGATCGCTGGGGGTCAATTGGGCCGTCGTCGTGAAGAACACATCGCGCCCGGATGGCGAGATGAGCCCCTGGACGACGGGGGGAGCGGCGCCGAAATAAGCGCCGGGATTGGGGAAGCTGCCATCGGCCGACGGCTTGCCGCTGGAGATCAGCGAGACTTGCCCGTCGTGCCACAGGTAGATGTCAAGCGTTCCGTTGGTGTCGTTCGGCGCGAGCGTCTCGTCGGTGCTGAAAACGACGGATCCGCCGTCGTCGCTCATCGCCCCGCGGGGGGCAGGCCGGTTGGGAAGCGCCGGGCTGTACCCGATCGGGATAAAGGTGGCGTCTGCTCCTGCCTGGTTGCCGCCCTGCCCGTCGGCGTCGGTGGACAGCCGTGCCAGGGCACCGGTGGCGGCGTCGTAGCGGTAGATGTCTGACGCCGTGTCGGTGTCGGCGTGGGGGCCGTGATCGATTAGCGGGGCGTGGGTCACGAACACGAGATAGCGCCCGTCGTCGGTTGTCTGCCTCATGTAAGACATCCCGGTACTCGAGGTGTCGGCCGGATCGAGCTTTGCGACGAATCGCGTGTCGCCGTCCGGATGGGCCGCATCGCGGGTCCACACGTACAGGTTGTCGTCACCGGCCATCGCCGGCGCGTCGTTGGCGCCTGGGTTGGCGGTCAGGGCACCGGTGGCCACGAAGTACGCGCGCGAGCCGTTGTCGGAGATCCGCGTCTGATCGGCGAGGCCCGGTGTACCTGACTGCACGTTGGCGCCGGATGTCGCGCCGGAGACCTGACGTAGGTCCTGGCAGGGGTTGACGGATCCGACGGGCGCGGGCGTGCCCGCCGGGATGTCGCACTCGTACAGGTCGCGGGTGCTGTCGATGTCGCCGTTGACCAGCTGCTGATTGGTCGCGAAGAACACCCGCGTGCCGTCGGCGTTGGCGCCCACAAACGTCGCCGACGATGGGGCACCGCACGCCCCGCCGGGATCAGACGGCACGCGACTGCACTGCGTTCTCGAGACGGCGATCGTCGTCGTGCCGCCGACGCGCGCATACACACCGTCGCTTTCTTCGCCACCAGCGGGCGTGCACTGGAAAAAGATCACGTGACCGTCTGCAGAGATTGCGTGGTAGCCGCTGACGCTGGTGGACGCACACCCCGGCCCCGACACGAGCGAGTGACCGGCGTTGTCGACGCTGACCGCTCGCCGCTGATCGCCCCCCGTGCTCACGAACTCGTACGTCTCGCCCGAGTTCAAGGTGAACACGACATGGGACAGATCGTCGGATGCTGAGACCGACGAGGTCCCTCCGCCGCCCGTCGACTGGTCAGGGGCCGAGCCGCGCAGGGTAAAGGCACCGTCAGGATCCCTTACGTACAGATCTAGCACCGTGCCCGGCTGGTCACCGCGACGCATCAGCCACACCGTCGAGCGCAGATCGCTCGAGAAGGCCACGGGGAACGCCCTTCCCGTGGCAGAGGGGCTCAGGAGGCTGGAGGTGATGTAGTCGGGGCCCGACGGCGCGAGCCCGGCGCTGAACCAGCCGCTCCCGGTACGCGTGGCAAGGTACCCATTGCCTCCCGGGATGCCGGCGTTCCCGTTGCCGTTGTTGTTGTAGTTCCCGTTTGAGACGTAGCTCAGCCTGCCGTCATCGGTAAACCCGATCGGGGCCGGTGCAAAGCCCTCCTTGAACTCCGGCGAGATCTGTTCGTAGGCGCGGCAGTCAGGCAGCTGGGTGGAGTTGTTCTGGGCGCGCAGCGAGGCGTTGGGGCAGTCATCGGCCACTGCGGAGGCAGCGGCGACGCTGAGGGCCGCTGTAGCGGCTGCTGCCAGGGCGGTGAGGGCGCTCGCGGCGCGGCGGGCGAAGGGGCGGCGGCGCGAGCCGCCGGATGAACCAAAGCCGTTTGTCGGGGTTGTGGTGGTGGGATACATGGGCTGCTCCTTGGGAGAGCGTGCGAGGGGTCGGGGGACGGCAAGGGGGCTCATCGCTTGCTCCTGGTCTTGAACGTCAGGGACTTGGTCAGCGTCGCCGCCGTGCCGCCGGCCGGCGTGTAGCTGACGCGGACGGTGACCTTGAGCTTTCGGCTCTTGGCCTTGTTCAGCGCCTTCTTGCCCGCCTTGGTCAGCACGACGTTGACGGTGCGCGTGCCGTCCTTGGTGACCTTGATCGTCTTGGCCGCCGTGCGAGCGGCGGTGGTGGTGACCTTGCCCATCCCCGGCAACTTGAGCGTCAGGCTCGCCGTGGTGCCCTTGACCACCGTTTTGGTGATCGTGAACCGGTTGTCGGGCGCCTGGTAGATCGCGACCGCGATCGTGTTGGACGCCTCGCCGCAGTTGACCGTCAGCGGCAGGGTGCCGGTGGCATTGTCGGGGATCTCGATCGAGAACCCGCTCGCCGACCAACCTGCGGGCACGATCTGGGTGTCGCCCAGAGCGACGGTGCCGCCGACCCCGAGATCACTGCCGGTGATCGTGATCGTCTCACCCGGCTTGGGATGCTGGTCATAGGCATTGAGTGCCGGTGTGCCACAGCCATAGGCCACTTGCGGGCTGACCGGTGGCGGCCCCGGCGCCACCTGCACGGCGGGGGTGGAGAACACGACCGGATCGCTGACCGTCGTACCACCGTTGCTCGTTACCGATAGGACGACGCGGAAGCTCTCCCCGGCAGGCAGCCCCGACAGGGCGGCGCTTACACCGTGCCCACCATCACCGGCCGGGACCGACCGGGCATCCGTGGTAGTGGTGTAAGAGCCGTCGAGGGCATCGACCTTGAACCGGTAGCTACCGTCCCTGCCATACGTGTTGACCGTGCCACCGAGCGTGGCTTGTGTGGTCGTGATCCCGGTCGGATCAGTCGCGACCGCCTCGGGCATCGCACCCGTCGTAAACGTGACGTCATCGCTCGTGGTGGTCTGGCCGCCGATCGTCACGACCACCCGCACGTGATAGGTCGTAGCCGGGGTCAGCCGGCCCGTGACCTGGCTGACCGCCAGGTCGGCGTTGCCCGAGCCACCGTCGGTCTCGGGGGTGCTGCGGCCATAGGTGAGGGTGGTGCCGTACTCGAAGTGATAGGTCGCCGGGGTACCGTGGGGGTTGATGGCGCCGTGCAGCGTCGCACCGAACACGCTCACATCGGTGGCGCTGGGCGGTGTGCCCGGCGCAGTGGAGAACACACCATCGGCCCCGTGCTGCACACCGCCCGTGCCGTTATCGGCCACCAACCGGAAGTGATAGGTCGTCCCTGCCGCCAAACCGACCAGATTGGCGGCCACGGGCTGATCGCCGGCGCCGGCACCTGCGTCGGTGCTCGTGGTGCTGGTCCCGTAGCTGGTGTCGGTCCCGTACTCGAAGTGATAGCTCGTCGCAGAGCTGTTGGGGTTCAACGTGGCGTTCAGCGTCGCACCCGTCGTCGTGACCACCGACGCGAACGCCGGAACACCGTCCAGCGTCGGCGGCGCCGGATCGGTCGTCACCGTCACGTCATCACCGGTAATCGACCCCAAGGCGTTCGTGCCGACGATCCGGAAGTGATAGGTCGTGTTAGGCAACAACCCCGCCACCGGCCCCGTCGCCACGACCGCACCCGCACCGGTTAGCGGATCAGACTCGGTGGTCTGCGAGCCGTAGTTGATGTCCTGTCCGTACTCGAAGTGATAGGTCGACGACACACCACCCGGATCGATCGTCCCGTTCAGGGTCGCCGAGACCGTGTCAACCGACGACGCCGCTGTGGTCGTCACGGTCGGGCCTTCGAAGGTCGTAAACAGCTGCACCGTGCTGTTGGCGTTATCGGCCGTGTACACCGTGCCCGAGGTGCCGTTGACCGCGACACCGGTCAGGTTGCCGATGCTCGAAGCGCCGAAGCTCTGCCCGCGCGCAACACCACCGGGGCTGAACTGCGCGACGCCCGTCCCCAGGCCACCGGCCTCCCCGACAAACACCTCACCCGACACCGGATCGACGGTGACGCTCAGCGCGGCACCATGGCTGAGGTCATCGACAATCCGGTCAAACACCCCAGCAGAGGTGTAACGGTCCAGCCGGCCCGTACACGCATCCGACACGTACACCCCACCACCGCCGGCCGCCAACCCCGTCGGGCAAACCAACGCACCATCAGGCGAGTCCAAGCCGGCAAACGAGGAGACAAACGCCCCCGTGCTGCCATCGAAGCTATCGATGACCTGGCCACCGGTCGCGGTGTCGGTCGCCGTCACGTACACCGTCCCGGTCGACGGATCAACAGCAACACCAGCACCAGAGTTGATCGACGTCCCCGACACCCCGGTGTTCAACACGTAGGCCAACACCCCGGCCAGGCTGTACTTGACCACCGAACCAGCGCCAGTCGAGACATACACCGACCCCGCACCAGCCGGATCAACCGCCAACTGCGTCCCTGAATTCGCCGCCGCTCCGTCAATCGAGAACGCCGACACATAGGTCCCCGAAGCGTCAAAGCGCTCAACCCGCGGATCCGGCGTCACACCATCACCCAACGTATGACCCGGATCACCAACAAACACATCACCCGACGCCCGATCCACTACGACACCCGACGGACCGCCCCCACCGAACTGCCCGTCACCGTTGCCGCTGGCGCCGAACTGATCGGCAAAGCTGTGCCCCGTCGTCGCAAAAGCCGTGGACCCTCCCAGAAACAGCAACACCAGAGCAGCGCTGACAACAAGCCCACAACGACGCATGACACGCGCAACACGGACTGCGGGACGGACAGCGACACCCACAGCGTTGGGGCACTCGCTGAAACTACGACGACGCATCTCTCTCGCTCTCTCTTGACACACGGGGAAACTTGGGACAGTCGAACCGGTCATGACGCGTCGCACCATGCGCACCTCATCGATGAGAGCCGTCACAAACGTCATGCACCGCACCCGCGGCCTCTTGGCCCAGCACGGTGAGCGTCCAAGCATTCGTCCGCCCCTCTTTGCGGCGGCGCACGATCCCCGCGCGCTCGAGCCGGACGAGGTGACGGCTGATCTGGCTCTCATGCCGGACGTCGACACCGCGGGCGATGTCGACATTGCAGGCGCCCGGATTCGCCGCGAGATACCTCAAGGTCTGGCGCGTGAGCTCGGTGACGGTCAGGCCCGGATGGTCGGTGCCTGCGACCTGTGGGCTCCAGCGCGTCACGAAGGCGACAGCGCTCCCCTGCCCTGCGAGCGCCGCGGCGCGGCGGCGGCCGGTGAACGGCGCGAGCATCAGGTAGTCGGCGGCCTCCCCGAGGTCGGCAAGCGACGCGTCGGGCTGGTCGGTCAGCCGCCGGTGCACCAGCTCCCACACACCGCCCAGCGCGCTCGCGAGCACCAGGTCGGCCGGCATCCCGTGCGCCGACGCGTCACGCAGCGGTGCGGCGATCCGCTTCAGCGTCTCGCGGCGCAGCGCGATCGCATCCTCGCCACCGCCCAGCGCCGAGACCACACAGACCCGCGCCAGGACACGATCGGCGTCCAGCGCGCCGACCAGCGCCCGGGTCGTCGCGACCGCGCGGTCCTCCCAGACGGGTCCGGCGGCGGTGACGGCCTCCTCGACCTGGCCCAGCAGCCGGTCGTAGGCCTCCCGGAGCGTGTCCATGAAGCAGTCGTCGCGGCCCGCGTAATGCTCATAGAAGGTGCGGCGCGACATCCCCGCGCGCTGGCAGACGTGATGGACGCCGACCGCCGAGAGCCCGACCTCGGCCACCAGCTCGCTCATCGCGCCGACCAGCCGGGCACGCTGCCCCGACGCGCCACCGACGATCCGGCTGCGCCGTGCCTGGACCTCCAGTGCCTGCGAGACGGCAGGGGCCATCGATGCCTCGCGAGCAGGTACAGCGGACACGTCATCTCCTCCAGCAGTGATCTCAACCCGCGGCGGCCACCTTCCGGCACGCGCCGCTTCTCCGCACCGAAGCCGCTGACAAAGCGGCAACCCGTGGTGCGTTGGTCACCGTAAACGGCTAGATGTGTGGAGTCAAGTTTTGCCGGTCGCTTTATTTCAGTCGAGCATTAACTCTTGCATGCGCGCAGCAGTCACCGACCACTCACCCGACCGGCCCGAGCCGGGCGAACGGCGGACGAGCCCTTGGGCCTCCAGACGACGTAGCGTCCGGTTGACCTGGGACAGGTGACGCACGCCCAGGCCGTGCCGGACCGTCTCGCCGGTGCTGGCCGGATGCGCGGCGAGGAATCGTAGGTAGCGCAGCTCCTCGTGCGACACCGTGGCGTCGGCCGGCGCCCGGCCCGGATCGAGCACCAGCCCGAAGAACCACGCCTCGTCCAGCGCATCCAGCGCGATCCGCTGAGCGCGCTCGGGCACCCCCCGACCCGCGGCCCGGCGCTCCTCCAGCGCCACGACCACCCGCCACAGGGCGGGCCCGTCGCGCTGCGCCGCGGCCTCCTGCACAAGCCGCTCCAGGTCGGCCTCGGCCTCCGCCCCGGCGGCCAACAGCCGATTGAGCTCGTCGCCGCCGAACGGCGACTCCTGCAGCGCGGCGGCGCTCGGCGCCAGCGCCGTGAGCTCATCGGTAAACGACGCCAGGGCAAGGGCTGTGAGCTCTTCCTGGCGCTCCAGCAGAGACTGTTCCGGGTCGTTGCGCAGGCAGTCGATCGTGACGGCGTCGATCGCGGTAAGAACGGTGTCGATGCCCACGCCGGACGCCGCCTGCACCGCGACCTGTGCCTCCAGTGCCCGCAGGACGGGGGCGCGCACCGCGTCGCGCGCCGCCCTGGCTCGCTCGCCCGCCGCCGGGACGTCGCGCAGGCAGGCCAGCGCCCATTCGCGATCGCAGTCGAGGATCGTCAGGTAGGTGCCCAAGGCCATCGCCGCGGCCCGCACGCAGTCGCGGTCGGCGGCGAGCGCGTCGAGGATCTGCGGGATCGCGTAGGCCGCCGCGGCGTCATAGGCCCAGATCAGCACGTCCTGCTTGTCCTCGAAGGTCGCGTAGAAGACGCGACGCGAGACGCCCGCGCGCTCGGCGATGCCGGCGACCGTCACGCTGCCATAGCCGTGCTCGGCGATCTCGCGCACCGCCGCGTCGACGATCCGCGCCCGGCGGTGGAACGCCTGGGCCTCCACTGGGAGGGCCTCGAGCACGACGGCGCCCATTGAGGGAACGACGCTGTTTCTCGCCATGATCGACCATCCTAGTCCATACACGGCCGGATTTCCCGTATCGCTTCGTTCTGTCGAACTCACGGGCCATCGTGTCCGAAGTGTTCGTTGGCGTATCCTTGGAGCCGGCATGGCCTCCGTCGAACGCCCATCACGCCGGCTGCCGCGCGGCCGGCACGCGCTGGACGCCGACGCCGCGGCCGCCGAATATCGCGCGCGCCTGCAGAGCGCCGCGATCGACGTGATCGCCGAGCAGGGCTACGGGGCGACCACGGTGCTGCAGCTCGCCGGTGCCGCCAACGTGTCGACCGCCACGTTCTACGGCCTGTTCGGAGGCAAGCAACAGCTCGTCCTCGCCGCCGTCGACGCGGCCGTCGCCGACGCCTGCGACCGCCTGCGCGCGCGACCACCCTCGCCCGGCGACCTGCGCGACACGCTGGCCGGTCTCCTGTCGGCGGTCGTCGACATCGTCGTCGAACGGCCCGCGGCCGCCCTCACGGCGATCGTCGAGCTCGGCGCCCTCGGCCCACCGGGGCTCGAGCGCCGCCGCGCGCTGAGCACCGGGCTGCGTGAGCTGCTGCGACGAGCCGCAACCGTCGACGGCACGGTGGCCATCTCCGACGCGGCGTTGACCGTGCTCGCGGGCGGCACGCTGCAGGTGCTCGACGGCCATCTGCGCTCGGGCAAGCTGCGCCCGCTGCGCGCCGCCGCGCTGGACCTCGCCACCTGGGGCGCGCTGTATGAGACCACCGCCCCGCGACCCCTGCCGCTGCCCGACCCGCTGCTGCTGTCCACACCGGTGGTCACCCCGTCGCCGCCGATCACCGAGGCGCTACCGGGCGGTCGCCATGGCCTTCCCTCGGGCTTCGTGCGCCGCCATCAGCGCGCACGGATCATCGAGGCCGTCATGTACATCTCGGCCCAGCCGGGCTTCGAGGCGACGACGGTCCGCGAGCTGGTCACCTGCGCCGGCCTCTCACTGGAGGCCTTCTACGAGCACTTCGCGACCAAGGAGGAGGCCTGGGCCGCGGCCTTCGACAGCGCCTTCAGCGCGCTCTTCGCCGCCGCCTGGCACGCGGCGTCGCGTCAGCCCGACCGCCCGGCCAAGGTCGCGGCTGCCACGACCGCCTGCCTGCGCCTGCTCGAAGCCCGGCCCGAGCGCGCGCGCCTGTTGCTGATCGACGCGGCGTCGGCCGGCCGCGCGGGCGCACCGGTGATCGAGGAGGCCCGCCAGGCCATGGCCCGTCAGCTCGCCCGCGCTGCCGGCGGCACCGAGCTGGCGCGCGTGTTGCCGATCGCGCTCGTCGGCGGACTGACCGAGCTGGTGGGCGAGTGGATGCTCGACGGCCGCACCGCCGAGCTGCCCGCGCTCGCCCCACCGGCGATCGAGGTCATCCTCACGCCGTTGCTGGGCTTGCCCGAGGCAGCCCGCATCGCCGACGCCGGGGTCGACGAGCCCGAGCAGGCCGCCCGCTCCGACGACCGCCGCCGGCTGATGGACGCGTTCGCCGAGGCGGTGGCGCGCGACGGCCTCAGCGCGACGCGCCTCAGCGACGTCGCCCAACAGGCCGGCGTCGAGCTCGACGTCGCCAACGCGCTCTTCCGTGACGAGCTCGACTGCGCCACCCAAGCTCTGGGATGGTGGGCCGGCCGACTGGTCATGATCTCCGCCGGCGCGTTCTTGGGCGCGGCCGACGACCCACCGCTGGCCGCCCACCGGGCGCTGGAGGCGGCGCTGCGGCACATCAGCCGCACGCCGGCCTTCGCGGCACTCGCCGTCAACGACGATCCGGAGCTCGCCACCATCGCGCTGGCCTTGCGCAAGCGCTACATCGCGCTCTTCTTCCAGCTCATCGCCGGCCAGATCCCCGCCGGCGACCAGCAGGCGCCCCAGCCGCTCTCCGCGTTGGAGATCGTGCTCAACGGGATCATGGCGATGCTGCGCCGCTTCTCTGAGGAGGGCCAGATCGCCGAGCTCCCGGGTGAGCTGCCGGCGCTGAGCCAGCAGTGCCTGACGCCGTTCTTTGGTGCCGATGAGGCCCGCCGCGTCGCCGAGCTCACCGGCACCACGCTCGCCCGCTGAGCAAAATTGCACCTCACTTCAGCGACCCGTTTGAGGAACGCTGATGTCTCATCTAGAGTCGACAAAATGGAACGCGGTCGTCTTCCGACGTCAACGTTTGTGCCTCGTGACGAACGCGAGGAGTTGATGGCGACGTTCGCTTCGGTGGTCTATGAGCAGGGGTATGCATTGACGCGACTGACCGATGTCGCCAAGCGCGCCGGCGTGCCGATCGAGACCGTCACGGGCTATTGGCACGATGAGGTCGAGTGCCTGCTCGACACCGTCCAGACCGCGACGCAGCAGTCCTTCAGCCGCTTGGCGGAGAGCTTCATGAACATCGCCGGCGACTGTCCGCTCGTCGCCCACCTCACCCTGGCGGCGATGCTGCGCGACATGGCCGGCTGCCCGGAGATGACCTTCCTGGCGACCGTCGAGCTGCCGCGCCTCGGGCCGCTGGGCCACGCACAGCAGCGCAGCATGCTGGACCTGTACTGCGAGTTCCTCGGGCCTGGTTTCGCGGCGATGGGGCGCCGGGCGCCCGACCCCGCGACCGTCTCCATTTGCATCAGCGGCGGCATCCTCGAGGTGGTCCGCGACCACGCGCTGCGCGGCTGTCTGCACGAGCTCCCCGACGCCCTTCCGGCCATCAGCTACGTCTGCGTCTGCACGTTCTTCGGCATCGACGAGGCGATGCGGGTCAGCGCACTGCGCGATAACCATAGCTGAGATTAGTAATGTCCGCTATGGTTATCTCATGCATGGGTTTGTCGGCCGTTCCAAGGAGAGCGCCCAGCTCACCGCGCAACTCGACGAGGTCAGCCGCACCGGCGCGGGCCGACTTGTCTGGATGCGCGGACGGCGCCGCGTAGGCAAGTCGCGCCTCGTCCAGGAGTTTTGTGACTCCAGCGGGTTGCCGTACTGCTTCTACCAAGCGGTACAACGGCCGCGCGATGAAGCGCTGGCCGAGTTCGGCGAGGCGGTAGCCCAGTCGACGCTCGACAGCGCTGAGACGTTCGCAAACGCGTCGTTTGCGGCATGGTCGGCGGCCCTGACGGCAGCCTGCGCCGGAGCGACGCCGGACCGCCCAGCAATCCTCGTTCTCGACGAGTTGCCGTATCTCGCCAAGCACGATGACGGATTTGCTTCAGACCTCCAGAAGGCTTGGGACCGGGGCATCGAGCGGATAGCGGTGTTGCTGGTGTGCGTCGGCAGCGACGTGCGGATGATGGAGGAGCTCGTCAAAGAGCGATCGCCGCTGCATGGCCGCCCGACGCTGGAGTTGCCGTTGCAGCCGCTGTCGGTGCCGGCGGTGGCGCAGATCACCGGGGCGCGCGACAGCTCGGAAGCGATCGACCGGTACCTCGTCGTCGGCGGGTTTCCCTTGCTGGCCGCGCGCTGGCCCCCTGGCGCCTCGATGCAGGAGTTCCTCGCAGGTGCGCTGCTCGACGACCACGCCTTTGTGACGACAGCCCTGCGCATCATGGCCTCGGAGTTCCAAGCGACGCTGAGCGCGCGAAAGGTCATCGAAGCGATCGGTCACGGTGAGACCGCCCGCGGCAAGATCGAAAGCCGGGCGGGGGTGAAGGCCAACACCCTCGATGACGCGCTCAAGACGCTGACCGACGGCAAGAGGATGGTCGAGCGCCGTACCCCCTACGCGGCGCCTGCCCGCACCAAGTTCGCCCGCTACACAATCGTCGATCCGTACTTGCGCTTCTGGCTGCGATTCGTCGGACCGTACATGGCGGAGATTGCCCGCGGCCGCGGAGACCTGACGGCGGCGAGGATCCTCAGCGACTGGCAGAGCTATCGCGGTCGAGCGGTCGAGCCGATCGTCCGCGGCGCTCTCGAACGGCGGCTTCTTGACCCGGCCACCACAGGCGCTGTCGATGACGCTGTCTTTGTCGGGTCGTACTGGACCCGCGACAACAAGATCGAGGTCGACCTCGTGGGCGGCAATGGACTCCAGCCGACCGAGATCGCGTTCGTCGGCTCCATCAAATGGCACGAGCACGAGCGCTTCACCGCGCAGGAACGACGAGCACTCGTCGAGCAACGCGCTGCCGTTCCCGGAGCCGCAGATGCTCGGTTGGTTGTCGTCAGTCGCACCGGAGTCAACGACGACGTGCACGCCGACCTGGTGCTCGGACCCGACGAGATCGTCGCCGCCTGGGACTAGAACGTCAGCCAGCGATCACCACATGCGCACCGACCGCTTCATAGGTTCCCCGGGCGCGCGCGTCGCGCGTCGCGAGCTCCGCTCCGTGCTCGGCAGCAGCCAACCCCACCAATGCGTCATAGACCGCCCCGCCCGAGATACCCAGCGCGCACAACCTGTCGGGAAGTTTCACGGCCACCTTGTGGCTCAGCGGCAATGGCGCTGAGAACCGCTCCCGCAGCAACCGAGCCGCATCCTCAGGCAAGAGGCGCAGGTCACCCGGCAGCCGCGTCAAGACCGAGTACGTCTCTGCCACAGCATGACCGCTCAGCGCCATGTCCCGGCCGGCACACCAACCGACCACAGCCGCATGCTCGCGATGCGTTGCGACCAACAGCGGGATCGCGACGCTGGTGTCGAGCGCCAGTGCGCTCAACGCCGGCCCGCGTCGATCAGCCCGAAGACATCCTCGTCATCGATGACCGTCGTTCCCGTGGCAACCAACACGCCGTCCTCCTCGACCAGTTGCGCGGTCCGCCCCGAGGGAACCAACTGCAGCCCCGCGCCATAGCGAGAGATATCAACGGTGGAGCCGGCTACGAGCCCGAGCGCGTCCCGGAACGGCTTCGGCACCACGATGCGCCCCACGGAATCGATCGATGCCTTCATTCCCAAAACGATACCAACGAAATCCCTATAGTCTGTCGTAGGGCCGTGCCCCTTTTGCGTCGGTTTCCAGACCGGCGTCCATCCACCACTCAGATTCGCCGCAGCGGCCCATTCACTTTGGCAAATGTCGCCGTGTATAAGAGGTGCATGCCCAAGTCGCCTCAGCGTCTCCCGCGTGGACGGCATGGGCTCTCTCCCTCTTACGTGGCCGATAACCAGCGGTCGCGGATCCTCGTCGGCGTGGCCGAGGTCGTCGCCGACAAGGGCTACGCGGCGATGTCGGTCGAGGACATCGTCCGCCGCTCCGGCGTCTCGCGCCGCACGTTCTACGACCAGTTCCGCGACAAGCAATCGGCGTTCTTCGCCTCTTTCGACGCCATCAACGAGCAGATCCTGGCCACCACGACGGACGCGTTCTCGTCGACTGATGACTGGCCCGAGCAGGTGCGCCGGGGCCTGACGGCGCTGCTCGGTCGGCTTGCCGATGAGCCCGCGTTCGCGCGCATGGCGTTCCTGGAGATGGCGATGGCCGGCCCCGACGGGCTGCGGCGACTGGAGGCGAGCATCGCCGGCTTCCAGACGCTGCTCGTTCCAGGCGCCGCGATGGCCGAGCAGTCCGTGCCCACTGAGATCCCGCACATGATCGGGGCGGGGATCGCCGAGCTCGTGCGCCGCCACGCCGTCCGCGACGACATGGCCTCGGTCTCACGCTCGCTCCCCTCCGCGGTGTACCTCTGCCTCGTGCCCTACATCGGGCCAAGCCGCGCCTGGCAGGAGTCCCAGGTGGCGGCGATGCCCTAGGCGCTGCGCCATCTGCCCACCGCTGAGCCGAAAACGTCCACTGGCAAACGCTTGCCAAGCAGGAACGTCAACGTTTCCGCGAGCTCAAGAATCTGGCTCTGGAGCAGGGAAATCTCGTGCTCGAACGTGCCACGTTGGCCACGCGGGAAACACCGATGTTGTCTCGAAGGACCGGGAGTCCTAGGATTCCGTTGGTGCTGGGCCCTCGACGTCACGACACGCGAACCTTCCTCGCCCTGATCGAGCCCGGCAGAGGCCTTAGCCTCTCTGGACTGTCACTGGTCAGCTGAGTTGGCCAGCGCAAAGGACCGACTCTCCGCGCACCGCGGCCGGAGCAAGAACGATCCGCGCGATGCCGCGCGGGTGCAGTTCGAGCAGCGGGCCCGGATCCTGGAGGCGGTTGCCCACCAGGTCGCCGCCGAGGGCTATGGCGCCATGGGCATCGACCCGATCGTCCACATCGCTGGGCTCTCACGTCGCACGGTCTACGACCTCTTCCCTCACGGTACGCCTGAGCTGATCATGGCCGCTCATCAGGCGGCCATCGACTACAGCCTCGTGCGCGTTCTCGCGGCCTTCGACGCCCAGGGTGACTGGACCTCGGGCTTCTGCGCCGGGATCGACGCCTACGCTCGGCTGCTGCGCTCCAGCGACGTGTGGGCGCGCCTGTGGGTGTCGGAGTCGCTCGGCGCGCCGGCCGCGGCACGCGCGTTGGGCCGGAGCGCCTGCGACCTGCTCATCGAGCGCTTGGAGCCCGCTGTCGGCTCGCGTGCCGCGGCGCAGGCGATGCTCGACGTCATCGACGGCGCGACGCGACGGGCGCTGCGCGACGGCAAGGAGCTCCCGACCGACGAGATCGCGTCGATCGCCCTGCGCCCCGTGGCATCCCCCAGCCAGATCCGCGCGGCCCTTGCCAGCATGACGCGGGCGCCGCGCCGTCTGCGCCCGCGGTTGGTCGAGCTCGAATACGAGGCCGGGCGCCTACCGGACCCCGAGGCACGTCGGCGGCTGGAGGGGATCGTGGCCGAGGCCGGCGCAGCACGCGACGGCCTCACGTTGTGGCGGCTCTTCATCGCGCTGGCACCGTCGCACGTCGACGACGCGTCGCGCACCGACATGCGCGATCTCATCGTCGAGCATCTCCCGCGTTCCCTGCACTTTGGCGTCCCACTCACCGGTGCAATGCGACTCGCTTGAGTCGCCGAACGGTTTGGGGTACACGTGTGGTGTTCCAATAGCATTGGATTTATCTCCAACGGTGACCACCCCTCTGTCCCCGACGTGTCTCGCCGACGCTTACCTGCCGCGGCCACGCGCTTTTTGCAGCGTGCGCGGGTGCGTGAGGCAGCTGCCGCCGTGGCCGCCCGCGACGGCGCCGCGTTCCTGACTGTCGAGGAGGTCGCCGCGGAGGCGGAAGTCTCGCGCAAGGTGTTCTACATGTTCTACAAGGGTGCCACCGCGGCGCTCCAGGACGCTGCCGCGGCGGGGCTGGACTTCGGTGTGCGGCGCATCGCCGTGGCCTTCGATGCGCAACGCGACCGTCCACTGGCGATCCGCGCCGCGGTCACCGAGGCGCTCGCGCTCGCGGATGCCGCGCCGCATTGGGCGCTGTTCTGCGTGCGCGACAGCCAGGTAGAGCCGATCGCCTCGGGGCTGGATCGCGAGCGACGGTTGCGCCCGCTGGTCGACCGGCTGCAGGAGCACGGCGCCGGCGACGCCCCCGCGTGGGCGGCCCTCGACGCCGTCGAGGGCGCCATCCGCCACGCGCTGAGCGACGGCACGTCAACCCCGCTCGGCGAGCTCACCACCGAGCTGGTGCCGCTCGTGCTCGACCTGCTCGGCGAGCGCCGCCGCGGCCGTGGTCGGATCTTGCGGCAGGAGCGCTCACCGGTCGCCCGCGTCGACGACGCGTTCGACAGGCTGCCCGGCACGGCGACCGAGCTCAAAGCGCTGCTGGTCGCGGCGGGCGCCGACGGCGACGGCGCACCGCTGTGGCGGGCCGTCGTGCGCTTCCACGAGCTGGAAGGCATGCGCGATCTGAGCGCCGGCGAACGCAAGCTGCAACGCGTGGCCATCGATGGCCTGGAAGAGGCGGATCACTTCGGGCTGCCGGCCATGGCGATCCCCGCGGGTTCTGCGCCCACCCGCAAGACACCCTCCGAGCCGGCGCCGGCGCCCGCACGCGCAACCGCTGCCACCGACGGTGCGCCGGCCGGCCTCTTCATCCAGCCTCTCGACGACCTCGAGCAGGCCGCCATGACCATCCTCGTGGAGCGTCCGGGCATCACCGAGGACGAGCTGCGACGGGCGCTCGGCGTCTCGCAAGCGCGAGTCCGCCAGATCGTCGGGCGGCTCGAGCGCGGCCTCGTGCACCGCGCGCCGGCGGCCTAGCCGCCCTCGTAGCCGCGCGCTCAAGGCTGAGCGCGCAGCTGCGGGAAGAGCGTCGAGAAGCCGGGGAAGTTGCCCTGCGCGCGGCAGGCAGGCGACAACACGTCGCTGCCGGTGCTGCGGTAGACGAGCGGGCCGATGTACTGCTGCAACTCGGTCGGCAGTGCGCTCGTGGGCTGCGTCGGGTTGGGGTTCGAGCACGGGCCGGCGGTCAGGACCGCGAGGCCGCTGCGCAGCTGGTCAAAGGCGCCCGGGTACTGGTAGGCGTTCTGGCGCGACGAGCCGATCGGCTTGGGCTGGTAGGCCAGCGACTCGGGCGAGAGCAGCTGCGACGTGCGCAGGTAGTGCACCGACTCGTTGGCGTTGGGCAGCGTGTCGATGGGATCGCGCGGCGACGTGGCCGAGACGACGTTGCCAAAGAACGATGAGATCTCGCGATTGTTCTTGCCGATGTACTGCACCATCGGGTTGGCGTTGCGCAAAAACGGCTGGAACGCGTCGAGCAGCGACGGCAGGCGCCCCAGGATGTCGTTGAACGCCGGCAGGCCCTTCTCCGAGGCATCGACGACATCGTCGAGCTTGGTGAACAGGCCCTTGAACTCGGGACTGACCGCGTGCAGCGCGGCGAAGGTCGGCGTCAGCTCGGTCGCCGCCGGTTGCAGCTGCTTGACGACCGGGTCGCCGTCCTTGGCCAGGCGCGTCAGCACGGGGAGCGTCGCGGTGCTCTCACGCTCGAAGCCGGGCAGCTCGCGGAAGATGTCGGCGAGGTCCTTGTTGCGCCGGGCGGTGACCGCGAAGAGGCGGTTGGAGTCGGTGATGAGACCCCGCAGCTCGCCTTCGCGATCGCTGATGGCGTCAAAGACATCGGCCGTCGAGCTGATGGACTTGGTCACCGCGCGGCCCTGGGCGTCGAGCGTGCGCAGCAGGTCATCGACGTGCTCGGTGAAGCCCGGCAGCTGGCCGAAGGCAGCGTTGATATCGGCGCCGCGGCCGTCAATCGCCTCGGCCTGGGACTGCATCCAGACCTGGAAGCGCTTGCGCGTCGCCGGGTCGAAGGTCGACATGATCTCGTCGATCTCGACCGTCGGCTCGACCTGCGCGGGCGGCAGGGTGCCGTCTTCAGGGATCGTCCCCTTGGCTGGATGGCCCGGCGTCAGCTCGACGTAGGTCTCGCCCAGCAGCGTCTTGGTCCGCAGCATCGCCCGCGTGTCCTTGGCCAGCGGCGCGTAGCGAGAGCGCACCTGGATCGTCAGGTCGCTGCGGTCGTTGGGACCGCCGGCGAGCTTGACGACCTTGCCGACGCTGACGCCGCTGATGCGCACGTCGGACTGATCGGCCACCTGGGTGGCCTCGGGGACCAGGACGTGGATGCGATAGCCCTTGGTCCCCAGCGGCGACGAGCCGCCGAAGGCCAACCAGAGATACAGGCCGCCGGCAAAGCTGCCGAAGGCGAAGATCGCCATGATCGCGATGCGGCCGAGGGTGGGAGCGGTCTTGATCATGCGCTAGCCCGTCGCTTCCTTCGGGCACTGGCCCGACGCGACCAGCGAGCCGTGGTCGGGCGCATTGAGGAGCTTGATGAGCGTGGTGAGCGTCGGGTTGCGCGGCTCGGTCTTGCCCTTCGGCGGCCCGGAGAGCACGTTGAACAACAGGTTGAGCGGGCCACAGCCGAAGTAGATGAGGCCGCGGCGCAGCGGTCCGACGCCGTCGGAATTGGCCAGCACCGAGTTGGTGTTGTGGCTGGCCCACGGCACCTGGTACAGGTAGCTCTGGTTCTTAATGCCGTTGCCCTTGGGCTTGAAGGCCAGCTCGTTGACCAGGACGTTGAGCTCGTCGGTCAACCGCGCGAGATCCGGGGTGGCCTTGGCCAACCGCTGTGCGGCCGGGACGAGCTTCTTGGCTGTCGGCTGCGCCTCGCGGGTAAACGGCCGGATCTGATCGCGCACGACCGGCGTCGTCGCTTTCGCGAACGTGCCGAAGTCCACCAGGGTCGGGCCGAGATCCTTGACGCCGGGGCCGAGCTTCTTGAGGCCGTCGGTCAGCGTGGCACCGAGCTTGTCGAGCTTGGCGAACGCCGGCTGGGCGGTCTGCAACGTGCCCGGCAACAGCTCGAGGCTCTTGGCCAGCGCGGCGTTCTGGTTGTCGAAGCGCCGGAAGACGTCGTTGCTGGCATTGACGAAGGTGCCGAGCTGCTTGTCGCGCCCACCGAGCTCGGAGGCCAGCAGCGAGAGGTTGTGCATCAGCCGCTTGAGCTTGGTGCGACGCTGGGCGACCAACTCGGTGGCCTTGGCCCCATGGCGCGAGAGCGGCTCGAAGCGCCGCAGCACGTTGGCGAGGTCATCGCCGTTGCCCTTGCCGATCGCGGTGCCCGCGCCGCCGACCAACAGCACGAGCGAGTCGCGCGTGTCGGCGTCGAGCTCGGCGAGGAACTCGTCGAAGTTGACATCGGGCTTGGTCGACCCGGTGCCGATCGTGGCGTTGCTCTTGAGCTCGGGCCCCTTGGTGCCGGGATCGAGCTCGGCGACCATGTCCTTCAAGCCGGTCTTGGGACGCAGCAAGATTGTCGCGTCTGAGTGGATGTGGGCGTAGCGCTCCTTGATGGCGAGGTGCAAGACGGCCTTGCCGTTCTTGAGCGACACCTTGCTGATCTCGCCGACCGGCACGCCCGACACCGTGACCATCTGCCCTTGGCCCGGCATGATGCCGGGCGCGCTGCTGAGCTCGGCGTTCAGGAAGAAGCGGTGCTGACCGATCGCCGGCACCCAGGCGGGGATGTGAATCCGCTGGTGGGAGGTGATGTAGGCACCGACCACCAGCGCGACGGCGACCATCGCGAGGACCCAGAGACCGTTATAGAGCGTCGCGCGGCTGGAGCCCCTCACTTGACCTTCTCCGGGGCAGCTGGTGCGGAGCCGTTGGGCTTGGAGCCATCGGCGGGGCCGATCGAGTCGGGGCCGTTGACGTCGGGCACCGGCTGCAGGTAGCAGGGCGCGTCGCGGTTGATCGGAGGCAACTTGCCGGCGAACGCCGGACGGGTCCGCAGCGGTGGCAGCGTGGCGTTGCCGAGGTAGGACTCGTGCTGGCCACGGCTGTCGCCGGCATAGTTGGTCTGGCCGCTGCGGATCAGGTTGCTGCCGCCCGCCGCCGACAGCCGCAACAGCGCGCCATTGCCGTCAAAGCTCTGGCTCTCGCCGTTCTGGCCGACCATGGAGTACCAGAACTCCTTGTAGTTCTCGACGTTGGTCGAGAACTCACCGTCGTCGAGCTTGATGTTGCCCGTCGGGATGATCACCTTGGTGATGCACTTGTTGAACGCGGTGATCTTGGGCAGCCAGAGCTTGCTCTGGTGACCGAGCTGGGCGAGGTCGGCGGTGCCGGGCTGCAGCTCGTCGAGAAGGCCGCCTAGCTCCTGCTTGGACAGCAGCAGCCTGGCCTGTGCCAGCCATGGCTCGGTCGCCTTGATGGTGCCCGGCAGCGCCGGCAAGCTCTTGGCCAGGTTGCGGGCGAAGGTGGCTGTGGGCGCGGCGGCCGTGGTCAGCTGCCCGAACGCCCCGTCGGCGGCCTGCGCCGTCGGACCCAGCTCGTCGACGGCCGTCGAGATCTCGGTGGCGTGGTCGGCAAGGTTGGCCATCGTCGCGTTGAAGTTGGTGACCAGCGGAGCGAGGTCGCGCTCGTAGGCGGCGAGGCCCGCTGCCGCGCGGCCGACACCGTCGATCGTGCGGCTGAGGTCATGGCGCTCGGTGCCCAGCAGGCCGGTCGTGACCTTGGCGGTGCCGGTCAGCGCCTGGGGCGCGGTGGTCAGCGCCTCGTTGAGCGCCTGGCCGCCCGTGAGACCGCGGACGCTCGGGACCTGGTCGGCGTCGTCGGCGGCGCTCGGCTCGCTGCCGAAGGCCGCGCCGACACCCTGAAGCGTCTGCTGCAGGTTGGCGCGGGTGTCTGACTGCAGCGCGGTGAGCAGCTGGTCGATCTGGACCGGCGTCGAGGTCTGCGTCACCGGGATCAGATCGCCGTCATCGATGCGCGGACCCGACGGCGTGCCGGGCTGCAGGTCGACGTAGAAGTTACCTTCCAAGAAGAGGCGCGGGCGGATCTTCAGCGTCGCGTCCTTGTGGATCGGCAGCCCGGACTTGTCGATCTGCATGGCGATCTCGCCCATCGACGTATCGCGGTAACGGCCGATCTTCGACACCTTGCCGACCGTCACGCCCGCGATGCGCACCGGCGAGCCCGGAGCGAGCAAGTTGGAGTTCTTCACCACGGCGCTGACCGTGTAGTGATGGCGGAACGGCACCTTCTTGGTGAAGGCGAAGAAGCAGCCGATGGCAACGAGGATCAGGACGAGGATCCCGACCCGCAGCGGCGGCATGCCGAGGCTGTGGTTGCGCCTCACGGCTTGGCCTCCCACGTGCCGGTCTTCTCGGTGTTGAGCCCCTGGCTACCCGGCTGGTTGCCGATCTGCTGGACACCCGGCTTGTAGACCTCGTTGTTGGCCTCGCACTCCTGCGTCTGCCCCGGCGCCGCCGTGTTGGGGTACGGGTTGCTGTGCAGGAAGGAGTCCTCGATCGACGAGAAGTCCTTGCCGGCCGGGCCGTTGGACGGTGACGCGGTCGGGCCCGCCTCACTGCCGGGCAGCTGGGGCAGCGACACCACACCGAAGCGCAGCATGCTGCCGACCGCGTCGCTCTCCGACAGGACGCTGGCCAGGTTGTGGAAGAACAACCCGAAGTAATTGCACTTGGTCTGTGCGGGCGTGAGGAACGCGAGGATCGGCTGCAAGAGGGTCGCCGTCTCGGTCAGGCGGTTGACTGCCGGGATGGTTCGCGGGTCGGCGGCGAAGGTCTCCAGCTGCTGCAGCGTCGTGACCAGCCGGCCGTTGAGCTGGGCGGAGCGCCGCAACGACGTCTTGCCGGCACCGAAGGCATCCGCAAGGTTGGGCGACGCGGCCGCGAGCTCCGCGAAGGCGGGCCGGAAGCGGCGGAAGAGCTCCGTGCTGTTGCGCGTGAAGGAGGCCTGGGCGGGCAGCTCGCGGGTGGCGGTGTCCAGCGCCTTGGGCCCGAGCGCGATCGACTGCTGCAGCTGCTCAGAGACCGAGCTCCAGGCGGTGAAGGTCTGGTTGAGGTTGGCGAACAGTTCGCCCTGCTGCTGGGCGACCGGCGCGGCCTCCTTGGCGGCCTGGGCGAAGGCGGGGAACAGGCGATCGAAGCCGGTCTTCGCGGAGGCGAGGTTGCGGGCCGCGGGCTCGCCGTGCTTGGCCAGCGAGTTGAGGTTGCGCAGCCCCTCGTTGAGATCGCCGCCGCGCCCGGCGAAGGCATTGCCGCCCTCGATCAGATTGCGCTGCGACGCATCTCGCGTGGGCTCATCGAACATGGCGAAGAAGTCATCGATCTCAACCGCGCGCGTCGCGCCCTTGACGAGCGGGATGGTCGCCCCCGCCTTATAGGTCGCCGTGTCGGTGCCGCGGCGGATCGCGACGTACTTCAAGCCCAGCGGCGACTTCGGCCGGACCGTTACGACGCTATCGCGCGGCAGCGGTCCGACGTCCTGCTCGAGGTGGAGCTCGACGGTCGCCGCGGCCGTACCGTCGGCCTTGATGTACGGCGAGACCTTCGCGACGTTGCCGACGCGGTGGCCGCCCTGGCGGACCTCGTTGCCCGCGATCAGCCCGGAGCCGTCGGGCAGCTCGACGTTGATCTTGTAGGTCGGGACGAACGGCAGGCCGTGGTTAGCGTTGTAGGACAAGAACACCGCGACGATCGTCACCAGGACGGCGACGCCACCGATCAGGATCGGGTTGGCGGCGATCGAGCTGTTGCGGCGGCGGTTCACTTGCCACCGTCCTGGCCAAGCAGATAATCCAGCAGCGTCGAGGCGGCCTTCGTGTCGGCGACCGTCGCCTTGGTGGCAGTCGCCTTCGACGCGCTGGCCTTGGCCGCGGAGGCGTCGTCGCTGCCGGCCTTCTCGAACGTCGACGCACAGGACGGCGAGCTCGCGCGCTGGACGCAGTTGGTCACATCCACCGTCGAGCGGATGTAGTGGCCCTGGGCGTCCACGCCGTTGACGCTGCCGGTGTAGTTGTAGATGAACCGCATCAGCGACTCGAAGCCGGCGGCGTCATCAAAGCTCGACGAGACATCGCCGAGATCACTGGCCACCGGCTGCAGCGGCTTGGAGAGGTTGCCGAGGCTGTCGACGAGGCCGCCGATCTTCGGGAACGTCTGGCGGCCGCGGTCGGCGACGTCGCCGAGCGTCTTGAGCGCCGGCGTAGCCGACAGCGAGAACGGCCCGAGGTCCTTGATCGCCTGGTTGACCGCGGGTGCCTGCGACGACAGGTTGGCCACCGCGGGGCCCATCTGATCGGCGAGCGCGCCGAAGCGCTGCGCGGCCGGCTTAAGCTCCTGCAAGAAGGCGGGAAGCTTGGCGAAGTTCTGCTCCAGCGCGTCGCCTTGCTTGGCGGTCGCGACGGCGGTCTGACCGGCCGTGTCGACAAAGCCACCAAGATCCCTGCGACGCTCGGCCAGCGGGCCCAGGACGGTGTCTGAGTCGTCGACGAGCTTGCCGAGCGTCTCGTTCTGGCGCGCGAGGATCGCGACGACGTTGTCGAGCTGCTGGAGCGCCGGGTTGGCACGGCGGACGGCCTTGCGCAGGCCCTGCCCGTTGGCCGCCAGGCCCGCGCCGAGCTCGTTGATGATGAGCTTGAAGCGGTCGCGCTGGGGCACGCGCATGATGTTGTTGAGCAGGTCGACCCCGACCGGCGTGGTGTTCTGCGACACCGGAAGCAGGTGCTGCCCCTTGCCCGGGCCGTCCTTGATCTCCGGGAGCGCCTTGGCCCGGCCGTCGTTGCCGCCGGCCGTGGCCTGGCAGTCGACGAACTGCTCGCCGATCAGCGACTGCAGCGCGATGCGGCAGCGAGCGTCGGTCTTGAAGGACTGGAAGGCCGGGTCGGTGATGTCGAGGACGACGACGGCCTTGTTGTCCTTGGTCAAATCGAGGCTGTCGATCTTGCCGACCTTGACGCCGGCGACCTTCACGTCCTCGCCCGGGATCACGAAGCTCGAGTTGTCAAAGACCGCCCGCACGAGATAGCGGTCGCCGCCGTCGTCACCGGCGCCGATCGCCAGGCCCGCGAACACGCAGAGCGCGATGATGGCTGCGACTGCAGCGATGCGGACGCGCGTCATCCCGCACCTCCCGGAACTTGGGTCCGGTCGCAATCGGGGTTGGCCAGCGGGCCGTCGTCGATGAACGGGGCCGAGCCGTCCGGAAGCGCCCGTACGGCGGCCCCCGGGCAGCGGCGCAGCTGCCCGGTCTTCAGGTTGGCGTCGCGGCCGCGGTCAGCAGCGGGCTTGGGCGTCAGGTTGACGCCGTCGCTGGTCGAGTAGGCGTCGAAGACCGGCAGCGTGCGGGCGTAGTGGCCGTTGGCGTCATAGGTCGCCATGACCTGGCCGAAGTCGCGCACCCAACCGACGAGGTCCGGGACATAGGGGCGTGCGAACGAGAAGATCGGCGTGCTCTGCTTGAGCGACTTCTCACCCTCGGCAAAGCCCGTCTTGGTGAGCTTGTTGAGCGCCGGCAGCTCCTGCAGCGCATCGAGCAGGTCGTTGCTGGCGCCAGGCTGGTCGAACATCTCACGCAGCTGATGGAAGGTCGGCACAGCCTGCTGGAGCACCGGACGCAGCTGGCGGGCATACGGCGCCAGGTCCTTGGTCGCCGGACCCGAGACGTTGACGAGCGTCCGCAGCTCCTTGAGCGCTGGGCGCAGCGCGACGAAGGCCGCGGTGCCCTTGTGCAGCGCCGGCGCGACGTGCTGCAGCGCCTGGTCGAGCGACGCGGTGTTGGCGCTGAGCGCGGCCGTCGTCGCCCGGGTGTTGGACACCAGGTCGGTCAGCTGCTCCTTGTTCTCAGAGAGCGCACCGAGCGCGTCGCCGGTCTTGACCAGGAAGCGACTGAGGTTCGCATCGTCGGCGCTCAACTCGGTCGCCAGCTGATCGAGCCCCGACAGGGCCGCCGGGAACGCCTTGGCCGACGCGTTGGCCTCCTGCTCCTTGCCCTCGTACCACGACGCCGAGCCGTCGATGAACTGCTGCAAGCCCTTGCGTGTCTTGGCGTCGAGCGTGTTGAACAGCTGGTCGAGATCGACGATCGACGTCGTCTTGTCACCGCTGATCGTGGCGCCGTCGTCCAGCGCGGGCCGGAAGGTTGGCGCGGGGCTGATGTCCACGTAGCGACCGGCGACGCTCGTCAGGCCGATCTGGCGGATCGTCGCCGTCGTGCCCTCCCGCAGTGGCCCGAAGCGATGATCGACCTTGACGCCGATCTCCGCCTGCCCGTCGTTGGTCAGCTCGATCGAGGTGATGGTTCCCGCGGGCGTGCCACCGATACGTACCCGGTCGCCCTTGACCAGCTGGCCGGCCGTGGCGAAGACGACCCGGTAGTTGTGCGCGCCCGAACCGCGCAGGACGAGCACCAGCGCGATTGCCGCGGCGACAAGCACAACGATGGGCGCCCACCGCCAAAGGCGGGCCTGATGGGACGGGGCAGTCAAGGTGGTTCCTCCCGCGCAAAGCCTTCCCGGCTTCGCAGCGGCGACGATCGTACATGGCGCCGGACAAGTGAAGCAACAGGCATGTGTCTCGATCCAGTAGCTTCGCCTGTGGTGCATCGTGCAGGATGCGCCGCAACCTTTCGCCGATCCCGCGGTTTCGGGTACATCGTCGTTTTCGTCTCAGGAGGAGTTATCCCTTGCGCAGAGTCATGATCCCGGTCGGGCTGCTGGCCGCCAGCGTGGCGGTCGCCGCGCCGGTGCTGGCCCAGTCATCCGGTTCCAACACGTCGAACACCGTCCTGACCTCCAAGGTCACCGTCAGCCCCAGCAAGGCCGGCACCAAGAAGAAGCCCCAGGGCGTCAAGCTCACCTACAGCGTCCACTGGGAGACCGGTGCCGACGTCGACAAGCCGGTCGTGCAGACCGCCGACGTGCTGTTCCCCAAGGGCTCGCTCTACAACGGCGCCAAGTACCCCAAGTGCGCCCAGTCGGTCATGGAGCGCGGCAGCGTCTCGGATTGCCCGGCCAAGTCGATCATGGGCACCGGCAGCGGCACCGCCTACGCCGACCAGGTCCTCACGAGCCCGAAGATCACCGTCGTCAACGGCGGCGGCAACAAGGTCTTCCTGTTCACGGTGCTGACCAACCCGGCCCGCGTCGCCAAGCCGGTCCCCGGCACGATCACCAAGCAGTCGGGCAAGTGGGCCTACAAGCTGCACCTCGTGGTGCCCGAGAGCCTGCAGATCGTGGCCGGCGTGCCGATCGCGCTGCGCGACATCAAGATCACCGCCGGCGGCAAGAAGTACGCCAAGGACTGGCTGGCCACCACCTCCTGCTCGGGCGGCAAGTACCCGTTCCAGCTGACCACGGGCTTCGCGCCCGACAGTGCGGGCAACCCGGTGGGCGAGGCGACCTACGCCGGAAGCGCGCCCTGCTCGAAGTGAGCTGAGGCACCCAGCACCGCGTTCAGACGAGCGCCCGGGCGCCAAGCCCGGGCGCTCGCCGGTTAAGCGACCTTGATCGGCAAACATTGACGTCTCTCGTAGGATCCTTGGCCGTGACCTCCCGGCCGAACCTCACACGGCGCACCGTGCTGCGCGAAGGCGCCGTCGCATTTCCCGCCTGGTGGCCGGCCCGGCCGCGCAGCGCGATGCTGGCTGCGATGGCCACCGCAGCGACCCGCCACGGCTACGCCAACGTTCGCGTCGACGACGTTATCGAGCTGGCCCGGGGCTCGCGGCGGACGTTCTACGCCTACTTCGACGGTCGTGAGACCTGCCTGCTCGAAGCCCACGAGATCGTGCTCGCCGACTGCCTGCGCGCCGTCGACGAGGGGTCGCAGGACCTCGAGGCCGCCCTGGGCCGGCTCATGCGCTACCTCGCGTCGTGGCCGGCACACGCCCATCTCCTGCTCGTGGAGATCCTCGCGGCCGGGCCGGTAGGCGTCGCGCAGTACGAGGCGGCGATGGACATCCTGGCCCAGCGACTGGCTGCCTGCACCGCCCCAGGAGCGACGTCCAGCGCAATAAGTAACGACGCTTTAACTCAGGCGCGCTTCGGTGCGCTCCACCGGCTCGTGCAGCAGCGCGTGCTGGCCGGCGAGCACGCGGCGCTCCCGCGGCTGATCCCGGCGCTGGTTGAACTTGTCACCTTGCACGCAGCACCTTGACAAGAATGCCCTAGCGTCACATGACGGAGACGTGTATGTTCCTCGCCCAAGGCGATGATTCAACGTTCCCCACATGCACGCGCCGCCCATCAGCTGCCCTCAGGTCGCCACGGGCTTCCGCGCGACTTCGTCATCTCCAACCAGCGTGAGCGCATCCTCGGCGGCGTCATGGCCGCCGTCAGCGCCAACGGCTACGGCGCCACCCGCGTCGAGGACATCATCGCCTTGGCGGGGGTGTCACGGCGCACCTTCTACGACCATTTTTCCAACAAGGAGCAAGCGTTCCTGGCGGCCTATGACTTCGTCGTAGAGCAGCTGCGGGTCGGTGTGGCAGGGGCATACGCCACCGGTGGTACCTGGGCTGCCAAGGTTCGACGCGGCCTCGGGGCGTTTCTCAACCTCATCGCCGGTGAGCCGGAGCTGGCCCACGTCTGCATTGTCGAGGCCGTGGCGGCCGGCCCCAAGGCACTGGAGCGGCGGATGTCGGCGATGGCGGACTTCCGGCTGTTTCTCACGCCAGCTGAGCCCGATCCTCCGCCGGTGATCGTGTCTGGAGTGACGGCAGAAACCGTCGTTGGCGGTGTGTATGAGGTGATCTACTCCCGCGTGGTCACCAACCGCACGGCGGAGCTTCCAGACCTCCTTCCTGCGCTGCTCTACAGCGTTCTGCTGCCGTTTGTCGGCACCGAAGTGGCAGGGGCCGAATACCGCCATGCAGTAACGACAGCGGCGGCCAGAGCAAAGGATTCCACCCTTACTCCGTAAGGCGGTGAGAGCCATTTTGGCTCATATCGCCGTTTTCTCCCTCAAGCGTCCCGGCGGGTAGGGGTTCCATTCTGTCGCGGACACGGGTACGTTTCCGTCCCTGTGAGCCCCTTGCCCCGAGAGCCCCACCACCTTCCGTCAGGCCGCCACAAGCTGTCGCGCGACGAAGTGGTTCGCAACCAACGCTCCCGCATCGTGGAGGCCATCGCCGACGTCAGCAGCGTCGTGGGCTATGCCTCGATGTCGGTCGAGGACATCATCGCCACCGCCGGCATCTCGCGCCGGAGTTTCTACGACTACTACTCATCCAAGGAAGACGGCTTCGTTCAGGCCTACGACGACATCAGCGGCCGGGTGCTGACCGCTGTCCGCGAGGCCTACGAGGAGGCCGACGGCTTCGCGGCGCGCATCGAGGCCGCGATCGGGGCATTGCTGCGGTTCTTCGCCGAGAACCCCGACTACGCCGAGATGTGCCTGGTTCAGGTGATGAGCGCCGGCCCAGATGCCGTGGCGCTGCGCGACCAGACGCTGCAACAGCTGACCGAGCTGATCGTCACGGCGGCCAACAGCGAGTTGCCCAAGCGCGGACGACCGCCGGAGCTGATCGCCGAGGGCATCGTCGGGGGCATCTACGAGATCCTGTACGCCCGCGTCATCCGCGGGCGTATCGACCAGCTGCCCGACCTCCTGCCCGACCTGGCCTATTCGGCCCTGCTGCCCTACCTGGGGGCGACAGAGGCGGCCAGCGAGCAGCGCCGCCTGCGGCGCCGCGTCGGCCGCTCGGCCTAGCGCTCGCGGTCGTTCTCGTCGACGAAGGCGAGCAGCCCGAAGAGGCGCCCGTGCAATTCGTCGAGCTCGTCCCGGGCGATCGCGCCGGCGATCACGTGGCCGATCGCGCCGCAGAGGAACTCCAACTGCAGCTCGGGCACGGGGCCCTCGTGGTGGTACTGCCAGCCGCGCGCGAGTGAGGCGACGGTCTCCTGTCGAGACTCGTCGTAGACGGCCAACATGTCACGGTGCTCGAAGCGCACGTCGGTGACGGTCATCCGCGCGGTCTCGGGATCGGCGAGCACGCCGTCGGCTAGATCTTCGAGGGCGACCGCGAGGCCCTCGGTCCAGCTGTCGGCTGCGAGAACGCGTGTCTCGAAGCGTGAGCGCATGGCGGCAACGGCTTGCAGATAGGCGTCACCAAAGGACCGCTGAACATCCGTGCTGAGCATGTGGGACCTCCCCTGAGGTGGTTGCGGAACGCGACCATAGGGCCGCCCGAAGGGGAGGTCAATAGCAGAAACAGATGCGTTTGCTTATTTGTTTCTCAAGCATCTGAACCGCTGAACGATCTCTCAGTGGAGGACTTTGGCAGCCGCGTTCGGGCGGCCGTGACGATTGGTCGACCACGCCCGGTCACCGAGCAGCGCGATCGCCGCTGGCACCAGCACCAGACGGACGATCGTCGCGTCGATGGCGATCGCCACCGCCGCACCGAGGCCAACTTCCTGGATCACCGGTACGCCCGTTAGGGCAAATGACCCAAATACAGCCACCATGATGAACGCCGCGCCGCTGATTGTCGAGCCACTGGAGGCCAAGCCGTCCTGCACCGCCTCACGCGTTCCGAGGCCCTGCAGACGCCGCTCGCGAATACGGCTAAGCAGAAAAACTTCGTAATCCATCGACAGCCCGAAGACGACCGCGAGAACAATCGGAATCGTCACGGTGTCCAAGTAACCTGGCGCATCGAAACCCAAGAAACCGTCGGGCCAGCCCCAGACGAAGACAGCGGTCAGGACGCCGTAGCTGGCAGCGACGCTCAGCACGTTGGCCACCACGGCCTGGAGCGCGAGCGTGACCGACCGCAACATGACCAGCAGCAAGACGAACGTCGCGATCAAAACCCAAGCCGCGATCTTCCACAGCGAGCCGGTGATCGCGTGGTTGAAGTCGACCTGGGCGGCCGAATTGCCACCAACCAGCGTGCCGGCCGGGAGCACGCGCCGCAGGCGCTTGATCAGCTCCTTGGCGGCCGGCGTGTCCGGGTTGTCACGCGCTGTGACGATGATGAGGATGTAGCGCTTGTCGGTGGTTCGGGTCCGCACACCGGTACGGACGACCCCGGGGTCGGCGCGCAGCGTCTTGACGGCACGGTCGAGCGTCTTGGGCGGCGTCAGGATCTTCACCGGCGCGCCCTGGCCCTGGCTGCGGTTGGCGCTCAGCGCGGCCTCGAAGCCCTTGCGGACCTCAGAGTCCTTGGGGAACTGGCGCAGCACGCCGTCGCCGGTCTTGAGCGCGGCGAGCGGCAGCGCCAGGAGGAGCAACAGCGCTAACGCCCCGGCGAGCCAGGCCGCCGGGCGCGCGGTGACCCGGTGCCCCCAGGCGCCAAACCAGCGGCCGCTGGGCTTGCCCGGCTTGATGCGCTTGCCCGCGAGGGTCAGCAGCGCGGGCAGCAGCGTCGCGCACGCGAGCATCGAGATGAGGACGACGAGGATCGCGCCGGCGGCCATCGACCGGATCGCGGCCGTCGGGACGAGCAGCAGGCCCGCCAGCGCGATGACGACCGCCACCCCGCTGAAGCCCACGGCGACGCCCGACGTGCGCATCGCCGTGCGACGCGCCTCCTCAGGCGTCGCGCCGCCGCGGAGCTCCTCGCGGTAGCGGACCACGACGAAGAGCGAGTAGTCGACGGCAACGCCGAGCCCGATCATCGAGGCCATGTTCGGCGTGTAGAAGCTCATCAACGTGTGCCGGGCGAGGATCTCGATCAGCCCGCCGGTGATGAGCACCGCCACCCCGCCCATGACCAGCGGCAACGCCGCGGCGGCCAGCGAGCCGAAGACGGCCAGCAGGATCAGCAGCACGACCGGGAAGCCCACGCGCTCGGCGCTGGCCAGATCGTCCTTGGTGAGGTCGACCATGCCCGCCCAGAGCGCGCCCTGGCCGATCAGATGCAGCTGAACGGCCCCGTAGTGGCGCCCGTCGGCAAGCCCGAGCTCGCGGCGCAGCTTCTTGCCGACATCGGGAGCATGGAACTCGTCCACCCCGGTGATCAGCGGGACGATCACCGGTCGGCCGGGTCGGTGCGTCGCGAAGTAGAGCGCCGCCTCCTTGGTCTGGGGCAGCAGCGAGACCTCGGGGGTCGCCTTGTCGGCGCGCGTCAGCGCATCCAGCGCCGCCGCGTAGTCGGCGCGGGGTGTGCCGCGCGGTGCCACCAGCACCGCACCCAGCATCGTCGCGCGCAAGTCGCCCGAGACGCCGCGCTGCAGCGCGGCCTCCGTCTCAGCCGACCCGGAGCCAGGGACCTCGAAGCCCCCGCCCGTCAGGTGATCAGAGCCGCCGAGCGCCAGCGGCGCAGCGATGGCGACGAGCGCCGCCCAAACCGCAAGGACGACCAGCGCCCGCCGTCGTCCATGCATCGTGGCCTAGCTACGACAGGTCACGCCGCCGTCGAACTTCGCGATCTGACCCGTCTCGTAGTGGACCTCGACGTGGTACTTCCACTTGTGGCTGGAGGGGCACATGGTCGTGACGATCCAGTCGCGGGCGTAGGACTTGTAGCCGGCGTTGACGTGCAGGCTCTCGACGCGCAAGGGGATGCCGGCGACGATCTGCAGGCTGCGCGGGATCGAGGCATGGACCTTGTAACCCCAAGGACTGCCCTTGAGCTTGGTGATCGACGCCGACACGGCCTTCTGGACGCGTGCGGGGTTCTTGAGCACGGTGTAGAAGTGGACGGCGTTGGCACCACCGTTGACGACGGTGATGTCCGGGATCGAAGCGACACCGTCAGCGTCGGCCTTGCCGGTGCCGTGGCCCATGATCGACTTTTTGGGGCAGGCGCCGATGCCCCGGCGCTCCATCGTCTGCGGCGAGCAACTCGGGTAGCGGCCACCGTTGTAGTTGCCGCCCTTGGAGATCCACACGTCAACGGTCTGGGCCAGCGGCGGGTCGTAGTCGCGCGGCGTGTCGATCTTGGTCTTGGCATCGATGTTGATGCCCTGGGGGTGCTTGGACGTGCCGGCCTTGTTGGGCGTCACCTTGACAGACGACGTGATCTTGATCGGGACAAGATCCTGGGCGAAGGCGAAGGCGGCGGTGACCAGAGCCGTCACGGCGACGAGCGCCGCGAAGATCAGGGGACGACGAGCGAGGGAGCGCATAGCGAAGTGACACTAAAGGAACGACAACGGCCTGGCAAACATCAACATGTCTGATCAAGCAGTGAGGTTTGCGTCGCCCTCGAGCAGGGCCTGACCATGGACAGTGATGCGCCAACCGTCGCCACGCTGCTGGTGAAGGAGCTGCAGATCGCTGAGGTCGCGCAGGGTCCGCCGGCAGGTCTGGCCCGTCAGCCGGATCGCGCCGCGCACGGCGTCCTCGTCGGCGTCCGGCATCTCGCGAATGACCTCGAGCACGCGCAGCCGACTGGAGTTAAGGCTGTAGGGCTTGGGCCCCGGATAGCGCAGCGGCGTGCCGAAGATCCAGCCCTCCGGCAGCGCTTGGAGGATCGGCTTGCGCATCCCGGCAAAGCGCCGGTCGTGCTCGTCGTCGCGCGCTACGAGACAGCGGACAGCGTGCGAGAGCGCCGGACCGTGGCGCCGCTCGATCGCGACGTCCAGCTCGGCACGCAGTGCGTCGACGCCATCCTTGCCGTCGAGCGCGAAGAAGGCCTGTGTCACGCGGCCGACCATGCCGGTGGGGCGCCGTCCGCGGGCCGAGCGCTTGACCAGGGCCGTCGCCGGCGGCATGCCGCACATCGTGCGGACGAGGTTGACGAGGTCGCGGTGTAGACGCGGCGTCGGCTTGAGCACCGCCTCGCCGACGAGCTGCGGACGCAGTGCCGCAAGCACGGCCTCCACACCCCACTGCGGCGCGTCCTTGGGACGGTCGGAGGGCATCAGGCGCTTGAGGCGGTCGCGCACGGGCGCGAGCGCGAGGTCGCGGCGCTCCCACGCATCGGGCCCGACCGCGGTGGCCTCGAGGAGCGCGAAGCGGGTCCACTGCGGCGAGGAGGCCGTGATGTCGAGCACCGACCAGATCGCGGCGTCGAGGCCCTCGGCAGGCGTGGTGGCGCGATCAAACGCGGCACACACGCGCATCTGCGCGAACGTGAGCGCATGCGCCATCGCGTCGACCACCAGGTTGTCACGCGTCTGGTAGAGGTCGTAGACCCGCCCCTTGGTGACACCGGTGGGCTGTTGGATGTGATCGAAGCTGGCCTCGAGCAAGCCCCGGTCGGTGACGACCTTGCAGGCCGTGTCGAAGATCCGCGTGCGCTGCATGTAGCGCACGTAGACGTCGGGAAAGCCGTGGCGGCCGGCAGAAACCGGAGAGACGGGGAGATTTGCTGCGCGCGTCATAACTGCCAGCAGCGTAGCGCTTTGGGGTACGTCTGTGTGTCCTAATGTCGGTAGGACGTCACACCACGGCGGCACTCGACGACGAACTCTGGAGAAGATGGGTCATTGAGTACCACTTATGAAGGCTTACAGATCAGCCGCTGCAGGTCGCCTTGCCCTCGTGCTCGACCTGCGTGCCATCGTCGAAGGCCACGCGTGCGTCGTAGTCCCAGCCGTCGTCCGGACACTTTGGAACCACGAGTGCCGGTCCACGCTTGACGGTAAGGCGCAGCGACTGCAGCCCCACCGGGACGCCCGCGATCGTCTGCAGCGCCGGCGGGAAGGTGAGATCAAGCTTCAGGCCGTCGTCGGTCTTGGAGATCTTGGCCGGCACGACGGTCTTCACATATGCGGGATTGCGGACGACCGTCGCGAGGTAGACCTCGTCATCGCCGCCGTTGACGGCGGTGATCGTCCCGACCGTCTCGCTCTGATCGGTCAGGCCAACGGCCTCCCCGTTGCCGACGATCGCGCCGGGCGGACAGGCAGCGGCGCCGCCCTTGAGCGTCGCCGCGTCGCAGGACGGGATGTCTGCGCCCTTCCACTCGATGCCTTCAGGCAACGTGATCTGTGCGGTTTTGGCGATCGGCGGGTCGGCGTCAGAGGGCTGGCGCAGCCGCAGCGTGACGTCGACCTGGCCGGCCTTGACGTCAACGCTGGAGGCCAGCACCGACACGGGCGAGGTCGCCGGCTTGCCGTCGGCCGTGGTCGCGGCGGTGGTCTGCCCCGGCGAGTTGGCGGTCGTGCCGGTTTTGTCGGAGACCGAGGACGAGCCGCAGCCGGTCGCGGTGGCGACCGCGAGCGCGGCCAGGACGAAGAACGGCGGGCGGACGCGCATGAGCAGCGGAGCGTATATCGCCCCTTCGCCCGCCGTCTAGACACAACCCCTTCCCTCCATAAAGACGGGATCAAAAACGGCACGCCAACACCAGCTTAAGTCCCTGGCTCACGTGCTCTGCCCGCTTCGTACATACCGTGTCCCACAATTCGTACATAGATCTGTGCCAAAGACGCAGACAACGGCCTCCGGTACAGCTATGTTTCCCCTGTGGCCGATCAAAAGAAGAAGCGGGCGCGCGAGCCCTACCAGCTGCCGGCCGGCCGCCACGGCCTTCCGCGGCAGTTCGTTGTCACCAACCAGCGCCAGCGCATCCTGGCCGCGGTTGCCGACGTCTGCAGCACGTCGGGCTATGTCGCGATGAGCGTCGAGGACATCGTGGTGGCCTCTGGGGTCTCCCGCCGAACGTTCTACGACAACTACCGGGGCAAGGAAGACGCGTTCCTCGCCGCCTATGACGAGGTCTCGGCACAGTTGCTGAACCACGTGCGAGAGGCCTACGACGCGGCCGACGGGCTCATCGACCGTGCGCGTGAGTGCCTGCGCGCGCTGCTGAACTTCATCGCGTCGGAGCCAACCTTTGCCGACATGTGCATCGTCGAGGTCCTGGCCGCGGGCCCCCAGGCGATCGCCCGGCGCAACAAGATCATGAGCGCACTGGCGGCGCTGATCGACCAGGCTGCTGCCGAGGATCTGCCGAAGACCAAGCGCCCGGCGCCGATCATCGCCGAGACGCTCGTCGGCGGGATCTACGAAGTCATCTACTCGCGCGCGCTAGCGGGCAGGTACGCCGAGCTGCCGGGGCTGCTGCCCGACCTCGTCTTCGCGCTCCTGCAGCCCTACGTCGGCAGCGAGATCGCGCAGGACGTCCTCAAGAAGGAACGGCGCCGCGCCGCACGCGCCGAGCGCGCCAGCGCTTAGCGCAGCCGGTCGAGCGACCGGCCAGCTGCTGACGCGGCTTTACGTTTTTAGATGTTCTGGCCTGTGTCTGAGCCTCGACGACAGCAGGCACATTCGACGCGCTGACGGCCGCGCCACCGCGGCCCAGACACCGCCGGCTAGATACTGTCGGCGGCGGTGTCGTCGCCGCTACGCGCCATCAGCGCGAGCGCCTGCTTGAGGACGTCACGCTCTCGCCTAAGGACCCGGACCCGGCCGCGCAAGCGCCGGAGCTCCTCGCGCTCGGACTCGTCGATGTCGCGCTCTGGGTTGGCGCCATCGGCGATCTCGTCAGCCTCTTTGAGCCAGTTGCGCAGCGACTGCACGGCGATCCCTAGGCGCTCGGCGACCTCGGGGATCGTCTCGTCCCCGTCGCGCACGAGGGCGACGGCGTCACGGCGGAAATCAGATGGATAGCGCTTCGACAACGGATCGGCTCCTCGAGCACCTTCCGCCCTCGCTTGATGAACTTCGATGTTCACGGTGGGACGGAGGCATTTCTTAGAACCATTCTAGTGCCCAAACCAACTGAAAAGTCAATCCATTCTGGTTTGGCCTGTGCCAATTGGCTTAGGAGTTTGCGGCTCACCGGTCAGCGAGCGAACCTCCCGCGAGGTGACCGTGCCGCACACGCCCCATCCATCATCCGTTGAGCACTTCGAACGCGCCGCCAGTTCGTCCGACCACGCCCGTTGAAGCCAGCAGGTACGGCAAACCCGCGGACAAGGAAGACCGCTATGGCTCACGCCAGTTGGCAGATCAAGACCGATCGAAGCGCGCATCGCCTCGGATGCTTGGATTGCGGCGCGCACACGCTCATCCGGCCGCTCTCGATACCAAGGTGTCCGTGTTGCGGAGGCCGGGACCTGCACTCAGTCGCAACTGCCGACGCCGAGCTGCGCCGCCAGCGTGATGTGCGCGACCGGGCGGTGCAGCTCGGGGCGTCGCTGACCTTCGCGCTCTGATCGCTGCACCAGTGGCGCCGATGCGCCAGGATGGCGCGCATGGAGAGCACCGAGTACGCCGCCCACGACGGGCTGGGCCTGGCGCAGCTGATCGCCGAGCGCCAGGTTACGGCCGACGAGGTCGTGCAGGCCGCGCAGGCGCGCGCACGCGCGGTCAACCCGCGCATCAACGCGATCGTGCGCTGGATGGATATCGAAGCGCAGCAGCGACTTAGCGCAGATCCGCTCACCGGTCCGTTCGCCGGCGTGCCCTTCCTCCTCAAGGACCTCGGCCAGGAGTACGCGGGCCTCCCCTCCTCTTACGGCTGCCGCGCGCTGGCCAACGTCCCCGCCACCGAGCACGCGACCGTCGTGCAGCGCTGGCTTGACGCCGGCGTCGTCGTGTTCGGCAAGACCAACACACCCGAGCTCGGCGCCAAGGGCATCACCGAGCCGGCGCTGTTCGGCCCCGCGCGCAACCCGTGGGACCTCAACCGCACACCCGGCGGCTCGTCGGGCGGCTCGGCCGCCGCGGTCGCGGCCGGCATCGTCCCGGTCGCCGGCGCCAGCGACGGCGGCGGCTCGATCCGCATCCCGGCCGCCTGCTGCGGCCTCTTCGGCCTCAAGGCCGGCCGGGGGCTGATCCCGTTCGGCCCGACCGCCGGCGAGCCGCTGCACGGTGCCGCCACCAACGGCACCATCTCGCGCAGCGTGCGCGATAGCGCCGCGATACTCGACGTCCTCGCCGGCCCCGACGCGACGGTGCCCTACGCACCGGGCATGCCCGCGGGCCCGTTCCTCGACGAGGTCGGTCGCGACCCCGGTCGCCTGAAGATCGGCTTCCACACCAACTCGGCCATCAACGCCAACCCGCACCCAAGCGCGATCGCCGCCGTCAACGAGGCGGCGAAGCTGTTGGAATCGCTTGGCCACGAGGTGGAGCCGGTCGCCGCGCCCTTCGACGATGCTGCCCTCGCGCGTGACTTTCTCACCATCTGGTTCGTCTACGCCGCCTGGGAGGTCGCCGAGATCAAGCGGCTCACCGGCGCGGGCGACGACGGCTTCGAGCTCGACACGTTGATCATGGCCGGCCTCGGGCAGGCGATCAACAGCGTCGACCATTGCGCCGCACTGGAGCGACGCCACGAGCACGTGCGCGGGCTGGCGACCTTCCACCAGCGCTATGACCTGCTGCTGACACCGACGCTTGCCACGCCACCGCCGCGCATCGGCCAGTTCGACACCCCGCGCGCGCTGCAGCCCCTCGCCAAGTTCCTGCTGCGCACCCGCACCACCCGCCTATTGCGACACCTCGGCGTCGTCGACAAGATGATCGACGACAACTTGGGCTGGGTCCCCTACACCCAGCTCGCCAACCTCACCGGTCGCCCGGCCGCCAGCGTGCCGCTGCACTGGACCGCTGAGGGACTCCCACTGGGCGTGCAGTTCGTCGCCGCACCCGGCGGCGAGGCGCTCCTGCTGCGGCTCGCGTCGCAGCTGGAGGCGGCGCAGCCGTGGGCGGAGCGCCGGCCGGCGCTCTAGCGAGCGTGAGACGGGCGGAGAGGGTTACGCCCCACGCGTATCCCTCTCCGCCCTGGTGTCTCACTGGTGACCGGGCACACAAACGTGGAGCGCCCAGGTCAAGCGACGTGGCAGTGAGAGTCCTGTCCAGATCCCTCCACCACATCGATGCGTCAAGGTCTCCAGGGGAGAAGGGCCTCAACGCGGGTCCGCAACGATCTTACCGATCTGGACACCACTTGTGTGTCTAGTGCGCGACGGTCGCCTTAAGCAGCGGCGTCGACGGTCTCGCCCTCGGCCGCGGCGTGCGACGCCGGCCGGTCGCGGCGACCGAGCCGAACGAGAGCGCCGTCACCGGGCGTGATCGTGATCATCCGGCGCCGGGGACGCTGGGGCGGCCCCGCGGCCGCGATCGTGAAGCGCTCGGCGGCCGCACGCAGGACGATACGCATCTCCAGCAAGGCGAAGCTGGCCCCGATGCAACGCCGCCGACCACCGCCGAACGGAATCCAGGTGTAGGTGCCGGGCTTAACGTCCAGGAAGCGCTCGGGCCGGAAGGCGTTGGGCTCCGGATAGATCTTGGGATCGCGGTGGACGAGCGCGGCACTGAGGATCAGCACGACGCCCGGCGGGTACGTCCAGCCGCCGATCGTCACCTCCTGCTTGACCAGCCGGGGCTCGGCATTGGGCAGCACCGGCCGCAGGCGCAGGACCTCGTTGATGGTGGCGTCAAGGTAGGCGTCGTCGCCGGGGTCGGCGGCCAGGCGCTCCTGGACCTCGGGCCGGCGCGCGAGCTGCTCGAAGGCGAAGGCCAGCGAAGAGGCGGTGGTCTCGTGGCCGGCGACCAAGGCGGTGAGCAGTTCGTCGCGGATCTCCTCGTCGGACATCGGCGAGCCGTCCTCGTGCTTGGCGGCGAGCAGCATCGCCAGGACGTCGTCGCGGTCACCGCCGTCGCGCCGGCGGTCGGCCATCAGCGCGAAGAGCTCGCGGTCGACCTGCGCGCGGTCCTGCTCGAAGCGGCCGAAGCGCCCGCGGCCAGCCAGCAGCCGCTGCGCCGGAGGCAAGAGGGAGACCGGGCTGTCGCCGAACGAGAGGATCGACGTCAGCCGGTCGCGCAAGCGTTCGAACCGCGCGCCCTCGTCGAGGCCGAAGACCGTACGCAAGATGATGTCCATCGTCAGCCGTTGCAGGCGCTCGTGGAGCGCGACCGGCTCGTCGATCGACCAGCCGTCGAGCTCGCGGTCGGTCAACTCGGACATCAGACCGGTGAGCCGTTGCATGCGCTCGCCGTGGAAGGCGGGCAGCATCAGCTTGCGCTGCTCCATGTGCGGCGCCTCGTCGAGGAGGATGACCGAGTTGGGCCCGACGATCGGCTCGAGCAGCCGCGCCCCCTCGCCCGGATGCAGGATCTCGGGCGAGGTCATGAACACCTCGCGCAGATCGTCGGGGTCGGAGAGAATCACGGCCGGCGGCTGGCCGAGCAGGCGCATCGTGAAGCGCGAGCCGTAGCGCCCACGCAGGCGTTCGACGTAGACCGTCGGGCGGTTCCACCAGCCGATCGTCTGCAACAGCGACGGCAGTCGTGGCCCGGGCGGCAGCGTTGCCTGCATGGTCATCGTCCTTCTCGCGGAGGTGTTCAAAGAGCTGCTGCTGAGTATGTCTGCTCAGGCCGGGTTGGCCAACATCGCGCTCAGGCGAAGAGCGATTCCTGCGCGAAGCCCGGGACGTTCTCGATCTCCAGCATGCGGCGCTTGGTCACGATGCCGCCGGGAGCAGAGAAGCCGGTCAGCGCGCCGTCGGCCGCGACGACGCGGTGGCAGGGCACGATGATCGGGAACGGGTTGCTGCCGAGCGCAGCGCCGACGGCGCGTGCGGCGTCAGGTGATCCGATCGCGCGGGCGATCTCGCCGTAGGTGGCGACCGTGCCGGGCTCGATGGTGCGAGCGGCCGCGTAGACACTGCGCCGGAAGGCGTCGATGCCGTCCTCGTCGAGCGTGATCGCGGTGAGGTCGCGGTGCTCGCCGCTCAGCAGCGCGGCCATGCCGGTGACGGCGTCGAGGACCATGGCGGGCACGTCCTCGACGTCTTGCACGTCAAGGCCCGTGAGCCCGCGCTCCGTCGGCAGCGCGGTGCCGGTGATCCCGCGCGCGCTCCACGTCACGCTGCACGTCCCGAGGGCTGTCGCGAAGACCACCATGTCGATCACGCTACCGCCGTCGAGGGACGACGGTGGATCACGAGGGCGCGAAGCCCGCGAGCAGCGCGCCGACGCCGACGTTCCAGCGGCGCTGGATGGTGGCGTCCGAGCCACCGAGGCGCTGGGAGCTCTCGGCCGCCGCCAGACCATGGATGAGCGCGACGTAGGCGTGGGCGATGTCAATGGCATCCCCGCGAAGCTGCCCGTCCTTGATGGCCGCCTTGACCGCGGCGACGATGCGCTTGCGGACCGCGGCACCGGCGGCCTGCTCCTCGGGCGCCGGATCGAAGCTCGCGAACGGGCGCGAGAACATGACCGCCGAGAGCGCCGGGTGAGCGACGATGAAGGCCCGATAGCGCTGGGCGAGCGCGTGCAGCTCCTCGAGACCGCCGGCGTCGGGGTCCGCCGTGCCGAGCTCTTGGGCCAGATGCTCGAAGCCAGAGAAGAAGACCGCACGCAGCACGCCGGCCTTGTCGCCGAAGAGCTCGTAGACCGCGGCGGGCGAGGTGCCGGCGGCATTGGCCAGACGGCGCGCCGTCAGCGCAGCCGGGCCCTCAGAGGCCAGGAGGCGCAGCGCCGCTTGCAGGACGTGCTCGGCAAGCTCCGGCGTGCGCTGCTTTGGACGCGGCATCGGTGCCGAGGATACCGGATGCTTGTTTTGAAACGTTGTTCCGGTACGCTGTCGCGCCATGACGACGACGCGCACCCGCTATGAGCTGACCGACGGCATCGCGACCATCACCATGGACGACGGCAAGGTCAACGCCGTCGCGCCCGACATGTCCGCCGAGGTGCTGGCGCACTTCGATCGCGCCGAGGCCGAGGAGGCGAAGGTCGTCGTCCTGGCCGGTCGCGAGCAAACGCTGTCGGCCGGCTTTGACCTCAAGGTCGAGCCGGCGGGTTGGCCGGCGATGATGGCCGCCGGCGCGCGCCTCTCGGCGCGGATGCTCTCGTTTCCGCGCCCGGTCGTCGTCGCCTGCCCGGGCAATGCCATTGCCATGGGCGCCTTCCTCTTGCTCTCGGCCGACTATCGCGTCGGCGTCACGGGTGACGGGCGCATCGGGCTCAACGAGGTGGCGATCGGGCTGACGATCCCGTGGTTTGCCATCGAGATCGCGCGCCACCGGCTGCCCCGCCCGGCGTTTGACCGCTGCACGGTCACCGGCGTGCTGCTCGGGCCCGATGAGGCGCGTGCGGCGGGCTTCCTGGACGAAGTCGTCCCCGCCGAGGAGCTGGACGCCGCCGCGCTCGCGGCCGCCCGACAGCTGGCCGCCATCAACGCCGTAGCGCATGCCGCCACCAAGCTGCGCGTGCGCCGCGAGGTCCTCGCCGGCTTGGAGGACGGCATCGCGCGGTTGGAGGGCGACGGCCGGGAGTGGTGATCCCAAGCCAGGTCAGCGGATCTGCTGCACCTCGATCCCGAGATCGAGCTTCGACCACGTCTTGTCCGCTGTGATCGCCGGAAGCGCCAAGCGCCGTGCCAGCGCAAGACATGCTCGATCGCCGAGCGAGAGCCCATGCGTGCGGGTCATCGGCCTGATGCGCCCGACGTCGATGGCATCGGCACTCGTGAACGGTTCCACGGCGATGGCGCCACCGAGCAGCCCTTCGTCGGTCATTCGCTGAGCAACATCGCCGGGATCGCCACCGCGATCGGCGACCCGACTCAGCACTTCACCGAGATTCACCGTCGAGATCGCCGCGCCGGCGGCGACGGCATCAGCGACGGCCTCGGCACCTGGCTCGTCGCGGAGGTAGGCCAGCAGCGCCGACGCGTCCAGGACCGCAGAAGACACCTAGTCGCTGTCCTCGAGGGCCGCTTCGCGGCGGCGCTCCGCCAAAAGCTCATCGACCATCGACTGGTCGCCACCCGCAAGACCGGCCAGCATTCCCCGGCCGTGATCGGCAACCGACCGGTAGGGGCGCAAGCGCAGCGAGCCGTCGCTCTCCGTGCTCAGCAGCATCCGGCTCCCCGGCGTGAGCCCGAGTGCAGCGCGCACGTCGGCGGGCAGCACGACGCGACCGCGGTCACCGACGACGACCTGACGCTCAGTGTGGGCCATATGACAGTTGTACCATGTCTGCTGATCGTCCCGCGTCTCGAGGCCATACCACAGCGTGCATCCCGACGTGTCGATTGATGCTCGCGCCGTTCGTCTCCCTGCGACCATCCACCCAAGGAGGACCCGATGAAGTACTTGCTGTTGATCCACCAAGGCACCACGCCGACGCCGCGCGACGAGTCGTGGAACGAGCTCTCGCAGGACGAGCAGAACGCGGTCTACGCCGCCTACAAGGAGATCAACCAGAACCCAGGCGTCACGTCCGGGCTAGCGCTCGAGCCGCCGGAGATGGCGACAACGGTCCGCGTGCAGGACGGCAAGACGCTGACCACCGACGGGCCGTTCGTCGAGCTCAAGGAGGCCGTCGGCGGCTACCTGATCTTCGAGGCCGACGACCTCGACGCGGCGATCGAGCTGGCCGCCAAGATCCCGGCTGCGCGCCTGGGCGGCGCGATCGAGGTGCGCCCGATCATGGAGAACGCGTGGTAGCAGCGCTCGAGCTCGAGCAGGCGTTTCGCGACCAGTGGGGTCGCGTCCTGGCCACCCTGATCGGCTTCCTCGGCGACTTCGACCTCGCCGAGGAGGCCGCACAGGAGGCCTTCGCGATCGCCGCCGAGCGCTGGGCGCGCGACGGCGTCCCCAGCGATCCGGGCGCGTGGCTGATCACGACCGCGCGCAACCGCGCCATCGACCGCATCCGCCGCAACCGCGTGCTGGCCGAGAAGACCCGCCTGCTCGAGGGTGCATCGCAGGTCTCCGAGAACCCTATGGACGACGTGACCACCAGCTTTCCTGACGAGCGCCTAGAGCTGCTCTTCACGTGCTGCCATCCGTCGCTGGCCGTCGATGCGCAGGTCGCGCTGACGCTGCGCACGCTCGGCGGCCTGACGACGCCCGAGATCGCGCGCGCGTTCCTGGTCGGCGAGCCAACCATGGCCCAGCGGCTCGTGCGCGCCAAGCGCAAGATCAAGACAGCCGGCATCCCGTTTCGCGTGCCGCCTGACCACCTGCTGGCCGACCGCCTCACCGCCGTGCTTGCGGTCGTCTACCTGATCTTCAACGCGGGGTACACGGACCCGCCCACCCTGCCGCCGACCCATCCGCCGACCGACGGCGATCTGGCCGCCGAGGCGATCCGCCTGGGTCGCGCGCTCGCTGAGCTGATGCCCGACGAGCCCGAGGTGCACGGGTTGCTGGCGATGATGCTGTTGCTGAACGCGCGCCGTGCTGCACGCCTGCGCGAGAACGGCGACCTGATCCTGCTCGCCGATCAGGACCGCACACTCTGGGACCCAGCGCAGCTCGAAGCCGGCCGCGCCGCGCTGAACCGCGCCTTTGCGCTGCGTGGCCGCGGCGCGTACGTCCTGCAGGCCGCGATCGCTTCGCTGCATGCTGACGAGCCGCGCGACTGGCCCCAGATCGCCGCGCTCTACGGCGAGCTCGCGCGCGTGACCGACTCGCCCGTGGTGCAGCTGAGCCGCGCGGTCGCCGTCGCGGAGGCCGACGGTGCCCAGGCAGGGCTGGCGATCGTCGACGGTCTCGCGCTCGACGACTACCACTACCTTCACGCGACCCGTGGCGAGCTGCTGCGCCGCCTACACCGCACCGACGAGGCGCGCGCGGCCTACGAGCGCGCGCTGACACTCGTCCACGACGAGGCCGAGCGGCGACTGCTCCAGCGGCGAATCTCCGAGCTCGACGGCTAGCCGCTCGACGAACACCACGCGGCGGAGCTGGTCCGTCATCCTGGATGGCGTGTCAGGCACCCCCGCAGGCTCCAGGTTGTTGTCGGCCTTGCCGCTGCCGATCGTCGGCGCGCCGATGGCCGGTGGACCGACGACCCCGGCACTGGCCGCCACGGTCAGTAGCGCCGGCGGCCTCGGCTTCCTCGGCGCGGGCTACAAGACCGTTGACGCGATGGGCAAGGACATCGCCGCCACGCGCGCGCTGACCGACCGGCCGTTCGGCGTCAACGTCTTCGCGCTGGTCGACGGTACGCCCGGCGATCCGGCCGCAATCGCCGGCTACGGCGCGCGGCTGGCCGGCGAGGCGGCACGCGCCGGCGTGGAGCTCGGCGAGCCACGCTTCGAGGACGATGGCTTTGCGGCCAAGATGGAGGCCTTGATCGCCGACCCGGTCGCCGTCGTGTCGTTGACGTTCGGCCTCCCGCCGCACGGGGTGGTCGACCGCCTGCAGGCGGTGGGCTCTGAGGTCTGGATCACCGTGACGTCACCGGCCGAGGCGCGCGCCGCCGCCGCCTTGGAGCCCAACGCGCTGGTCGTCCAGGGCATCGAGGCCGGCGGCCATCGCGGTGTCTTCGTCGACGATGAACATGCCGCGGACCTGACGCTGCTCGCCGCGCTGCAGCTGATCGGCGCGGCCGTCGACCTGCCGCTGGTCGCGACCGGCGGTCTCACCACCGGCGCAGCAATCGGTGCGGCGCTCGTGGCCGGCGCGGCCGCCGCGCAAGTCGGCAGCGCCTATTTGCGCACGCCCGAGGCGGGGACCTCCGACGCCCAACGCGCCGCCACCGCCAGCGCTGCTCCGACCGCGCTGACCCGCGCCTTCACCGGCCGGACCGCGCGCGGCATCGTCAACCGCCTGCTGACCGAGCACAGCGCGGCGGCGCCGCGCGCCTACCCCGAGGTTCATCACCTCACCGCGCCGTTGCGCGCGCGTGGCCGGGCGATCGGCGATGCCGACCTCATCAACCTCTGGGCCGGACAGGCGCACGCGCTGGCACCGGAGCTGCCGGCGGGCGAGCTGACGCAACAGTTGGCCGACGACGCCCGCGCCGCGGTGACGCGCGCGTATGCGCGCCTGGGCGACTGACACGCCACCCCAATCAACGTGGACGGGCGACGAGATGGGTCAGCTGGTCGACCACCAGCTTGACGTGCCGGCGCTGGGTGGCAGGGTCGGCGAGGTCGCGGCCCATACCGGCCAGGAAGGTGTCGTGGTTGGCACGCAGCGAGAAGGTCAGCGCGACGAAAAGCAGGACGGCGTCATCAGGATCGAACGGCGCGGTGCCGCGCCGGCGGCCGGCGCCGCGGACCGCGGCGAAGGCGTCGACCATCACATGCGAGGCGGTCGGCCGGGCGTCGCGCAAGCGGGCACCGCCACCGAGATCCTCCCAGCCGATCAGCCGCACGAACGCCGGCCGACCCACGAGGAACGCCAAGTAATCGGTGACGGCGCGACCGAGCGCGCGGCGGAGGCGGGCCTCGTCGCCGTCGCGATCCTCGGCCCAGGCGACCAGCGGCGCGAAGGCCGCGCGCGTCGCCTCGTCACGCCCCGCGAAGACGCGATCGAGAACCGCGGCGTAGAGCCCGTCCTTGTTGCCGAAGAAGTAGCTCGGCGTGCCGCGCGAGAGCCCCGCGGCAGCGCCGATCTCTTGAAGGCTGGTCCCGTCGAAGCCGTGGTCGCTGAAGTGGCACTCGGCGACGTCGAGCAGCACGGCACGGCTGTGGTCGGCGTTGCGGCGGCGAGGCTCGGTCGACATGTGCACGCAGGGTAGTCCAGGCGCCAGTCGTAACTTGCTAGCCGTTCAGCTATTTTATGTGCCACCATGGCCACGCTCTATTACGACCTGGGCTCGCCCTACGCCTACCTCTCGGTCCAGCGCGCTGCCACCCTCCTCGGCGCGGCACCGCGCCTGCAGCCCGTTCTGGCCGGCGCGATCTTCAACCACCGTGGCCATGGCAGCTGGGGCCACACCGAGGCACGCGCCGCCAATCAAGCCGAGATCGAAGCGCGCGCCGTGCGCTACGGGCTGCCGCCGATGCAGTGGCCGCCGGGCTGGCCGCCCAACACGCTGCGGGCGATGCGTGCCGTGGTCTGGGCGCAGCAGGCCTACGGCGCCGGGGACGCGTTCGCGCGCACCGCGTTTCACGCCGCGTTTGCCGAGGGCGCCGACCTCGGCGAGCTCGTTGTGCTCAGCAGCATCGCCGAGCGCGCCGGCCTCCCCGCCGCAGAGCTGGCAGAAGGCATCGCCGATCCCGTGGTCAAGGATGCGCTGCGCACCGCCACCGACGCCGCGATCGCCCTCGGCATCCGTGGCGTCCCCACCTTGGCGACCAACGAGGGTCGCCTTCTCTTCGGCGACGACCGCCTGGACGAGGGTCGCCTCAGCGATCCTGCCGCACCGCGCTGACCGCCGAGCGGACGGCGTCAGAGACCTCACCGGTCTGCACCGCCCACAGCGCCGCGTAGTGCCCACCTGCCGCGACCAGCTCGTCGTGCGTCCCGCGCTCGGCCACGCGCCCGCCCTGCAGGACATGGATCGCATCGGCGTGACGGATCGTCGACAGGCGGTGGGCGATGACGATCGTCGTGCGCTGGTGACTGACGCGCAGCAGCGAGCGCTGGATCGCTGCTTCGGTCTCGTTGTCGACCGCCGAGGTCGCCTCGTCGAGCACGAGGATCGACGGGTCGCGCACCAACGCGCGGGCAATCGTCAGCCGCTGACGCTGACCGCCCGACAGGCGCACGCCGCGCTCGCCGACCTGCGTGTCGTAGCCCTGCGGCAACGCCATGACGAACTCGTGCGCCTCGGCCAGCTCAGCCGCACGACGCAGCGCCGCATCATCAGCATCTGGTGCGCCGTACCGCAGGTTCTCGGCGACCGTCCCGTCGAAGAGGAAGGTGTCCTGCCCGACGTAGCCGATCGCGCCGCGCAGTGAGGGGAACGACAGCGACGCCACGTCGGTGCCGTCGACCGTGACCGACCCCGATTGCGCGTCATACAACCGCAACAACAACTTGACGACCGTCGACTTGCCGGCGCCCGTCGCACCGACGATTGCGTGCGTCTCCCCCGCCCCGATCACCAGCGTCAGCCCGTCGAGCACCGGCCGGCCGTCGCCATAGGCAAACGACACGTCGTCAAACGCCACGGCCCGCGACGGCGTCCCAGCGCCAACCGCCAGCGCCGGCAGCTCAGCCGCGCCCGGCGCCACGCCGATCGGCACGTCGATCAAATCCAAGATCCGCCGGATCGAAGCGACGCCGCGCTGATAGAGGTCCAACGTCTCGCCCAGCTCCGTCAGCGGCCACAGCAGCCGCTGCGTCATGAAGACCAACACGGAGTACAACCCGATCTCCAGCGTGCCGTTGAGCGCCATGTGTCCGCCGAGGACCAACGTCACCAAGAACCCGCACAAGATCGCCATGCGGATCAGCGGGACGAAGCCCGCGCTCAGCGCGATCGCGTCGCGGTTGGCCTGCGCGTACTCGACCGACGCCTCGGAGACCCGCGCCGCCTCGCGCTCCTCAGCACCGAACGCCTTAATCGTCGCGATGCCGCCGAGGTTGCCGCCGATCAACCCGCCCAGGCGCCCCGCCCGCTCACGCACCGCCTCATAGCGCGGGCCAAGGCGCCGCTGGTAGAGCAGCGAGCCACTGATGATCACCGGGATCGGCAGGAACGCCAGCAGCGCCAACAGCGGTGAGATGACGACGAAGACCGCGCCGACGGCGATCACGTTGACGACCGTCAGGACGATCTTCTGCGCGCCAATGTCCAGGAAGCGCTCGAGCTGGTTGACGTCGTCGTTGAGGATCGTCAGCAGCCGGCCCGAGGCACGGTGCTCGAACCACGCCAGCTCAAGATCCTGAACATGCCGGTAGGCCTCCAGCCGGAGATCATGTTGCAGGTCTTGGGAGAGCGTGCGCCAGATCCGGTCAGAGAGGTACTGCGTCAACGACTCGAGGATCCAGACCACCGCGGTCGCCGCGCCGAGAACGAGCAGCTGCTGTTCACGATCCTCGATCCCGAGCAGCCGAGCGACCATGCTGTCGGAGTCACGCACGACGATGTCGATCGCGACGCCGATCAGCAGCTCAGGCGCGATGTCGAAGATCTTGTTGAGCGCCGTCAGGATCGTGCCGCGCACGATCCGCCCGCGGTAGCGCGGCGCGCGGCGCCAGAGGCGCAGCAGCGGATGCGCTTGCGTGTCGGTCACGTCAACGTCCATGCCACGCATGATGGCGTCCGGCCGCTAGTCGACCACCGCAAAGAGGATGCCCGACGCCTGCAGCCGCGCGCGCAGCGCTGGCCCCATCGCCTGGGCGGTCGTCACCTGGCCGGCGGTAGCGGGCAGGTCGTCGAGGGCGAGGCAGAGCGTTGCGTCGGCGAGCATCCGGGAGGTCTCGCGGTAGCCGGGATCGCCGCCGCTGACCTCGCAGACGGTGCGCTGCCCGCCGCCTTCGCCGACGACGCGCAGCGAGAACCAGCCGGCGTCCATCTGGCGCTCGGACGGACCCTCGCCCTGTGGGACGCGCGAAAGGAGCGCGCGGCGCAGCGGCCCGACCTGTGCAGCGGCGACGAGGCCGAGCACCCCGGTGACACCGCCGACGGCGATCGGCAGCCGCTTGACCGCGGCGTAGTGGCCATAGGTGAAATCCGGGCCGTAGCGCGGCAGGGCGCGCGCCGAGCGGCCGATGATCTGTGGGTCGATCGTCGGCAGCGGGACCGCCCAGGCGTCGAGGGCACGGTGCGGCGTTCCGGGCTCTTGCACATGCACTTGCCGGCCGTCGGTCACCGACGGCTCGGCACGACGACGGGCGCGCGCGGCCGACACGTTCTGACGCACGCGCGAGAAGCCGGTCATCGCCGAGGCAAACGTCCCACCGCTGAAGCGCCCGCCGGCGCGCAGGTAGCCGCGCACCTTCAGCGGCACGCCCTCGGGCAGCTGCTCGACGGCGAACTGCACGCCGAGATCGTGCGGAATCGAGTCAAAGCCACAGGCATGAACCAGGCGCGCGCCCGAGGCGACCGCGGTCGCGTGGTGAGCGACATAGCTGCGATCCACGAACTCGGGCTCGCCGGTCAGGTCGAGGTAGTCGGTGCCGGCGGCCGCGCACGCGGCCACGACGGGGTCGCCGTGCAGGACGTACGGGCCGACGGTGGTGGTCAGCACGCGGGTGGCCGCGGCCAAGGCGGCGAGCGAAGCCGCGTCACCGGTGTCGGCGATCACCAGCTCGGGCACCGGCGCGGCCGGGTGCGTCGCGATGACGCGATCGCGCACCGCCGCGAGCTTGTCGCGGTTGCGACCGGCCAGCGCCCAGCGCAGCTCGGCGGGCGCGCGGCCGGCGAGCTCGACGGCGGTTAGCGCGCCGGTGAAGCCGGTCGCGCCGAGCAGGGCAACATCGTAGGAACGGTCCGAAGCGGGTGCGACCATGGCTGACCGCACCCTTTCACACGCGCCCCGCCGAGTCCGAGCGCGCCCAGATGGCCGCAAGTGGCCGTGCAGCGATTACCCATGCGAGGGTGCAATGCCGAGAAAGGTGGTTACGATGATCAGACGTCAATCCGATCCGAACCAAGGGACTTCGATCGTGCGCTTCCGCTTCGCTTTGGCCGTGATGGTCGCCGGCATGCTCTTTGCCGCCGGCATCGCCTCCGCCCAGAGCACCACCCAGACCTCGACCGACGAGTCGCTCTCTGGCTACACGAACACGTCGACGACCAAAACACAGGCCGTCACGCCCACCCAGAAGAGCGCTCCGGCTGCCGAGGGCCAGGAGGAGAACTCCGTCGCTCCGTCGGTCGCCGCGCAGTCGGCGCCGAGCAACCTCGCGTTCACCGGCGGCGAGCCGCTGCTGCTGATCGCGCTCGGCCTCGCGCTGGCCGGCGGGACCGCCACGGTGCTCGTGCGCGACCGCCGCCGCAGCTCGCAGGACTAGTGACCCCTGGGCCCATCGGGGCCCACCCACCCGGCGACGACGGCCGCGTCACGCCCCTCGGGGCGCGACGCACGTCGGTCGCCGATCTGCAGCGGGAGGTCGAGCGCCTCACCGAGGCGCTCGAGTTGGCCGAGACGCGCCGCCGCACAGCGGAGCGCACGCTGGCCGACGTCGCGTCGATGGCGGCCGCCGACGCGGCCGATCTGCGCGCGCGCATGGCCGAACTGCAGGCGCGGCTCGACGGGGCGCCGTCCGCACCGGCGCCGAGCGCCAGGGTGGTCGGGTCCGGCTTCCGGACACCTCCGCAGGCGCTCCGCCGTCTGCTTCTCCTCGCCGGGCTTGTCATCGGCATTGCCTTGCTGGCCGACGGCATCCTGACCATCGTCTGGCAGGAGCCGATCACCGCGCTGCAGCAGTCCCGCGACCAGGCCACGCTGCGCACCGACCTGCAGAGCCTGCGCCAAACGCTCGCTGACGCGCCACAGGTTGCGCGCGAGACCAACGCCGCACGCATGCGCCGCCAAGCGCTGACGCTGCTGCGTGCCAAGCGCCCCGACGGCTCGGCGCTCGGCTCCGTCGACATCCCGCGGATCGGGCTGAAGACCGTCTTCGTGGAGTCGACCGATCCCAATGCCCTTAAGAAGGGCCCGGGCCACTACCGCGGAACGGTCCTGCCCGGGCTGTACGGCACCGTCGGCATCGCCGGCCACCGCACGACCTACGGCGCACCGTTTCGCCGCGTCGATGAGCTCTCGGCCGGCTCGCGCATCATCATGCGGATGCCCTACGGCCGGTTCACCTACAAGGTGACGAGCTCGCGCATCACCACCCCGGCCGACGCCTCGTCGCTGGTCTCGCACGCCGGCTCACGCCGCCTGGTGCTGACCGCCTGCCACCCGCTCTACAGCGCCGCCAAGCGGATCGTCGTCAGCGCGCGGCTGGTCTCCGCGACCCCCGCGTAGCGTCCCGACGATGCGTCGACTCGCGCTGCTCGCGGTGACCGTCGTCGTGGCGGGGGCCATCATCGTGGTGCTGGGTCGTAGCGGCGAGCCATCGGGTCCGCGCACGCTGGCGCCGGGCCGCGGGACGACCGACGCCACCCGCGACCCCTTCGCCTACGACGCCGATCGCCGCGCCGACTTCGAGGCCCGCGCCGCCGCGGGCCTCAGCCACGTCCTTTACGCCAAGAGCCCGGGCGGCGCGTTGGTGACCGCCCAGCGCGTGCAGCGGTGGCGACCGACGATCGAGGACGTCGCACGCCGCGCGCATCAGGATCCGGACACGCTGGAGGCGATCGTCTTCTTGGAGAGCGCGGGCCGGCCGGACGTGGCGGCCTCCGATGACCTGGAGTCGGCCGTCGGCCTGACGCAGATCCTCGCGCAGACCGCGACCGACTTGTTGGGGTTGAAGGTTGATGTCGCCGCGTCGGAGCGGATTACGCGCCGGATCGGGCGCTCGACGTCGCCGGCACGGATCGCGCGGCTGAAGGCCCAGCGGCGGCGTGTCGACGAGCGCTTCGATCCCCGCAAGGCGCTGGAGGCGACGGCGCGCTACCTGGAATTCGCCCAAGGCCAGCTCGGGCGCGACGACCTGGCGATCGAGAGCTACCACATGGGCGTCGGCAACCTGCAACGCGCGCTCAAGACGTATGGGTCGAAAGACATCCCCTACGCCCAGCTCTTCTTCGACTCCACACCGCTGCGCCACGCCGCCGCCTGGCGCGTGCTGGCGTCACTCGGCGACGACTCCTCGACCTACCTATGGCGCATCGGCGCCGCCAAGGCCATCATGTCGCTGTATCGCGAGGACCGCAAGAAGCTCGCGGCCCAAGCGCTGCTGCAAGCCAGCCCGGCGGGCGAGCGGGTCCTGCGACCGGCGGCGTCGACACCGGTGTTCGCCGATGACGGCGCGCTGCGCAGTGACGAGCTGGCCGTCGTCACCGGTGCGGCGCTCCGGCCCTCGCGCGCCTTGACGGCCGCACCGGCCTCAGATCGTGCGCTGCGGCCGGAGGCACTCACGCTCCTGCGCTACCTCGCCCTCGGCGTCCGTGAGGTGTCGGGCACCGCGCCGATCACGGTTACCTCCGCGACGCGCAGCGTGCGCGGCGAAGAGCGCGACACCCTCGGCGCCTTCGATGCCGAAGCGCCACCGTCGACCCACACCACCGGCTACGCCTTCGACCTCAGCCGCGCCTACCGCTCCCGTGCCCAGGCCCAGGCCCTGCAGTTCTGGCTCGACCGCCTCACCGCCCTCGACGTCATCCGCTGGGTCCGCCAGCCGACGACCATCCACGTCACGGTCGGCCCGCGGGCGAGCGAGTTGTCCTAGGAGTTCGTCGCGCAGACGTCTTCGGTGAGCAGTGCGTGACGTTCTTGGCAGTGCGCCACGCGGTCTGTTTGGCACCGAGGAGAGCGAGCCCGGCAGGCGCTTCGGTGCGCTGCCCGTCGTCCGCAAACGCCCCGGGAAGGGGTGGGCCTTTCTGGGGACGCATATCGTCCGGATACGGGCCCACCTTGTTGACATTTGCGATCCGAGATGGAGGTGGGCCTGTTTGCGGACGCATACCGTCCCCAAACAGGCCCACCCCGTTCGGCGGCCGCTGCGCCTCGCGATCCGCCGAGGACCAACGTCCTGCCGGTCCGGGTCGCCTGGTGTCCCACATAGGGACACTGGACGACACGGACCTCGGCTCTGCCCGCGCCCAGGCGCAGGCGGACGACAACCGGCGCCCGCAGCGCCAACTGCTGCTCACTCCCTCGGTGCCAACAAACCCCGCCACACAATGCCCCTGGCGTGCGAGCGGAAGACCATCAACCTGCGCCGATCCAGCGCCACGCCACGCCCCAACGCGTCGCGCTGGACGCCAACCAGCAACGGCCCTACGAGTTCGTCGCGCTCAGCAAATCCTTCGCCACCTGCGCCACGTGCTCCCCCGTGATCCCCAGCTTCTCCAGCACCAAATCCCCCGGCGCCGACGCGCCGAACCGGTCAATCGCGACAGCCCGATCCACCCAGCGCTCCCACCCCATCGACACCCCCGCCTCGACCGACACCCGCGGCAGCGTCGGCGGCAGGACCTCGTCCCTATAGGAGTCATCCTGCGCGGCGAACAGCTCCCACGACGGCATCGACACAACCCGTGCGCCAATGCCCTGGCTCGACAACAGCTTCTGCGCCTCGATCGCGGTGTGAACCTCGGCGCCGGTTCCGACGAGCGTCACGTGCTCGTCGCCCTCAGGCGCCGGGGACACCACATAGGCGCCGCGCCCCACGCCATCGAAGTCGATGTCGAGGATCGGCAGATCCTGGCGCGACAGCGCGAACACGGCCGGGCCTTCGAGCTCCTCGATCACCACGCGCCACGCCTCGGCGGTCTCGTTGGCGTCGGCCGGGCGGATGACGGTCAGGCCCGGGATCGCCCGCAGTGCGGCCAGGTGCTCGACGGGCTGGTGGGTCGGGCCGTCCTCGCCAAGCGCGACGGAGTCGTGGGTGAAGACCCACGCGACCCGCAGCCCGGTGAGGGCACTCAACCGAATCGAGCCACGCATGTAATCGGCGAACTGCAGGAACGTCGAGCCGTAGGGCCGCACGATGCCGCCGTGGGCCGCCAGCCCGTTGACCGAGCCGCCCATCCCGTGCTCGCGCACGCCCCAGAAGACGTTGCGACCGGCCTTGGCCTTGGTGTAGCGCTCGTCGTCGCCACCGGGGAACTCGGTCTTGGTCGACTCCGAGAGATCGGCCGCGCCGCCGACCAGCGTCGGGACGAACGGCGCCATCGCGGCCATCGCCTTCTGGCCCGCCGAGCGGGTGGCGAGCTTCTCTTTTCCACCCCAGTCAACGGACCGCAGCGCGTCCTTCAAGCCCGGCAGCGGACGACCACCGTACGAGCCACCCTCCCAGGCCAAGTCCCACTCCTTGGCCGCATCCCCATTCGCGCGCTTGAACCCGTCCAGGCGCGTCTGCCACTCGGCCTGCGCCGCGGCGCCACGCTCGGCGGCCTTCCCGAACTCCTCATAGACCCCATCGGGCACCAGGAACTGCGCGTCGGGATCCCAGCCCATCGCCTCCTTGGTTGCGCGGATCTCGTCCTCGCCCAGCGGCGCGCCGTGCGCCTTGGAGGTGCCGGACTTGTTGGGCGACGGGTAGCCGATGATCGACTTGACGCGGATCAGCGAGGGCTTCGCCGTGTGGCGCTGGCCCTCCTCGATCGCCTCCTGCAGCGCGACGAGATCCTGGGCGTCGTGGACCTCCAGCACGTGCCATCCGTAGGCCTCGAAGCGCTTGCCGACGTCCTCGGTGTCGAAGCTCAGCGACGTCGGCCCGTCGAGCGAGATCGAGTTGTCGTCATAGAGGTAGACGAGCTTGCCGAGGCCGTACTGGCCGGCGATCGACGCCGCCTCGGACGCGATGCCTTCCATCATGTCGCCGTCGCTGACGATGGCGTAGGTGAAGTGGTCCATCACCTCGGGGCCGTACTTCTCGCGCAGGAAGCGCTCGGCGAGCGCCATGCCGACGCCGTTGGCAAAGCCCTGGCCCAGCGGGCCCGTCGTGACCTCGACGCCCGGCGTGACGTGGACACGGTCGCGCTCCGGATGGCCCGGGGTCAGCGAGCCCCACTGGCGGAACTGCTTGAGCTCGTCGAGCGGCAGGTCGTAGCCCGACAGGTGCAGGACGCTGTAGAGCAGCATCGACCCGTGGCCGGCGCTGAGGACGAACCGGTCGCGGTCGGGCCAGTCCGGGTCCTTCGGGTTGTGCCGCATGACCTTCGCGTAGAGCACATACGCGGCAGGAGCCATACCCAGCGGGAGACCCGGATGGCCGCTGTTGGCCTTCTGGACGGCGTCCATCGACAGCGTGCGGATGGTGTCGACGCCCAGCTGATCGATCGAGCGCGTGGTGGAGGCTTCCATGCCGCACAACCTACCCGTACCCGAACCACCCACCCACCCGGCTACGGGGTTAGTTGCTTTGCTTCGTCCGCGGCCTCAAGGGCCGGGTCCGAGTGCGAGGCGCGCAGCTCGTAGGCGGCGCGCTTGCCGGAGTCGAGCTCGGCGAGCACCTTGTCGGCCTTCAACGCACGGCTCAGCCCCTCGCGGCCGCCGCGCGGGAGCAGGTTCATGACCTTGGTGATGGACGCGACCGAGCGTGGAACGAAGACGTCAAAGCGCGCCTCCTTCAGCGCCGAAACGATCTCATTGGCCACGTCCTCGGGCTGGATCAGCTTGACGCCGCGCGTGTTCTGCAGCCCCGAGGCCAGCTCGGTGTTGACGACGACGGGCATGACGCAGGAGACCTCGACGCCGGTGCCGCGCAGCTCGGCGCGCAGTGCCTCGCTCATCCCCACCACGTAGTGCTTGGTGCCGCAATAGGTGCCGCCACCCGGGAAGCCGCCCTTGCCGGCTGTCGAGGCGATGTTGACGACGTGGCCGCGGCCGCGGGAGAGCATCCGCGGGACGACTTCCTTGACGCCGAACATCACGCCGTTGACGTTGATGTCGATCATCCGCTGGGTCGTCGCGTCGTCCTCATCCCAGATCGTGTGGCCGACCTGCATGATCCCGGCGTTGTTGACCAGGACGTCGACCGGGCCGAGCTGCGCCTCGGCGCCGTCGAGGAAGTCCTTGACCGAGGCGCGCTGGGTCACGTCGAGCTGGAAGGCGACGGTGCCGTGACCGAGCTCCTTGGCGGTCTGCTGGGCGGTCGCGAAGTCCAGGTCGCCGATGGCGACCTTCATGCCCTCGCGCAAGAAGGCCTGCGCGGTGGCGCGGCCGATGCCGCGGGCGGCGCCGGTGATCGCGGCGACCTGACCGGTCAGGATGCGGTGCTGCTTGGCCATGGGGACAGACCTCTCGGGCAAAGGTGACGGGTGCGTCACCGTACCAGCCCGGGCTTGACGGTGCGAGGTAGGCTGACACGGTGTCAACACCAGTCGAAGTCGTCCTCTCAGAGCTTCAGCAGGCGACGTTGCGCCGGCTGGTCGACACCTTCGCGCCGGAGGTCGCGGTCGACGACGATCCGACAGGGTTCTGGGCCCGCAAGGCGTCGGACCTCGGGGTCGACCTCGCGATCGCACAGCAGCTCTCATCGGGCGCGGTGCCCGAGGACCAGCTGGAGGGCATGCGCCAGCTGCTCGACGGGCTGCGCGCTGAGGGCTTCGACGAGGCGCCGCAGCCGGCGCGCGAAGCGATCCTGCACGGCTTCATGGACGCCGATCCAGGCGCGCTCGCCGGGCTCAGCGGCCTGCGCGCGCTGACGTTCTTGTTGTTCTACGCGATCCCGGATCCGAATTCGTCCCACCCACCCACGAACCCCAACTGGGCTGCTATCGGCTACCCCGGCCCGCGCGCCGCGCCGCCGTCGCCCGACGACGCACCCAAGACGATCCCGCTCGTGCGCCCGGTGGGCGACACGCTGACGCTGACCGCCGACGCGGTCGTCGTCGGCTCGGGCTCGGGCGGCGGCGTGATCGCCGGCAAGCTCGCGGCCGCCGGCCAGGAGGTCGTCGTCCTGGAGGCCGGCGGCTACTACAACGAGGCCGACTTCAACCAGCTCGAGCTCTGGGCCTACGAGCACCTCTACCGTGCCGGCGGCGTCGCGCAGACCGCTGACGGCCAGGTCGCGCTCATGACCGGCGCCAACCTCGGCGGCGGCTCGACGGTCAACTGGAGCAACTGCCTGCGCACCCATGACTGGGTCCGCGAAGAGTGGGAGCGCGACCACGGGCTGGAAGGGCTGGCCGGGCCCGAGTACGACCGCCACCTCGACGAGGTCAGCGCGCGGATCGGCGTGACCGAGGCGTGCTCAGATGACAACGGCCCCAACCAGCGCCTGCGCGACGGTGCCGGGGCGCTCGGGATGCGCCAGCGCACGATCGCCCGCAACGCCAACGCCGAGAACTACGACGCCGACCTCGCCGGGCTGTCGGGCTTCGGCGACGTCACGGGCGCCAAGCTCGGGACCCTGAAGACCTACCTGCAGGACGCGGCCGACGCCGGCGCGCGCTTCGTCGTCAACTGCCAAGTCGAGCGCGTGCTGACCGAGCACGGCCGCGCCGCCGGCGTCGAGGGCACCTACCTCGACGGCGAGGGTCGCACCGCGCGCGTCATCGTCCGGGCGCCGCGGGTGGTCGTTGCCGCGGGCGCGCTGGACACGCCCGCGCTGCTGCTGCGCTCGGGCATTGGCGGCCCGGCCGCCGGGGACTACCTGCGCCTGCATCCCGCGGGAGCGGTCGTCGGCATCTACGACGAGCCGCAACAGGGGTGGTGGGGTCCGCCGCAGAGCGCTTTGAGCGACGAGCACCGTGACCTCGCCGACGGCTACGGCTACCTCGTGGAGACCGGACACGCCTCACCGGGCGTCACCGGCATGACCATCCCGTGGGAGACCGGCCGCCAGCACAAGGAGGACATGGCCCGCAACCCGGTTTCCTCGGCGCTGATCGTCGTGCTGCGCGACCGCGGCCACGGGCGCGTGACCATCGACGGCGCCGGCAACCCCATCCACAGTTACCCGCTCAGCGACGGGATGGACCTTGCCCATTTCCGCCACGGATTGTTGACGCTGGCGCGCATGCACGAGGCCGCCGGTGCGCAGGAGATCCTCTCGCTGCATCGCAAGCGCCAGCACTGGGTGCGGGGCAGCGAGGAGACGATCGACGCCTACGTGCGACGCATCCACGACGCGCCGCTCTCGCCCTTTGAGCACGCGACGTTCTCGGCGCACCACATGGGCAGCGCGCGGATGGGCAACGACCCGAAGACGTCGGTCGCCGGCCCGTTCGGTGAGCTGCACGACACACCCGGCGTGTGGATCGGCGACGGCTCGGCCTTCCCCACCGCCAGCGGCACGAACCCGATGCTCACGATCATGGCGCTCGCGCACCGCACCGCCGAGGCGATCGCCGCCACCTGATCGACGGCTTTACGAACCCTTCATCACCGGTCAAGGTTGACATGTCACTATCCAGACATTCCAACCTCCTCACCTAGACGACAGGTCCTCCGCCACGCGCTGCTCGGCCTCCTCGCCGACCGGCCGATGAGCGGCTACGAGCTCGCGCAGTGCTTCGAGGCGTCGGTCGGCAGCACATGGTCGGCCGGCCATTCGCAGATCTACCCCGAGCTCAACCGCCTGGCCGACGAGGCCCTGGTCGAGGCCGGCGAGCCCGGGCCGCGCGGGCGCAAGACCTATGCGATCACCGACGAGGGCCGCGAGACGGTCCGCACCTGGCTGGCCGAGACCGACCCGGACAGGACCGTCCGCGACGAGGCAGCGTTACGCACCTTCTTCCTCTGGCTGATGGAGCCCGACGACGCCCGCGCCCACGTCGAGGGCGAGCTCGCCGCCGCACAGGAGACGCTGGAGGCCTTGCGCGGCACCGCCGCCGCGCGCCGGCCGGCCACGCCGGCGGAGCGCTCGCAGCGGATCGCCTTGGAGGCCGGGCTGCGCTGGGCCCAGGCGCGGGCGGAGTGGGCACGCTGGGCCCTGCAACGACTGGACGATCCACCAGCGCGAGACGGCCTGGTCGCCCAGTAGCGTTCGGACATGTCGTCGTCTTTCGCGTATGGGGATCACCGCCTCGCCTACACCGTCTACGGCGAGGGTCCGCGCACGACCGTCCTGCTCCACGGGCTGCTGCTCTCGCAGAAGATGCACCGCCCGCTGGCGCGCGCACTGGCGCGCGAGGGCAACCGCGTCGTCACGCTCGACCTGCTCGGCCACGGGCAATCGGACCGCCCGCGCGATATGGCGGCCTACTCGATGCCGTTCTTCGGCGAGCAGGTGATCGGCCTGCTTGATCACCTGGAGGTCGATGAGGCGGTCGTGGCCGGCACGTCGCTGGGCGCCAACACGGCGCTGGAGGCCGCCGCCGCACACCCCGAGCGCGTGCGCGGGATGGTCGTCGAGATGCCGGTCCTCGACAACGCGCTGCTGGGCTGCGCGATCGCCTTCACGCCGCTGATGTGCGCGCTGACCTTCGGCGAGCCGGTGATGAAGGGCGTGTCATGGGTGACGCGCAAGCTGCCGACCGGTCGCGTCTGGGGTGCCGACGTCCTGCTCGACACCGTCCGCCAGCAGCCGGGGCCATCGGCCGCCGTGCTGCAGGGGCTCTTCTTCGGGCGCGTCGCGCCGCATCGCGAGATCCGCCGCACGATCACCGCCCCCGCGCTGGTCATCGGCCACGATCGCGACCCCGTCCACCCCTTCAGCGATTCGGATGCGCTCGTCACCGAGCTGCCCAACGCCCGCCTCCTGCGCGCCGACTCGCTGCTGGAGCTGCGCCTGACGCCCGAGCGCCTGACGGGCGAGATCGCCGGGTTCTTGGACGAATGCTGGAAGCCGCGCCGCAAGGGCGGTGCCCGCCGCGCGGCGGGCGTGGCGTGACGCGTCGCTGACACAGCGGCAAGTCGCTTTACGCAGCGTTCATGCTGGTACCGCTACGCTCTCGCGCGTGTCAAGCCGCCAGGAGGAGAAGGAGCGCCGCCGCCGCGAGCGCGAAGAGCGCGAGCAGGCCGAGGCCGGAAAGGCGGCCAGCCGGCGACGGCTGCAGCTCGTCGCGGGTGGCGTCCTGGCCCTCGTAGCCATCGGCGCGGTCATCGCCGCGATCGCCGCCAGCGGCGGAGGTGGCGACAGCAAGGCCGACTCCGGATCGGCCTACGGCTCCGCGTCGATCCCCGCGCGCAAGATCACGAACTTCAACCAAGCCGTCAGCGCCTCGGGCTGCGAGTTCAAGACCTACCCGAGTGAGGGCCGCACGCACCTGCCGTCCGACACGGCGGTCAACAACAAGTACAAGACCAATCCGCCGACCTCGGGCAACCACCGCCCGACACCCGCCCAGGATGGCGTCTACGAGGCCGGCAACTCGCCGGCCAAGGAGAACTACGTCCATACGCTGGAGCACGGGCGGATCGAGTTGCAGTACTCGCCCAAGGCCCCCAAGAAAGTCCGCGACCAGATGGCAGCGCTCTTCAACGAGAAGCTCAAGGGGGTGTCCGGCTATCACATGGTGCTCTTCGAGAACAACACCGACATGCCCTACGAGGTCGCGGCCACGGCGTGGACGCACCTGCTCGGCTGCAAGACGGTCAACGACAAGACGTGGGACGCGCTGCGCGCCTTCCGCGACCGCTTCGTCGACAAGGGTCCGGAGCTCATCCCGTAAGCGGTCCCCCCTCGCCCCGCGCTAACGCGGCGCGGGCGGGCCGGGCGGCGACACGATGTCGCGCCCGGTCGGCTGCAGGTCGGCGTCGAGCTCGAGCTGCCAGAAGTAGCGCGTGAAGGTGGTGCCAGCGGCGAAGTCACCGACGTGGGGCTCGGGACGCTCGCCGTTAGCCATACGGGCAATGAGCTCCGGATAGCTCTGGCCCGGCCGCGCTGCGTAGACCGGCGCGGGGAAGGCGCCACCGAAGCGCGTGTTGACGTCGGTGATGCCCAACCCGATGTCCTTGTCGCGAAACGCCTGGACGGTCGCCGGCCCACGGACGCCGAAGGCCTCGACGGTGCGTCGCCCGAGGTCGATCAGCTCGGCGTCATCGATGATCGTGCCCTTGATCGACTCGCCACCGCGTGATTCGAGCATCGTGCGCGGGATCGCATTGAGGCAGCGGCTATCGCGATCCGAGAGGCAGTCGATCGAGAACTCCGGACCGTCCATCAGACGCTGCAGCATCACCGGCTCGTCGATGTAGTCGACGAAGAATGCCGCTTCGCGGGTGTCCTTGGCGACGAAGATGTTGCGCGCACCCGAGCCGTGGATCGGCTTGACCATGACCGGGAAGGAGGTCGGCTCGGCCGGCGGCAGGACGGTCGGCGGCGACGGCAGGTCGTGCGCTTGGAGCAGCTCGTGACAGGCGTACTTGTCATACGTCTTCTCGGCGATGTGCGCGTCGGGCACCAGCGCCTGCGGCAGACGTCCGTCAGCGCGCGCGTGGGCCAGGACGTCGATGTCGAGGTCGGTCAACGGAACGATCGCGCCGACATCGTGTTGTTCGCACAGGCGCTGGAGGGCCGGGACGTAGTCGGGGTCCTTGATCAACGGCACTGCGGTGCGAACCGTCGCCGCGTACTGAGCGGGCGCGAGCGGGTTGGGGTCGCACGCGACGACGCGCGTGTGCTGGGCAAACGCAGCGACGATGTCATAGCGCTTGCCCGTGCCGGTGAGCATGACGGCCTTGTTGGAATTGGTCTTGCTCATGAGGGGTCCACCCATCCGCCGGTCTCGCCTTTGTAGAGGCCGTGGCCGGTGACGAGCATGCGCACGGTCAGCCACAGGATCTTGAGGTCGAGCAGCACCGTCGCGTGCTCGACGTAGAAGAGGTCGAGCTCGATGCGCTGCGGCCAGGGCAGCGACGCGCGGCCGTTGACCTGCGCCCAGCCGGTGATGCCGGGTTTGAGCGCCAGCCGGCCGCGCTGGCGGTCGGTGTACTGCGCGACCTGGACCGGGACCGTCGGGCGCGGGCCGATGATCGACATCTCGCCCCTGAGGACGTTGACGAGGTTGGGCAGCTCGTCGATCGAGGTGCGGCGCAGCAGTGCGCCAACGCGGGTGATGCGGCTGTCGCCGTCGTCGACGGCCAGCCCCGCGCCCATCTTCTCGGCACCGGAAACCATCGTGCGCAGCTTGAGCACGTCGAATGGCGCGCCGTCCTTGCCGACGCGGTGCTGGCGGTAGATCGGATGGCCCTTGGACTCCAGGCGGATCGCGAGGATGGCGAGCGCGACGATCGGGGACGTGATCGTGAGCACGACGGCGCTGACGACGACGTCGAAGAGGCGGCGCAGCGGCTCGGGCATCTAGCGCGTGCCTTCCGGCGGGTCCCAGCCGGCGGCGGTGCCGTGGCGCAGGTGGTCGACGAGGCCGAGGGCGATCGAGCCCTGGGTCAAGATGTAGTACTTGCCGAGGAGGAAGGGGCGCGCGCGGGCTGGCGCGAAGGCGGCGAGGATCAGCAACAGCTGCAGGCGACGCAGCGCGCGCGGCGCGGTGACCAGCGCGACGAGGTGCAGCGCGGGGCCGAAGTAGCGCAGCCAGCGATGGCTGGCGATCATCATGGTGTACTTGGCCGGCCAGCCGCGCGGGTCCAGCAGGCCGCCGTGCAGGACGATCGCCCAGGCGTGGCTCATCATCCGCCGCTTGCGGGCTGCCTCGCCCTCGACGTCGGGGACCATCCGCTCGGTGGCGCACGCCAGCGGCTGTTCGACGCAGCGCCAGCCGTCACGGACCAAGGTGAAGGGGAACTTGAGGTCGTGGCCCATGACGGGGTCGACCTCGACATAGGCCTTGCGGCGCGTCGCGTAGATCGCGCCGTTGCCGGCGGTGACGGACGCGAGGTCTGACTCGCGGGCGCGCAGGAACATCTCGTAGCGCCAGTAGACGCCCTCTTGGTTGGTGCCGCCGTCGGGGTTGACGAAGGTGACGCGGCCGCAGACGTAGCCGATGTCATCGTCGTGGGCGAACGGCGCGACGAGGGCGCGGAGCGCATCGGGCTCCCAGAGCGCGTTGGCGTCAGAGAAGGCGACGATGTCGGCGCTGCTGCGCCGCACCGCCGCGTCCTGGGCGGCGACCTTGCCGCCGCGCGGGAGGTCGAGGACGGCGTCGGCGCCGGCAGCGCGCGCCGCCTCCGGGGTCCCGTCCGTCGAGCCGTCGCACGCGATGACGACCTCGAGCTTGTCGCGCGGATAGTCGAGCGCGAGCGCGTTGGCGACCTTGGCGGCGATGACGTCGCGCTCGGCGTGGGCGGCGACGATCAGCGAGACGGTCGGGAGGTCGGCGTCGGCGTCGGCAGGCGCCCAGGACTGGCTGATGGTGCGCCGCAGGGTCGCCAGGGCCAGGCCGTAGCCCACCTGCGCCCAGGCCAGCAGGCCCGTTGAGATCCAGAAGATCGCCCGTCTCACGAGCGAGTGAGCATGCCGTAGAGCGCCAGATGGCGCTGGGCGATGGCGTCCCAGGCGTAGGTGGTCTGCGCGGCGTGGGTGGCGGCAAGGGCGAGGGTGGCGCGGCGGTCGGGGTCGGTGAGCAGGCGCTTGAGCGCAGCGTGCAGCGCGGTCGGGTCGCCGGGCGCGACGAGCTCCGCGGCGCCGGTCGCGGCGACCTCGCCAAAGCCGCCGACGTCGGAGAGCAGCAGCGGGCGGCCGAGGCCGAGTGCGGCGTAGAGGACGCCGGACTGGTCGATCTCGCGGTAGGGCAGCGTGACGAGGTCGGCGCGACGCAGGACGCCGGCGAGCTCGGCATCGGTCACGAAGCGGGGCACGAGGCGGACGCCGGGCGGGAGCGCTGTCGGCAACGGCATCCGCGGCATGCCGACGATCCACAGCTCCCCAGGCGGATCCGCGCCGAAGCGCCCCCATGCGTCGAGCAGCACGTCGATGCCCTTGTAAGGGCGCAGCAGGCCGGTGAGCGCGACGACCGGCGTGCCGGGCGACGGCTCGGGCAGCTCGGGCGGCAACCGCGCGTCGAGCGCCGCGAGGTGGGTGAACGCGCCGTGCGGGATGACCGTGACGCGCGCGGGGTCGATGCCCAGCTCGCCGGTCAGCCGGGCGCGGCCGTGCTCGGAGTGCACGACGACGTGGTCGACGCGCTCGTAGAGACGGCGCTGCGCGCGCAGTTGGCCCGCGCGCGGCTCGCGCGGCAGAACGTCGTGGGCGGTCAGGACGGTCGGTCGGGCGCGAGGCAGGAGATGGACGTCGAGCGGCTGGACGGTGAGCCACTGGAAGTGGACGACGTCAGCGGCCGCGGCAGCGCGACGGTAGGCCACCATGTCGGGCACGTGCTCGGCGAGCTTGGTGGCGAACCGGGCACGCGAGCCCGCCGCGCCGACCTTCCCCGCCCGGCGATAGAAGCGCTCGTCGACCGTGTAGCCCTCGGCGGCCGGAACGTCCCCATAGGCGAAGCAACTGGTGACGAGCCGGACCTGCTGACCGGCACGGGCGAGCGCGGCCGCCAGCGCACGGTCATACGGCGGGGTGAAGGCGGAGGGATCGACCAGGTCGATACGCATCGCTCAGCTCTCCCAGCGCCAGTCGTTGCACACCATCATGGTGCCGGGCGGGAACTCGAACGCCATCTCCGCATCTACGAGCGAGAACCCCAACTTGCGACAGACCGCGTTGGACGGCGCGTTCTCGACGCCCGGGAACGCGTGTACCGGCAGGCCGGCGGCAGCGTGCGCGACGTCGAGGGCCAGCGCGGTTGCTGCGCTCGCCAGGCCGCGGCCCTGGAAGGCCGGCAGGACCGACCAGCCGATCTCATAGATCTTCTCGCCGCGCCACTCGCGCGCCCAGAAGCCGACCCAGCCGGCCGCTTCACCACCATCGACGATGCGAAACTGAAACGGATCCTTGGCGTAGCGCTGCTGACGCTCGGCGATCTTCTCCGCGCTCTCGGCGCCGCCGATGTGGCGCATCTGCTCCGGGTCGCTGTTGAGCGCCGTCAGCAGCACGAGGTCCTCCTCGCTCCATCGCTCGATGTGGACGCCGTCGCGCAGACCCACGACTCTATGACCTGTCGCGCCACGATCCACCAGGCCTGCGAGCATCTTTCGCGTGCCGCTGCGCGTGGGGATCGATCTCGTCAAGGCTGACACCGTCGCGGAGGCGCTGGCCGAGCACGGCGCGCGCTATCTGCGCCGGGTCTACACCGACGCCGAGGTCGCCCAGTGTGGCGGTCCGGACGGCGCGCCCGATCCGCTGCGCCTTGCCGCCCGCTTCGCCGCCAAGGAGGCCGCGATGAAGGTGCTACGACCGGGCGATGCGGCGGTGCCGTGGCCGTCGATCGAGGTGGTGCGCGACCGTGCAGGCGTTCCCGTTCTGACACTGCACGGAGTGGCCGCCGAGCTGGCCGCCGCCGCGAACCTCAGCGAGTTCGCGCTGAGCCTGACCCACGAGGACGCCTATGCGGCCGCGGTCGTCGTGGGGACATGATCGACCCACCCATCAAGCTGCGCCCGCCGAACACCGATAATCAGGGTCGTGCCTTCGCCTGAAGCAGTCCGAGAGATCGTCAAGGAGCACGGCCGCCTCGCCACCGACGTCGAGACCCTCTCCGACGATGCCAGCCTCTATGAGGCGGGCATGACGTCACACGCCAGCGTGAACGTCATGCTGGCGCTGGAGGACACCTTCGACGTCGAGTTCCCCGACGAGCTGCTCAAGCGCAGCGTCTTCGAGTCGATCGCCTCGATCTCGTCCGCGCTGGCCCAGCTCGAGACGCAGGCGGCATGACCGTCGCCGCCGATCGTGACGCCGCCTTCTTGACGGGGATCGGTGAGATCGCCGAGACGATCGCCGCCGTTCACGCCGACGACGTCGACCGCAACGCGCGCTTTCCGATCGAGGCCGTCACCGCGCTGCGCGAGCAGCGCGCGCTCTCGGCGCTCGTGGGAGTCGAGCAGGGCGGCGACGGCGTCTCCTTCCGCGCGCTCGCCGACGCGTGCTTCACGCTCGGTCGGCGCTGCGGCGCGACCGCGATGGTCTTCGCGATGCATCAGATCCAGGTCGCGACGATCGTGCGTCACTCGGAGGGCAGCGCCCACTTCGAGGCGTACTTGCGTGCGCTGGTCGCCGAGCAGCGGCTGATCGCCTCGGTCACCTCCGAGGTCGGCACCGGCGGCGACATGAGCCGCTCGGTCGCCGCTCTTACCCCGGCCGGCGAGGGCCGCTTGTCGTTTGAGAAGCAAGCGCCGACGGTCAGCTACGGCGGCTATGCCGACGACCTGTTGACGACGCTGCGCGCCCACCCCGATGCCGCACCCGGCGAGCAGGTCGCCGTGCTGCATCGCGCCGACGCCACGACGTTGGAGCCCTCCGGCACGTGGGATCCGCTGGGCATGCGCGGCACGTGCTCGCCCGGCTTCACCGTCAAGGCCGAGGTCGGGTCCGAGCAGGCGCTGCCCGCGCCGTTCTCGGCGATCGCCCCCGAGACGATGGTCCCGGTCTCCCACATCCTGTGGTCGCACGTGTGGCTGGGGATCGCCACCGATGCCTTTGACCGCGCCCGCGCGTTTGTGCGCGCGGCGGCCCGCCGCGCGCCCGGCGAGCCCGTCCCGGCCGCCGTCAAGCTCAGCCACGTCATGACGCAGCTCTCGATGCTGCGCGGCGAGGTCCACCGCGCGCTGGACGAATACGTCGCCGCAGCCGACGACCGCGAGCGGTTGAGCACGATGGCCTTCGCCTTGCACGTCAACAACCTCAAGCTGGCCGCCTCCGAGCAGGTCCCGCGCGTCTGTCAGGGCGCGATGGGCGTCTGCGGCATCGTCGGCTTCAAGAACGACACGCCGTTCAGCATCGGCCGCCATCTGCGCGACGCGATGTCCGCGTCGCTGATGGTCGCCAACGACCGGCTGCACCAGACCAACGCCGGGCTGCTGTTGATCGCCAAGGAGGTCTAGGACGGTGGCCGAGTTTCGCCCCGCCTCGCCCGATCAGGCGCAGCTGCTCGACGAGCTGGTCGACGCCGGGCACCTGATCCCGTCCGGCGTCCCTGGCGTCTACGGTCGCGGCAGCGACTACGAGGACGTCCGGATGCGCTTTGACGCCTACGTCACGCGGGTGGCGATCGACGCGGGCGAGACGCCGGAGATCCTGCGCTTCCCGCCGGTGCTGCCGCGCAAGCAGATCGAGGAGCTCGGCTACCTGGAGAACTTCCCACACCTGGCAGGCAGCGTCTTCGCCTTCGAGGGCAAGGAGCTCGACGCGCGCGCGATGGCCGAGGTCGCCGGCGCGCATGGCGATTGGAGCGGGCACCTGCACCAGTCCGAGCTGTGCCTGACGCCGGCCGTCTGCTACCCGGTCTATCCGGCGATCGCGCGGCGCGGCACGCTGCCGGCGGGGGGTGTGACGATCGACCCGGGCGGCTCCTATGCCTTCCGTCACGAGCCGAGCGGCGACCCCGCGCGGTTGCAGATGTTCCACATGCGCGAACTGGTCCGGATCGCCGAGCCGGAGGTCGTGCAGGCGTGGCGCGACGGCTGGCGCGATCGTGCGCTGGAGCTGTTGCGCGGGTTGGGGTTAGACGCGCGGTTCGACGTCGCCAACGACCCGTTCTTCGGGCGCTCGGGCCGGATGATGGCCGCCTCCCAGCGCGAGCAGGCATTGAAGTTCGAGATCTTGGTGCAGATCGCGGGCGACGAGCCGACGGCGGTCGCGTCGTTCAACTACCACCAGGATCACTTCACGGCGATCTACGGGATCGAGACCGCCGACGGGGGCCGGGCCCACACCGCGTGCCTCGGATTTGGCCACGAGCGGATCGTCTTGGCGCTGATGAAGACGCACGGGCTCGACGTGGCCGCGTGGCCGGACGAGGTGCGCCGGGAGCTGTGGTGAGCGCGACCGCTGGTCTCGTCTCGCTCTTGGGCGCCGACCCGGCGACCTACGTGCCCCATGCGGTGCACGTTGTAGGTGATCGCACCTACGTCGAGACCAACTGCTACGCCGACGTGCTCATCGAGTTGCTGCACGCTCGCGGCGACGAGCCGCTGGCGGCAATCGGCTCGACGGTCCGCCTCGACTTCGAGGGCGACCAGTGGACCTTCTTCAAGCCGGACCCGGGCGACCTGGAACGGCTGTACGGCGTCGACATCCACGAGATGCAGCCATACAGGGCGCTGCCCGATCAGATCGCTGAGCAGCTGGCTGCCGGCCGGACGGTGACCATCGAGCTGGACGCGTGGTTCTTGCCCGACACGGCGGCGACGAGCTATCGCCGCGAGCACGTCAAGACGACGATCGTGCCGGAGGCGATCGACCGCGAGGGTGAAGTGCTGCGCTACTTCCACAATGCGGGGCTGTATGAGCTGCGCGGCGAGGACTACCGCGGGATCTTCCGGCTGGACGGGCCGGCCGATCCGGCGCTCTTGGCGCCCTACACCGAGCTGGTGCGGTTCGATGCGGGTTCGCGGCTCTCGGGCGAGGCGTTGCGCGATGCGGCACGGTCTCTGCTTCGCCGCCACCTCGCGCTGCGACCGGCGACCAACCCGTTCGTCCGCTTCGGCGCGGCGCTGGAACGCGACCTCCCGGCGCTCCGCGAGGGCGACCCGGCGCTCTACCACGCCTACGCGTTCGCCACGGTGCGGATGGTCGGCTCGGGCTTCGAGCTCCTGAGCGCCGAGGCGCGGTGGCTGTTCGGCGCGGATGGCTCGGCAACCGATGCCGTTGCCGCGATGGGCGAGATCGTCGACGGGTCCAAGTTGTTGTCGTTGAAGCTGGCCCGGCGCCGGGCGTTCGATCCGGCCCCGGTCATCGACTCCCTCGCCGCTGCGTGGGAGCGGGCGACCGGCGGGTTGGATGCCGCGCTGGCCTGAGCAGGACGGCCTGGAGGTTGCGCGGCTTGACGGCTTCGTGGCCGACGGGCCGCTGTCCGACGACGCCGCGGTGACGTTCACCCTGCGCTTCGCGGCGTTGCCGCCGACCGACGGCGAGGAGGTGCTGCTGGCCTTCGACGGGATCGCGACGGTCTTCGAGGTGGTCCTCAACGGCGTCGTGATCGCCGAGGGCTCCTCGATGTTCGCCGCGCACACGGTCGACGTCGGCGCGCTGTTGCGTGTGGAAGGCAATGACCTTGAGATCCGTTGTCGCGCGCTGAGCGAGGTGCTCGCCGAGCAGCCGCGGCGCCCGCGTCAGCGCTGGCGGACCAAGGTGGTGGAGAACGGCGGCGCGCTGCGCTTCGTCCGCACGGCGATCCTCGGCCGCGCACCGGGCTTCGCGCCGGGGCCGCCGATCGTGGGGCCGTGGCGGCCGGCGTGGCTCGTGCGGCGGGCGGGCACCGTGGTCGATGACGTGGTCCTGCGGCCGCGGGTCGAAGGCGACGATGGTGTGTTGGCGTTCTCGGCGCGGCTACGCGGCGAGATCCTGCCCGTGCAGGTCGAGGCGTTCGTCGGGCCAGAGCACGCGCCGTTGACCGTCGATCCGGACGGCCTGGTGCACGGTGAGGTGCGGGTCCGCGACGCCGAGCGGTGGTGGCCGCACACGCACGGCACACCGGCGCTGTACGACGTGGCGCTCGTGCTCGATGGCGGCGCGCAGCGGGTCTCGCTCGGTGCGACGGGCTTTCGAACCCTGGATCCGGGCCCGGCGTTTGACGCCGACCGCGATGCGCTGGAGTTGTCGGTCAACGGTGTCCCGGTGTTCGTGCGCGGCGCGGTCTGGACGCCAGTGGCCGAGGACGAGGTCGTCTCGACGTTGCGGACGCTGCGCGACGCGGGCATCAACCTGGTCCGGATCCCGGGCATCGGCGTGCCCGAGACCGCGGCGTTTCACGATGCTTGCGACGAGTTGGGGTTGTTGGTCTGGCAGGACTTCAGCTTTGCCAACCTTGACTACCCGATCGAGGAGGGGGTGTTCCGCGCCACCGTCGAGGACGAGGCACGGGCGCTGCTGGCGCAGGTCGCCGGCCGGCCGAGCCTGGCGGTGCTGTGCGGCAACAGCGAGGTCGAGCAGCAGGCGGCGATGTTCGGGGTGGATCCGGCGCTCGGGCGCGGGGAGCTCTTCGGCGTGCTGCTCCCGCAGCTGGCGCGCGCGGCCGGCGCTGACGTCCCTTACATCCCGTCGGCGCCGTGCGGCGGCGCGATGCCGTTTCATCCCGGGACGGGCGTCGCCAACTACTTCGGCGTCGGCGGCTATCGGCGGCCACTGAGCGATGTACGCGCGGCCGGTGTCCGCTTCGCTTCGGAGTGCCTGGCGTTTGCCAACTTGCCCGATGGCGCGGTCGCCGACGGCGAGGGCGTCGCGCGCGACGTCGGCGCCGACTGGGACTTCGCCGACGTCCGCGACCACTACCTGACCGAGATGTACGGGTTGGTCGGACCGGACGCGCTGCGCGCCGCCGACCGCGACCGCTACCTCGCCCTCGGTCGCCAGGTCAGCGGCGAGGCCATGTCCTTCGTCTTTGGCGAGTGGCGCCGCGAAGCCTCGGGCTGCGGCGGCGGGATCCTGCTGTGGGCGCGTGACCTCGCGCCGGGCGCCGGCTGGGGGCTACTCGACCACGCCGGTGCGCCGAAGGTGGCGCTCGCCCACCTGCGCCGCGCGCTCGCGCCACGCGCGGTGTGGCTCGTCGACGAGGGTCTCAACGGCGTCGACGCCCACGTCGCCAACGACGGGCCCGAGCCGCTCGACGCCCAGCTGCACGTGGCGCTGCTCGCCAGCGGCACGCACACGATCGCCGAGGCGACCACACCGCTGCATCTCGCTGCCCACGCCAGCGCCAGCCACAGCATCGAGGCACTCCTCGGCCACTTCGCCGACCCCGCCTACGCCTACCGCTTCGGCCCACCGGCCCACGACACCATCGTCGCCACGCTCCTCGCGACCGACGGCACCCTCATCGCCCAAGCCGTCCACTTCCCGACGGGTCCGCCGCTGGAGCCGGTCGCCGACCTCGGCCTCGTCGCCACGGTCACGGCGCGCGACCCGCTCACCGTCGAGGTGGCAACGGAGCGGCTGGCGTGGGGCGTGCGGATCAACGCCGCGGGGTTCCGGGCGGAAGACGATGCGTTCGTCGTCGTGCCCGGGATGCCGCGGACCGTGAGGCTGTGGCCAACTGTCGACGGTGCCTCGCTGCAAGGCGCGACCATCGCCGCGCTCAACCTCATCGGCACGGCCGATGTGGCAGCCTGACGGCCCTTGGGCGTCGAGCTCTCCTTCTGCGTGGTGAACACCGACCAGCGCGAGTTGCTGGTCCATTGCCTTGACGCGATCGCCGTCGAGCGGGAGGCGCTGCCGTTCGAGACGGAGGTCTTGGTCCTCGACAACGCCTCGACCGATGGCTCGGCCGGCGCCGCGCGCCGCCATCCGACGGTGACCGAGGTCATCGTCCTCGACCAGCGCCGCGGCAAGGGCGAGAACGACAGCCATCTGCTGCAGCGCGCCCGCGGCCGCTTCGGCTTGCTGCTCAACGAGGACTCCGAGCTGCGCCCCGGCGCGACCGCGGCGCTGCACGACGCATTGACGCAGGACACCCAAGCCGCCGCGGCCGGCGCCAAGCTGCTGCGGCCCGACGGCCCCGTCCAACCAAGCGCCTGGCGCTTCCCGACGCCGGCGACCGCGCTGATCGGCGCGTTCTTCTTGCACAAGCGGCTGACCGTCCAGAGCCGCGGACGCCGCATCCGACGCGTCGACTGGGCCCAATCGGCCGCGCTGCTCGTCCGCCGCGACGCCGCTCGCGACATCGACTGGTTCGATCCGCAGTTCTTCGTCTACTCCGACGAGGTCGACTTCTGTCGCCGCCTCGCCGACGCGGGCTGGCACACCCTCTGGGTCCCAGACGCCGAGGCCGTCCACCACGAGCAGCTCTCCACCGGCGCCGTCCCCGAGCGCCGCATCATCGAGCTCTCCCGTAACCGCGACCGCTACATGCGCAAGCACCACTCCGTCGCGGCCGCCTTCATCGTCCGGCTCCTCACCGCCTGGGCCTACATCATCCGCGCCCTGATCGCCACGATCGCCCCCGGCCACGACCCCAAGCGCTACATGAAGCACGTCACCGCCACGTTGTGGCCCAACCGCGGCGAAGGCCTCCGCGAAGCGGCCCACGAGTTCAACCGCGGTGGGCCCACGCTGTAGTGGACCGCTAGGCCCGTAGCGTCTCGGCCACGAAACGCTACGGGTCTCAACGGGTCCGGCCTTGACGCCGCATCCTGCTCATCCCCATAGACCTGGCGTGCGTGCCGATCCACCTGCGACGTCTGCATGGACCATAACTCGCCCGGCCAAAGGCGTGGGGATCTGACCATCAAACATTCGTCCGGGTCCGAACGAAAACCGGGGAGGGCAAAACCCGCACGTTGCTGCGGCGCATACATGCACCGGATGGGAGTGCGTCAGGCCGCGGAGCGCAGCCGCCGCAGGGCGCGCAGCTCTGCGATGGAGACCACGCGCGCGGCGATCAGCAGCGCTGGAGCGACGGCCAGTACCGCAAGGCGGGTAAGGAGCCCGACCGCCCCGCTGCTCGGCAGCAGCAGCTCGCCGCCGACGCCGAGCACGGCCAACACGGCAACCGCGGAGGCCAGCCGCGCCCACTCGAACGGGACGAAGAACAGGCGCCGTGTCAGGAGATGCAGGACCACGACGATCACGATGTAGGCGCCACACAAGGCGATGCCGGCACCCGCGATCCCCAACGGGCCGACGAGCGTGACCAAGAGCACCACGTTGACCACGAGGCCTGCCGCGGTCGCCGGGAAGTTGCGGGTCGTGACCTTCGCGCGCCCCGCGACGGTGATCAACACCAACACGAGCCCGTAGAGCGCCCAGCCCAGCGCGACCCACGGCAGCGCTTCTGACGCGCCGTAATAGCTCGGATCGGAGGCCAGCGCGTGCACCGCCCAGCGGCCGACGAGCGTGACGCCGCAGACGACGATGCCGGTCACCGCGACGTAGGCCGTCGTCACGCGCGCGTAGAGCCGCGCGGCCTGCGCCTCGTCGGTGACCGAGTAGGCCAGCGGCGGCCATGCGGCCTGGAAGCCGCGCACCGCGACGATCACGACCGTCGACAGCTTGGCGGCAAAGCCGTAGCGGCCGGCCGCGTCGGCCGACTGTGCGTGCAGCAAGTACGTTCGGTCGACGACGTTGAGCGCAAAGGCCGCCGCATCGGCTGGCACTGTCGGGCCGCCGAAGCGCAGGAGCGCGACGGTCTGGCGCGGCGGGCGGAAGGACACGCGATCGCGCTGCACGATCCAGAGGCCGATCAGGATCACCGTCGAGGCGCCGTAGTTGCCCAGCACATAGCCGCGCGCGCCGCCGTCCTCGATGACCACCAGGATGATCGTCAGCGTCACCGTCAGCAGGATGTTGGCGATGGCCATCGTCACGTAGAGGCGCAGCCGCTCCTCGACCCGCAGCAGCGCGTTGGCGACCTCCAAGTTCGTAAAGGCCCAGAGCCCGAGCAGCCCGATCGACATCAGCGTCGCGTCATCGTGGGCGAGGATCAGCCGCGACAGCGGTCCAGCGAACGCCAACCCGAGCAGCGTCACCGCCGTCGACACGTACAGCGTCCACGACGTCACGGTGCGGGCGAGGTCGATCCGCCGCGCGTGGTCTTCATCGTCAAACCAGAAGCGCACGAACGCCTCGCCGATGCCGAAGCGCAGCAGGATCGACGTGAAGATGATCGCCGTCAGCAGGTTCTCGGCGTAGCCGTAGTCGGCCGTGCTCAGATGGCCGGTGTAGAGGCGCAGCGTGACCAGCGCCAGCAGGCTCGAGAGGATGCTCGGGGCCTGGTAGGCGAAGGTGCTGGCTAAGAGACGGCGGAGAAGGCCGGCCATGGGGCCGACGGCACGCTACCGACGCGGCAGGCGCCCCGCCCCGGCCGGGCCAGGTGGGCGGGCTCGCATTCTTCTACGCTGCACCGCCGTGGCCGATCTGCGCCCCCTCTGCCTGCTGCTGCTCCCGCGCCCGCTGGACGGCTTCATCCTGCGCGACCAGGCCCAAGACCTGCTGCGCGCCGACGGCGTCGTGGCCGTCGACCCGCCGCGCGTGCGCTACGGGGCGCTGGCCCGCCTGCCCCCGGTGCTCGGCGACGTCCTGGCCAATGGGGTCGCCAAGCGGCTGGTCAAGGCGCTGCGGCGCAACGGCGACCGACCCAAGGTCATCGTGATCTTCCACCCCATGCAGGTGCTGCTGGCGCGCGCGGTGCTGGCGCGCGTCGACGACTGCGAGCTCTGGTACGGCCGCTGGGACCGCTACGAGCACGCCTACGACGCCGGCCCGCACCTGCGCGAGCGCTTGGTCGAGCTGCATGAGGCCGCCGCCCAGCTGTCGTCGCTGACCTTCGTCGCCAGCGACGAGCTGGCCCGGTTAGAGGAGGAGCAGGGGCGCGTCGCCACGCTCGTCCCGCTCGCGGCCGACACGTTCCCGGCACCGGATCCGACAACGCCGGTCATCGCCATCTCGCTCGGCCATCTCGGCTGGCGCACCGACTGGACGCTGCTGCGGGCGGTCGCGGAGCGGATGCCGAACCTCGTCCTGCTGCTCGTCGGCGCTTGGCACGACGATGAGTGCAACGACGACCCCGATTACGCCTGGTGCCGCGCCCATCCCGGCTTCGTCTGGCTCGGCGCGCGCTCCGACGAGGAGGCGTCGCGGCTGATCCTGTGCGCCGACGTCGGCATCGTCCCCTTCAAGGTCGAGCCGTTCAACGACGCCGGGCTGCCCTACCGGATCCTCAAGTACGCCCGGCTCGGCCGGCGGACGGTCACCCCGGAGCTGGCGGGGGTCAAGACCTGGTCGCAGGCCGTGACGACCGCTTCCGACGCCGAGGCCTTCGCTGCCGCGCTGACCGAGGAGGCCGGCCGCCGCACCGATCCGGATCTCGCGCTGCGCGACTGGGCGCTGGCGCAGACTGCGACCAACCAGAATGCGCCGCTGTGGGATCGTCTGCGGGAGCTTGGGATCACCCATGACTGACGACACCATCGAGATCATCCGCGGCGGTGAAGAGCTGCTCGACGCGCCACAGGCGCTGTGGCTCGCGCTGCGCGACCACCATCACGCGATGGCGCCGGAGCTCGGGGCCGTCCGCGAGGACGAGGACGCGTGGACGCGCCGGCGCGGGCAGTACGCCGCGTGGCTGGCGGAGCAGAGCGGCGCGTTCTTCCTCGTCGCCCGTCGTGGCGACCAAGTGCTGGCCTATGCCTTCGTCCGGCCGGTGGAGCGCGCGTCAACGACGTGGGCGACCGAGCACCGCGAGCTCGACATCGAGACGCTCAGCGTCTCCCCCGACGCACGCGGGAGCGGCCTCGGCGCGCGGATGATCGCTCTGGTCCGCGAGGAAGTCGTCCGCGGTGGCTACGGCGGGCTGCAGGTCACGGCGATCGCCCAAAACGTGGATGCGCTGCGCTTCTATGAGCGCGAGGGCTTCGCGCCCGAGTTCATTCACTTGCGGGACACGACACGTACGCCGTGAACCCGCCGCGCATCGGCCCGCGCAGGAAGCCGTCGGGTGGCGCGTTGGTCTTCGGGCTCGCGCCGTCGGCGAAGCCGTAGCGGCGCAGCAGCTTCTCGCCGACCAGCAGCAACGCGACGCCGTGCTCGCGCGGCACCGCGCTGCGTGAGCCGACCTGCTTCTGGGAGGCGTCCAGGATCCAGCGCGTGTCGGGCACGAGCCGGTAGTTGGGCAGCGTGATCGCGCCGCAGCGGCGGCCGGTCGCCACGGCAGGCGTGTGGAGGACGGCGGTGAGGTCGTCGTGGGTGGTGCGGATGAAGCGCAGCTCGGTGGCGAGACGGTCGAAGGCGTCGGCGCGGATGACGACGAACGCGAGTCCCGCGACGACGGCGACGCCGAGCAGCGCGCGTGAGCGGGTGACGAGGTAGCCGGCGGGCAGGCAGAGCGCGACGGCGGGGACCGTCAAGTAGCGCGGCAGCACCGAGAGCCCGGCGACCGAGGTGGCGAAGAAGGTGAACGAGCCGGCGAGGAAGAGCGCAAGCGCGACGTGGACGGCACGGGCGTCGCGGGCGCGCCAGGACCAGACGATGCCGGCGACCGCGGCGACCGCGACCGGCAGGCGCGCGGTGTCGACGAGGAACGACACGAAGTCGCCGGGCACCTCGGAGAACGAGCGCGTGCGGTTGAGCTCGTCGGCTAGGTCGGAGGTCGAGTGCAGGCTGAAGAGCGGGTCGCCGGTGACGATGGCGTCGACCGCACACCAGATCAGCGGCGCGATCAGCGGCAGCGCGACGATGCGCCAGAGCGGCGCCCGCGCGCGCCAGCTGAGCCACAGCCAGTACGCGCCGCCGAGCAGCCACGCCTCGGGTCGCAACAGTCCGGCGAGGATCAACAAGATCCAGACCGCGGGGCCGCCTAGGTCAGCGCGCGCCGCGGAACGTGGATGCGGGTCGTCTCGTGGTGAACTATTCACCACGAGGCGACCCGGATCACGCTCACCGGAGCGCTCGGCCTCCAGCGCCCCGGCCCACAGCACCAGCGCGAGGAAGGGCTCGTCGACGTAGGCGCGGGCGGCGTAGAGCAACAGCGCGAACGACGAGCCCGCGAGCAGTGCGGCGGCAAGCCCCGCCTTGCGGTCCCACATCGCGGTCCCCAACCGGTAGACGGCGTAGGTGAAGGCGACATGGCAGAGGCAGGTGAAGAGCACCAACAACCGGTCGCCGTGCTCGCCGAAGAGGCCGAGGACCGCGCAGATCACCAGATAGAGCGGATGCTGGGTCGGTGCCTGGTAGGCCTCGAAGGTCGGCAGGTGACCGGCGACGATCTCGCGGCCCCAGACCAGGTGGTAGTAGGCGTCGTAGTTGGGATAGGTCGGGACAAGCGCCCAGAAGGCGATCGCGACGAGCGCCAGCGCGCCGACGACGAGCAGCTCGGTGCGGCGGGCGCTCATAGAGAGGGCTGCGCGGCCGGCGGATCCGCCACCGCGTCGGCCCCTGTGGCCGCGGGCGCGGTCCGCGAGCGCGGCGGAACCGCCAGCGCGAGCGCCAGCCCCACTCCCAGCAGCGCCCACGTCAGCGGATCCTCCAGGAACGACGCGTAGCTCCAGGTATGCAGCACGAGCGCCGCGAACGCCGCGGCGACAGCAGCCCGCACGGGGTCATCGCGCACACCGCGGAAGAGCATCAGGAACCCGGCAACCAGCAGTACCAGGTACACCAACAACCCCGGCGCCCCCTGTTCGGCCGCCACGGTCACCGGGATCGTGTGCGACGCCGACACCGCCTTCTCGGCCGAGCCGTTCTCGGCGCGCCGGTAGGCCCGCGAGAACGCACCGCTGCCATAGCCCTGCAGCGGCTTGTCGACAAACAGGTTGACTCCACCCTTGACGAGGTCATAGCGACCGCTGGTCGCCGAGTCGGCCGACTTGGAGGAGTTGAGGTCCAGCCGCACCGACGACGGCGCCACCAACACGAACAACGCTCCGACCACCAGAGCCGCGGCCCCCACACCCACCGCCCAGCGCGGGTTCCACCGCGCGCCGGCCAAGACCAACAACCCCAACAACAACGCCGCAAACGACGACTGCGACAGCGTGAGCACCAGCCCCGCCCACAGCACCGCGAGCACCGCGGCCGCGCCCCAGACGTCGCGCGAGCGCCGCGCCCAGATCAGCACCGTCGCGACCCCGAGCATCACGATCGCGAGGAAGCGCCCGTAGATGTTGGGGTCAAAGAAGAGCGAGTTGACGCGGAAGTAGCTCTCGAACTGATTCGAGGCAATCACCTTGGGATTGAGGAACAGGTGGCGCGTCGCGTACTCCACGAACCCGACCGCGGCGAACGCCAGCGCCAGCGCGGCCAGCACGCCCAGCACCTGCACCGCCAACCGCCGCGTCCAGGTGATGCGCGCCAGCAGCGCGAAGAGCAGCGCGAAGGGCACATAGAAGAAGACGACGTTCTCCAGGGCCTTGTCGAAGTCGTCGGAGTACGACGATTGGACCGCGTAGAGCACGACCGCGCCGGCCAGCAGCCATTCCAAGATGGTGGCCTTGCGCTCCTGCAGCTCGGACTTCTCGCCAAAGATCCGCGGCACCGCGTAGGCCAGCGCACCGGCGCCGACCACGAGGTACAACGGCACCAACAAGTTCGCCGTCGAGCCGCCGGACGCAATCGGCACGCGGAACGGGATAGCGGCCGCCGCGGCGATCGGGAACGCCGCCGGCTTACGCGCAAAGAGCACGGCAAGCCCCGCCAGCACGATCACGCCCGCGACGATCCCGGCCACCGCGACTGACGGGTGGTCGCGCAGCGGGCGCACCTGGTCGGTGTCCCAGATGTCGGAGATCAGCAGCGCCGGCGCGACGATGAGCGCCCCGAGCGTCGCGAGCGCGCGCCAGCGCGCGACGGGCAAGAGCACGGCGCCAGCGGCCAGGAGGGCGGCGAGGATCAGTGGGAGAGGAGCGTCCACATCCGGGCCATCAGCGCGCTGGTGGCGGGGTCGGCGTTGGTGGCAACGCGGTGAGCAAAGGACGGGAAGCCGGGCCGGATGATGAGACCCTTGCCAAAGCGCGCGGCCACGATCACGGTCTTGCTGCCGTACTTGACCGAGGTGACCGCGTTGGAGAGCAGGTCGGCCTCGTCGCCGACACGATCGGTCGCCTCCCATGCGTCCACGTTGGGGAAGAGGCCGTCGGCGCCCTTGAAGAGGTCGATCCCCAGGTCTTGGGTGAAGAGCTCCAAGGTGGTGGCCTTGTGGACGACCGGCGCGAGCTTGGCGCCGAAGAGGTCAGTCGGCTTGGCGCCCGACGGGTCGGCTAGACGCCCCTTGGCGTCCAGCGTGACCGAGCGGCGCAGGCTGTCGGTGCCGGTCGAGACCACGGTCCCGCCCGCCTTGACGAACGCGCGCAGCGCGACGCGCACGCTCGTCGGCAGCCAGCGCGCGTCGCCCGGGATCAGGACGCCATGGTGGCCCGCCAGCTGCGGGCCGCGCTTGAGCGCCAGCGCCAGATCGGTCGTGATGTCATAGCGCTTGCCGTTGCGGTCCAGCCAGCGCAGCAGCTGGCCTTCTTGGTCGGTGAAGTCGACCGGCAGCCCGTCGCCGGCCATGAGCCGCACGGGCCGCACGGGCACGCCGAGGTCGAGCGTGTTGGGCGCGCCGTCGCCGTCGTCATCGGCGGCATTGCGACCTTGCCAGGTGACGTAGGGCAACACGACGAGCACGCCGCGCGGCTTGGTGCGCGTGCCGGCGATCGGCTTGCGTGCCTGCACCGGGAAGACGACCCGCGTCACACGCGTCGCCGTGTGCGCCGTGAAGACGTAGACCCCGGACTTGCCCCCCGGCGCCTGGAAGCGCACGTGCGGCGTCGTCTTCGGGTTGTTGGAGTGCGCGCGGACCGCCGCGGTCCCGAGGCGCCGCACGTTCCATGAGTACCGCTCCTGCCGCGCGTCGACCTCGATCGGCACGGTCTCGCGCGCTTTGACGGGCGTCACCGGCGTCTGGGCGCCGAGGTAGCGCACGGTGATCCCGCCGCGGCCGCGCAGCTTGCCGCGTACGATCGGCAGCCCGGCGCGGTCGAGCGGGACGGACGTCCCGATGTTGCCCGCCGGGTCGCGCCACTCGAGCACCACGACGTAGGTGCCCGGCCGGACATGCTCCTCGTCGCCGTTGGTGCCGTCCCACTTCCACGACGTCGCGCCGACCGGCAGCGGCCACCAGCGGACCTGCTGCACCTTCCCCGGCGAGGTCCGGAAGACCATCACCCGCGCATGACGCTGGGCGGGCTGGAACCTCACCACCGCGGGCTGGGAGCGCGGGCCGGGCAGCAGCTCGGGCCCGTAGACCTTGCTCGGCCCGATCGACAGCACCTTGGGCCGCGGCGGCTTGGTGTCCTTGAGGATCGAGCGCTGCGGGACGACCGAGCGGCCGAGGTGGCGCAGCGTGATCCGCACGCGGTAGCGGCCGTCGGGCACGACCTTGTCGTCGTCGTCGGTGCCGTCCCAGCGCAACGCGGGCTTGATCGGCGCGTAGGCGTCGAGGTGGCGGTCGTCGAGCAGCGTCTTGACCGGGTCGCCGTCGCTGTTGACCATCTCGACCGTGACGTCGTCGGCCTTCTTGACCTTGAAGGTGACGCGCGCGCGATCGATGCGACCGTCGCCGTTGGGCGAGAAGACGTAATAGGCGTTGAACTGCTGCACGACGCTCGGCGCGTTCTTGAGCCGCTGGGCCACGAAGAACGCCGCGAAGGTCGCGGCGACGAGCACTCCGAAGACGATCGCGGGTGTGCGTCTCACGGAAGCTCCACCAGCGACGCGTTCGGGACGTCGGCCGTGCGCTGGGCGTCATCGGCGTGCAGCGCGGCGAGCGCGAGGCGGATCGAGCCGCGGTGGCAGACGATCAGCGCCGGCCGGGGCCCCTGCCGCGCCGCGTCGATGCCCTCCAGCACCCGCAACTGCTGCTGGGTGAACGACTCGCCGCCAGGGAAGGCGAAGTCCTTGTCACCGCGCTGGTAGGCAGCAAACAGCTCTGGCTCGGCCGCCTGCACCGCGTCAAAGGTCAGATCGGTCCAGTCGCCGCAGTCGGTCTCGGCGAAGCGCGCGTCGTCGATCGGGTGGTGGCCGATCGCCGCGCCGACGATCTCGGCGGTCTCCCGTGCGCGGGCCAGCGGCGAGCAGATCAGCGTCGCCCACTCGCGCTGGGCAGCGACCCGTGCGAGCTCGTGGGCCTGCTCGCGACCGACGGCGTCCAGCGCTACGGGCAAGTGGCCCTGGAAGCGGCGGACGGCGTTGTACTCGGTCTGCCCGTGGCGGGCGAGCGCGACGGTGGTCAAGAGTGGTCGGTGGGGGTCGAGTCCATCGTGTCGCTGCGCAAGCCCATGCGCAGCGTCTCCAACGACAGCACGTCGCCCGGCGCGATGTTGCCGAGGTTGACCTCGCGCCCGAAGCGCTTGAGGAACCAGACCTGCTGGGCGCGCTGTGGCGCCTCGAAGATCAGGTGCACCGGGTCGATCGCGTGGACGATCTCGTCGATCAGGCCCATGCGGACCTCGCCGTCGGGCCGGAAGATGCCCGCGGTGCCCGACTCGCGCGCCTCCGCGATGACCTTCCAGGCACCGGCGGCCAGCTCGGCCTCGATCTCCTCGACCCAGCGATACGGGGCCATGATCCGCTCGTCGTCCTTGGAGCCCACTTCGGAGAAGACCGTGAACTCGCGCGAGAGTCGCGCGACGATCTCGCGCTTGCGCTCGGCCTCCAAGGCGATAGTGCCGTCGGAGACCTCGACGTGGGCGATGCCGAGCTCCTTGCACCAGGCGATCAGCCCTTCCAGACGGCCGTCGCGCAGCGCGATCTCGGTGAGCGTGCCGCCGAGGACGACGGGCACGTCATGGGCGGCGTAGCGGGCGAGCTTGGCGGTCAGGTTGCCGGTGACCAGCGCGGTGCCCCAGCCGAGCTTGACGATGTCCACCGCCCCGCCGGCGACCTCCATCAGGCTGTCGACGTCCGCACACGACAGGCCTTTGTCGAGGACGTGCGTGAGCCCGCGTTCGCGCGGCTTGGGGCTGCGCTCGGGGAGGTCGAGGAAGCCGGCCAAGAGCTGTCTGCCGGCTACGGGGTGGTCGTCTGCGCCTGGGGCGACGTGTTCTGGTCAGCGCCGACCGTCACGACCACCGTCGCCTGATCGCCGGCGATCGTCTTGGAGCCGGACGAGAGCTGCTGGATCGAGTCCTTGCCGACCTCGATCGCCTTGGCGACCGCATCGGCTTCGGCGCGATGGCCGGGCGCGAACTCGACCAGCGTCGCCGAGCGATCCTGCGTCGCGGCGTTGGTGACGTTGCCGATCTTGAACTTGGTGTTCTGCAGGCGGATGGCGACGCCACGGGCCAAGTTGGGGACCGTGGTGCCGTTGAGCACCGCGACCACGTAGGTGCCGGGTGCGGGCGCCGCAGCCGGCGCCGCGCCCTTGGAGCCGGTGGTGGTCTTGGTGTCGCTCGCATCGGCGCCCGTGTCGCTGCTGGCGGGCAGGCCGATCGTGTTCGGCGTCTGCGTCTTGGTGTCACCGCCACCGAGGGCACCGGTGAGCAGGACGACGGCCACGATCGCCACGACGACGATCGCACCGATGGCGCCGAAAACGGCAAGGCGATTGTCGTGCTCGGGCTCGGGCTCCGGAAGGCGCGGGGTCGACGGCGTGGTGGCGCCCGGCACGCGCAAGGGCTGACCGGGAATCGGAGCCCGCCCGCCCGGACCCGCCGGCGTCGCGGGTGCCGACGGCGCGGCGGCGCCGTTGGCGGCCGGCATGGCGGTCGTCGGCTGGCCAGGGCCATCCGCGCCGCCCGCGGCCGCGGTCGCGGGCGCCCCCGGCGTGGCGGTCGCGGCACCAGCCGCGGTAGCTGCCGCCGCAGCGGCAGGAGCAACCGCCGGCGTGGCCTGGGCCTGGCCGGCAGGTGTCGCCGCGGCGGGCTGTGCGCCGGCCGCAACTGCCGGTGCAGGCGGCCCGACGGGCGTCGCCGGGCGCTGCGGGGAGACGATCGCGCGCTGCTGGGCGGCAGCGACCGCGCGCTCCTGCAGCTCAGCCGCGCGCTCGGGCGAGCGGCCCGCCCACTCACGCAGGCGCTTGACCTCCCGCGCCTGGGCGAAGTAGAGCAGGGACAGCACGGCAAGCCCGAGGACCGACGCAAAGCCGGCGTAGGCGCCGTACTGGTCGATCTTGTCGGAGACCGAGAGGGCCAGAATCGACGACATGCAGGGCGCCATGCTAGAGAACGGCTCGGTCCGTCCCCGCCGTGCCCTCGTCCTGCGCGCTCTCTTCGGCGCTGAGGGGCGGGTGGGACCGGATCTCCGAGAGCTCTGAGACCTTCGCGGCCAGCGCCGCGGCGTCGCCCTCCAGGACCAGGAGGCCAACCTCGTCGAACATGGTCTCGACAGTTCGCACGTCCAAGCGGTCGCGCTCGGCGCGCAAGATCTTGTCGGCGGGCGTGGGCTGGGTGCGCTCGTAGGGGTTGAAGAGATCCTCGAAGAGCTTCTCGCCCGGCCTACGGCCGACCTCCTCGATCACGATGTCCTCTCCGGGACGCAGGCCCGAGAGCTCGATCATCGTCTCGGCCAGCTGCCAGATTGAGACTGGGTCGCCCATCTCCAACACGAAGATCTCGCCACCGCTGCCCAGCGAGCCCGTGCGGATGACGAGCTGGACGGCCTCCGGAATCGTCATGAAGTAGCGCGTCATGCGCTTGTCGGTGACCGTCAGCGGCCCGCCGAGCGCGATCTGGCGCCGGAAGATCGGAACGACCGAGCCCGAGGAGCCCAGCACATTGCCGAAGCGGACGATCGCGTAGCGCGTGGTGGGCCAGCGATCCTGGGCGGCCTCGACGGCGAACTCCGCCAGTGCCTTGGAGGCGCCCATGACGGTGGCAGGAGCGACGGCCTTGTCGGTGGAGACCAGCACGAAGCGGCCCACCCCGTGCTCACCAGCCACGCGCGCCAGCAGCCGCGTCGCCAGCGCGTTGTTGCGCACGGCCTCAACCGGGTTGAGCTCCATCAGCCCGACGTGCTTGTAGGCGGCGGCGTGAAAGACGACGGTCGGCCGGTGCTCGGCAAAGACCTCGCGCATCCGCTCGCCTTCCTTGCAGTCGGCGAGCACGACGGCCATCGAGGAAGGATGGACGTGGCGGTCATCCTCCAGCTCGCGCATGATCCGGAAGAGGTTGTCCTCGGCGTGGTCGAGCAGGATCAGCTTGCGCGGGGCCACGCGGGAGATCTGGCGGCAGAGCTCGGAGCCGATCGAGCCACCCGCGCCCGTGACCATCACGACCTCGTTTTGCAGGTAGCGCCCGACGCGGTCGAGCTCCATCCGCACGGGCTCGCGGCCGAGGATGTCCTCGACCTCGACCGGGCGCGCCTGCCGCACCACATTGCCGGTGCCGGTCTGCAACAGCTCGAAGACCGTCGGCAGGGTGCGAACCGCGATGCCGCGTGCGCGACAGGCGCTGACGACCCGTGCGCGTAGCGTGCCCGGCGCCGACGGGATCGCGATCGTGACCTCGTCGGGCTCGGCCTCATCGAGGATCCTGGCCAGCTCGTCGGTGCGGCCCAGCACGCGCACGCCGTCGATGCGCATGCGGTGCTTGGTCGGGTCGTCGTCGACGAAGCCGACCGGGCTCATGCCGAGGTCCGGGTTGCGGACGATCTCGCGCAGAACCAGCCGCCCACCGTCGCCGGCGCCGATGATCAGCACGCGGCGCGCGTTGGGCTGCGGGCGGAAGCCGCTGAGCGGGCGCTCATAGATCGTGCGCGCGATGAAGCGCGAGCCGCCGACGAAGACCAGCGTCAGGAGGAAGAAGAAGGCCAGGACGCCGGTCGGGATGCTGAGCGTGACGTCGCCGCGGCCGGCGGTGACGATCTTGGGATGGGTTAACGCGTTGAACGCCGGCACGAACAGCGTGGCGACGACGACGGCTTCGACGATGCCGACGTAGTCGCGCTGGCCGACGTAGCGCCACCACTTCTCATAAAGGCCGAAGAGCGTGAAGATCAACAGCGACGCCACGACGACATACGGCAGCGTGGCGGCCAACAGGTCGGCGTAGTCGTTCGGGATCCCGCCGTCGAAGCGCAGCCGAAAGGCGAGCAGGTAGGCCAGCGCGACCAGCGCCGCGTCGATGCCCAGTTGTGGGACCGAGTGGCGATGGAGGCGAAGCGCAGCAGAGCGTAAGCGCTGGCGCATTCGCCGCATTGTAGGCGTACCACCGGCCTCAAGCCGCTGATCGGGGTTCCGATCACCTGGGACATGGTGAGGGCCATCGTCCTCGGCGCCGGCGCTGCCGGTGAGCGACATGCGCGTGCGTTTCGCGCGCTCGCTGACCGCTGCGTCCTTGCAGGGGTCTATGACGTGACCCCCGAGCCGGCCAAGCAGCTGGCGATGGAGCTGGGCGTTCCGTGGCTTGAGACGCTGGAGTCCGCCTTTGACGAGGCCCACGTCGCGATCATCGGCGGCACGGTCGAACAGCGCCCGGCGCTGGCCCGTGCCGCGCTGGAGCGCGGCCTGGATGTCCTGATCGAGCCGCCGCTGGCGCCGACCGTCGAGCTGGCCCATTCGCTGCTGTCGGCGATCGTGCGCGCCCCGCGCCGGCCGATCGCCCAGGTCGCCTTCGACGAGCACTTCGACCCGACGATCCGCGAGCTGCGCGCGCTGGTCGCCGATCAGACGCTGATCGCCGTCCACGCCGACCGCATGGACCCGGCGGTGGCTGGGCCCACCCCCGAGCACGACGTCGTCTCCGAGCTGATGGCCCAGGACTTGCAGTTCGTCATGGCGCTCACCGACGAGCCGATCGCCGCAACCCAGGCCGCCGGCCGCCGGGTCCGTCGCGGCGGACCGATCGATCACGCTCAGGCGCTGCTGGTGATGGAGGACGACCTCGTCGCCAGCCTCGTCGCCTCGCGCGCCGGTGCCGCCCACGTCCGGCGGTTGTGGGTCTCGACGACGACCGCCGAGATCATGGCCGACCTCGATGCGCGTGTCATCGAGGCCGTCCGCACGACTTCGTCTGTCGGCCGCCATGAGTCGATCGCCCAGCGCGTCGAGCTGCCGTATGAGGATCCGACGGTGGTGCAGGCCGCAGCGTTCCTGCGCTACCACGAGCGCCGCACCTCGCCGGACGTCGGCATCGGCCAGGCGATCGCGTGCCAGGAGGCGGCGCTGGCGATTGTGAAGCGGATTGAGCTGATCGCGCATCGCCCGGCGATGCGGCGAGGGCCGCAGGCGGCCTAAGCGGGTTTGCGCGGGGCGTTTGGGAGCCCAGCGCTGGCGTTGGTCTTGGTCCGACGCGTGGTCTGTCGGCACCGAGGGAGTGAGAGCGGGTTGGGGCTTCGGTGCGAGGGCTCGTCGTCCGCTAGCGCCTGGGCGCGGGGATCTGAGCGTCGTCCGAGGCTCGCGCGACGAGGCCAGGATTCGGTACCGAACCACGCTCGACGCCGCCGACGCCCGGCGAGAGGTGGGCCTGTTTGGCGACGTATGCCGGCCGTCAACAGGCCCACGTCATCTCGGCTGGCTCTCGGAGTTCCGGGTGGGCCCGTGAGCGACCGTATCCCGTCCCCAAACGGGCCCACCCTCCCGGGCGCAGGCGGATGACGAGCCAGCGCCCCGAAGCACCAACCCGCTCTCACTCCCTCGGTGCCGACAGTCCACGCGGCGCACGACGGCCAGCGCCCGCACTGCACGCCATGAGGTCTGGGCGCCCAAACCGAACGCGGGCGCGCCCCCTGCGCCGCTCAGCCCCGCAGCGGCGTCAGCGCCAGCGCCAGCAGATCGCGCGGGTCGCGGCGGATGCGGTCGCTGACCGACGCGCCGGGATCGCGTCTCACCACCCGCACCTCATCGACCGACGTCAGCTGTCGCAACCGCCCCGTCGCGATGAGGTCCTCGTCGACCGCGCCCAACCGCCCCTCGAACGTCGTGAAGACCGGCGTGCCGAGCGCCACGGCTTCGCGGTTCATCGTCCCGCCCGCCGAGATGACGAGATCGGCGAAGGCGATCAAGGACTGTGCGTCGATCGCGCGCTCGGGCACGATGAACCCGCCCGCACGCTCCAGCTCCGCCCGCTGCTCGGCCACGCGCGGAAGGACGACAACTTGGGCCTGCTCGCGCAGCGCCAGCAGCACATTGCCGAACAGATCGTTCTCAAAGCGGTGATACAGCGAGACCGACGGAGGTGTGCGGACGACGGCCAGCGGCTGCGCCAGGACGACCCCTAGCTCGCCGAGCACCGCCTCATCAGCCTCGAAGTCCGCGAGGTAGTACTCCTCCTTGAGCCCCGCGTAGCGCTGCAACTTGCCCCGCGCGCCGTACTTGTCCAACCGCTGTGGCGGGATGACGTCGGGCACGACGACTGCATTACCCAGCCGGCAGTTGACGTTGTGCTGGACGGTCGCCCACTCGTAGTCGAACATCGTCGTGCGCGGAATCCGCAGCGCGAAGGCCGCAACCGTCAGGTCGTTGGAGCCGTGGCCGATCGCAAGGTCGAAGTGCTTGCCGCGGGCAAAGCGCGCGAGCGCCGCCGAGCGGTCGACCAACCCGATGGCCTTGGCCCCTAGCCGCGCCCCGCGGTGGCGGCCGATGACCTCACAATCGATCCCGAAGCGCTCGCAGAGCGCGACCGTCTGAGCGAAGTCGCGTGCGGTCACCGCGACCTCGGCGCCATCGGCCCGCAGCGCCGCGATCAGCGGACGCAGGACGAGGACATGCGGCGAGTTGGTGAGGTCGAACCAGACGCGCAAGCGGCAGGACGCTACCGCGTCGGTGGCCAGGCTTAGGCGGTGGCCAGGACGGTCTGGCGGATCGCCGCGACCACTTCATCAACCTGCGCCGCGTCCAGCGCCGCCGACATCGGGATCGCGAGGTGCGTCCTTGCAGCCTCGGCGGTGCCCGGCAGCTCGTGCTTCGGGGCCCACTTGGCCATCGGCGGCTGGGCGTGGACGGGCACGCGGTAGTAGGGGCGCGCGCCGATGCCTTGCTCCTGCAGGCCCGCCAGCAGCGTGTCGGGATCGTGGTGGCGGATGACGTAGAGGTGCCACGCAGGGCGGCTGCCGTCGGTCGCGCGCGGCAGCGTCACGACGCCGTCCAGCGCCTCGGCGTAGCGGTCGCCGGCGGCGACGCGGGCGGCGGCCCATGCGTCGAGGTGCGGCAGCTGCACGCGCAGGATCGCGGCCTGCAGCTCGTCGAGGCGGCTGTTGTAGCCGATGTCGACGTAGTCCTTCTTGTCCTTGGAACCGTGGTAGCGCAACGTGCGCACGCGGTCGGCAAGGTCAGCGTCGCGGCAGGTGATCGCGCCGCCGTCGCCGAAGGCGCCGAGGTTCTTGGAGGGGTAGAAGGAGAAGGTCGCGATCGTGCCCAGCGCGCCGGGGCGGCCGGCGGGCGAGGTCGAACCCGCAGCCTGGGCGGCGTCCTCCAGGACCGGGACCCCGAGCGCCTCGATCTCGGCGATCGGCGCGACGTTGCCGAACAGGTGCACGGCGATGACGGCCTTGGTCTTGGGCGTCATCGCGGCCTTCACCGTCTCGGCGGTGACGCACATCGTGTCGGGGTCGACGTCGCAGAAGACCGGGGTGGCGCCGGTGGCGGGAATCGCCTCGGCCGACGCCCAGAAGGTGAACGACGGGACGATGACCTCGTCGCCGGGCCCGACGCCGAGCGCGCGCAGGGCGACCGTGATCGCCTCGGTGCCGTTGGCGACGCCGATCGCGTGGCCGGCGCCCAAATAGGCGGCGAATTCCGTCTCGAAGGCCTTGACCTCCGGGCCCAGGATGAACTGCCCAGCATCGAGGACGCGGTGGACCGCGGCGCGGATGTCGGCGCGCAGCGGCGCTTGGGGCGAGGTCGGGTCAAACAGAGGTACCGGCACGGCTGGAAGCGTAGCCGTGGAGCCGCAGTCGTCCCCAGCCAGAGGTCGAGGGTTCGCGTACGCGGGACGCGCCCCGGCACGGCTCAAGCCGCCCACCGCAGCGACCGATCACCGGTGGGATGAGTCCCTCCGCTCATTCCTGCGCGCGACGGCGCGCACGACACTCCTGCCGCCACCCCGAGGGCTGACCATGCAGGCCGTCATCCTGGCCGCCGGCTCGGCCCGCCGCATGCGCCCCTTCTCGGACGCGTGCCACAAGGCCATGCTCGAGATCGGCGGCACCACGATTCTCGCGCGGATCGTCGAGGAGCTGACCGACGCCGGCGTGACCGACATCCACGTCGCGACGGGCTACCGCGCCGAGGAGGTCGAGGCGTACCTGACGACCCAATTGCCGGGCCCGAACTATCGCTTCCACCGCAACGACCGCTATGACGTCACCAATAACATCGTCTCGCTGGCGCTGGCGCTCGACGGCGTCGACCCCGATCAGGACGTCCTGCTGGTCGAGTGCGACCTGCTGCTCTCCCGCGGCCTGCTGACCCGCCTGGCCCGCCACCGCCAGGGCACGCTGGCCGTCGTGGACCGCTACCGGACCGGCATGGACGGGACCGTCGTGACCGTCACCGACGGCCTGGTCACCCAGGTCTTCCCGCCTTACCTGCAGGGTGACGACTTCGAGTACCGCAACACCTACAAGACGCTCAACATCTACCGGTTCGCGGCGGCGTTCTGCCGCGACACCCTGCGTCCGCTGCTGCACGAGCACCTCGCCGACGTCGACGAGACGTCCTACTACGAGGTCGTGCTCGCCCGCCTGGGCGACCTGACGTCGCACGCCATCGCAGCCGAGGTCGTCGACGGCGAGCCGTGGGCCGAGGTCGACGACCCCAACGACCTCGCGGCCGCCCGCTTCTTGTTCGAGCCGGCCAGCCGTCAAGAGATCCTCGCCGAGTCCGGCGGTGGACGCTGGAACCTCGACCTCGTCGACTTCGACCTGGCCCGCAACCCCCACTTCCCGACCGAGTCGATGCTGGCCGCCACCCGCCACGCGCTGACGGCCGTGGTGACCGGCGCCGGCTCCTCCCAAGCGGTCCTGGACGAAAAGCTCGCCTGGTTCTTGGAGAGCCCGCGTGAGCGGATCACGGCGCTGAGCGGCGTCTCGCAGGTCCTCCCGATCCTGGCCCGGCTGTGGCGCGATCGCTCGGTGGCGGTGCCGTCGCCGACCTATGACGAGCTGGCGCGCAGCTTCGCCGATGCGGCGACGTTCCCCGACGCGGGTGGGTGGGACGGGATCGCCGAGGCCGACGTCGAGCGGCTCGCCGGCGAGGTCGACGTCGTCGCCCTGGCCAACCCGAACACCCCGACCGGCGCAGTCCTCGACACCGCCTGGCTGCACGAGCTCGCTGCCCGCCACCCGGACACGACCTTCCTCGTCGACGAGACCCACGCGCCCTTCAGCGGCCGCGCGAGCCTGCGCGCCCACCTCGACGCGGCACCGCTGCCCAACGTCGTGGTCCTCGGCAGCCTCGGCACCTCGCTCGGCGTCGGTGGCTTGCGCATCGGCTACCTGCACAGCACCGACCCGGAGCTGTGCGACGCGGTCACGGCGCAGCTCCCGCGCCGTCACCTCAGCTCGATGGCCGAGCACTTCATCGAGATCCTGCTCAAGTCACGACCGCAGCTCGCCGCGTCGCTGGAGCGCTGCCGCGCCGATCGGGACTGGTTTCGCCTCGCGCTGCTGCGGATCCCGTCGGTCGCCGAGGTCCTGCCCAGCGGCGGGAACTTCCTGCTCGTGCGCCTGCACGGCGCCGCACCGGCCGCGGCCGCACTGCGCGAGCGCCTGCTGCGCGACCGCGCCATCGACGTCCCGGACGTCACCGCCGCCTTCACCGACGGCCGGCCGCGCCTGCGCATCGCGCTGCGCCGCCCGGAGGAGAACGCGGCGCTCGTCTCGACCTTGACCCGCCTCGCCGCCAACGCGGCCGACAGCATGGAGCGTGCAGCATGACGACGACCGGCGCCGCCGCCGAGGAGACCCGCCGCTTCTGGGAGGGCCGCACGGCCGTCGAGGGGCCGCGAGCGACCCGCTTTCACGGTGGCCACGACGAGTACGACCTGCCGGCGATCCGCGCGCTCTGCGTGCCTGGCGCGTCGGTCCTGGACCTCGGCTGCGGCACCTGCGTCGTCGCCAACGAGCTGGTCGCGAGCACCCAGTGCCTCGTCCATGCGGTCGACTACGTGCCGGAGTTCCTGGCCCACGCGGTCGACGATCCGCGCCTGAGCACCGCCCACGGCGATGTGCGGACCTACCTCGACCCGCAGCGCCATGACGTCATCCTGCTGCTCGGCGTCATCACCTACCTCGACGATCCGGCCCAGCGCCGCGACCTCTACCAGCGCTGCGCGGCGATGCTCGCGCCCGGCGGGACCCTGTTCGTCAAGGCGCAGTTCGGCGTTCGCGACGAAGTCGTGATCGATACCGAATCTGAAGCGCTCGGCTCGCGCTACCACGCGGTCTATCCGTGGCTGGCCGCCGAGGTCGCGCTGCTGTCGGAGTGCTTTGACGTCGAGGTGCGCGACCCCTACCCGGCCGAGTTCAATACCTACGACAACACCCACTTCCACCATCTCGTCGCCACGCGGCGCGAGCCACCGGTCCCCGCAGTAGTCGCCGCTCCGGCCGTGGTCGAGACCATCGATCCGCGACGCGCCGCGCAGGAGGCCAGCCGCGACCTGCTGGTCGCCAACCTCCAGCTGCTGCACGACACGCTGGCCACCACGCCGATCGCCGGCCGGACCTGGATCTTCGGCGGCCTGCATCTCGGCATCGTGCGCGAGGGCGGCATCATGCTCCACGACACCAAGGACGTGGACTTCGCGTTCCTCGGCGAGGACCTCGCGCGCCTCGAGGCAAGCTTCCCCGCGCTCATCGAGGCCGGCTTCGCGCCGCACTTCCGCTTCCCCGGCCTTACCGGCGACGCCACGGAGTTCTCGTTCATCAAGGACGGTGCGAAGTTCGAGTTCTTTCGCCTGGACCCCGTCGGCGATGAGATGGTCTTCCATCACTACGGCAAGCTTCCGGAGCGGTCGATCCGCAACCGCTGCTCGATCCCCGCCCAGCCGCTGGCGGAGGTGCGCCTGGCCGATCGCACGTGGCTGGCCGCTCGCGACGGCAACCTCGAGTTGACCGCGCTCTTCAACGACTGGCGCACGCCGAACCCGGACTGGAACTACCTGGAAGGCCCGTCGGTGCGCGACACGAGCATCTGGGACGACTCGACCTTCCATCTCTGGGGCGCGCACTTCCGCGCCGAGGCTCCCGTCGCGGACGTCGCTGATGCCGCCGCGCCACCGAGGGCCTCGATCGTCCTCGTCGTCAGAGACCGCATGGCGTCCACGCTCCGCAGCCTGCAGGCGCTCGCCGAGCTCGGCGACGAGCCGGCCTTCGAGCTCGTCGTCGTCGACAACGGCTCAACCGACGCCACCCCCCAGCTCCTGGCTGGCCTGCAAGGCGACGTCCGCGTCCTGCGCAACGCCACCCCCGCCGCCTTCGGCGCCGCGTGCGACCAGGCGGCCTCCGTCGCCACCGGCGATCAGCTCGTCTTCCTCGACGCCGACGCCGTGCCCGTCGCGGGCTGGTTGACGGCGCTCAGCGCCGCGCTCGATGCCGAGAGCACCCCTGCCGCCGCACTGCCACAGTCGGTGCGCCCCGATGGCGCCCTGCAGCCGCCGTCGCAGTGGCTGGCGCTCGCCGTCCGCCGGTCGGCCTTCGAGCGCGTCGGCGGCTTCGCCGGCACGGCGAAGCCCGGCCGCTCGGAGAAGAGCGGCCTGCTCGATGCCGTGGCGGGCGCCGACGGTGCGGACGCCGCCCGTCCGGCGGCCGTCCTGCTCAGAACTTCTTGACGATCAGCGCAATGCCGGGGTGGAAGTGGATGCTCGCCACGTCCCGGCGCAGCTGGGCCAGCGCGATCGGCGAGACCGCCGATCGCGACTGTCCGGGCGGGCTCATCGCATGGCCGCGGTTGACCGCGTCGACCAGCGTCTTGGCGTAGGCCACCGCGGTGTCGGGCCCGCCGAGGTCCTGCCCGCCGTAGTTGACGAAGTAGGACGTGCCGAGATCCTCGATCACGTAGATGCCGCCCGGCATGACCTGCGGCCACAGGACCTCGAAGGAGACGATCTGCTGGACCATCGTGTGGCCGCCGTCGTCCAGGATGACGTCGTAGTTGCCGCCGAGCTCGGCGACGAAGGCCTCGAGCGACTCGGCGCTGCCTTGGTCGACCAGGCGCACCTGTGAATTGGGGATCTCGTCCTGGTAGGCGAGCGTGCGCGCGTCGATGTCGATCCCGTGCAGCACCGCGTTGGGCAGGTAGTCGCGCCACATCCGCAGCGAGCCGCCGTTGTAGAGCCCGATCTCCAGCATCCGCAGCCGCTGCTCGCGCACGTGCGCCAGCCAGCGGTCATAGACCTGGGTGTAGGTGGTGCCCTTGTCGGTGTCGTGGCGCTCGGCCAGGCGACAGAGGTCGGTCGGCTCGGGAATCGCGATCATGATGGCCTTGCTCTCGGGAGGGAATCGAGGGTTTCGGCCAGAGATTCGGCGTCGGCGGGCAGGATGCCTGCCGTGCCGGCGACGCTAAGCGGCCGCGCTGCGCGCGTCGCGGGCCTCGCCCAGCAGCGCGACGGTCTTCATCTCGCCACGGGCGCGGGCCTGGGCCTCGACGACCTGGCCGAGGTCAGCGGCAGCGGCCTCGAGGTCCGGACCGGCCGGCGCGGTCGAGAGCAGGTGCTGCTGCATGCGAGCGATCTCGGGCGCGCCAACCGGGCCGTGGCCGCGGCGCTCCATCCAACCGCCAAGCCCCTCGACGGTGACGTCACCGGCGGTGACGTCACGCCCACCGGCGGCTGCGAGCAGCAGCAGTTGGCGCGTGGCGCGCGCGAGGATCGCGGCGCGCAGGCCGTCGCCATCCCACTCGGTCAGCTGCGCGCGGTCGTGGAGGTAGTCACTGTCGTCGCCGTAGTGGTCGTACTGGATGTGCCAGCCGCCCGCGCGCTCCTCGGCGGCAAAGCGCCCTAGGCGCTCGGCGATGACCTTGCGGCGGCCGTGCTCGGCGCTGCGGATCGGGTAGTGGCGCAGCACGAAGGGCACTGGGAAGACCCGCTTGCCCTCGAAGAGGACGTCGTGGCCGCCGTGATGGTTGAGGTTGACGGGGCCACCGGGCTGCGCCTTCCAGGCCTTGACCTGCAAGAGGTCGAACGAGCCCGGCGCCTCGTAGAAGCGCAGCGCCTCGCGGACGTCGGTGCCGGCGACGAAGGCGTCCTGCGGCGTCGGACGGAAGTTGACCAACTCGAAGTTGATGGCGTTGAAACCGAGCTCGTCGACCTCACGCAAGCCGTCGGCCAGCGTCGTGCCGGGCCACGGCGACTCGCGGAACTCGTCGGCGTTGACGAACAGGTACCAGTCGGCCTCGATCTCGCCGGTGACCTGCTCGACGCGCTTGAGGATGTCCCGCCAGACCATCTCGTCTTCGTTGCGCGCGTCGAAGCCCGACTCGTCGGGAAAGCGCTCGATCCGGACGAGGCCGCGACCGAGCCACGGGGTTGCGGCCGCGACCGTGTCATCGGTGGAGCGATGGTCAAGGAGGTAGACGTCGACGCCCTCGGCAACCAGCGCGCCGATCGCGGCGCCGATGACGTCGCCCTCGTTGTAGGCAGGCATGATCGCCAGCGCACGGAACGGGCGCTCGGGCTTGGCCAGCTCGGCCGCATGACCTTCGGCACGGGCCTCGGAAGCGGTGAGGACGGCAAGGACACCGGGCACCGGCATATCGACGCCGCTGACCGTGCCGTGCTCGAAGCCGTGGCGACCGAGCGCCTCGGCGGCCGTGGTGACATCCCAGCCTCCGACCCAGAGGACGAGTGCCTCGACCGCCGGCAGCGCTGCCGCAAGCTCGGTCAGCAGCGTCTCGGACGGCTCGGCGTCGACGAGCAAGACCTTGCCGTCGTGCTCTGGCGCAAGCACACCGTCAACGGGCAGGATGGAGCAGGCCGCATGACGGGCAAGCCGACGCGCGGCCACGAGTGCCGGGGAGGGAGCGTCCACCCCCCGGTGATCGGCAATGGCCGCGGGCGCTTGAGCCTTCAGGTCTCTGCAAGGTCCAACCTCTAGCCTTCCCGCGAATGCTCATCGCCGCCACCCTCGTCCTCGCCGCCGTCACCGACAAGCTGGCCGATTTTGCGACGAACGTCGTCGGCGATCTGGGGCTGCCCGGGATCTTCCTGCTGATGGTGCCCGAGAGCGCCTGCATCCCGATCCCATCCGAGGCCACGATGCTCTTCGCGGGCTTCAACGTCAGCGAGGGCAAGTACAGCCTCTTCGCGGCGGTCGCGGCCGGCTCCATCGCCAACCTCGTCGGCTCCTGGATCGCGTACGCGATCGGCTACTACGGCCGCCTCGAGTTGCTGGAGCGCTACAAGGTCTTCCACGTCAAGCCCGAGCACCTGGCGATGACCGAGCGCTGGTTTGAGCGTTGGGGCTCGTGGGCTGTCTTCTTCAGCCGGATGCTGCCGATCGTGCGCACGTTCATCTCGCTGCCGGCGGGCGTGGCGCGGATGCCGTTCTGGCGGTTCTCGGTGCTGACGCTGGCCGGCTGCATCCCATGGATCCTGATGCTGACGCTCGTGGGCAAGTCCGCGCGCGACAACTGGGACGTGTGGAAGGACCGGCTGCACTACGTCGACTACGGCGTGGCGGTGCTGATCGTGCTGGGCGTGGCGTGGTTCGGCCAGCGCTGGTGGCGCGCGCGGCGGGCGCGCCTCGCGACCGATGCGGCCTGAGCCACGCAGGTTCCCCGTGGCCCATGCTGTCGGGCTCGGCGCGCTGCACGGGCCGGCCGAGCTCGTCCCGATCAGCTCCTCGGCACATGTCGCGCTGATCCCGCAGCTGCTGGACTGGCCGTCTGCGCGGCTGGACGACGACGTCCGCAAGGCCTTCGAGGTCGCGCTGCACGCGGGGACGCTCGGCGGTCTGCTCGTGCTCGTGCCGCTACCGGCCCCGGTCTGGGCGGCGGTGGCGACGGCGCCCGCGGCGGTGATCGGGTTCCTCTTGGAAGGGCCGATCGAGCGCCGGCTGGGCGGGGTAGGAGCGACGGCGGTCGGGCTGCTGGCCGGCTCGGCGCTGCTGCTCGCCGCCGACCGGGCGGGTGATGGCTCGCGCACTGCGGATGGTGCGACCCTCGCCGACGCCGCCGTGCTCGGCCTTGCGCAGGCGTGCGCGCTGTGGCCGGGCATCTCGCGCCTCGGGCTGACCGTTGCGGCGGCGCGCCTGCGTGGCTTTGACCGCGACGCGTCGTTTGACCTCGGCCGTCGCGCCGGCCTGCCGGTGATCGCGGGCGCGACCGGGCTGAAGGCCTGGCGCCTGGCGCGCAACCCACCGGCGCCGGAGTTGCGCGTGGCGTTTGCGGCCGGGATGGCGGCGGCGTTGGCATCCACGCTGGCCGCTGCCCCGCTGCGACGGGCGACGTCGGTGGCACTGCCTGCGGCCGAGCGCGTGACGCTGGCGGCCCTCGCGCTGCGCCGTCTGCGACGCTCGAACCCATGAGTGACGCGGCCACATCGCTCGCTGGCGTGGTCTTCTGCGACGATCGCCCCTTATGAGCGATGCGTACGCCGCCGCAGGGGTCGACACCGACCAAGCCGACGAGGGCGTCGGCGCCCTGGTCTCTGTCCTGCGCACGATCGAGACGGGCAAGCCGTCACGGTCGGTCGTGCCCGGCGGCCACTACGCCTCGGTGCTGCGCGTCACCGACGAGCTCGGGATCGCGATCGCGACCGACGGCGTCGGCTCCAAGCTCGTCGTCGCCGAGCAGGCAGACCGGCTGGAGACGGTCGGCATCGATTGCGTGGCGATGAACGTCAACGACCTCATTTGCGTCGGCGCCGAGCCGATCGCGCTCGTCGACTACCTCGCCGTCGAGGAGGTCGACCCGGAGCGGTTGGCGCGGATCGGCATGGGCCTGAAGGTCGGCGCCGAGGCAGCCGGCTGCGAGGTTCCCGGCGGCGAGCTGGCCGTGCTGCCCGAGCTGATCCGGGGCCATCCCTCACCGCAGGGCTTCGACCTCTGCGCGACGGCCATCGGGACGGTCGCGATTAAGGACATCATCTTGGGTGATCGCATCGCCGCGGGCGACGCGATCATCGGCGTGCCGTCGTCGGGCCTGCACTCCAACGGCTACACGTTGGCCCGGCGCGCACTGCAGGAACCCGGACCCACCCACCCAGGACTAGCCCTCGACGACACACCCGTCGAGCTCGGCGGCGCCTCGGTCGCCGACGCCCTACTCGAGCCGACCGTCATCTACGTGCGCGCGGTCCTCGAGCTGCTGCGCTCCGGCGTCGACGTCCGCGGCTTGGCGCACATCACCGGCGGCGGGCTGACCAACATCCTGCGCCTCGGCGGCGGCTACGCCATCGAAGAGCCGCTGCCGGTCACGCCGGTCTTCGACCTTGTCGCGCGTCTCGGCTCCGTCGAGACGGCCGAGATGTGGGAGGTCTTCAACATGGGCTGCGGCCTCGTGGCGATTGTCCCGGACGCGAACGCCGACGATGCCGCCGCGATCCTCGCCGGCCACCATCCCGGCGCCCGCCGGATCGGCACGGTCACCGACCAGGTCGGGACCGTCACCGTGCCCGATCTGGGACTCAGCTTCCCGCTGCGCTAGGCGCCGGGTCGGGCCCACGACCCGGACGCGGGAAGCTCAGCTTCCCGCTGCGCTAGCGCCACCGCTGGCCTCGCCGACGCGGCGGACCAGCGCGGCAACGGTGCGCTCCAGCGCCTCGAGGCGCTCGCCGACCGCCGGATCCTCGTCCTCGCGCGTGACCGCGCCGCCGATGTCGGCGACGGTGAACCACGCGTACGGGAGCTCACAGGCGGCGGCAATAACGCGCAGATGCGTCTCCTCCGCGCGGCCGCGGACGGTGCCGAGGTCCTTGAGCGTCGAGCGACTCAGCGGCGTGCACTCGGCCAGCTGCTCCCAGCTGCCGATGTCGGCCAAAGCCATCGCGGCCCGGATCCGCCGTCTGAGTTCTTCCTGCGCGAGCACTCGCTCGCGAAGCTACGGAGGACAGAATCTGCCGGTGTTCGACAGATTGGCCGGTTTAGGCAGTCATGAGCCTGACCGGTTCTTTTTCAACCGATTCTGTTCTAGGGCTCTAGCTGCGACATCGGCTAGCTGACGCTCGATCTGAGCCCAGCCCGTGGAGCGGGTGCGCCACACGCGCTCGAGGAACGCGCGCCGCTGCCGCGAGTCGACCTGCTCGATGAGTCCCGCATCGCGCAGCTTTCGCACGTGGTAGAGCGTTGCGCTGGGCGAGAGGCCGACGATCGCACCCAGCTCCCGTGCCGACGCCGGCCGCTGCTCGAACAGCACGAGGGCCTGGAGGCGGGCCGGATGCCCAAGTGCTGACAGGAATTCGGATTCGAGCATGGAGCCGAAGCTCGACCTTACGTCGTTCTGCTCACCCGTGCGGGTGTCGCGCCTGTGACTGTTCAGCAGATCTTTCACAGTGGCTCTATGGTCTTCGGTGATGTCCGAGCCCGTCCCTGCCGACGTCCTCCGGGCGGTCGCGCACCCCCTGCGCCTCGCCCTACTCGTCGCGCTCGAGGATCATGAGCAGACGCCGCCCGAACTCGCCGTGACGCTCAACGCCACGGAACCCACGATCGCCCACCACCTCGCGGTCCTCCACGACGCCGGCCTCGTGACCGCTGATTCCGGCGCAGGCCGCTGGTCCAGCGTCGATGGATGGACGGAGATCTCCGCCTCGCTCCAGCGCCTTCAGGACTCCTAGGCGCGTGTTACTGAATTTCTGACTGAGTCCGCAGGCTGCCCGCCGAAATCTGGTGGCGAGCGTTGCGCGGCGGCTTGGCCGCCGACGAGACGCTCAGCGCTGCTGGGCGCAAGCGACGGTTGGCCCGGTCGCTAGATGACCCCGCGACCTCGATGCCGTATCCAGCTCGACCGCCCACCCACGGCGACCGCGAGCGCGAACAACACCAGCGCGACGCCCAACCAGTCGAAGAGAACTTCGACCACGCAGGCCGCGACGAGAAGCACCAGCCCACACCGTTCGCCGACGGTCTTCGCCGTCATCGCACGTTGATCCACATCGTGCCGGTGAACAACAGCGACGAGGCAGCGATGACGCGGACCGGCACGAGGAGCGTTCCTCCGCCTGCAGCAGCCCAGGTGACGGCCGCGATCGCGAGGAGGACGCACGGAGCGTCAATGCTCATCAGACTTCGTTCTATCGACGAGTTCAGCGGCTACGAGTGCGGGCACGGTCGTCACTCCTGCCGCTCCGATCGCCGCGAGGCCGTGCAGCGCGACGATCTTCACTACGGCCAGCGCGATGCCGCCCCCGGCGACCAATCGCCAACCCCAGACCGCAGGCCAGGAAGATCCGTTCACCGATCGAGCCACCGAAGACCGAATAGACACCGGTGCGGATGATGTCGGTCGCGTTGCCGGCCGGCGGGATCCCGCTCAGCGCGAATGCCCGGCGCATTTGGCTTACCACCGTGTAGCCAGCAGGATCAACACCACCACAGCCGCCACGGCAAGCGCGATGGGTTGCGCCCACGTAGCAATCCACGTTCGAGCGTCGGTGTCCGCAGTCCGCCTGACATCGCGCACCCTGCTCACCAACAGCACGACGACACCAACAAAGGCCAGCGTCCCGATGAGCCCCTGGACCGCAGACGGCAGCGGCAATAACACAATCACGATCGCGATCACCCACGCCGCGACGGTCGTCCACGTGCCTCAGGCGCGTGACGCGCTCGTGCCCTGTCGGTTCAACACGCGAGCATCCATGCAATCCGTTCCCGGTCACACAGAAACCTAACCTCGGTCCTCAGCAAGCCGAGGACCGAGTCCACAACTCCCCCGACATCTCCGTCTTCGCTGCACAAGACCCTGTTGCATCACCGCTCGGGCTCCCTTTGCCTTGCGCTGCTGGTTGACAAGGTCCCTCCGACGTAGGCGTACCACTGCATGTGCGTGCCGCAGTATCGATCGCTCGCCTACCCGATGAGCACGCCCGCGATCACCAAACCTAATGCGACGCCGAGGACAACAAGTCCTTGGCCTCGCGTGAGACGATGCCATCGCGCTTGATCGACCGCCAGAAGAACGATCATTACTAGTGCGACCGCCGAGAAAAGCCCCTGGATCATGTCGACCTAGAGGAAGGCATCGATGAGGCCTGCGACCGTTACGGCTCCACCACAGAGCGTCCCCGCGACGGGCGTGCCAACAATGCCGACCACAAAGCAGCCTGCACCCTCACTCGCGATCACTTTGCCGCTCGCACTCTCTCCGCCGCTCGACGCCTGGTACAGCCGACAGAAAGATCGCGTAATCGCCTTGTTGTTCGCGCGCGCCGCCGGACTTGGCTCACCCCCCTTGCAAGGCGAACCCTGCTGTCCGTTGAGATCGACATTGTCGATGGGGTTGCCGCCGGTGTAGGTGTAGTGGTTGGCCTGTGCGAGGCTCGTGATTTGGTTGATTGGGTCTTGTTGGGTCCAGGTGGCGGTGGCGGGATCGTAGTGGTACACGTTGTTCAGTTGATGGCCGCCGGCGAACAGCAGGTTGGTGGTGGCACCGCTGCCGGTGGTGGTGGGGTTGCCGTCGGGGTCATAAACGCCACCGCCAGCGCTGCCAAGCAGGCAACGCCAACAATAAGCAGCAACGACCGCGCGCGCACAGCACTCATCCCACACCTCGATGTCATCCCAGATTGGCCCTGAGCCCCCACTCAGAACACGTCCGCCCACGGACGCGTCGGCAGCCAACCACTCAGGACCGCCAAGTGTCAAGAGATGTCGCGAGTAATTTGCTCAAGGTGTCTCCGAAGAGACGCCCGAACGAAATGTCGTGTTTAGAAGAAGAATGGCGCGGACATACCGCGCCACCCGCTAGTTCGTCGCCGGAACGACGGTGTGGTTCTTCGCGATCGCCGCCGAGGCGAGATCGCGGTCCCAAGTCACCACGACGAGGTCGAAGTAGATGATCAGCGTCGCTGCTCGCCGACGAGGTCCGAGACCGGTGCAGCGGCCGTGAGCCGCTTGCGGCCCTCGAGCTTTCGCTTCGGCCGCGTCGCGGCGCGCACGAGGCCGCGTGCACGCAAGTCCGCAAGGGGATCGCTCACCACAATCGGGGAGAGTCGCGCGACCCGCTGCCCTCGCATCGTCACGATGACCTCACCGCCTTCGGCAGCGTGACGCACGTAGCGGCTGAGCTGGTCGTGCAGCTCACGAACGCCGACCTCGGCCTTCAACTCGCTGTTACGTGGCGTCATTGCCATGGGGATAGACGCTACATACTGAACTGGCAAGACGGCGACGGCCGCTAGGCCCCGGCCAGGGCCGGCGCGGGCGCAACGGCTGACGCGGGAGCCGTGAGGAAGGCGTGGAGGGACTCAGCGTCTGGGGTGACAATGGCGTTGCCGGCGGCGCGGGCCAAGCGGGTGTGGCCGGCGGAGGCGCCGTGGAGGGCGACGAAGCCGTCGGCTGCCGCGTGCAGCGCGGCGTCGCGGCCGGGGGTGGCGTGCAGGAAGCGAACTTCGATGTCGGCGCAGTGATCGAGGTCGATGCCGGCGGTAGTTGCGGCGGTGACGATGTGCGCTTCGACGTGGTCGGGCGTGCCATCGCGGGCGGGGTCGGCGACCAGGATCAACGTCCCGGCAGTGTCGGCGGGTGCGGCGGCCGCCCAAGCGCCCAGGAGCGCGGCGAGCTCGTCGCGGCCGCGATAAGCCGGAACCGCGAGCAGGCGCGGGCGGGTCGCGGCGAGGTCGAGGTCGATGGCCGGCGACTGCGCGAGCCGTGCCGGGCGGTCGCTCAGCGCGCGAATCCGCTCCGCATAGCGTGCGGCGACGGCGTCCCAACCCAGCGTCTCGGCGGCTGCGCGGGCGGCGGCACCGCGGCGGGCGCGCTCCTCCCCATCGGCGTCGGCGACCTCACGCAGCAGCGCGACCAGCGCGTCGCGGTCGGGCTCCAGCATCCAAGCCTCGCCGGCCAGTGGCAGGTCACCGATGCGGCGACCGGGCACCAGCGCCTTGGTCGACGGGATGCGCCAGCCGGCATCGGCCGGGCAGAACTCGTCGGTCGGGCCGCCGTCGGTGACCACGGTCGGCAGCCCACAGGCCATCGCTTCGAGAACCGGCATCGCGAAACCCTCGCCGCGGTAGGGATGGACGAGCACATCGCAGGCGCGATAGAGCGCGGCGACCTCGTCGTCGGCGAGCGTCTCAGTGAGGTGGACGACGCGCGGTCCGTCAGCATCGGCTGCCATGCGCTCAAGCTCCGCTCGGTCGCCGCCGCGGTAGACGCCGTCGGCGCCGAAGTCCTTGACGATCAACGACACGTCGTCGCGCCCGGCGAACGCCTCGCCATACGCGCTCAGCAGCACGTCGATGCCCTTGCGCGAGATCGCGCCACCGACGAAGAGGAAGCGGACACCGCCCCCGTCCGCCCCGTCGAGCTCCATCGCCGAACCATCCGGCGAGTAGTGCGACAAGTCGACACCATTAGGTACGACGACGACGCGATCAGCGTCGACGCCGGCGTCGAGATACATGCGGCGCACGTGCTCCGAGGGCACCCAGAGCTCGTCGACGATCGTCTGCAGCGGCGCGACCCACGCGCTCGGGATCGACCCGAACTCCCACGGCTGGATCAGCGCGAGATGGCCCGAGGCCGGTGGTCGGAAGTCGGGCGGCCACTGATGGCGGACCTCGACGTCGGCGGTGTGGGGCAGCGGCGCGGGCGGCGTGGCGCGGTCGGTCGCGCCGGCGCGCACGATCAGCGAAGCATCGCCGGCCAGCGACGTGCACACCGAGCGGTTGATCCGCGCCAACGACGTCGGCGCATCGTGCTCGCCGACCCAGGAGACCGCCAGCGGCGGCTCGTCGTCGGGACCGACGCGGCCGGGTCGCTCGCCGGCGTAGTAGGCCTCGATGTCGTCCATGAAGCGCGCGAAGCTGTTGGGCGCCTCGATCCCGCGCTGGAGCTGCTCCAGCAGGCCGGGCTCAGACGCGAGGCGGTCGAGCTGGCGCGCCAGCCCGTCGACGTCGCCACCGTCGAAGGCCAAACCGTCGACGCCGTCGGTGATCGCCTCGGCGAGGCCGGCCATCCGCGGCGCCAGCAGCGGGACACGCGCCGCGAGGCACTCGCGGGCCGCGAGGTTCGCGCAATCCCACCACACCGAGGGCAGGGCGGCAGCGTCCACGCCGGACAGCAGGTCGGGCAGCTCGTCGGGGCTGAACACGCCGTGCAGTTCGACGACCCCGCGACCGTCGAGCCGCTCCAGCTGGCGCCGCATCGGCGCCGGCAGCTCGCCGTGGATGCGAACGCGAACCGGATGGCGCGTGCGCTGCGCAGCCTCGACCAGCAGCTGCGGACCCTTCATCGCGTAGGCCGAGCCGAAGAAGCCGACGGTCAGCTTGTCGTCCTCGACGCGTCCCGGCCGGCGGTCGCGGCCCACGCGCTCCCAGGCCTCGTCCATCGAGGGAACCGATTGGCGGACGACGTCGAGCATCTCGGCCGGGTAGCCCTGGTCGATCAGGACGCGGCGCACGGCATCTGAGATCGTGAGCATCGTCGTGACGCCGCGCGAGGCGCGGTCGCGGATCTCGGCCAGGCGCTGCTGATAGGCCGCCACGTCGGTGCTGCCCAGGCACGTCGCGCAGTCGCCGCCGCGATCGCCTGGACCGCCGCACAGCGCGCCGTCGCCGCGCAGCAGGTAGGCGCGCGGGCACACGAGCCAGTAGTTGTGGGTGGTGAAGTACGACGGCACGCCGCGGGCGGCGGCGACATCGATCAGCG
>CAWCEO010000009.1:0-190877 GCA_963794585.1 uncultured Conexibacteraceae bacterium
AATGCGATCACGTCGCGGATCGAGTCGCGACCCGCGAGGATCGCCACGATCCGGTCGATGCCCATCGCGATGCCGCCGTGCGGCGGCGCGCCCTGCTTGAGCGCGTCGAGCAGGAAGCCGAAGCGGCGGTTGGCCTCCTCCTCACCCATGCCGAGGACCGCGAAGACCTGCTCCTGGATCGCCTGCTCGTGGATGCGGATCGAGCCGCCGCCGATCTCGACGCCGTCGAGCACGAGGTCATAGCCGCGCGAGCCGAGCGCGCCCGGATCGGTGAAGTCGGTGCCGGTCGGCGCCGTGAACGGGTGGTGGATCGCGGTCCACGGCGACTCCGCGTCGCCGGTCGCCTCGAACATCGGCGGCTCGGTGATCCACAGGACGTCATGGCGGCCCTCGGGGATCAGGCCGAACCGCTCGCCGAGCTCCAGGCGCAGCGCGCCAGCTGCCGCAGCAGCCGTCGGTTCGGCGTCGGCGACGAAGAGCAGCAGGTCGCCGTCGGACGCCTCCAGCTCCGCGTTGACGGCGCTGATCTGCTCAGCCGTGAAGAACTTCGCGAGGTTGCCTTGCCATCCGGCCTCGCCACCGGCGACGATCGGCGCGACCGCCTTGGCCCCATAGCGCTGGACGATCTCGTTGAGGCCGTCGAGCTCAGAGCGCGACATCTCCCGCACCCCCGCGTTGAACGCGCGGATCACACCGCCGCGACCGAGGACGCCCTCGAAGACCTTGAAGTCCGACCCCTGCAACAACGAGCCGACGTCGTGGATCTCGAGGCCGAAGCGGGTGTCGGGCTTGTCGTTGCCGTACTTGAGCATCGACTCGGCGTAGGTCATGTGCGGCCACGGCGCGGGCGCGACCTCGAAGCCGTCGACCAAGGCGAAGATCTTGGTCATGACGTCTTCCATGACAGCGATGACGTCCTCCTCGTCCACGAACGACATCTCGAGGTCGAGTTGGGTGAACTCGGGCTGGCGGAAGCCGCGCAGATCCTCGTCGCGGAAGCAGCGGGCAATCTGGAAGTAGCGCTCGTAGCCGGCGATCATCAGCAGCTGCTTGAACAGCTGCGGCGATTGGGGCAGCGCGTACCAGCCGCCGGGCTGTAGGCGCGAGGGCACGAGGAAGTCACGGGCGCCCTCGGGCGTCGAGCGCGTGAGGATCGGCGTCTCGATCTCCAGGAAGTCGCGCTCGTCGAGCACGTCGCGCATCGTCTTGACGATCGCGTGGCGCAGCTCCAGGGTGCGCTGCATGACGTCGCGGCGCAGGTCGACCGCGCGGTTGGTCAGCCGCAGCGTCTCGTCGACCTCGACGTCCTCGTCGACCGGGAACGGCGGCGTGACTGCCTCGGCGAGCGTGTCCATCGCCGTGACGGAGATCTCGATGTCGCCCGTCGGGATGTTGGGGTTCTTGTTCTGCGCGTCGCGCTCGACGACCGTGCCCAGCGCCGAGATCACGTGCTCGGAGCGCAGCCGCTCGGCGGCGACGAAAGCCGGGCCAGACGCGTCCGGATGGAACACCAGCTGAACGATCCCGCTGCGGTCGCGCACGTCGATGAAAATCAGCCCGCCGTGGTCGCGGCGGCGGTGGACCCAGCCGGCGACGCGCACTTCGCGACCAGCATCAGACGCGCGCAGGTCGCCCGTCCACGTGTCGCGGAACCCGTTGGCCTTCGGTGGCTGCCTCATCCGATGTGCCTCCCACGCAGGACGCGGGCGACGATCGCCTCGGGCGCCAGCTCCTCCTGCTCTCCGCTCTCCAAGTCCTTCAAGATGGTCCCTTCGTCTTCGCTGAAGATGGCGACGTGGCGCGCACCGGATCGGTCGGCCTGCTTGAGCTGGCCCTTGCGTGAGCGTCCGGCAAGCTCGAGCTGCACGTTGAGCCCTGCGCGGCGCGCCTCGGCCGCCAAGGCAAACGCGGCGACCGACGTGCCGGCCACGTAGAGGTCACACACCGCTTCCGGATGGGGCTTGTGGTCACCCGCCAGCAGCAGCCGCTCGACGCCCGCCGCCCAGCCGATACCCGGCGTCGGCGCGATACCCAGCACTTCGGCCAGGCCGTCATAGCGCCCTCCCCCACCGACGCCCGACTGCGCGCCAAGCGCATCGGAGGTGAACTCGAAGAGCGTTCGCGTGTAGTAGTCGAGGCCGCGCACGAGCGTCGGGTCGATCACGTACTCGACACCAGCGGCATCCAGGCGCGCGCGCACCTCGGCGAAGTGCTCGGCATCCTCGGCCGTCAGGTGGTCGAGCAGCAACGGCGCCGACTCCATCACCTTGCGCGTGCCCGGATGGTCGGCATCGAACGCCCGCAACGGGTTGAGGTCGATTCGCGCACGGACGTCCTCCGACAGCTGGTCCTCGTGCGCACGCAGATGCGCGATCAACTTATCGCGGTACTCCGCGCGCGTCTCGGGCGTACCGAGCGAGCCGAGCCGGAGCTTGATGCTCTCGATACCCAGCTCGTAAATGAGCGTCTGCAGCAGCAGGATCGTCTCGGCGTCGACGGCCGGATCGTCGGAGCCGATCGCCTCGGCGCCGACCTGCCAGAACTGCCGGAAGCGCCCGGCCTGCGGCTTCTCCTGACGGAAGAACGGGCCGAAGTACCAGAGCTTGACCGGCTGGGGCAGCTTGTGCATGCCGTGCTCGGCGTAAGCGCGCATGACCGGCGCGGTGCCCTCCGGGCGCAGCGTCAGCGAGCGGTCGCCGGCGTCGGTGAAGGTGTACATCTCCTTCTGCACGATGTCGGTCGACGCGCCGACGCCGCGGGCGAAGAGCTCGGTGTGCTCGAAGACCGGCGTCTCGATCCTGCGGTAGCCGGAGCCGCCGAGGATGGCGCGTGCCGCGCGCTCAACTGCCGCGCGGGCGGCGTCCTGCTCGGGCAGCACGTCGTACGTGCCGCGCGGCGCCTGGGGCTTCTCGGCCATCAGGGCTGCGCGAGCTCGGCGAGGAACGGGTTGTGCGCGCGCTCGGCGCCGAGCGTGGTCAGGCCCATGTGGCCCGGGTACACGACCGCATCGTCGTCGAAGCGCTCCAGCAGCGTGGCAATCGACGCCAGCAGCGTCGGATGGTCGCCGCCGGGCAGGTCGGTGCGGCCGATCGAGGACTGAAAGAGGACATCACCAGAGAACAGCGCGAACGGCGCACCCTCGGTCTCATCGGCGATCGCGTAGGTGACGTGGCCCGGGCTGTGGCCGGGCGTGAAGAGCACGTCGATGTCGTACCCGGCCAGTTGGAGGCGCTCGCCGCCGGCGACCGTGTGCTCCGGATCCCAGGACTCGAACGGCCCGAAGCCCGGCCACGGCACGTAGGCCATGATGTCCTGCAAGAGCGGGACCTCGATCTCGGGGCAGTAGACGGGCGCGGCCGTCGCCTTGGCCACGGGCGCTACGGCGCCGGTGTGATCGAAGTGGCAGTGCGTGAGCAAGATCGCGTCGAGCGTGACGCCGAGCGCCTCGATCGCCCCCAGAAGCTTGGGCGCCTCCTCGCCGGGGTCGACCAACAGCGCCCGGTCGCTGCCGTCGCGCCGCAGCAGGAAGGCATTTTCCTGGACCGGCCCCACGGTGAACATGCGGACATCCATGTCCTACAACTTCCCCGCGGCCTTCTTGGCCTGGCGCTTCTCGTAGATGCGCTTGTCGGTGTAGAACCCCAGCCCGGTGTAGGCAGGAAACATCAAGAGGCCGATCACCAGCGCCGACGCCAGGTTGTGCTGCAGCAGCGTGATGACGACGACGAACAACACTGTCGCGATCGCCGACCGATTGGCGGCCGAGCGCCACGTCGGCGGCCGGTCGAGACGATCCAGGCGCATCGCCTTGCCGCCCTTGGAAGGCGCGACTTGCCGGCCCGTCCGCCCGCGCACCTCGACCGACCCCGCGGCGTTGCCGCGGTGCTTGGACCGGCGCTTGCGCTTCGTCTGGGCCATGGGCCTGGACGATAGCTCCTAGCGCGTGGGTCAGCCGTCTTCGCCGAGGGCGTTCTCGACGGTGCGACGGCCCTTGACCGGCATGGTGTCGGGGAAGCCGTCGAAGGCGGCGGCTGGCGCGAGGCCGACGAGCTCGCACGCGGCGACCGGCGCGTGGCGGGCCACGGCGGCGACCAGCTCGGCTAGCGGCACCGCGCGGTGGTCCTCGACGTTGGTGGAGACCTGCGCGATCGCACCCTGTGCGGTCAGCTCCAGGCCGAGCGCGCGGACGCCCGGAAGGCCTTCAGCCCCGCCCTCGCGGACAAGGGCCGCGATCGCGCGCGCGTCAGCCAGCGTGGCCGGCGGTGCCAACTCCAGGTTGAAGGCGACCAGTGGCGGACGCGCGGCGACGAGCACCGCGCCGGCGGTTGGATGGGGTCGCGGCGGGCCGAAGTCGGGGGTGAGCTCGCCGTCGGCGATCCGGCGATGCAGCTCGGCGAGGCCGCCACGGCGCAGGAACGCCCGCGTCCGGCCGCCAGCAAGCAACCCATACAAGAAGACCGGCAGCCCGACCTCGTCGCCTAGCCGCTCGGCGACCGCCAGCGCCTCGGCGCAGGCGGCACCGCGCCGAGCCTCATCGAGAAAGACGACAGGCGCGACGTCCAGCGCGCCGACGTGGGGATGGATGCCGCGCTCGGTGCTGAGGTCAATCCGCGCCACCGCGGCGCGCGCGCCCTCGACGAGCGCGTCGGCCAGCACGCCCGGCGGCGCGGCAAGCGTGTGGACCGAGCGATGGTGATCGCTATCGGTGTGCGTGTCGAGCAGCCGCGCCCCACCGCGCAAGTAGGCAGCGCCGATGGCGGCGACCGCTGCGAGGTCACGACCCTCGGAGACGTTGGGGACAGCGAGGAGCACGGGCGGGCGCGGAGGTTACTCGGCGCTTGCCCACGCGTTTGATCGAAATGCTGGTGGGTACCCAGCGCCCAACGTTCGCCGCGTTGACCGAGCACTTCGAGTACGTCGCCGAGCCGGCCGACGCGCTGCCGGCCGCTAGGACACGAACCGCTTAATGAACGCCAGAGCGGTGTCGCAGACCTCACGCCAGCCAGAGTCAATCGTCAGGGCGTGGCCGCGGCCGGGGATCTCGACGATCTCGGTCACGCTCTCGTTGCGCTTCTGCTTCTTGTAAGACGCGTTGGTGATCGCCCACGGCACCGTGTGGTCCTTCTCGCCGGAGATCAGCAGCAACGGCCCACGCTCGGGGTTCTTGCTGTTGACCTTGACCTCGGTCCACGGGTTGAAGTTCGCCGTCGCCGCCTGAAAGAGCGGGATGCCGGCGGCCGGGACCGCATAGGTGTTGTACAGCTCCTTGGCCTCGTCCTCGCTGACGGCGTTGGCGAAGGCATAGCGGAACTGCTCGTAGGTCAGCGGCACCGCGCGGCTGCGGTTGGCCGGGTTGCCCAGCACCGGACTGGCGGACTTCAGCGCGGACACCGGCAGTGGCAGGACGCCGCGAAACGGCGCGGGATCGATCGCGACCGAGACGGCCGAGAGGCCGCGACCGGCGATGATCTGCGTGAGCAGCCCGCCGAAGGAGTGCCCGAGCACGGCGGGCTTCTTGTTCAACTTGCCGACAAGATCGCTGAGATGGTCGGCGACCTGGCCAACGGTCTTGCCGGCGAAGACCTCTGGATGAGCGTTGGCCTCATCGACCGTCTCGGGATCGTCGGGCCAGCCCGGCAGGACCGGGATGTAGCCGGCCTGCGCGAAGACCTCGGCCCAGCGGTCCCAGCTACTGGGCAGCAGCCAGAGTCCGTGGATGAAGACGGCAGGCGTGAGGCCTGAGGCGTTCGCCTGGTCGATCTGCTGCTCGTCATGGGAGAGGGTCGTGGCGGCCATGCGATCGACTCTACGCCGAGCACCAAGGACCGCGTGCGACGAAACGTGGGACCGAGTGTCGGTCGCGACGCGCTTGGCGACCGCGTACCGTGAAGTCCTCTTGGACGACGACTTCAGGCCGCTGGCGCTCGCCGTGGGGTGCACCTTCGGCTTCTCCACGCCCCAGCCCGTGCCGTCCGTCTTTCAGGTCGCGCCGATCGGCAGCGCCGTGCAGATCGACGGCGAGCGCTGGGAGACCGGTGTCGCCGCCCACCACACCTACCGCGACTTCTACGGCAACCGCTGTGAGCGACTGACGATCCCCGCGGGCGAGTCACAGGTGATCTACGACGCCGAGGTCGTCGTCGCCGCACCACACGATCGCCGCTCCCCTGATACGCCCGAGACGCCCGTCTTCGCGCTCCCCGACGAGCACCTGCACTTCCTGATGCCCAGCCGCTTCTGCCTGCCCGACGAGCTCGGGCACGAGGCGTGGCAGCGGTTCGGGGCTCTGGAGCCGGGCTGGGAGCGCGTGCAGGCGATCGTCGACTTCGTCTACGGCCATCTGGAATGGGTCGAGGGCGCGTCGAACCCGTGGACCACGGCCGTCGACGCTTACCGCGCCGGCCAGGGCGTCTGCCGCGACTTCGCCCACCTCGCCATCACCTTCTGCCGGGCGCTGAACATCCCGGCCCGCTACGTCTTCGGCTACATCCCGGCGATCGACGTGCCGCTGCCGGTCGAGCCGATGGACTTCGCCGCCTGGTTTGAGGTCTATCTCGATGGCACGTGGCACACCTTCGACGCTCGCAACAACCGCAAGCGCGTCGGTCGCGTGGTCGTCGGCCGCGGGCGCGACGCGGTCGACGTGGCGCTGGTCACCTCCTTCGGGCCGGTGACGCTGACGGCGTTTGACGTGCGGGCGGCGGAGCCCAGCACGCCTCCTCTCTCAAATTAGCCCTTGCTTATATAAGCCAGGACCGATACAGTGCTCGCCATGCACGCGTTCGACATCCTGGGCGACCCGGTCCGGCGGCGCATCGTGGAGGTGCTCGCCGACGGCGAGCAGGCCGCGGGCGACGTCGGCGCGGTGATCCAGCGGGAGTTCGGCATCTCCCAGCCTGCGGTCTCACAGCACCTGAAGGTGTTGCGAGAGAACGGCTTCGCGACGGTCCGCGCCGATGGCGTGCGACGGCTGTACGCGGTCGATGCCGCGCCGTTGCAGGAGGTCGACCGGTGGCTTGAGCCCTACCGGCGCTTCTGGAACCAGAAGCTCGACGCATTGGCCACCGAGGTCGCGCGCGGCAAGCGCGCCCGGCGCAAGTCCCCCACCCATCCCGAGCAGGAAGGCAGCACGACATGACGATCCAGACCAGCACCTACACCGAGCCGGCGCCCGAGCTGCGCCATCGGAGGATCGACGCCGGCGAGGCTCGCGTCGCAGTGCTGACACGCACCTACGACACGAGCGTCGAGGATCTCTGGGACGCCTGCACCGACCCTGAGCGCCTCGCCCGGTGGTACACGACCGTCACCGGCGAGTTCCGTGTCGGCGGCATGTTCGACCAGGTCAACATGGGCGGCGGGGTCATCGCCGTCTGCGACGCGCCCCACCACCTCAAGGTCGTCCTCGGCAAGGGCGGCGTCGACGAGATCGAGGTGCGCATCTCCCCCGGCCCCCGCGACGGAACCGCCACGCTCGAGCTCCAGCACGCGACGACGCTGGACTCCCACGAGATCGGGGGGCAGATGTATGACGCCATCTTCTGCATGGGCGGCGGCTACTACCCGCGCCTGCTGGCCCTCGACCTCCACCTGCGCGGCACGCTGCCCGAGGACTATGACGCCACGGCGTTTCACCTCAACCCGGAGATGCGCCCGGCGATCGACCGCGGCAGCGCGGCGATGGCAGCGCTCGTGGAGGCCGACGAGTAGGCCTAGCTCCTATCGTGGGTCGAGCGTGAGCGACGATCGACCGGACATCCAGACCCGCGAGGACTGCGAGCGGCTCGTCCGTGCCTTCTACGGCCGGGCCCTGCACGACCCGCTGATCGGCTGGATCTTCACCGACGTCGCCCAGCTCGACCTCGAAGAGCACGTGCCGACCATCACCTCCTTCTGGGAGACGATGCTGCTCGGCGCGCGCAGCTACGGTGGCGGCGCCTTCGCGCCGCACGCCGACGTCCACTTCCGGTCCGGCGGCATCCGCAAGCCGCACTTCGAGCGCTGGCTGATCCTCTGGCGCGCGTCCGTCGACGAGCTCTTCGCGGGCCCGCGTGCCGAGGAGGCCAAGGCTCACGCGCTGCGCGTCGGCGCGGCGTTTCACAGCCGCCTGCAGACGCTGCCGACGGCCGAGGACGTCGAGGCGCCCGCGCCGCCGAGCGGCTTGACGATCACCCAGCACGGCTCGCCGCGGCCCGACCGCGCCTAGCCCACTCGGCCGCTCAGAGCCAGCGGCGCAGCACGGCGTCCAGATCATCCGGGCGCACCGGCTTGGCCACGAAGTCGTCCATCCCCGCCGCGCGGCAGCGCTCGCGATCCTCGGGCATCGAGGACGCGGTCATCGCGATGATCGGTGCGGCGGCGTCCTGGCGGGCACGGATCGCGGCGGTGGCCGCAAAGCCATCCATGCGTGGCATGTGGCAGTCCATGAAGATCAAGTCATAGGCGATGCGCTCGCTTGCGGCGACCGCTTCGGCGCCGTCGCTCACCACGTCAACCGCGAAGCCACGGCGCCGCAGCGTCAGCATCGCCACCTGCTGATTGACCTCGTTGTCCTCGGCGACCAAGACGCGGCGGCCCTCGCCGATCGTGGCGTCGACTTCGGGGCGTGGCACAACCGGCGCTTGTTGCTTCGGAGCGTGTGCGAGCGCATCGACGCCGACGAGCTCGACGATCGCCTGGCGCAGCCGCGCCGGCGGCACCGGCGCGACGAATGTAACCGCGCAGTCGGGCAGCGGCTCACCGATCGGGATGTCGGAGATCAGGATCGCCGGCAGCAGACCACCCGCCCGCTCGCGTAGCCGCGCCAACAGCGGCACGATCTGCGTGCCGCCGCCCGTAGGGTCACCGAGCATCACGAAGGCGGGCGCCTGCCCACGGGCGGCTTGCAGCGTGAGCATCCGCCCGACATCGCCGAGGGTGGCCAGTGCCGCCTCGGCGCCCCAGCGCTCCACCAGCGCCACCGCCGCGGCACCCTGGTTGGGCTCGTCGATGGCTACGAGCCCGCGGAGGCCGCGCAGTGGCCGCGGACGGTCGGCGTCGGCGACCGCCGGCAGCCGTGCCGTGAAGCGGAACCTGCTGCCCACACCCAGGCTCGACGTCGCATCCATCGTGCCGTCCATCAGCTCGGCGAGCTGGCGGCTGATCGCCAGGCCGAGGCCGGTCCCGCCGAAGCGCCGCGTCGTCGACGCGTCGGCCTGGGTGAACGGCTCGAACAGGCGACCGAGTGTCTCTTCGTCGATCCCGATGCCCTGGTCGGTGACCACGAAGCGCACGCGGTCTTCGGTTGCAGGCTCGATCGTCAGCACGATCTCACCGTCCTCGGAGAACTTGATGGCGTTGGTGATGAGGTTGACCAGGATCTGGCGCAGGCGCACCGGGTCGCCGAGCACCACGTCGGGCACCGCGGAATCGAGCGTGACGATCAGCCGCAGCCCGCGCGCCTGCGCGCGCGGCCACAGCAGGTGGCGCAGCTCCCCGGTCAGCTCGACGAGGTCGATCGCGTCGGCCTCGAGGTCGAGCCGTCCCGCCTCGATCTTGGAGAAGTCCAGGACGTCATCGATGATCGTCAGCAGCGACTCGCCGAGCGCCGTGCGGTCTCGGCGTGGCGCTGTTGCTCCTCGGTCAGCGTGCTGTGCAGCAGCGCGTCGATCATCCCCAGCACGCCGTTCATCGGCGTGCGGATCTCATGGCTCATGTTGGCCAGGAACTGCGACTTCATGCGCGACCCTTCCAACGCTGCCTGCTCGCTGTGGCGCAGCGCCTGGGCGGCCAGCGCCTCGGCCTCGAGCCGGCGCTCCTCCTCGATGCGGCGCTCGGTGATGTCCTGGATCGTCCCGACCATCCGGCGGCCGTTCGGTCCATCAAGCCCGCGCCGGTGGCCGAGCAGCCACCGCACCTCGCCGTCGGGGCGGATGATGCGGTACTCGTTCTCGGTGCTGCCGAGGTTCATCGCCTCGTCGACGGCGCGGTTGACCTGCTCGACGTCGTCAGGGTGGACGGTGCCCATCCAGTCCGACGGCTTGTGCGCGGTGTCCTCGATCGCGTGCCCGAAGATCGCAGCGAGCTCCTCGGACCAGACGACCTCGTCGGTCTCCAGGTTCCACTCCCAGGAGCCGACATGGGCCAGTGCCTGCGCATCGGTCAGGCGCCGGTGCTCACGCTCGAGGTCGAGCTCGGCGGCCTTGTGGGCCGTGATGTCGACCGCCTGCAGGAGCAGGTTGCGTGGACGGCCCTCAGCGGTGCGCAGGACCGAGGCGGTGAGGCCGATCCACAGTGACGTCGCATCCGGGCGCGTGATGCGCTGCTCGGTCTGGAAGCTCGCGGGCTCGGCGGCCAGCACGGCGTCGTCGTGGCGCTGCGCGGCGGCGCGGTCCTCGGCGTGGGCGAAGTCGCTCAGACGGCGGCCGGTCAGCTCAGCAGCCGGCCGGCCGAGCAGCTCCTCCATGGCGCCGTTGGACAGCACGACGGTGAGGTCGAGCGCCGTGACGGCCATGCCGATCGCCGAGGCGGTGAAGGCACCGCGGACCAGCGATGACGGATCGTTGAGCGAGTCCACGCGGAAAGCTTCGCCACCAACAGTCGAATTCCTGACGTTGGTGACGATAGCTGCAGCGTCGGAGCCGCTGGGGTCGTGCGTGGACGCGCGCCGGGCGGCGGCGAGCGCGTCCCGCTCAGGCGGAGCTACTGCCGCCGGCCGGCGGCGAGCTCAGCAGCGCTGAACGGATCGACGTAGCGATCCAGGTGCGACAGGTCCTCGGTCTCCTCGACCGCATCAGGCTCAGCCGGCGTGCGGTTGTCCTTGCGGTGCTGCTTTTCCATCTTGCGCTCGCGCAACCGCTGCTCGCGGTTGAGCTTCGCCATCGTGGTCTTGCGCTTGCCACTGGAGGCCATGGTCTTCTTCCCTTCGGTCTTGCACGGCCCGGGAGCCGACTGGCGGCTCCCGGGGTGCGACGTGTAAGCGGGTGGTGCTTAGAGCGTGACGACGTTCGCCGCGGCGGGGCCCTTGGGGCCCTGCTCGGCGTCGTAGCTCACCTTCGCGCCCTCGGCCAGCGACTTGAAGCCGCTGCCCTGGATGGCGTTGTGATGCACGAACAGATCCTTGCCGGCGTCATCGGGCGTGATGAAGCCGAAGCCCTTGTCGTCGTTGAACCACTTCACGGTTCCTGTAGCCATGGTGTTTTCCCCTCCGGGGTATGTGTACTGCGGAAACGCGGAGGGAGCTCGAAGGCAACGACTGCGAAGACGCGGGACACTGCGGCGCCGGGCGTCTCTGCCCGACCTGTAGACGGAAGTCTAGCGCCCCTGGCGGCGACGACTACTCGGCGTCGCGCAGAGCGGCAACGCCCAGGCCGGCCGCGGCAACCGCCGCACCGGTCACCAGGAAGCTCGTGACCTTTGGGAGGTAGCCAGCACGTGCGCCGGCGACGCCGGCCACCGCGTCGGCGACATCGCAGGCCGCGCCGATCGCCAACCATTGGCGCCGTGTCTCACCGGTGGTGGTGAGGAGGCCGTAGCCGAGCATGAAGTCCCGCACGCCGAACAGCCGTGCGAGGTAGGGCGACTGCGGGTTGGCGGAGGCGTCGAGACCGAAGGTCTTGCCCGCGACGCGCGGCGTCACCCAAGAAGCGGTGCCGATGGCCAGCCGAACGGCCGCGAGGGTGGTCAGCGTGTTCGAGCGGCTCATGGACGCGAGCCTATCGGCTGGCGCAATGACGCTCCAGGAAGGCGAGCTGGTCGCTGACCACGGCCTCGTGGGCGGGCCCGTCGTAGATGTCGAAGTGGTCGACGTCCGGGTAGGTGCGCAGCTCCCCGTGCGGCGCGCGGCGGGCCGCGGCGATCGCCGGGCCGGGCCGAGCAACCTGATCGGCCTCGCCGACGCAGACCAACCACGGGCAATGGAGCTTTGCCGCGTGGCGCCCTGGGTTGAAGGGCCGGCCGAGCAGCCAGCGTGCTGAGACGCGATCGCGCCAGCGCGAGTCCTCGCCGGTCGCCACGACGCGCCGCCAGCCGGCCTTGCTGTCGGGCGCGTTGATGAACGCGGGCTCGTTGGGCTGGCCGACCGCGGGCAGGTAGCCGCCGCGGATGGCGGTGAGCAGTGCGCGGACGGCGACGCGCGGCGGCGGGCGGTGCGCCTGGCGCAAGATGTCGAGGAACGGCACTTGGCTGATCGCCGCCGCCACCTGCCGGTCGGCGGCGGCAGCCGCTAGTGCATTCCCGCCGCCCATGGAAGAGCCAAAGGTCACGATCCGCCCCGCGTCGATGCCTGGCAGCGAGCGGGCATAAGCGATCGCTGCGCGCCAGTCCTCCAACTGGCGGGCGGGCTCAAACAGATCCGGCTCTCCCCCGCTGTCGCCGAAGCCACGATGGTCGAACACGAGCGCTGCGTAACCCGCCTGCGCGAAGCGCTGCGCGAAGACGCCGAGCCGATCGCGTCGCGTCCCGGACAACCCGTGCGCCATCACGATCGCCGGCGTCGCGGCAGCGTCCCCGCCGTCGGCAGGCCGATACAGCCACGCCGCGCAGTGGTCGTCGCCGGACAGGAACGTGATCTCTGATCGGTGCATGCGCCCACAACGCCGCACGGGCGCCGGATGTGAGAACGACGGGCCGCAAAGCCCGATTTCGGGCCGCTGCCATCATGGATGCGTGAGCCAACGGCCGACCCTGGTCGCTGAGACCAGCCCGACGCGGCCCGGTGCCGACCTTCCCGAGGACGTCGACCCCCGCAGGCTGGCGCGCCGGGCGCTGGAGGTCATCGTCCTGCTCGGCGTCCTGGTCCTCGTGGCCGCGCTGGCGCCCGGGCTGGGCGAGGTGCGCGACCGGCTCAAGGACGCGGCGCCGGGCTGGCTGGCGCTCGCAGTCGTCTTCGAGGTGCTCTCGGCGTTGTCCTACGTGTTGATGTTCCGGCCCGTGTTCTGCTCGATCATGCCGTGGCGCTCGGCAGCAGAGCTCGGCCTCTCGGAGGTCGGGACCGGCTCGATCATCCCGGCGTCGGGCGCCGGCGGCATCGCGCTGGGCGCGTGGGTGCTCTCGCGCGCGGGAATGAAGGCGCAGACCATCGCGCGCCGCTCGGTCGCGTTCTTGTTGTTGAAGAGCTCGGTCAACTTCGCGGCGGTGGCCGTCGTCGGGGTGGCCGTCTTCGTCGGGATCCTGGGGCCACCGCAGTCGGTCTGGCTAACGCTGCTGCCCGCGGCGATGGCGGTCTTGACCATCGTCGGCGTGGCGTTGATCGGCAAGGTGCCGGCAGGGCCGGCGCCCAGCGACCACGACGGCCGGGTGCGCCGCCTCTGGGCGCATTCGCGCACGGCGCTCGTTGACGGCGTCACCGAGGCCGGGATGCTGCTGGGCCGGCGCAACCCATTGCTGGTCTGCGGCATCGTCGGCTACTGGGCCTGGGACAACCTCGCGCTCTGGGCGACCTTCCACGCCGTCGGCTACGCGCCTGGCGCAAGCGTGATCCTGCTCGCCTACCTGATCGGCCAGCTCGGTGGGTTGTTGCCGATCCCGGGCGGCATCGGCGGGATCGACGGCGGCCTGATCGGCACCTTCATCGTCTTCGGCGCGCCGCCGGCGGCGGCCACCGCTGCCGTCCTCGCCTACCGCATCATCTTGTTCTGGGTCCCGCTCGTTCTGGGCGCCGTCGCCTTCGCGTCACTCCGGCGCTCGATGGCAAAACCCGCGGGCTTCATCCCCTGCGCTGAGTAGCGCGGTCTCAGTCCGGCGCGACCGCGCTGTAGAACCCAAACTGCACCCCGCCATACGCCTTGCTGCGCACACGCTCAAAGCGCTCGAGCGGCAGGTCCTCGTCTTCCTTGGGATCGTGCTGGACGACGATGAGCCCGCCGTCGGCGAGCCAGCCCGGACGCGCGTCGAGCATGGCCATCGTCTTGGTCCAGAGGCCCTGCCATTGGGGCGGAGCGACGAAGATGATGTCGAACGGTGTCGGCGGCCGATCGAGGAACGCGAACGCGTCGCCGTGGATCACCGTCGCGCGGTCGGCGAGGCGCGTCTTGTCGAGGTTGAACCGCAGATCTTCTACCACGGCGGCCGTGAGCTCCACGAACGTCGCGTGATCCGCGCCCCGGCTCAGCGCCTCGATGCCCGCGCCGCCCACCCCGCCGAACAGATCCAAGAACGTGCCGCCGGGCAGCCGCGGGTGCAGGATGCTGAACAGCGCCTCCTTGCCACGGTCAGAGATCGGCCGCGTTCCGGCGACGCTCGGAGACCGCAGGGGCACGCCCCGTGCGGTCCCGGCAATAACCCGCACTACGTGCTGATGGCGCGGTCGTACTCCGCGAAGAGGCGATCGAGCGCCTGGGCGGCCAGGCGGTCGGCCTCGATGTCGGCGCGGAGCTTCATGGCCTCCTCGGCCGGCACCGTGGCCAGCGCGTCGAGGCGGTCGAAGTTGGCGGCGCCGAGCTCGTAGCGTCGGCGGTAGAGCTGCTCGATGAGCCCTGCCGTCAGCGGGACCTCGACCGCGACGGCATCGGGGTCGGGCTCCCAGCCGATCGCCTCGATGGCCGAGAAGGCGTCGCGATAGATCATCGAGAGCGCGAACTGCTCGTCGGGATGGAGATCCCGCAGACGCCCGAGCGCGTGATGGTTGACCTTCTGGGTCACCAGGCACTGGTGACGAAGGACGGCGGCGAGCCAGGGCTCGACGGTGATCATGGTGGCGGGGCTGGGCTCTGGGGTGCTCATGGGGACAACGGCTCGGACTCTGAGTTGTTGATGGTGTTGCCGATGCATGGTACGCCGGCCAGCGGCGGAAGCCCGGAGCTAGGACGAAGGCTGTACGGCGGCCCACTCGGCCAAGCGCCCCGCCAGCTCTGGCGCGGCCGCACCGCTGACCTCGACGACCTCATTGACCGGCACGTTGGCCCGCTTGGCGGCAGCGATGATGGCGTCGGGTGAGGGTGCCTCGTAGAGGCAGTAGGTCCGGCGCCGGTCGGCGCTGAGAAACGAGAACACCCAGCGGACGTCTTCGTCGGCGTTGATCTCATCGATCATCCTGACGTCCTCGCCCGTGAGGTCCAGCTCAACTGCGAAGTTCCGTTCGATGACGTAGAGAGGCATCGTGTGACCGATCGTACAGGGGCCGTCAGGCCTCGGCGAGGCCTTGACGATGGGCGTAGGTCGCGGCCTGGGTGCGGTTGGCACAGCCGGTCTTGCGCAGGATGCTGCGCACGTGGTTCGCAGCTGTGTGCTCGCTGATCATCAGTGCAGCGCCGACCTCGCGGTTGCTGAGGCCGCGAGCAACGAGGCGAAGAATCTCGACCTCGCGCGATGAAAGGCCGTCGGGCAGCGTCTGCGGTGTGGAGGGCGGCTCGGGGCCGATCGCACGAATGCGCGCGAGCAGGGCGCGCTGGCCGTTGGCCTCGGCGATCGCGGCCGCCTCGCGCAGCAGCCCGACGGCGCCCGCGGCATCCCCACGGGCGATCCGTGCACGGGCATGTTGGTGCAGCGTGTGGCCGAGCCAGGTCAGCATCCCCGTGCGCCGGTTGAGCACCGTGGCGTGCGCGAAGTGCGCCTCGGCCCGATCCCACTCACCCAGCGTCGCCGCGAGCATGCCCAGGTAGCGATCGGCCGCGCCGTAGCAGGCGACGAGGTGACCGATCATCACGTGGGTGCCGGCCAGCGGCTCGAGCTCCGGATAGACGAGCGCGGCGGTCTCCTGGTCGCCCAGTGCCGCGCAAGCGTCGGTCAGATAGGTCAGCGAGGCCAGCCACAGCGACTCGCGCAAGCTGTCGAGGCCGTCGGTGCGGACCTGTTCGAGCTCTTGGCGCGCGGCCGCGTCCATGCCGAGCTCCACGAGCACGGAGACCAGCCCGGGCCGCCAAGGGCCATCACTCCCCGGCTGGCCGGCGAGCAGGCGGATCACCGGCGCGAGCTCGGCCAGCCGGCCCTGCTCGCGGCGGATGCCGAACATCTGAATCCCATGCACGCCCGAGGCCTCGCGACCGGTCAGCAGCCGGCTCCAATCGTGCGAGCGGCCGGCAAGAACCTCGGCCTCGTCGAGGCGACCGTCGCACAGCGCCATCGCCGCGCCGTAGTGCGCAGCGACGTGGAGCATGAACGGCTGCGCGGTCTGCTCGGCGGTCTCCTGCAGGGCATTGACCTCGTGGCGCGCGGCGTCGATGTCGCCGAGCGCGACGAACGTCGGCACGCGCCAGGACAGCGCCTCCGCACGGATTTCGGTGTTGCCAAGCTCCTCACCGATCGCCGCGGCCTCGGTCAGCATGGCGAGGATCTCCTCCAGCGAGTTCTTGCCGCGCGACCAGTAGGCGCGCATCAGCACGGTCGCCAGACCGATCCGGTCGCCCGACCGCCGTGCCATGGCGATGGCGCTGGTGCGGACGACCTCGGCGCGCTCGTGATCGCCCTGGAAGTCCAGTGCACGCGCGAGACCGCTGAGCAGCCCGACGCGGATCTCAGAGCTTGCGTCACCCAGCGCGGCCGTTGCCTCTTCCAGCAGCTCGACCGCGCCCTGGTCGGCCATGCCCGGGCGCCAGCAGGCGTCCTCATAGCCGATTGCTGCCCGACCGAGAAGGTCCGCATCGTCGAGCTCGCGGGCAATCTGCGCTGCATCTCTTAGCGCCTCTAGCGCGTCGAGCGCATTGCCCGCGCGATGGTTGGCGATCGCTAGTTCGATCAGCACTTCCGCGCGATGCTGCGGACGCTCGATCTGTAGGTCAAGCGCGATGCGCAACCGCGCCACCGCTTCGTCGAAGGCAAGCGCACCGTTGGCGGCGCGGGCAGCTAGGACGTTGTACTCCACCCCGCGCGCGGGACCGTCCAGCGGCGCCGCCAGGGCGAAATGGTGGGCGAGATCGGCCAGCGCGCGGCCTGAGCGCGGCTCGACGCCCTCCAGCGCCTCGCCGACGCGCAGGTGCAGTTCGGCTCGTCGCACGCCCGTCAACCGGTCATACAGCGCTCGCCGCACCAGCTCGTGAGCGAAGCGGTACGTCAGCGCGCGCGAGGGCAGCTCGTCGATCATCCCGGAGCGCACGGCCTCATCAAGCTGCTCGCGCAGCGCGGCGTCGGGCACGCCGGCGGCGCGCCGCACCACGTCAAAGCCGAACTCCCCGCCAGCGGTGGCGGCCAGCTCTAGCAGTTCGACGGTTCCGTCGGCCAAACGAGCCAGCCGCTGACTGACGACCTCGCGCACGCTCTCGGGCGTGCCGAGCTCCAGCGTCGAGCGGGTCAGCCGGACCGTCCCGTCGATGAGCTCGACCATCCCGGTCTCGACGAGATCGCGCCACAGCTCACAGACCAGGAAGGGATTGCCGCCGGTGAGATCCCCGATCGCCTTCGCCAGCCACGGTGGCCCGGCGCCAACCTCGCCGCCCGCAGCGTTGCTGATGAACTCGCTGATCTCCTCACCGGAGAACCCGGCGACGCGCATCCGGCTGACCGTGTCGGAGCGGCGCAGGTCGGCGAGCGCTTCGGCCAACGTCTCGGGGACGTCAGCCTCCGTGTCACGGAACGTGACCAGCATCAGCAGCCGCGCGTTCCCTGCCGCCCGCGCCAGGTAGCGCAGGAGCAAGAGCGTCGGGGCGTCGGCCCAATGGCCGTCTTCGAGGATGAGCAGGACCGGACGGCCATGGCTGATCGCAGCTAGCAGCGATGCCACGGTGGTGTGCAGCCGGTGGCGCTCGGTGTCGGGATCGGCGCTGACCGGCGGCGTGAGCTCGCCGATCCGGACAGACAGGTCGGGGAGCAGGCGCGTGAGCTCGCCGCCGGTGGCGCCGAGCGCGGCTCGCAGCTCGTCAGGCTCGACGGTCCGGGCCAGCTGATCGAGCGCCTCGACAAACGGGCCGTAGGGCGTGCGCACGACCGCGTCGCAGGCGCCGGCGAGGACGAGCACCCCATCGCGATCGGCCTCGGTGGCCAGCTCTCGGACCAGCCGGCTCTTGCCCGAGCCAGGCTCGCCGCCCAACAGCACGACGTGACCGCCCTCGCCGTCGGCGAGCGGCAGCAGCGCGCGGAGCTGCCGAAGCTCCGCTGAACGACCAACGAACGGGAAGGTCGACGTCAAGCGAAGCAAGCCGGTGTGGTCGGGCATAGCGCGGATCGCCGATGACGATAGTCAGAACTGATCATCCGTGCCGGATTTGGACGTCGTGAGACGTTGCGAAATGAGGTCAGCTCAAGTCATGACAGGCGGACGTGACGGGCGTACGTTCGTCTCCCCATTCCGCTCGAAACACCCATAGGAGCATCGATGAGCACCGTCACGACCCCTGCGGCAGCCGCGCGCCGCGAACTCCCCAGCTTTGCCGGCCGCTTGGTCGGACCCGACGACGTCGACTACGACGAGGTTCGCAAGGTCTACAACGCGATGATCGACCGTCGGCCTGCGCTGATCGCTCAGTGCGCCGGCCCGGACGACGTCGCGCAGATCGTCACCTTCGCCCAAGCGCACAACCTGCCGCTGGCCGTGCGCGGCGGTGGCCACAACGGCGCCGGGCTCGGCACCGTCGATGAGGGCGTCGTCATCGACCTCTCTCCCCTGCGCGACATCCGCGTCGATCCGGACGCCCGGACGGTGACCGTCGGCGGCGGTTGCACGTGGGCCGAGGTCGACCGCGCCACGGGCGAGCACGGGCTCGCGACGCCGAGCGGGATCATCTCGACAACGGGCGTCGGCGGCCTCACGCTCGGCGGCGGCCTCGGCCACCTGACACGCAAGTTCGGGCTGGCCATCGACAATCTGCTCGAGGCCGAGGTCGTGTTGGCCAGCGGCGAGCGCGTGCGCGCGAGCGCCTCGGAGCATCCGGACCTGTTCTGGGCGCTGCGTGGCGGTGGCGGCAACTTCGGCGTCGTGACGTCGTTCACGTTCCGGCTGCACGAGGTCGGGACCGTGATCGCAGGGCCGACGCTGTGGTCGCTGGACGACGCCGCCGAGGTGCTGTCGGCCTACCGCGAGTTCATTGGGAACGCCCCGCGCGAGCTCAACGGCTTCTTCGCGTTCATGAGCGTGCCGCCCGGCGAGCCGTTCCCCGAGGAGCTGCATCTGCGCAAGGTCTGCGGCATCGTGTGGTGCTACGTCGGTGACGAGGCCGGGGCGGCAGCCGCGATGGCGCCGCTGCTCGACGCCGTTCCCGCACCGTTGCTGCATGGCGTGGCGCCGGTGCCCCACGCCGACTTCCAAGGTGCGTTTGACGGCGTCTACCCGACCGGCCACCAGTGGTACTGGCGCGCGGACTTTGTCAACGAGATCTCCGACGAGGCGGTCGAGGCCCACGTCGAGTGGGCTCAGGCGATGCCGACCTGGCAGTCGACGATGCACCTCTACCCCATCGATGGCGCCGCCCACGACGTGGCGTCTGAGGACACCGCGTGGAGTTACCGCGACGCGAAGTGGGGCTCAGTGTTTGCCGGCGTCGATCCGGCGGCCGAGAACGCAGACGCGATCAAGGACTGGACAGTCGGCTACTTCGAGGTGTTGCACCCGCACTCGGCGGGCGGCGCGTACGTGAACATGATGATGGACGAAGGCCAGGAGCGGGTGAAGGCCAGCTACCGCGACAACTACGACCGGCTGGCGAAGGTCAAGGCCGAGTACGACCCGCAGAACGTGTTCCGCGTCAATCAGAACATCGAGCCGGCGGCGTAGCGAGTTGTGGCGTGGAGGGCGATCACGTGCCGCCCTCCACAACGCTCGCGTTGAGCGCTACTTGGCTTGGGCGATGATCGCGCGCAGGACCGATTCGACGTGTTGGCGCCCGGTCTCGTTCAGCGGCAGATCGCCGACGCGTTCGAGAAGGGCGTCACCGTCGACTACGCCCGCGGCCAGCGCCTCGCGGGCGTAGTCCCAATCGCGCGGCCGGCCGGCGGCGCATTTGGACAACACGAGATCGGCCACGTCCAAACACCACGCCACCGGCGCGCGATCGGAGCTGACCCGTGGCGGCACCGCGACCCGCACCAGTCGCTGCTCCCATCCGGCGGGGGCCTTGGCCGTCTCGGGACCGACTCCATGGGCGTAGTAGCCGAAGGTGACGTGGAACTGAGAGCCATCGCCGAGCGCCCCGTCGATCTCGTCGACCAGCTCGGGCCGATCGCGTGGATAGATGTCGACCTCCAATGACATCAACATCGTTTCGGGCGCATCTGGATGCGTGCCGAGGATCGCTTGGCTACCGATGACGACGAACTCGTCTTGACCGGTCACGTTGGCCGCCGCGGCGATCACGTGCTCGAACTCCGCGCGGCGCACTAGCGAACCTCGCTGATGATGCGACGCCGCTCGGCCTCGCTGAGCATGCCGGCGAACGGCGAGTTCTGGCGTAGATCAGCCGCGTCAGGACTCTCGTCGACCAGGGTGCGGCGGATCTCAGCCAGCGGCTCGCTCAAAATGTCCTCCCAGCGGTCGGCGTAGCGCGAATCGATCCGTCCCTGGTCACGCCACCGGTAGAGGACGTGCCGCGCCTCACCAACCATCGGACGACGCAGCCGCCGGGCGATCACTCGGTGATAGGCCAGGCTCCGAGCACTCGCGCGGCTGTGACCACTGTCGTCCTGGACGACCTTGAGGTCATCGCTACGGATGTGCTCGGCGGCCGTCCGATAACGACTCATGGTCGGTGCGAGCGCATAGCGTCGAGGCCCGTCGGTGCGATCGGCATCGACCGATTCCCGGAGTTCGATCAGCGCCGGCACCGGGATCTCGACACGGCCTGCCGCCGAGAGGACGACCGGTAGGTCACCTGAATCGATCCAGCGCCCGAGAGCTGTGTGACTGACACCCAGCACCCGTGCCGCCATACGACGCGAAACCGTTTCCCCGAGCTCACGCTCCAGACCGACACGAACCGCCGAGATGTCCTCGTTGCCGGGCGCTTCGCGACCAGCACGACGGAGCCGCACGATGTGCTCGAACAACTCCTGTTTACGATCTACGAGGCCCACTTTGCCAGTGTAGATGCAGTTTCCAAAATCTGCAATATCCGGTCACTTGTGTTTGTAACGGCGGCAGTCACCGGTAAGAACAAGGGCACGTCTGGACATCACCCCCATGTGAGGACGGTCGAGGACCTTTACCGCGCGCACGCCAGGCACGTGTTGGCGTACGCGCTGCGCCGGACTTCCGCGGCGACCGCCGACGATGTCGTCTCGGAGGTGTTCCTGATCGTCGAGCGGCGGCTGACCGACGTGCCCGCCGATGCGCGTCCGTGGCTCTACGGGGTCGCGCGGCGGGTCCTCGCCAATCAGCGGCGCTCCGACAGCCGACGGGCAGCGTTGCAGGTGGCCCTCGGTCTTCTCGCACGTGACAGCGCGCCTGTCCCGCCGCCAGCGCTCGATGCGGAGACTCCGCTGCTGGCTGCGCTTGCCGTGCTGCGTCCCGACGACCGGGAGGTGCTGATGCTGACGGCCTGGGAGGGCCTGGGCGCGCGTGACGCGGCCACCGTGCTCGGGTGCTCGACCGCGGCCGTCCACACCCGCCTGCACCGCGCTCGGACGCGGTTGCAGGCCGAGCTCGATCACCAGACCGAGCCGACGCTCCCGACCACCGCGACCAGGACCGCCAGATGATCGATGTGCTCGACGACCTTCGCCACGCCAACCCGGTCGATCCCGACACGGTCGACGTGCCGCCGTACGCCCGCCGTTCCCGCCGGCCGGCGCCGAGGCGGCGCGCCCGGCGGCTGACGCTCGCCGCTACCGGCGGCGCGCTGCTCATCGTCGCTGCGATCGCGCTGATCCCCGGTCGCGCATCCGAGCACGACGGCACGCTGGCGGCGCGCGCGTTCGCCGCGGTCACCAAGCCCGGCGTCGTGCACTGGCGCACCGCGCTCCGCACGCACATCGGCAACCAGGGCAACACGCAAACGGTGACCGAGGGCTGGTCGCACAACGGCGTCACCCACATCCTCATGTGGGAGCTCTACAACCACAAGCCGCACCTCGAACTGGAACTGCGCACGGCCAACGGACGCACGACCACGTGGTCGCCGATCGACGACCACGTCAGCCAGCGCAAGGCGGTACCAGCGAGCAGCGACCCGAACCATCTCGACGACCCGATGGCGATCTTCCGCCGCGCCTACAAGGCCGGAAAGCTCACGCCGCTCGGTCGTGACCGGCTGAAGGTCGACCTCCCCGGAAGGTCTGACGACGAGGGCGACTTCACCGCCTATTACGATATCGACCCCAAGACGTCTCGACCGATCCGCTACGTCGTCACGCAACCCGGTGGCCCGGCGACGACCGTGCAGTTCCGCGTCTACGAGACGCTGCCCGTCAACGCCACCAACCTCGCCAAGCTGCGTCTGCTCGACCATCCCGCGCCGGCCTCGGACTCGACGACCGCACTGGCCCACTTCGCCGTCCTCCGCCAGGGCACCCCGCCGACCGGCAAGCTCGGCGCAGCGGTCAAACGCGCCACCCGCTTCCGTCACCTTGACGCGAGCACGGCCCGCAAGGTCGCGCCGGAGATCGCGTTGATCCCGTCCGACGACGGCGTCTGCCTGATCGCGGTGCTGGCGTCGGGTACCGGCAGCGGCTGCACCGGGCTGACGCACGCACTCAAGCGAGGCATCGGCATGGGCGTTCCCAATCCGGCTCCACTGCCGAAGTCCGCGCGCGTCACCGGCGTCAAAGCTGGCGTGGATCTGGCTGTTCCCGACGGGGTCGTGGCCGTCAAGACCCGCTTCCACGGCCGATGGACACGCCGCCCGGTTCACGACAACTTCATCCGCCTCCCACGGTTCTCAGGGCAGTACGTGCTCATCAGGCGCTGAGCCTGAGCGCTTCACAGGCGCACAAGCCGTGCAAAACGAGTGATACAGCTCGCCAGGCGGGACTCGACCTCGAACCGCCGCCGATGCAGCGGACACACTCTCGAAGTCTCACAACAATTCCGTTGTGTTGATGGATAGACTGAGCCTTGTGATCCCCGACTTCGACGAGAGCGGAAACCTCCCGCCCGGGATTCACGAGGCGACGTGGGACGAGCTCATCGAGCGGTACGGCGGCAACACGCGGCGGAAGCGGCTCTTGCAGGGGTTGAAGCTCGCGCTCGACGACCTGCGCGCCGCGGGGTGCCAGACGGTCTACGTGGACGGCAGCTTCGTGACCGAGAAGGAACTCCCTCGCGACTTTGATGCGTGCTGGGTACCGGACGGCGTCAGTAGCGACGACCTCCACCCCTCGCTGCTCAAGCTCACGATCCCCCGCAGCGCGCAGAAGCGGCGCTACGGCGGCGAGCTCGTGATCTCCGACGGGCTGAGCGAGCCGTTCGGCCCCCGGTACCTCCAGTTCTTCCAGCAGGACGGCCGCACTGGCCAGGTCAAGGGCATCATCAAGGTCGATCTCAAGGAGCTTCCATGATCACCAACGAGCGGCAGTATCTGAACACGCGCGCTGAAGCCGAGAAGTTCGAGTGCGCGATCGAGAAGGCCAGGCGCGTGGGGCCGCGGCCCAGCGTTGACGAGCGTGTGCACGCAGCCATGCTGGAAGGCATGGAGTCTGAGCTCGGGGAACTGCGCCGGCGGGTGCGCCGATACGAGCGTTTGAAAGCCGGCAAAGTCAAGACGCACAAGGTGTCGCGGATCTCCGAGCTGCCCGACGCCCTCATCGAGGCGCGGATCGCGCGGAATTGGACACAAAAGGATCTTGCTTCGCAGCTCGGCGTGGCCGAGCAGCAGGTGCAGCGCTACGAGAACGAGCGCTACGGCCGGACCAGCCTCGATCGGCTAACCCGGATCGCCGACGTCCTCGGGGTGCGGATGGCGGGCGAGGTGAAGCTGCCTGCGGCTCCGACGCAGCGTACGACCGGCGGCGCCAGGAAGGCCGAGGCGGGTGCGGCACGCCGCGCTCGCTCCGGAGCGACGGTGTCGAGCGGGCGCACCGCGCCCCGGACGATTAAGACGGCAGCCATCGTCGCCAAGCAAGCGGACTCCGGGAGGAACAGGCCGAAGTCGGCATAACTGTCTGCGGCGCAGGGGTCGAACGCGCCTTGAGCGTTGCTACATCCCGTAGGTCGTCGGCGTCACGATGGGCACCTCTCGACAAGCCTCGCCGTCTGCGTCTGATCGAGCTGTCTCGAAGCCTCAGGCGAGCGGAGACACGCCCGAGCCGAGACTCAGACGCGTGACAAACCCCTGGGGACGACGGCCTCCTAAGAAGTCCGGCTTGATCTCGTGCACGATCCCGACGAACTGCGCCAACAGCATCGGGTAGATCACTAGAGCCTTCGCCTCGATGAATGTGACGACTTGATCGTTCGGGGACCGCGCCCAGCCAGCCCTAGTCGGCTTTGTTGTTGGCAAAGAGCCGGCGCGAATCACTGCCACGTCGACCACGTACTGCGCGCCGTCTGTTCCAACCGCATCTTGGACGGGCAAGTTGGCGTGGATCTCTAACTGCTCTGACCCACGCGAGGCCGCGAACCACGAGAAGTTCCATGGGAGTCCTCTGGTCGTCTGCTTTACGCGAAACTCTCTCTGGACCAGATTGCGAGGCTCAACGTCATATCCGTTGTGCGTGTAGTGCTCGGCTGCCATCGACAGGGCGCCCACTTCGAGCAGTTGCGAGCGTCGGGCACTCAGGCGCGTGAATTCCGTCTGGTGGCCCACGATGAAGGTCGCCAACGCGTTGGCGATGTCCTTGATATCAACGGCCATCGACGCCGACCGTCGCTAGCCAGGTGAGGATTTCGCGTACCCCGTGGGCGCTGCGGACAAAGCCCGCGTTCTTTCTGTCGAGTAAATCGCGAAGTTGTCGGTGTAGCTGTTGGAGTTCGCGTGCTTCTCCGCCGTCCTTGCGCAGCGAGGAACTGCCGAGCCGAATATCGTCGATACCGTGGCGGCTCGAGATCGCGAGACTGTTGTCGACCATCCATCGCTGGCCGTAGACTTGCGTCCACAGACGCCAGATGCCAGCGAAGGTGAGGAATGCATCGAGCGGGACCGCGGCAGGCTCAACCTCGGCCTGTTGATAGATCTCAGAAGCCGCGTGCTCGACGCTGTCGACGTAGCCCCCCACCTCTTCACGCAAGGCATAAGGAAGTGGACCAAGATCGTCCGCAAGGCTCCTGGCCCGGCGGTCAAGGCAGATGATGGCATTGGTGGTTGCTCTTCGATATGGGCCACCGAGTGGGTCGGAGACGTTGAGATCTCGGAGCATGGATCGAAAGGAGACGACCGGCTCGCCACAGCCAGGAGTGCGCGACTGCCAGCATAGGATCCGTATGGTGCGGGCCGTGGCAGGCGTCGACGATGTGGAACGGTGGGCAACCGTCACTCTACGGTGGCTCGGGCATCGGCCCGAACCACTGGTCACCGAACGGTTATGGGGCTGCCCGCTGGTACTCGGCGACGATGACCGCGATGAGCATGGTTGGCGGCACCGCGTCGGCTTTGACCGCGACGGCCGTCCGGTGATCCTGCGGCACGAACCCCCGCCCGAAAGCGTCACCACGCCGGGCTGGGAGGAGATCGTGTCCTACGAGCCCGGCCGCGTCGAGGTCAAGTACGGAGCCGGGCGAGTCACGACGACCTTCGATGCGTCGGGCCGTGCCGAGCACACGGTCTACGTCGACCACCACGGAGCGCAAGACACCGAGACCTACACCTACGACGACACCGGGCGCTTGGTCAGCATCGAGGAGGCCCGTGCACTCGACATGACCGCCCAGGCCGGCCGCGGCTATGGATGGCCGACGGGCGGGCCGCTCACCATCATGCACGACGAGCGAGGAATCACCAAGATCGCCACCGAAGACGGCGCCGCGGTCTGGACGCGGTCTGACGAGCGCTGGCCGGCGCTGTTGGAGCGCAGCCTCCAGGCCATGAACGATGAGGCAGTACAGGCCATCGCTGACGCCCTTGCCCCGCACGGCAACGCCGCCGCCGCGCCAGGCGCCGTGCTCGCCCTCGGGCTCTGCTTCACCAGCGGGATGGGCCTGGGATGCACGGGACGCCTCGTGATCGACGCCCAAGACGCAGTCGCCGACCACGTCTACCGAGTCCTCACCGGCGACGCCCTTCCCTCTCTGGACGTCGGCGTCCTCTTCGAGCTGGACTTCACCGACGAGTCGCGTCTGGTTCAGCAAGCCTCCGCTCACCAGCCCTCGGACCCAGTCCGGTTCCTGCTCTCCGAGCTCGCCACGCGACTCGCGACCCACGACTGGAGCGGTGTGCTCTTGACCGCGCCAGAGTTCGCTGTCTTCCTCGATGAGCACGACGCCGGCGCCGAGCCGATGTGGCAGTCACTCGTCGCGAGCAACCCGCCAGAACGCGTCACGCAGTGGACCGCTCGCTGGCCACACCCTTAGACCTCGCGACCGCAGCTCCCGGTCGGCGACGTCTGCGGTCCATGCACTCGGGCATGCTCGCGGAGTGTCGGCCGTCGTCCGAAGCAGCAGTGAGTGCGCCCGCTGTCGCATCGCCCCGGTGACCGGTGAGGCGCAACTGGCGATCCGCGGCGACGACGACCTTCCTCAGGCCGACGAGCTAGTCAAGCTTCCGCTGGTTTTCCTTTAGCCAGTTCAGAATTGTGCGGGCGTCCTTGATGACCGTCGTGGATGACCCTGATTGGCCGTCATCGTCGCGATACGAGGACATCCAACGAAGACCGACGTCATCGGTGAACGTCTGAACCCACTCGGACACCCGAGTGAATTTCCCATCAGAGCTCCAGCCGTCGTGGCTGCGTCGCCCGGTGAACGACCGTCCTCTGTACTTCTCGGCGTAGTTATCGATGAAGTCTCGAAGAAGGATTGCGTCGTCGTCGCTGAGACGTGTCTTGGCAACGTCGAGATACTGGGCGATGTAGGCCCTGATCTTCTGCTTCTCGCTGCGATCCATCGTCTTGATGGCGAGCGTAGCGGGCGGCAGACCCCCTGTCCAAGCATTGCGGGACGGGTTCGACGCTGCCTGGTAGGCCGCAGCGACACAGTCACGCGGGACCATGGTGACTGCCGCGTGCCGGGGCATAGTCGCCATCGACGATCGCAGTTTCGACCGCATCCTTGGTGGCTGTCACGCAGTAGCCGTCGCCGCAGGAGCCACCGACTCTGGACCTCTAGTTCTACTCACTCGGGTAGTTCGTGACGTGCGGGTCGACCGGTCTCGGCCGGTCGACCCGCCACTGCGCCGATCTGGTCTAGCGGGCATGTCCGGCAGCCGCGGTGTATCTCCTCGACCTCGACCCGGTGAGCAGCCAGCCGCTCCTTTATCCTGACCCGCTGATGGCGTTGCTGACGTTGGTCGAGGCGGCGATGGAGAGCGGCTACAGCGTCGAGCTTCTTGAGGCGCTCGCCAAGAACTGCCCGAAGTCTCAGGAGACTCGCCGGCTTAAGACCGCCTTCGTGGACAAGGTCGTCTACATCGACAAGGACGAGCTCGAGGCCTACCGCCGCTGGCTGCGCGAGCCCTGGTCGACCACGCCGGGCGCCCAGCGCCCTCGCATCCCCGACTACATCAAGCAGGACATCCGCGCCGAGGCCCACCACCGGTGCGCCATCTGCAGCGCGATGGACAACGGGCAGGTCGCGCACATCGACCCGTCGGCCGAAACGCGAGACAACAGCCCGGAGAACCTCCTTCTCCTCTGCCCAAGCCACCACGTCAAGTACGACGAGAAGCAGCCGCCGGGCGAGGACATCATCTTCGCCCCGAACCCCAACAACGTGTCGCGCGAGGCGATCATTCACGCCAAGGGTTCGCTCCAGCGCGCGCGGCGCCGGATGCTCCGCTTCGAGCACAACGTCGTCGAGGGCCTGCGCGTTGCGTTGCAGGTCCTCCGCAAGGTCGAGCAGGAGTCGGCCCGTGACCTCGCGCCGGACGTCCGACAGGTGTACATCACCGAGACCAAGGCGCTGCTCGAGACGATCGCCGACCTCGCGGACAAGGCCCAGGAGGCTGCAGCCGGCGATCAGGACTTCACGGCGGCGCAGGAGCTCGTCAAGAACGCCGCCCCCGAGATCTTCCGGTCCGCCCAGGCCGCCCGCGCTGACCAGCGCCACGACAGCGACGTGCGCAGCGTCGCCCAAGAGGTCGTCCATGTCGCTGGCGCCGTGTTCGAACTCGACGACATCGAGTGCCCCCGCTGCCATGGTCGCGGACAGACGGGCCTCGTCGGCGACGTGTGCGACTACTGCAGAGGCACCGCGACGCTCACGCAGGCCGAGGCCGACGTCTACGACCCCGACGCCTTCGACGACGCCGAATGCCCCCGCTGTCACGGAAGCGGCCAGACCGGCCTGAGCGGTTCGCTGTGCGCGTTCTGCGGCGGTCGGTGCCGCGTCTCAAGCGAGGACGCGGCCACGTACACCGAGGACTCCGTCGACGAGGTGGCCTGCCCGCACTGCGACGGTCGAGGCCAGACGGGCCTCGTCAGCGACAGCTGCGCATACTGCAACGGCGACTGCTTCGTGTCGTCGGCGACGTTCGCAGCCTATGACCGCGCGCAGATCGACGAGGTCGACTGCCCGCACTGCCAGGGACGCGGGCAGACCGGACTCGTCAACGACACGTGCGCCTATTGCCACGGCAGGTGCGTCGTGAGCCACGAGCGCCACGACGCCTACGACCCGGCCGCCATCGACGAGGTGGCGTGCCCCTGCTGCCACGGGTCCGGCCGGCGCGGCATGAGCTTCGACGTATGCCTGCTCTGCGGCGGCAGCACCGTCGTCGGGCGTGCCACGGCCGCGGCATACCGCGAACAGAGCGGGTGACCCGCGCAACGCCCACCCGCGGTAGGTAAACACCACCTCTAGAGCAGACCGGTGGCCTTGAACTCCAACGCCCGGCTGGCCCGACCGGAAACGAGCCCGCGGCGCGCGAGAAGCTGAGCGATCCGGTCGCGAACCGTTCGCGATGACACGGCCATGGCCTTGCCAACGCGGTCCTGAAGCGCTCGGGTGGCGATAGGCGCGTCGTGTTTGCACCAGGGCAATTTCGGGCTTCGCGGGACGCTTCAAAAAGCGCCGAAAGCCCTGCAAACGAGCTATATAGCTGGGCGGGGACTCGAACCCCGGACCTCACGATTATGAGTCGTGCGCTCTAACCAGCTGAGCTACCCAGCCGAGGGTGGCGGATTCTAGCGGCCGGTGATGGCGAGCACGCGGCTGGGCTCAGCTCAGTCGCCCCGGAAGGGGTTGGGCCCGCGATCCTGTCGCGCCGCTTCCTCGCGTGCCCGCTCGCGGTCTTCGGACTGGCCGACGGCGTAGAAGGCCGAGGAGATCAGCCCGACGAGGCCGATGCCGCCGACCGTGATGCCGATCGCGTCCAGCCAGGTGGTCGTCCCGATCCAGGCGATCAGGCAGCCGAGCACGATCGCGCCGGTGGAGGTGATCGCGATCTGCTTGGGGGTCATCGAGCCGGAGCTTACGCGCGCGAGCCGGGCGCGATCGGCGGGTAGCGTCCTGGAGGTGACCGTCGATGCCGCGTCCGCGCTGGACCTCGCCTTGGCCCGCATGCGCGCCGACGGTGCCGGTGAGGCGGTGCTCGCGGCGTTCGCGCGGCGCTTCGCGCAGCTCCAGGATCCAGCGGCCGGCCTGCTTCCCGGCGACGCGCTAGAGCCGGTCGACGATGTCCCGGGAGTCGAGGAGCTCGACGGCGGCGACACCCCAGCCGCCATCCTCCACCGCCTCGCGATCATCAAGCTCAACGGCGGCCTTGGCACGTCAATGGGCCTCCACGGCCCAAAGTCGCTGATCGAGGTCAAGCCCGGCCACACGTTCCTGGACGTGATCGGCCGCCAGGTGCTCGCGGCACGAGCCCGCCACGGCGCCCGCATCCCGCTCGTCCTGCTCGACTCTTTCTCCACGCGCGCGCGAACGCTGGAGGCGCTCCCCGCGGCGCTTGCCGTCCCCGGGATCCCGCCCGACTTCCTGCAGTCGCGCGAGCCCAAGCTCCACGCCAACACCCTCGCCCCCATTGACTGGCCCACCAATCCCGAGCTCGAGTGGTGTCCGCCCGGGCATGGCGACCTGTACGTGTCGCTTCATGGCTCCGGCATGCTCGCGACGCTGCTGGCCGCCGGCATCGACTGGGCCTTCGTGAGCAACAGCGACAACTTGGGAGCCGAGGTTGATGCGCGGATCCCGGCCTGGGCCGACGCCAATGGCGTCCCGTTCGTGATGGAGGTCGTGCGCGGGACGGCCGCCGACCGCAAGGGCGGCCACATCGCCCAGCGCCGGGCCGACGGGCGTGTCGTCTTGCGCGAGACCGCCCAGGCTCCGCCCGACGACGACTCGTTCACCGACGTCGACCGCTGGCGTTTCTACAACACCAACAACCTCTGGATCGACCTCCGCGCCCTGCGACGACTCCTCGACGACGACCCCGCCGGACCCGCGCTTCCGCTGATCGTCAACCGCAAGACCGTTGACCCACGTGACGCGTCGAGTCCGCCCGTGCTCCAGCTCGAGACGGCGATGGGTGCGGCGCTCGGGGCGATTGACGGTGCACGCGCCGTCCTCGTGCCGCGCACGCGCTTCGCACCCGTCAAGACCACCGACGACCTGCTCCTCATCCGCTCCGATGCCTACGCCTTGGACGCTGATGGCTACGTCTCCCCCACCTTCGACGGCCCGCCGCCGGTCGTCGCGCTCGACCCCAAGTACTACAAGTCGCTCGCGGATCTCGAACGGCGCTTCCGGTACGGACCGCCGTCGCTACGCGCCGCACGCAGCCTCACCGTCCACGGCGATGTCACGTTCGGCGCAGACGTGCAAATTGTCGGCGCCGCAAGCGTTACAGGGCCGGCGATCCTGCCGGACGGCTGCATCATCGAGTCATGACTCGCATCACCGCTTTCGGACCCGGGCGCATCAACCTCATCGGCGAACACACCGACTACAACGGCGGCCTCAGCCTGCCGTTCGCGATCGACGACGGCGTCATGGTGACCGCCACAGCGATCGATGGCGATCGGCTTGAAGCGATCGCCTATGACATCGACGACGGCGCCCAAGACGCCTTCCCGCTCGCGCACCCGCCGCGCGACGGCGACAACGGCTGGCGCGCGTTCGTGCGCGGAGTCGTCGCCGAGCTGACCGCCGCCGGACACACCCTCGTCCCCGCCCGCTTAGAGATTGCCGGGACGGTGCCGCAGGGCTCGGGGCTCTCGTCCTCGGCCGCGCTGGAGGTCGCGCTCGCGCTCGCGCTGCTCGGCCTCGCCGGCGTGACCGAGCCCGATCGCAGGGCGCTCGCGCGGCTGTGCTCAAGGGTCGAGAACAATTGGGTTGGCGCCCAGACCGGCTTGCTCGACCAGACCGCGTCGCTGCTGGGCAGCGAGGGCCACGCGCTGCGGATCGACTTCGCCAAGATGGAGACACGAGCGGTCCCGCTCGATCTCGAGGGGTGGCGTCTGGCCACGATCGACTCGGGCGAAAAGCATTCGCTAGCCACCGACGGCTACAACCAGCGCCGCTCGGAGTGCGACGAGGCCGCGTGGCGTCTCGATGTGCACAAGCTCAGCGAGGCGACAGCCGAGCAGGTCGCGACGCTCCCGGATCACCTGCGCCGCCGCGCCGAGCACGTGCTCTCCGAGAACGCACGGGTGGACGCGATGGTCGCCGCGTTGCGCGCCAGAGACCTCGAGGAGGTCGGGTGTCTGCTCAACGCCTCGCATGCCAGCCTCCGTGACTGCTACGAGGTCTCGACCAAGGCGGTGGAGCGCACGGTGCGGCGCTGCATCGACGGGGGTGCGGTCGGCGCACGGATGATCGGCGGAGGCTTCGGCGGCCACGTGCTCGCGCTCTTCCCGCCGACGTTAAGGCTGCCCAAGGGCGCATACGAGGTCGCGCCGGCGGCGGGTGCGCGACTGATCGAGGAGTAGCGCGCGGCTCCTAGGAGTCCGCCCGCTCGGCCCGCTTGCGCTCTTCCTCCTGCAGTTGCTTGCCCAACGGGCGCAGCAGCGCCCAGGCGATAAAGAAGATCCCTAACGCCAACATGCCTAGGCCGGCGATCAAGTTGATGTGGAGGCCCGCCGCTTTCTCGATCTCCGCGTCGGAGTCGCCGAGCCCCACGATCGTCAACACGACGCCGTAGAGCACGAACAGCCCGCCGATGATGCGCCGTAGGTCGAAGAGGTTGGCGGCCTGCGCCTCGCGGGCGCCGGTGCCTTGCTCGGTCGTGCGGTCCTGATCGCTCATCGCGCGCTCCTAGAAGAAGATGATGGTCAGGATGACGCCCAGGGCGATTGCCCCGAAGCCCAGCAGCTTGGGTGACTCCCACCACTTGTCGTGGGCCATAGCTGTCGAAGCGTCCTCCTCGTTGGCCATGCCCCACACCAGCCCCTGCAGCTCCTCGATCGGTTTGGGCTTGGTCACCAGCGTCACGGCAATGGTGACGACCGCGTCGACAACGAAGGCCGCGCCTGCACCCCAGAACGACTCATCGAGATCGGAGCCAAACGTGAACCACCCCGTCCACTTGTACCCCACGTAGGTCACCAGCGCCGCGGCCGTCCCAGCCACCAGGCCCCACAGACCTGCCGCCGATGTCATCCGCTTCCAGAACATCCCGATAATGAACGTGGCGAACAGCGGCGCGTTGAAGATCGAGAACAGCGCCTGCAAGTAGTTCATCAAGTTCTGATAGCCCGATGCGATCAGTGCGGTACCGATCGCGATCAAGACGCCGCCGACTGTCACGTACCGGCCGACCTTGATGTAGAACGCGTCGTCGCGATCCTTGGCGATGTAGGGCTCGATGATGTCGGTCGTCACCACCGTGTTGAACGCGCTGACGTTCGCCGCCACACCGGCCATGAACGACGCCATCAACCCCGTCAGCGCGATGCCGAGCATGCCGTTGGGCAAGTACTCGTTCATCAGCAGCGGGATCGCGTTGTTGTAGGCCAGGTCGGCGTCGCCGCCGCCCAGGTTCGGGATCTTCCACAGCGCGATGATCCCCGGGATCACGACGACGGCCGGGATCAGCAGCTTCGGGTAGGCGCCGATCAGCGGCGTGCGCTGGCCGGCACTCAGGTCGCGCGCTGACAGCGCCCGCTGGACCTCAGCGAAGTTCGTGGTCCAGTAGCCGAAGGACAGGATGAACCCTAGACCGAAGACGATGCCGATCCACGTCGCGCCGATCGGATTGGTCACGTGCCCAGGGTCGGTGCCTTGCAGCGCATGCAACCCAGCCTCGCCGAGTTTGCTCTGACCGATCTTGTCCTTCAGTCCGCCCCAGCCGCCGGCATCGTGCAGGCCGACGATCGTCAGCGGGATCAGCGCGGCCATGATCACGAAGAACTGCAAGACCTCGTTGTAGATCGCCGAGGAGAGGCCGCCCAGCGTGATGTAGGCCAACACGATCCCCGCCGCGATGACGATCCCGAGCAGGATCGGCCAGCCGAGCAGCAGCTTCAACACCAGCGCCAGCGCGAACAGGTTCACGCCCGCGATCAGCACCGTCGCCAGCGCGAAGGTCCACGAGTTAAACAGGTGCGAGCGCTTGTCGAAGCGCATCAGCAGGTACTCGGGCACCGATCGCACGCGGGCGCCGTAGTAGAACGGCATCATCACGAGGCCGAGGAAGACCATCGCCGGGACAGCGCCGATCCAGTAGTAGTTGACCGTCGCCACCCCATACTGCGCGCCGTTGGCGCCCATGCCCAGGATCTCGGTGGCGCCGAGGTTGGCCGACACGAACGCTAGGCCCGTGATCCATGCCGGCAGGCTCCGACCACTGAGGAAGTAGTCCAGGCTCGTCTTGACGTAGCGGCGGGCGACGAAGCCGACGCCGAGCACAACGACGAAGTAGACGCCGAGGATCGCGAAGTCCAAAGCGTTGGTGTCCAAGCGCACTTCGGAAGCCGCGAGCATGGCCCGAGCAGTTCCCGCGCTCCGCGCCCGCTAACCATCGGTACCTTCAACAGCGTGACCGACGCACCCGGCCGCCTCCATGCCCGGATCACTGAGCTGGCGACCTACAACGACGACCCCCGCGCCGGCGGAATCACGCGCGAGATCTACACGCGGACCTACTCGGCCGCTCTCGAACGCGTGATGGCATGGATGCGCGAAGCGGGGCTGGAGCCGCGCTTGGACGCGGTCGGCAACCTCTTCGGGACGTGGGCGGGTTCCGAGGTCGACGCGCCGCGCGTGCTAACCGGATCGCACGTCGACACCACGCTGAACGCCGGCGCCTACGACGGCGTCCTCGGCGTGCTCGGCGCGATCGACGCGGTGGAGTCACTGCACGCCGCCGGCTTCTCGCCACGCCGCAGCATCGAGGTCGTCGCATGGGCCGGCGAAGAGCCGCGCTTCGGGACCGGATGTATCGGCTCGCGCTGCGCGGCCGGCGAGCTAACGCGCGCCGATCTCGACCGGCTGGTCGATCGCGACGGCGTGTCGATGGCCTCGGCGCTGCGATTGGCCGGTTTTGAGCCCGACAACCTGAGCGAGGCGATCATCGACCCCGCCAGCGTCCACGCGCTCATCGAGCTCCACATCGAGCAGGCGATCGTGCTCGAGACCCACGGCGAGCCGATCGGCGTCGTCGAGGCGATTGCCGCGCCGCACGACTTCCGGCTGACCTTCGACGGCGCCGCCACGCACGCGGGTGCGACGCCGATGGCGCTGCGCCATGACGCGCTGGTCGGGGCGGCCGAGGTGATCGTCGCGATCGAGCGGATCGCTACCGACTCGACCTCCGGCACGACCGTCGGCACCGTGGGCGTCGTGCGGACGCGGCCGGGCGCCATCAACGTCGTGCCCGGCACGGTGTCACTCGATGTCGATGTCCGCGACAGCGATGCCCGCGCACGTGAGGCAGTCGTCGGCGACGTCGTCGCGACCGCGCGAGCAATCGCCACTGCACGCGGGCTCACGGTCACCGTCGAGGAGATCGTCGTCGACACGCCGGTCGCCTGTGACCCCACGATCATCGACGCGACGACCGCCGCGTGCGACGAACTGAAGCTCCCCTACCGTCGCATGATCTCCGGCGCCTACCACGACGCCATGATCATGGGCCGCCGCGTCCCGGTCGGCATGATCTTCGTCCCATCGCGCGGCGGCGTCAGCCACCACCCCGACGAGTACACGGCACCCGAGCAGCTCGACCAGGGTGTCGCGGTACTGGCCGGGACGCTGCAGCGCCTTGCCGGCTGACCTCAGCCCAGGTAGTCCTCGACGGTCCCCTCGGAGCGCAGCTGCGCGGTGTCGGGATCCTCGCCGGCGCGGCGCTTGGCCTCACGCTGGCGCAGGAGGTCCCAGAGCTGGTCGAGCTCGACCTTGATCGCGGCGAGACGCTCAGCGTCGCGCGCGATGACGTCGTCGCGCCCGGTCTCGGCGGCCGTGCCCTCCTCGGTGCGCAGCTTGCGCTCCTGCGCCTCGAGGCTCTCAATGCGGTTGCGAATCTGGTCGTCGTCCATGGATCCGAGCCTACCCCTGCCGCGCGTCCGTCAGAACCCGTCGCGCCAGGTGTCTTTGTAGAGCAGATACTCGGCCGGCCCGTCGGCGCTCGCCGTGAAGCCCTGTGGGCAGTAGGGCGCCATGTAGATGAAGTCCTCGGCGCGAACCTCGTGCTCATCGGCGCCGAGCACGTACGTGCCGCTGCCTTCCGTCATCCAGAGGCCGTGCTCCTCGTCGTGGACCTCGATCTTGTCGAGGCCGACGCCCGCGTCGAAGCGCAGCAAGGACATGGCGAAGTCGAAGGACGGATCGTCGACGGGCAACAGCTCACGACGGGTGAAGCCGGGCACGGTGGTCTCGGCAAACGGCTCGTCGTCACGATGGCCAGCGAGCGCGGCCGGGGCGTCGTGTGCCGCGTGGCTCTCGTAGATGCGCTTGACGATCAGCAGGCGCGCGGGGCCCGCGTCGCCGACCCGCAACTCATAGGCCATGTCCGACGGGAGGTAGGCAAAGGCGCCCGCGGTCAGCACCCGACGCTCGCTGGCGACGGTGCTCAGCGTCACCACACCGTCCAAGACATAGAAGAACCGCTCGTAGCCGGCCCCGACGCGGCGTGTCGTCCCACCCCCGGCGTCCAACACCACCAAGTACTGGCCGATCCGCGACGGCGCCATCCGCGGCGTGACGAGCTTGACGACGGGTTGGTCGCCGAACTCCGACAGCCGGCTCGGGTAATGGTTGGCCGGCGTTACCACCGTGTAGCCGTGGCCCAGCGCGCCGCGTGAGCGCTCGGTCATCGCGCATCCTCCTCATGGACGACAAGTTCCTCCGGGCGCACCGGTGCCCGCGTCAGCGCGTGACCGGTCGCCGCACGCAGCGCAGCGAGAATCGCGGGCGTCGAGGAGATCGACGGCAGCTCCCCCACGCCGCGCAGCCCGTAGGGCGTCTCCGGATCGCCGAGCTCCAGGATGATCGACGGCACCGGCGCGGCGTCGACGATCGTCGGGATTCGATAGCTGCCAAACGAGCGGGTCTGCACGCGCCCGTCGTCGTCGAGCAGCAGCTCCTCGCTGAGCGCCAGGCCTAGCCCTTGGGTCGACCCGCCCTCCAGCTGTCCCTCCAAGGCCATGGGGTTGACGACCTTGCCGACGTCCTGGGCACACGTCAGCTCGACGACGCGCGCCAGCCCCAGCTCGACGTCGACGTCAACCACCGCCCGATGGGCGACGAACGCAAAGCCCGCGTGCGAGTCACCCGCACCGGTCTCGGGATCGAGCCCTTCGGTCGGCGCGTGGCGGTAGGTCTGCGTGCACTCCACGGGCTCACCGCTGACCACGTCGACGAGCTCCAGCACACGATCGTCGCCACGCCAGATCGCACCGTCGCGCAACGTCAGCGCCGCCTCACGATCGCCGAGCACGCCCGCCGCACGCGCCAGCACCTCGGTCCGCACCGCCGCGCAGGCAAGCTTGACCGCCCCGCCGATCATCCACGTCAGCCGCGAGGCCGAGGCCGATCCGGCGGACTCGATCGCCGTGTCGGCCGCCAGGACCACCACGTCCTCGACGCCCAGCTCGGTGCGCGCGATCTGCTCTTGGACGCCGAGCACGCCCTGGCCGACCTCCGCGGCAGCGGTGTGGACCTCGACGACCGCACGACCGTCCCGCACCGTCAGCCCCACCCGCGCGGTCGACGGATCGTCAACACCCTCCGAGAAGGCGATGTTCTTGAAGCCCGTCGCGTAGCCAACGCCGCGCCGAACGCCCTCGCCGAGCGTCGCGCCGAAGGTGCTGCCCGGGAGGTCGCGAAGATCGGCCACAGCCCCGGGCAGCGACCGCGCCTCCAGGGCATCGAGCAGCGCTACCGTCGCAACGGGCCCGCGCACCGCTTGCCCGGTGGGCAACGTGCCGCCTTCTGACAGCGCGTTCAGCCTGCGCACCTCCAACGGATCGCGCCCAACTGCGGCCGCGAGCCGATCCATCTGGGCCTCGTAGGCAACCGCAACCTGCACCGATCCAAACCCGCGCATCGCCCCGCTGGGCGTGTTGTTGGTGTACGCGACGATGCCCAGCAAATCGGCGTTGTCGACCGCATAGGGCCCAACGGCCAAGGTGGTGGCGTTGGCTATCACTGCCGAGGAGGTCGAGGCGTAGGCGCCGCCGTCGAGCCAGATCCGCGCGCGCACGGCAATCACCTTGCCTTGGCGATCGGCATGGTGCTCGTACTCCATCCACGCCGGATGACGATGGACATGGCCACCCGTGAACGACTCCTCGCGCAGGTAGGCCATCTTCACCGGCCGCCCGCAGCGCAGCGCAAGCATGCACGCGTGCAATTGCATCGAGAGGTCCTCGCGCGCGCCGAACGCGCCGCCGACGCCGGCCAGGACCAGGCGCACGCGGTCGGCCGGCAGCCCGAGCCCGTTCGCGATCTGGTCGCGATCGACATGCAGCCATTGGGTCGCGATGTGCAGCTCGACGCCGCCGTCGCCGTCGGGGATCGCCAGCCCGGACTCCGGGCCGAGGAAGGCCTGGTCCTGGATGCCAACCTCGTAGCGACCGCGGATGACGACCTCCCCGCTGGCCTGCGGATCGCCGCGCACGATCGGGACGCGGCGCAGGCAGTTGCCCTCCGGATGCAGCGCCGGAGCATCGTGGGCCAGGGCCCCTTGCACGGTGACCAGCGGCTCCAGCGGCTCGTAGTCGACGGCCACCAGCGCGGCAGCCCGACGGGCGGTCACCGGATCATCGGCGGCGACGATCGCCACCGGCTCCCCGTGATGGCGCACGCGGTCGATCGCGAGCACCGGCTGGTCGGCGATGATGGTGCCGACGAGCTTGTGGCCGGGAACGTCGTGGTGGGTCAGGACCGCGTGCACGCCGTGCAGAGCCCGCGCGGCTCGCGTGTCCATCGCCAGGATCAGCGCCGAGGCGTGCGGGCTACGGACGGTCGCGCCGAACAGCATCCCGGGGACATGGAGGTCCGAGGAGTACAAGAACTCCCCGGCCACCTTGGCGGGCCCATCGCTGCGGGGCAACCGCGCGCCGACGTGGCCCGCGCTCATCGCGGCGTCGCCTTGCGCATGCGCGCGCTCTCGCGCCGCAGGTCGGCCGCGAGCACCAACGGGTCGGCCGTTCGCAGCTCGCCGTCCTCGACAACGACCTCGCCGCCCACGAGCAGCGTGTCGACGGGACGCGTCGGACCGAAGACGAGCGCGGCGACGGGATCGTCGATGCCGGCGAAGCCGACCTCGTCGAGGTCCCAGAGCGCGATGTCGGCCAGCGCACCAACGCTCAAGTGCCCCAACTCGTCGTCGCGGCCCAGACAGCGCGCGCCGTGGCGTGTCGCCATCGCCAGCGCCTGACGCGCGGTCAGCGCGGTCGGCCCCGCCTTGGCGCGTGCGAGCACCATCGCGGCGCGCAGCTCGTCGACCAGCTCCCCGCATTCGTTGGACGCGGCGCCATCGACCCCAAGGCCGACCGGCGCGCCGGCAGCAAGCAACGCCGGGACGGGCGCAATCCCGGCGCCGAGACGGCCGTTGGAGGTGGGACAGTGCGCAACACCCGTCCCGGTCGCACCCATCCGCATCGTCTCGTCCTCGTTGAGATGCACGCAGTGCGCGAGCCAGACGTCGTCGCCGAGCCACCCTAAGTTGTCCAAGTACTGCAGCGGCCGCACACCGAAGCGCTCCAGGCAGAAGCGCTCCTCATCCTCGGTCTCGGCCAAGTGCGTGTGGAGCCGGACACGGCGAGCGCGTGCCAGCTCCGCCGTCTCGCGCATCAGCTCCTCGGTCACGCTGAAGGGCGACGTCGGCGCAAGCGCGATCCGCACGCGCGCGCCAGGCGCCGGATCGTGGTGACGGTCAATCGCCACGGCACAGGCGTCGAGGATCGCGTCGCGGTCCTCGACGATCTCGTCGGGCGGCAGCCCGCCGGCGCTGACGCCGAGGTCCATCGCGCCGCGGCAGGGATGGAAGCGCAGCCCAATCGCCCGTGCAGCATCGATCTCGACAGCCAGCAGATCGCCGACGTGGCGCGGGAAGATGTAGTGGTGGTCGGTCGAGGTCGTGCAGCCTGACCGTGCCAGCGATGCGAGCCCGGCGCGCGCGGTGGCGGCAACCACGGCATCGTCGATGTGCTGCCAGACCGGGTAAAGCGCGACCAACCACTCGAACAACGTGGCCTCTTGCGCGTAGCCGCGCGTGGCCCACTGATAGAGGTGGTGGTGGCAGTTGACCAGCCCGGGCGTAGCGAGCTTGCCGGCGCCGTCGATGCGCCGGGTCGCGCGCTCGCGGTCAATGGCCGGCGCCGGTCCGGACCCCACAGCGATGAGGCGATCACCGTCGATGACGAGGTGGCCGTCGGCGATCTCGGTCGACGCAGCGTCGACCGTCGCGATCGCGCAGCCCTCGATCACGATGATCGTCATCTCGGCCCCTCTGCCGCGGCCAGCCGCACCGCTTCGATGATCTTCTGGTAGCCCGTGCAGCGGCAGAGGTTGCCGTTGAGCCCTTCGCGAATGTCGGCCTCGCTCGGGTTCGGGTTGCGCGCGAGCAGGTCGCGCACGGCGACGATCAGCCCGGGCGTGCAGAAGCCGCACTGCACCGCACCTGCGCGCAGAAACGCGTCCTGGATCGGATGCAGCGCAGATCCGTTTCGCAGCGACGCTGCGGTCTCCACCTGGGTCCCGTCGGCCTGCGCCGCCAGAACGAGGCACGCGCACGCGATCTCACCGTCGATCGCGACGGTGCAGGAGCCGCACTCGCCTTGCTCGCAGGCGTTCTTGGCACTGGTGATGTTCAGCACGTCGCGCAGGACGCGCAGGAGGCTTTGACCGCCGTGGGCGTCGTCGACCTCATGCAGGGTGCCGTCGACGGTGAGCCTCATCGCGCGATCACAACCTGCGCCGCCGCGCGCCGTAGCGCGCGTGCGGCCAGCACGCCCGCGACGTGGCGCCGGTAGGCCACCGATCCGCGCTCGTCGGGGTCCGGATCGACTGCCACGGCGACCAGCGCGCCGAAGCGCTCAGCGGTCGTCGGGTCGTCGAGCACATCCCAGGATGCAGCGACCAGCGCCTCGGCCGTGCCCGGGCGGATCGCGGTTGGCGCGGCGCCGACGACGCAAGCCGTCGCGATACGACGCCCCGGGTGCAGCGCGATCGCTACCGCGCAGACCGCGCGCGCCATCGCATTGCGCGCGCCGGCCTTGGCATAGGCGACGGGTCCGTCGGCGACGGGCACCAGGAGCGCGGTGACCAGCTCGTCGGGCTTCAGATCGCAGACGCCGGGCGCGGTGACAAACCCGTCGGCGGCAACCGTGCGCCGCCCACGGGAACTGCGGATCTCGACCCGAGCCTCGGCGGCGCCCAGCGCGGCGAGCGCGTCGCCGGACGGATCTCCCAGGACGAGCGCGCCGGTGAGCGTCGCGCGGTTGCGGACCTGGCGCGAGGCGACGGTGCGAGCGGCGGCGGCGAGACCCGGAAGATCATCGGCGTGGCGCTCGAGCACATCGGTGTAGGTCACGCCCGCACCGAGGCGGACGATGTCGCCCTCGCGCGTGGCGTCGCACAGTCCTGCAACCCGGGAGAGGTCGAGCAACGCGACTGGCTCGACCCCGCGGTTGAGGTCGACGAGCACGCCCGTCCCACCGGCCACGACGGTCGCGTCGGGGTGCGCGGCACGAGCCGCGAGGGCGTCGTCGATGGTGCGTGGTTGCAAGACGGTCAGGCCGTGATCCTCTCCTGACCAAGGTGTCGATAGACGATGAGGCTGAATCTACTGCACCACGTAAGAGCCCTTTGCGGCGCCAGTCGGCAACCGACTACCGTCCTGTTCGGATGACCGACCGAGACGCCTTCGTGACGCGCTTGGGCGGGATCTTCGAGGCGTCGCCGTGGATCGCGGCGGCCGCTTGGGAGCGTGGGCCGTACGCGAATGTGGCGGAGCTGCACGCAGCGATGGTGGCGATCGTCGACGGCGCCCCGCCCGACGCCCGACGCGACCTCATCCGTGCGCACCCAGACCTCGCCGGCAAGGCCGCGATCGCCGGCACGCTGACCCCGGAGTCCACGCGCGAACAGGCCGCAGCGGGGCTCGACCGCCTCACGCCCGCCCAGCACGCGCGCATCGTCGAGCTGACCACCGCCTATCGGGAGCGCTTCGGCTTCCCCTTCGTCGTCTGTGCCCGCGAGCACACCGCCGACTCGATCATCGCCGCTGCCGCGCAGCGGCTGACGCACGACCCCGATGACGAGGAGCGCACGGCGCTGGCCGAGATCGCGAAGATCGCGGCGCTGCGCCTTGCCGAGCTCACCACCGACGACATTCTGGGAAGGACCTCCACGTGACCGACACCCGCATCTCCTACGGCAAGCTCTCGGTGCCGGTGCACCTCGTCCGCGGCGAGCGGCTGCTGGCCGCCGACGTCAGCATGGAGGTTCTCGGCCAAGGCTTCCTGGCCGCCTACACCGAGGGCGACAACTCGGCGGTCGTCGCAACGGACACCATGAAGAACGTGATCCTGCGCCGCGCGCACGAGTACGACGGAGCGACACTGGAAGGCCTGTTGTATGACTTGGGTCGCGGCTTCCTGGCGACCTACCCGGAAATGGAGGGGCTGCGGCTGTGGGCAGTCCAGCAGCCGTGGGTCGCGGAGACCGGGCGGCTGCACCGGCGCGTCGATGGCGACCACGATGTCGTCGAGATCGAGCTGACCCAAGCCGACGGGGAGGTCGCACTGGTCGGACACCGTGCCGGGCACGTCGGGCTGCGGCTGCTGAAGACCACCGGATCGGCGTTCACCAAGTTCGCGCGCGACGATGACACCACCTTGCCCGAGCGGGGAGACCGGCCGCTGTTCATCTACCTCGACGTGCACTGGCGTTACGGCAGCGTCACCGATGCGATCGGCGAGGGCCGCGTCGCCTCGGAGGACCTGCAGGCGCTGGTGCTCTCCACCTTCGACGAGTTCGTCTCGGAGTCGATCCAGCACCTCGTCCACGAGATGGGCACGCGCATCCTCGCGGCCTTCCCAACGCTGTCGCAGGTCACCTTCCGCGGCGAGAACCACACCTACGACCCCGTGCCCGGCGCGGCCGACGCCGACCCGCTGAGCAAGACCTACACCTCGGCCTTTCCCGCATACGGGCTCATCACGCTGGTGCTCGATCGTTAGGGCACAATCGACGTCATGGCCAAGCTCATCTACTCCGCCATCGCCTCGCTCGATGGGTACGTCGAGGACGCCACCGGCTCGTTCTCCTGGTCGGCGCCCGACGAGGAGGTCCATGCCTTCGTCAACGACCTCGAGCGACCGATCGGCACCCACCTCTACGGGCGCCGGATGTACGAGACGATGGTCTACTGGGAGACCGCGCCGACCAGCGGCGCTGCCGACGACGCCGTCCACGACGACTTCGCGACGATCTGGCAGGCCGCCGACAAAGTTGTGTATTCGACGACGCTGGCTGAGCCCTCCAGCGCCCGGACGCGGATCGAGCCCGCGTTCGATCCCGACGCGGTGCGCCAGCTCAAGGCCGGCGCTGACCGCGACCTCTCCATCGGTGGCGCCGCGCTGGGAGCCGAGGCACTGCGCGCGGGGTTGGTCGACGAGCTTCACCTTTTTCTCTGCCCGATCGTCGTTGGCAGCGGCAAGCCCGCCCTGCCCGACGACCTGCACATCGACCTCGAGCTCCTCGCGGAGCGCCGCTTTGCCAACGGCACCGTGTACCTGCGCTACCGCGTCGTGCCGTAGACGAGCGAGCTAGGTGGTTCAATGGCCGCCATGACCGGTGCGCTGACGACCCACGTGCTCGATGTCGCGCACGGGCGGCCCGCGCGCGGCGTGGAGATCGAGCTGTGGCGCGAGGAGGTGCGGATCGCGGCGACGATCACCAACGACGACGGGCGTACCGAGGCGCCGTTAGTGGCACCCGGTGCATTGGAGGTCGGCGTCTACGAGCTGCGCTTCGGCGTAGGCGCGTACTTCGCGAGCATTGACATCGCCGCCGATCCGCCGTTCCTCGGGGTGGTGCCCGTGCGCTTCGGGATCGCCGACGCCCGCGCCGACCACCATGTACCGCTGCTCGTCACGCCCTGGTCGTACTCGACCTACCGCGGCTCATAGTGGCGTTCGGCGACCAGATCGTTGAGCGCTGCCGCGAACTGGCGGGAGTCAGCGAGGAGCAGGGACGGCTGACCCGGCGCTACGCCACACCGGCGATGGCGCGCGCCAACGCGATCGTCGGATCCTGGATGCGCGAGGCCGGGATGACGGTGCGCATGGATGCTGCCGGAAACCTCGTCGGGCGGCGACCGGGAACCTCGGCGCTGGCCGGGACGTTGTTGTTGGGGTCGCATCTGGACACCGTGCGCGACGCCGGTGCCTTCGACGGGCCACTCGGCGTGATCGCCGCGATCGGGCTCGTGCAACGGCTGCGCGAGGAGGGCGTCGCGCTCCCGTTCGCCCTCGACGTGCTGGGCTTCGCCGACGAGGAAGGGCTGCGTTTCGGGACGGCGTACCTGGGCAGCCGCGCGGTCGCCGGGACCTTCGAGCCATCGCTCTTGGACGCGGTCGACGATGACGGCGTGAGCGTGCGCACGGCGCTGAAGAGCTTCGGCGGCGATCCCGGCTCGCTCCCCGGGACGAGCGGGAGCGCGTCGCGGCGCGGCGACCAACTGCTCGGCTACGTCGAGCTCCACATGGAGCAAGGTCCCGTGCTGGAAGAGTGCGAGGCGCCCGTTGGCATCGTGACGGGAATCGCAGGGGCAACGCGCGTGGAGGTCCGCTTCACCGGACTGGCCGGTCACGCCGGGACGGTGCCGATGGCGCTACGTCGCGATGCCGCACCGGCGGTCGCGGAGCTGGTCCTGGCCTGCGAGGCCGCAGCGCGAGAAACCGATGGGCTGCTGGCGACGGTCGGGCAGCTCAGCGTGCTGCCGGGAGCGCCGAACGTCGTGCCGGGCGGGGCGATCGCGTTCCTCGATGTGCGTCATGCCGACGATGTCATCCGCCGCCGTGCCGCCGCGGCGCTGCGAGAGCGCGCGGAGGCAATCGCGGCGGCCCGCGGACTCGACATGCGATGGGACGTTCGCCTCGACAACGGCGCCATCGCGGTGGATACGACGCTGACCGAGCGCCTTGCGGCGGCAGCGCGCAGTCTCGATCTGCCGGACGTGCGCCTGGCCAGCGGTGCCGGCCACGACGGTGTCGCGGTGTCGGCCCTGTGCCCGATCGCGATGCTGTTCGTGCGCTGCACGGGAGGGCTGAGCCACAACCCGGCCGAGGCGGTCGCGCCTGCCGACGCGGCCATTGCGCTCGACGTGTTGTACGCCTTCGTGCGCGGACTGGCAGCGGACGCAACGAGCGGTCCATGAGCTTCGACCTCATCATCCGCGGTGGGCAGGTCGTCGCCGACGACACGCTGAGCACACTCGATGTTGGTGTGGTCGATGGCCGGATCGTCGCGATAGCGCCCGAACTGGCCGGTGACGGTGCCGAGGTCCTCGACGCCGCCGGGCTGCTCGTCCTCCCGGGCGCGGTCGACGCGCACGTCCACCTCAACGATCCGGGCCGCGCCGAGTGGGAGGGCTTTGCCACCGGCACCGCGGCGCTGGCCGCCGGCGGGACGACGACCGCGCTCGATATGCCGCTCAACGCGATCCCGCCGACGGTCGATGGCGCGGCGTTCACCGCGAAGGTCGCCGCGGCACGCGGCGTTACACGGATCGACCTCGCGCTGTGGGGCGGCCTCGTCCCCGGTCCGCTCGACCGCCTCGACGAGCTGGCCGACGCCGGCGTCGTCGGCTTCAAGGCCTTCATGTCGCCCAGCGGCGTCCCGGAGTTCGTCGCGGCCGACGACCTCACCTTGCTGGAGGGCATGACCCGCGCGGCGCAGCTCGGCCTGCCCGTCGCCGTCCACGCCGAGAGCGACGTCCTGACGAGCCGTCTCGCGGCCCGCGCGCGGGCCGCCGGGCGCACGGGTGTGCGCGACTACCTCGCGTCGCGGCCCGTCATCGCCGAGGTCGAGGCGATCGAGCGCGCGATCCTCTTCGCCGCTGAGACCGGTTGCGCGTTGCACGTCGTGCACGTCAGCAGCGGCCACGGCGTGGCGCGGATCGCCGAAGCGCGAGCGCGCGGGGTCGACGTGACCTGCGAGACCTGCCCGCACTACCTCGTGCTCGACGCCGACGTTGCGCAGCGGCTCGGCGCCGCCGCCAAGTGCGCGCCGCCGTTGCGACCGGCCGAGGTCGTCGAAGAGCTGTGGGAGCGCCTGCTCGGCGGCGACATCGACCTCGTGGCCACCGACCACTCGCCCTCCCCCGCTGCGCTGAAGGAGACGGGTGCCGACCACTTCGCGGCATGGGGCGGCATCGCAGGCGCCCAGACGCTCGTGGCGTTGTTGTATGACTCGGGCGTGGTCGCGCGCGGTCTCGAGGTCACGCGGCTCGCGACGCTGACCGCCAGCGCCCCCGCGGCCCGCTTCGGCCTGGCGCCCGCCAAGGGCGCGTTGACCGTTGGCGCCGATGCCGATCTGCTGCTGCTCGACCCCGCGCAGGAATGGACGATCGCGCGCGAAGCGCTCCTCGATCGCCATCGCCTCAGCCCGTTCGTCGGACGCACGCTGCGCGGCCGCGTCGTCCGCACGCTGCTGCGTGGCACGACGATCGCGCGAGACGGTCAGCTGGTCGGCGAGCCGATCGGCCGTGTGCTGCGGCGTGACGGCACGCCGGCGTGACATTTGCCCGGCAGCAGTCGGCTTGCGTCGCAGGTTCGTGACAAGGCCGGGTACGTTGACCGGGATATTCCCGGTCAACGCGACCGTGCGCGTGCCGCACCGACCGCCGACCGCCGACCGCCGGCCGGCGCTCGCTCAGCCGAGGGCTTCGAGGCGCGCGAGCGCCGCGGGCGTGTCGACGTCGTCGGGACGACCGAGGCCGTCGCAGGCGATGAGGCCGACGCGCAGCGCGGGATCGTCGAGGAGCGCGCGGGCGCCGGCGTCGCCGCGCAAGCGCTCGACGGCCCCGAACGTCACCGACTCCAGCAGCGTCGGGTGCGCCGGCACGCCGGCGTAGGTCGCGCGCAGGGCGTCGAGCCGCGACGGCGCCCGCGCAGCGATCAGCCGCGCGACGGCGCGCGCGTCGAGCAGCGGCTGGTCGGCTAGCGCGATGACGACGGCATCCGCCCCGCCCGCGGCAGCGTCCCGTACGCCGGCGCGCAGCGACGCGCTCAGCCCCTCCGACCACTCCGCGCAGCGCACGACCTGCGCCGCACCAAGCTCCGCACCCGCCGCCACCTCGTCGGCCCGCGCGCCGAGGACCACGACAACACGATCGACTCCGCCCTCACGCAGCGCCGCCACCGGCCACGTCAGCAGCGGCCGGCCGCGGAACGGATGGAGCACCTTGGGCCGATCATCACCGCCGCCGAAGCGCGACCCCGCACCCGCGGCCAGCAGGACGCCGACAACACCACTCACGAGCGCACACCGCCCTCGCCGCGTGACAATGCTGGTCGAGTTGACCGGCACTGTTCCCGAGAACTCGACCGGCGGCGAGCGACCGCCCCGACGACGGGCCTCACGCGCCACCTCGCAGCGGGCGCAATACGTGCAGCGCCATGCCCTCGTCCTGTCGATGCGACACCACGCTGAATGTCCCACGCGCCGCGGCGAGGAAGTCGCGCGTGCCGGCGCGCTGGGGATCGGCGAGACGCAGGACGCCATCGTCAGCCAGCAGCCGCGGCCAGAGGCGCAGCGCGGTCTCGACGTTGGCTCGCGTGTAGAGCACATCGGCGGCGAGGACCACGTCGAAGGGCCCCAGCTCCACTAGCGCCTCGCCGTGCGCCGACCAGTCGACAACCGCCACATCGGCGACCACCTCATTGAGCGCCAGCACATGGGCCGCGAAGGCGACCGCGTCGGGTGCACCGTCGGTGGCCAGGACCGCGGCACCCGAGCGCGCCGCCACGACACTCGGCGCGCCCAGCCCGCAACCGAGCTCCAGGACCCGCGCGTCGGGGGCCACTGGCTCGTCGACCAACGACGCCGCCAGCGCGAGCCCGCTGGGCCATGGCCGCGCCCAATAGGGAATCGGCCGCCCCGCCCCGCCTTCCTCGTGGCGCAGCTGCTCCCAGTCGCGCGGGAGCGCCAGCACCAGCTCCTCAGACGAGACATCAAACCGCTGCACCACCACATCCAGCAGCGCCGGCGGCAGCTGCGCCGCCGGCACCTCCCGCAGCGCGCTGAGCCGCTCGGCCAGCGACACACGCAGCGCGGCTAAAGCATCGTCAGCCAAACGCGATCGGCGTGAGGTCGCCCAGCAGCGCCAGCGTCTCGGTGTACATCCCCGCCTTGATCGCGCCGAGCGTCGGGCCGTGCTTGGCGGCCAGCGCACCCGCGCGCTCGACGGCCTCGGCCAGGACGCGATCCTCGGAGACCGCGGCGTCGACAATCTTGGCAGCCGCAGCGTCGGCACCGCCATAGCGGCGGCCGGTCGTCATCGCCTCGTGCGCCGTCGCCTTCGACAGGCGCGCCTGGATCAGCGACGCCATCGGCGGCGTGAAGGGAATGTGGATATCGACCTCCGGCAAACAGAAATAGCCCCGGTCGGCACGCATGACCCGGAAGTCATGCGCGACCGCGAACATCGCGCCCGCGGCAAAACAATGACCTTGGATTGCCGCGACCGTCGGCACCGGCAGCCCGAGCATCTGGCCGAAGAGCGCGTGGACACGCGGGACGAACTCCGGCACCTCGCCGGTGTTCGCGCCCATCCACTCGAGGTCGAGGCCGTTGGACCAGATCTTGCCCGTCGCGGTCGTGACCAGCGCGCGCGGCTCCGGTGCGGCGACGACCTCGTCGAGCAGCGCGGAGACCGCGCCGACCCAGTCGGGGTTGAAGCGGTTCTCGTCGTCGCCGAGGTTGAGCACGTAGACATCGCCGTCGCGATCCAGGGTGGGCATGCGCGGCAGCCTATGCGAACGGAACTATCTGACGTCTGCGCAATGACAGACGTCTGCGCGATCTTTGCGTTTGCGTTACTATTTGCGCCGATGCACACGACGGGTGTCACCGCAGAGCAGCTGGCCGACGAGATCGCACGGTTTCTGGCCACCACGATGCGGACGTCGCAGGCCGAGGTCTTCCAGATCGTGGAGGAGCTCGACTTGTCGATGACGCAGCTCAAGATCCTGCACATCCTCGACGGCAGCGGACACGAGCTCACCCCGTCGGAGGTCGCGCAATTCGTCGGCCTCTCTCCCGCGGCCGCCGGCCGCGCGGTCGACACCATGGTCCGCGCCGGGATCGTCTCCCGGCGTGACGACGACAGCGACCGGCGTGTCAAGCGCCTGGCGCTGACCGCCGTGGGATCGGACGCCGTCTCCCGCATCACGGCCGCACGTCTAAAAGGCCTGACGCGCATCGTCGAGCGTCTCGACCCCGAGCAACGCGCGGCGCTCAGCACCGCACTGACCCCGCTCCTCCTCCAGAACCCCGCCAGCCCCGACTGCGCGTCCCCACGCGCCGAGGAACCCGCATGACCTCCTCCTCCCCGGAATCCGCAGCAACCCCGCGCGCGAAGGTCTTTGACCGCGCGCTCATCAGCATCTCGGCCGTCGTTGTGCTCGGCACGTTCATGTCGATCCTCGACACGACGATCGTCAACGTCGCGATCAACACCTTGTCCAAGGACTTCAACACGTCCTTGGCCACGATCCAATGGGTCTCGACGGGCTACATGCTCGCGCTCGCCACCGTGATTCCGCTCACCGGATGGGCGGCGGACCGCTTCGGCACCAAGCGCTTGTACATGATCTCGATCGGCCTCTTCCTCGCCGGCTCGGCCCTGTCGGGCATGGCGTGGTCGGCCGAGTCGCTGATCGCCTTCCGCATCCTGCAGGGCCTCGGCGGCGGCATGATCATGCCGGCGGGCATGACGATCCTGTCTCAGGCGGCTGGCCCGCAGCGCATGGGCCGTGTGATGGGCATCGTCGGCGTCCCGATGCTGATGGGCCCGATCATCGGTCCCGTCCTTGGCGGCTGGCTGGTCGACGACGTCTCCTGGCGCTGGATCTTCTACGTCAACCTGCCGATCGGCGCGATCGCGCTGGCCGCTGCCGCCCGGCTCCTACCACGCGATGAGCCGGCCGCGCACCAGCGCCTGGACTGGCTCGGCCTCCTGCTCCTGTCCCCCGGCCTGGCGGCCTTCGTCTACGGCTTGGCCGAGACGTCGTCGGCGGGCGGGATCGGTGCCGCCAAGGCGTGGCTGCCGATGCTGGCCGGAGCGGCGCTGATCGGGACGTTCATCTTCCACGCCGCGCGCCACGCATGGCCGCTGATCGATGTGAAGCTGTTCAGGGTCCGAGCCATGAGCGCGGCGTCGGCGACGACGTTCTCGTTCGCTGCCGCGATGTTCGGCGCGATGTTCATGATCCCGCTCTACTACCAGGTGGTCCGTGGCCAGTCGGCGCTCGACGCCGGCCTGCTGCTCGCGCCCCAGGGCCTCGGCGCGGCGATCATGATGCCGATCGCCGGCAAGCTGACCGACGAAACAGGACCCGGCAAGATCGTCCTCGGCGGGCTGACGCTGCTCTTCGCCGCCATGGTCGGCTTCACCCAGGTCGGGGCCGACACCTCGTTCTGGTTCTTGGGCAGCTGCCAGTTCCTGATGGGGTTGGGCATGGGCGCGTCGATGATGCCCGCGATGAGCGCGGCCTACCAAACGCTCCAGCACCAGCAGCTGGCCCGTGCGACGACGGCGCTGAACATCATTCAGCGCGTTGGCGGCTCGATCGGCACCGCCCTGCTCTCGGTCGTGCTGACCCACCAGCTGACCAGCGCCATCCCGGCCTCCGACGGCAGCGGGCTGGCCGCGGCACACTCAGTGCCGGCCGCCGAGCAGGCGCAGATCGCGCCCGCCATCGCCGACGCCTTCGGCAACACGTTCTGGTGGGCGGCGGGCATCATCGCGCTGGCCACCATCCCCGCGCTGATGCTCCCGCGCCACAAGCCACAGGCGCCCGCAACGCCCGCGACCGAGACCGAGCGGGAGGCGACCGGGGCCGCCGCCGTCCTGGTCGAGGTCTAAGACCCCGCGCGCAGGTCCAGCACCACTTTCCCGGTTGCACCGCGGCCGTCGATGACCTTCAGGGCATCGGCGGCCCGGTCCAGCGGGAAGCGCTGCCCGACGATCGGCGCGACGAACCCGGCGGCGATCAGCTCGTCGAGCGCCGCGCCGATCGCACGCGTCACGTCGGGCTTGGACATGATGTAGGCACCCCAGCCGGCGCCGATCACCTCGGTGTTGTTCAACAACAACCGGTTGACCTTCACTTCGGGGATCGATCCGCCGGTGAAGCCCACGACGACGATCCGGCCACCTTCGCGCAGCGACCGCAGCGAGTCGGTGAAGCGATCGCCGCCCACCGGATCGAGCACGAGGTCGACACCGCCGCCCGACAGCTCCTTGACCTCGTCCTTCCAGGCACCGGTGGAGCGCACCACGTCATCGGCGCCCGCGTCGCGCGCGACCGACTCCTTCTCGTCGCTGGAGACGACCGCGATCGTCTTGGCACCCAGGCCCTTGGCGACCTGCAGCGCCGCCGTGCCGACACCGCCAGCAGCGCCGTGCACGAGCACGCTCTCCCCTTCGGCGAGACGGCCGCGGAGCTTCAGCGCGAAGTAGGCGGTGTGGTAGTTGAGGATCAACGCCGCGCCTTGTGCGAAGTCCAGCGCGTCGGGCAGCTTGAAGGTCATGAACTCGGGCGCGACGACGGTCTCGGCAAAGCCGCCGAGCATGCAGAACGCCGCCACGCGATCGCCTGCCTGCACCGCGGCGCCGTCCGGCGCACTGCGCACGACGCCGCCAACCTCGCTGCCGGGGATGAACGGCAGCGGCGGCTTGACCTGATACTCGCCGCGGGTCTGCAGCACCTCGGGGAACGAGACGCCGGCGACCTCGACGACGACGAGCACACCGCTGCCCGGCGTCATGAAGTGCGACGGCACGGGCTCCGGCACGTCGACGATCCTCAACGCCGTATCGGGTCCGGTCAGCTCGGTGATCTGCAGGGCGCGCATGGTGCGCACCCTAGCCCGGTGCGAGGATCAGCCGTCGTCCTGGGAGAACGCCCAGCGCGTCTCCTCGACGTCCAGCCCCGCCGACAGACACGCCAGCAGCTTCATCCGGATCGCCTGCGGCGACAGGAAGCCCGCCGGAATGATCTTCGTGCCACGCAGGTCACGCTCAGACCCGGCGTAGCCGTAGGTCGCGTTGAGCACGACGCCGCGCTCGGGGCGGCAGTAGGCGACGATCGGGATCTCGCGGGCGGCCTCGGCCCAGATCTCCAGCAGCGCGGGCGTCAGGTGCCCGGCGCCGAGCGTGCCGAGGACGATGCCGTCGGGCGCCGTGTCCAAAGCGGCGCGCGCGAGCGTGCCATCGTCACCAGAAGACGAGGGCACGATGTGCACGCGCTTGCCCAGCGACGGCGGGTCCAGCGGCGGGTTGCGCGGGATCCGTGACCAGATCGTCGGATGCCCCTCGGTGACGCGGCCCAGCGGACCGGTCTGCGGCGAGGAGAACGCGACCAGCGAGGTCGTGTCGGTCTTGCGCGCGCAGCGCGCGTGGTGGATCTCACCGCCGAAGACGACCAGGACGCCCATCCCGGCAGCCGGCGCGCTGGCCGCGACGCTGACGGCGTCGACGAGGTTGGCGGGGCCATCGGCGCCGGCGGCGCTCGCCGGGCGGATCGCGCCGGTGAAGACGATCGGCGCGTCGGCGTCGTGCAGGACGTCGCAGAGCATCGCGGTCTCCTCCAGGACGTCTGTGCCGTGGGTGACCACGACGCCGATGCCCCGCCGGGCGGCGTCACGCGCGGCACGGCAGATGCGCAGCTGATCCTCGAGCGTCAGATGCGCGGAGGGCTTGTTGAGGACCGTGATCGCCTCGAGGTCCGGGAACATCTGCAGGCCCGGGACGCTGGCGACGAGCGCCTCGGCATCGAGCTCCGGCGTGGCACCGCCTTCGCCCATCATCGCGATGGTGCCCCCGGCGGTCAGGATCCGGACGCGCCGGACGGGCGCGGTGCTGCGGTCGGTCGCGGTCAGCATCAACGGCTCAGGTTATCGCCGTGGTGGCATGTGGCGAGGCAGGTGTGTCCCGTCTCCTTGCGAATACCTTGCGGTTGCGTTTACCTTGCGCTAGCCTGGATCCATGGCCACGCTCACCCAAGATCAGGCCCGGGCGACGGAGACCGCCCTCCACGCCCAGGGCGTCGATGACGTGCTCTCCGCGATCGAGCGCCTCGTGCCCGACGCCGACGTGCGGCAGCTGGCAAGCGCAGCTCGCCGAGCGATGCAGGGCAGCCGTCCCGCTGTGCGCGACTACGTCCGTCGCTATCGCGAGCTCACCGCCGACGTGCTCGCCGCGACGCACGCGGCGCGGCCCGACATCGTCATGAAGGCCGCCGACGGCAACCTCATGGTCGCCGACATCGAGGGCCGCCCTGCCCGGGCGCCGCTCGCCGCGCTCGACGAGGGCGCAGCCGGCGCCGTGTTCTCGAAGTGGGTCAGCGCCTACGGACCGGCCAACGGGCTCGCCTTGGACTTGGTCGCCCGCGTCCGCGCAACGCTGCCCGACACCGACATCCTCACCGTCCCGACGCATGCGGGCACCGCCCATTGGGACGTCGATGACGCCGCGATGCTGTCGTTCCTGGCCGCCGTCCGCCAGGAGATCGCGTCGCCCACGACCCCACTCGACACGGTCGCGCAGACGTTCGACCTGAGCGAGACCGAGCTCGGCGCGATCCTCGGCGTGCGGCGCCAGGCGATCTCGCAGTGGCGCACCGCCGGCATCCCGTCCTCGCGCGTAGCGAAGGTCACGACGGTCGCCTCCCTGGCCGACCTCCTGGCCCGCAAGCTCAAGGTTGAGCGCATCCCCGGCATCGCGCGTCGCCCTGCCGCCGCCTACGGCGGGCTCACCATGCTCGAGATGATCACGGCTGACCGCCACGACGAGCTGCTGGCGCTCGTCCGCGCCTCGTTCGATCCCACGCAGACCGCGTGAGACGACGCCACATCGCACGCAGCGGCCGGTACCTCCGCGTCGCCGACCCGGACTGGAGCGACCCGCTCGACCCGTACTACGCGCACGAGCGCGGCGGGCGCTGGAACCCGCCGCGCTCGTTCGCCGTCCTCTACCTCAACCGCGACCGTCAGACGGCACGACGCAACGTCGACCGGTTGCTCGCCGACCAGCCCTACGGACCGGAGGACCTCGACCCCACCGAAGCCTTTGTGCTGGTCGCGGTGGATCTGGCCCAAGAGCGCTACGTCGATGTGATCACGGACGCGGGCTGTGCCTCGGCCGGACTTCCCGCGACGTATCCGAAGGACGCCACGAGGGCGACGATCCCGCATGCCATCTGTCAACCGATCGGCCAAAGCGCCTACGACGAGGGTGAGCCGGGCATCGCCTGTCGCAGCGCCGCACCGGGCACAGCGCACACCGACGAGGAGCTCGCGCTGTTCTCCCGCACGCGCAAGCGGCTGCCCGCCGCGAAGCGCTGGGCCTTCGACGACTGGTACTGGGGTGACGGCGACGCCTGATACGGTCGACCGTGGTGAGCCGGGAAGCCTGGTCGGCACGCGCTGACCCATGACCGAGATCGCCGACTTCGCCACCATCGTCTTGTTCGTCGCCGGCGGCTGCTCGCTGGCGATCCTCTCGACCCGGATCACCGACTATGTGCCGATTCCGGCGCCGGCGATCTTCCTGATCGCCGCGGCGGTCACCTCGGACATCTGGCAGGACGTCTCCGACGATCTCCCCATCAAGACGGTCGAGCGGATCGCCGTCGTCGCGCTGATCGTGATCCTGTTCAACGGCGGGATGGACGTCGGCTGGCGGCGGCTGCGGCGCTCCGCCGGACCGGTGTTGTCGCTCGGGCTGCTCGGAACGTTTGCGACCGCGGGACTGGTAGCGCTGTTCGTGCACACCGCTCTGGGCATGAGCTGGACGACGGCGGGGCTGATCGGCGCCGCACTGGCGCCGACCGACCCGGCGGTGATGTTCTCGGTGCTCGGCGGACGCGAGATCGAGGGCCGGTCCGGGACGATCCTTGAGGGCGAGGCGGGCGTCAACGACCCGGCCGGGATCGCCTTGATGATCGGGATGATCGAGCTCGCCACGCACGACGACGCGACCGTATGGGTGATCGTGCGCGAGTTCAGCGTCGAGATGGTCGTCGGCGCGGCGTTGGGGCTAGCAGGCGCGGCCCTGTTGATCCCGTTGCTGCGCCGGGTGCGTCTGCCTAGCGATGCCATGCACGCGATCTTCGCGCTGACCGCGGCCGCGACGCTGTACGGCGTCACGTCGGTCGCCCATGGCTCGGGCTTTCTGGCCGTGTTCCTCCTCGGCCTGCGGCTCAGCGACGTCGAGGTCGCCCATCACCGCGAGATCGTGCGCTTCGGTGTGACGCTCGCAACGGTGGCCGAGTTGGTGGTCTTCGTCGCGCTCGGACTGACCATCCAGCTCGGGCTACTGAGCACCCGTGATTGGCTGGAGGGCATAGCGATCGCCGTCGTGCTCGGGCTGGTCGTCCGGCCGCTCGTCGTGGCCGCGACGCTGGCGCGCGCCGACCTGCGCCGCAACGAGAAGGCGTTCATCGCCTGGAGCGGCCTCAAGGGCGCGGTTCCGATCCTGCTGGCGGCGTTCGGCGTGTTGCAGGCCGTCGACGAGGCCGACCGGATCTACGGGATCGTGTTCGTGGTGGTCTTGGTCTCGGTGCTCGGTCAGGGCACGCTCGTGCCAGCGGTGGCGCGGCGGCTCGGAATTCCGATGCACGCCGCGCCGTAACTCCGCTGGCCTAATAGCCGCCAGGGAGGACGAGTTCAGGGGCGTCCTGGCCCTGGCCGCTGTAGGGATCGACCTGCTGGCCGCTGTAGGGGTCAGCCTGCTGATCGCCGTAGGGGTCGGCCTGCTGCGGATCGGCCTGGCCCTGCTGCTGATCGGGCTGCTGATCGTCCTGCGACGACGTGCTCGTCGGGTTCTCGGCGAAGGCCTGCACCAGCTTGGACGGGATCGCGAAGCCGATGCCCACGTTGCCCGCTTCGCCTGAGGAGGAGCCCGACGAGGCGATCTGCGAGTTGACGCCAACGACCTTGCCGTCAGCGTCGAGCAGCGCACCGCCCGAGTTGCCGGGATTGAGCGCGGCGTCGGTCTGGATCGCACCGGGAATCGTGGCCCCGCTGGGCGCCTGGATGTCGCGGTTGAGCGCCGAGACGATGCCGCTGGTCAGCGTGTGATCCAACCCATAGGGGTTGCCGATGGCGTACACGTTGTCGCCGACCTGCAAGCTGGAGGAGTCGCCGAAGGAGAGCGCGTGCAGCTTGGTGGAGCCGGGGTCGACCTTCAGCAAGGCAAGGTCCTTGGAGGCATCCGCACCGAGAACCTGTGCGGTCTGCTCCTTGCCGTCGGTGCCGATCTTGACGGTCACCGAGGTGGCCCCGTCGACGACGTGCTCGTTGGTGATGATCTTGCCGTCGGTGGAGATGACGAACCCCGAGCCGGTGGCCGTGCCTTGGCCGGTCTGGGCGCTGATGTAGACCACGGCGTCCTTGGCGCCGTCATAGACGCTCTTGGCCGTGGAGTCGGTCGTCTCGGCGACGGGACGGACGGTCCCGCGGTCGGCGGCAGCGGTCGTGGCCGCAGAAGAGTTGCCGTGGCCGTCGACAACGACCGCGGCGACGCCGGCGCCGCCAGCACCCGCAATGAGGGCGCAGGCGCCGAAGGCGGCAAGCTTTGAGGAGGGGGTCATGACCAACACTGTGGGCCGGTCCGCTTGCCTCAGCATCAAGAACTCCCTAAGCGGGCATAAGTGTCGCGTCCTCAGGGAGTTCCCAGCTTGGACCACGCCATAGGCTGTCGGCCATGCCTGCCGCCCTCGATGCTCTTCGCGCCCGGCTCGCCGAGCTGGCCGACCTCTCCCTGCTCGGCAACCTCGCTTTCTGGGACCAGCGCACGATGATGCCACCCGACGGTGGCCCCGACCGCGCCAATCAGCTTGCGACGCTCTCGCGCCTGCACCATGAGCGCGCGGCGGCCGACGAGGTCGGCGAATGGCTTGACGCGCTCGATGACGCCGGCGCCGAGCTCGACGAGCTGGACCGCGACCTCGTCCGGCTCGCCCGCCGCGACTACGACCGCCAGAAGCGCGTCCCGGGCGACCTCGCCGCCGAGCTCGCGCAAGCGTCTGCCGCCGGCCAGGACATCTGGGAGGCGGCGCGCGCCGCCAACGACTTCGCCAAGTTCGCCCCGGCGCTGGCACGCAACGTCGAGCTCGCGCGGGCCTACGCCGACTGCTTCGACGGCTACGCCGGACCCTACGACGCGCTGCTGGCCGACTACGACTATGGGTTGACCGCGGAGCGCATCCAGGAGGTCTTCGGTGCGCTGGGCACCACGTTGCCGCCGCTGGTCGCCGAGCTGTCGGCACGCCCGCAACAGCCACCGCTAGAGCCGCCGGTCGCCGCGCAGGAGCTGGCCGTCGCCGCCGTCCTGCAGCGCTTTGGCGTGCGCGACGACAGCTGGCGGCTCGACGTCTCCAGCCACCCGTTCTCCACCAACATCGGCCAGCGCGACAGCCGCATCACCACGCGCTACGAGGACGGTCAGCTGGAGTCCCTGCTGGCCGCGATGCACGAGTTCGGCCACGCGCTCTATGACCGCCAGATCGCGCCGGAGCTCGCGCGGACGAGCCTCGGCGACGGGACGTCGATGTCGATCCACGAGTCCCAGAGCAAGTTGTGGGAGAACCACGTCGGTCGCCATCGGGCTTTCGCGGGCGTGCTCGCCCAGGAGCTGACCACCGCCGGCTTTGCGACCGACGCGACCGCCGTGCACGCGACGCTGACCGCGGTGCGCCCGTCGCTGATCCGTGTCTCAGCCGACGAGACGACCTACCCCTTGCACATCGTCCTGCGCTTCGAGCTGGAGCGTGCGCTGGTCGAGGGCACGCTCTCGGTTGCCGACCTGCCGGCAGCGTGGAACGACGGGATGCAGCGGCTGCTCGGCGTGACGGTGCCCAGCGACGCCGACGGCGTCCTGCAGGATGTCCACTGGTCCTCGGGCGCGTTCGGCTATTTCCCCAGCTATGCCCTGGGCTGCTTGATCGCCGCGCAGCTGTGGGAGACGCTGGAGTCCGAGCTCGGCGCGCAGGACGACGCGCTGGCAGCGGGCGACGTGGAGGCGATCGCCACATGGCTGGGCGACAAGGTCCACCGCCACGGCCGGCGGCTGGACACCGAGCCGGTCGTGGAGTCGGCGACCGGCCGGGGCCTCGATCCCGCGCCGTTCCTGCGCCACCTCGGCTCGCGCTGAGGCGCCGGCTCGAGCGGCACCGCCAGCAGCGGCACGAAGACCTTGGCAAGTGGGCCGATTGCCAAGGCATAGGTGATGGTCCCGATGCCGACGGTGCCGCCGAGCGCCACGCCCGCGGCCAGCACCGTGAGCTCGATCGCGGTCCGGACAGCGCGCAGGGAATGGCCGCGCGCGGCGAGGCCGGTCATCAGCCCGTCGCGCGGGCCGGGCCCGAAGCGCGCACCGATGTAGAGGCCGGTGGCAATGCCGTTGAGCAGCACGCCGGCGATCAGCAGCGCTGCGCAGCTGGTGGCGTCCTGTGCTGGCGCGAAGGCATCGAGCATCGCCTGCAGGACCAGCCCCAAGACCACCACGTTGCTCAGCGTGCCGAGGCCAGGACGCTGGCGCAGCGGGATCCAGAAGAGCAGCAGCAGCGCGCCGACCAAGCACACCCAGATGCCGGTGCCGATGCCGGTCCGATTCGCCAGGCCCTGGTGCAGCACATCCCAGGGGACATTGCCCAGGCCCGAGAGCAGGATCAACGATGCGCTGAAGCCGTAGAGGACGAGGCCGGCATACAGCTGGACGAGGCGTCGGGTGAGGTGGAGTTGCGCGGTCCCGGGCATGGTGCCATGCTGACGCGAGTGGACCTGTATGGGTAGAGCCAATCGAAGGATCATGGACCTATGGCCACATCGGTAACCGCAGCGGCGCTCGCAGCGCTGCTCGCTGACGACTGGCGCCGGCCAGGCGAGGCGTCCAGCGCGTTGGCCGAGGCGCTGCGCGGGCTAGTGGTCGACGGCCGCCTCGCGGCTCGGACGCGGATCCCGAGCGAGCGAGCGCTGTCGATGCAGTTGGGCGTAAGCCGCGGCTCGGTGTCGCGCGCCTATGACCGGCTGCGCGAGGACGGCTTCCTGATCAGCGCACGCGGGGCGGGCAGCTGGCTGACGCTGCCTGCGGGCTCAGCCGCCGCGCCAGCGCTGCCGGTACCCGGCGGTGGCGACGCCGACGAACGCGTGCTCGACCTGACGATCGCAGCGCTCCCCGCGCCCGATCCGCTCGTGACCGACGCGGTCGCGCGCGCAGCGTCGGCTCTCCCCCGCCACCTCGCCGGCCACGGCTACGCCACCGCGGGGCTCGGTGAGCTGCGGGAGGCCATCGCCGCGCGCTTGTCGGCGCGCGGGTTGGCCACCAGCGCCGACGAGGTGCTCGTTACCGCCGGTGCACAGCATGCCCTCCATCTTGTGTTGGGGTTGTTGGTCGCCCCCGGCGACCGCGTGCTCGTCGATGCCCCGGCCTATCCCCGCACGCTGGCGGCAATTCGCGGCGCTCGGGCGCGCGCGGTGCCGGTCCCCCTGACCATGACGGGGTGGGACGCCGAAGCCTGGGCCGGCGCAGCCCGCGTCGCGGCGCCACGGCTGGCGGTTACCGTCCCGGACTTCCACAACCCGACCGGCCTGACGATGCGTGCGGCCGACCGCGCGGCGCTGGCGCTGACCTGCGCGCGTGCCGGCACCGTGCTCGTCGCCGACGAGACCTGCGCCGAGTTGCGCCTCGACGGCCCGGGGATGCCATCGCCGTTGGGCGCCGCGGATCCAGGCGGCACGGTCGTCACGATCGGGACGATGAGCAAGGCAGCCTGGGGCGGGCTGCGGATCGGCTGGATCCGGGCGACCACGCGAATGGTGCGTGAGCTCGCGGCGCTGCGCGCCAACGTCGACATGGCAGGCCCGGTCCTCGACCAACTTGTCGCGATCGAACTGCTCCGCGAATGGGACGCGGTCCTCGCCTCGCGCCGCGCGCTCCTGCGCCCCCGCCGCGATGCGCTCTTCGCCGCGCTCGCCGAGCACGCACCCGGCTGGACCGTCCGCCGCCCTCACGGTGGCATCAGCACCTGGGCCCGCCTCCCCACGCCCGACGCGACCCGGCTCGCCGCAGCCGCCGCCCGCGAGTCCATCGCGATCACGCCAGGCCCGGCCTTCTCGGTCGACGGCACCTTCGAGCACCACATCCGGCTGCCCTTCACGCTGCCACCCGACGACCTCCGAGCAGCCATCGAGCGCCTCGCGCAGCTAGCCGCCGACCTCGGCCGCGCGAACGCCCCCACCACGCCCGAGCCCTCCCTCACCGCCGCGGTCTAGGACCTTCCCGCCGGTCGGCAGGCGCACGGTGAAGCGCGCGCCGCCACCAGGGGCGTTCTCGGCGTGCACCTCGCCGTGGTGGGCAGCCACGATGCCGGCGACGATTGCCAGGCCCAGGCCCGCGCCGGCCTTGCCGCGCTCACGCCCGGACTCGGCGCGCCAGAAGCGCTCGAAGAGCTCGTCGTTCTCGTCGCTCGGCAGGCCCGGTCCGTGGTCGCGGACTTCCAGCACGCTGCCGGTGCCGTCGTCGCGGACGTCGACCTCGATCGGCGTTCCGGGTGGCGTGTGGACGAGCGCGTTGCGCAGCAGGTTGGCGAAGACCTGACGCAGTTGATGGGGATCGCCCGGCACGGTCACGTGGCCGCTGGAGGCCAGGTCGATCTCGCGGTCGGGCGCGGTCGCGCGCGCGTCATCGACGGCGTCACCGGCCAGCCGCGAGAGGTCGACGTCCTCGCGGATCAGGTCGCGAACCTCGTCCAGGCGCGCGAGCGTCAACAGGTCCTCCACGAGCACGCCCATCCGGGCCGCTTCGGACTCGATCCGCTGCATCGCCTTCTCGGTGTCGGCCGGGTCGCGCGCCGCACCGATCCGGAACAGCTCGGCGTAGCCGCGGATCGACGCCAGCGGCGTACGCAGCTCATGCGACGCATCGGCCAGGAAGGTGCGCAGCCGGTCCTCGGAGGCGCGTTGCTTGGCAAACGCCTCCTCCAATCGCTCCAGCATCCGATTCAGCGCCAAGCCGAGACGGCCGACCTCGGTGCGCGGCTCCGCCGGGTCGACGCGGCGTGAGAGATCGCCGGCGGCGATCGAGCCGGCGGTGACGCCGATGCGCTCCAGCGGGCGCAGCCCGATCCGGACCAGCCACCACGCAAGGGCGCCGAGCGCGAGCAGGATCCCAGCGATCACCATCGCCTCGATGCGCAGCAGGCGATGCAGCGTCGCATCGGCCTCGGTCAGCGGAACGGCCGCGCCGCGCAGGCTGCCGTCGCTGGCACGCGGCGATGTCGCCACGCGATAGCGCGTGTCGGTGTTGGCGGCCTCGATCGTGGTGATCGTGGACGCCTCAAGCTTCTTGGGCAGCGTCGGTGCGGCGGTCGAGTAACAGGTCGACAAGCAGTCCTCGTCAGAGGTCGTCCCGGCCGCATCCTGCGTGAAGGTCCACGTGCCTCCGGCCGGCCCGGCGGGCGCGCGATCCCCGCCGCCCAGTCCCCCACGCCCGGGCGGCCCGTAGCCACCGCCGAAGCCGGGACCCCGCGGCGGCTGGCCGCCGAAGGGCATCCGCTCGGTCGCGGCCTTGGCCTGCTGGTCGACACGGTCATAGAGAAAGTGGCGCTGCTCGGCGTAGGTGACCCCGGCGAGCAGCACGAGACCGACGGCGGCCAGGAGGAGGAGCCCTGCGACGAGCCGGGTACGAAGAGACATGATCCCGCCCGCCCCGGCGCTAGGCCCTCGGCCCCCGCAGCGCGTAGCCGACGCCGCGCGCCGTGTGGATCAGCGGCGAGCCGTGCCGGTCGATCTTCTTGCGCAAATACGAGATGTAGGTCTCGAGCACGCGGGCGTCGCCGCCGAAGTCGTAGTCCCAGACCTGGTCGAGGATCTGCGCGCGCGTCAGCACGCGGCGCGGGTTGAGCATCAGGTAGCGCAGCAGCCGATACTCGGTGTTGGTCAGCTCGACCAGCTCGCCGTTGCGGGTGACCTCGCGCGTGTCCTCATCGAGCTCCAGGTCTTCGAAGACAAGCCGGCTCGTCTCGGGCTGTGAAAGGCCCGCGCGGCGCAGGATCGTGCGGATGCGCGCGACGAGCTCCTCCAAGCTGAAGGGCTTGGTCACGTAGTCGTCGCCGCCCATCGTGAGGCCGCGGACCTTGTCCTCGGTGGCGTCACGAGCGGTGAGGAAGATGATCGGCACCTGCACACGATCGGCGTTGAGGCGGCGCGCGATCTCAAAGCCCTCCATGTCGGGGAGCATCACGTCGAGGACGAGCAGATCAGGCTTGAACGACGCGACTGCCTCCAGGGCAGTGCGACCGTCACCGGCAGACTCGACGGTGAAGCCCTGGAAACGCAGCGCCATCGAGATGACGTCAGCGATGTTGGGCTCGTCGTCGACGACGAGGACGCGGTGGCTCTCTGGCGTGGCGGTGGTCATCACGCTCTTCAGTGTCGACGCACTTCCTCAGAGGTTCCTGGGAAACGCCCAGGAACCTCCTGCGAAGTGTGATGGCGAACTGCGAGCGTAGCGTCAGGGATGAAGCGGGCCGGCCGGATGGCCGCCCTTGTCGAAGCGCAGAGCGCCCGCCGGAGGCGTCCGGTTGACCAGGTCATCGAGGTGCTCGCTGAGCTCCTTGAGGATCTTGTCGCGCTGATCGCCGGTGAGCTTCTTGTCGGTCACGGCCTGGTCGAGCTCTTTGGTGACGCCGTCGGTGATGGCCTTCTTGACGTCGTCGACGCTCTTGTTCTGGTCCTTGGCGACGTCGGCGATCGACTTGCCGTCGCGCAGCTTGGAGATCAGGTCCTCGCGCTTGAGGCCGAGCGCTGATGCGGCCGCGTCCAGCGCGCCGCCGGGGCCGATCTTGAAGCGCAGTCCCGGGCCGCCGCGGCCGAAGCCCGGACCGCCAGGACCGCCGGGACCGCCGTGCGGGCCGCCGATGCCGGGACCACCGAGCACCGTGCCCTCTTGCTTGCGATGCGCCTTGATCGCGTCGGCCTGCTCTTGGGTGAGCTTGCCGTCCTTGACGGCCTGGTCGAGCTGACTGTCTTGCGCCGCGCCGAGTGCGGAGCGCAGTGCTTCGGGCGTGACGTTCAGCCGCTTGGCCGCGTCGGCGAGTACCGACTGCTCGGCTTTCTGGCGATCCTCGTCACCTCCCGAGGCCGCGATGGCAGCTCCTCCGCCCGCTCCGACGGCGAGGACAGCTGCGGACACCAGGACATAGCGCTTGACCTTCATCGCGGCAGCATCGCCTACGGGCCTTAAGGGAGCCTGAGAGTTCGATTATCCGAAGGTGAAGGCGTAGGCCGAGGTTCCTGGTGAGAACGTGAGCTTGAGCCCGTGGCGGCCGGAGGTCGGAAACGACGCGAGCGTGTAGAGGCGCTGTGTGTCGACGGTGATCCGCTGTGGGGCCTTGCCGTCGACGCTGACGTCGACGGCGCCCGGGTGTGAGGCCGAGGGCGGGCTCAGCACCAGATAGACAAATCGGGCCTGGACGGTCGCCGCGAGCGTCGCGCCGGCTTGGGCGGTCGCGGGCTCGTCGCCGATCTTCCACGTGCCGCCCAGCGCGAAGCCGTTGAGCGGCGGCGCGCTGCCCGGCAGCTTGTAGGTATTGGTCCCGGACTTGGGGGCGGTCCCCACGAAGCCCTGCGCGCGAGCGGCGCCGACGTAGGTCTCCGGCGTGGCCTGCAGCCCCACCGGCGTGATGCCCGTCGGACGCGCCCGGGCAGCGCTGATCTTCGCTCCGCGCTCGGCCAGCAACGAGCGGATTGCCGACTCCGACTTGCCGTAGTCGCCCTCGCCGAAGTGCGTCTCGCGCACCTGGCCCTCAGCATCAATCAGATACTCGGCCGGCCAGTACTGGTTGCCGTAGGCGTTCCAGGTGGCAAGGTCATTGTCTTGGACGACCGGGTACTTGATGTGGTTGGTCGCGATGGCGCGCCCGACGTTGCCGGCATCATGCTCGAAGGCAAACTCCGGCGCGTGGACGCCGATGATCGTCAGGCCCGCTGACCGATAGCGCCGGTCCCACGCCTCCAGGTAGGGCAGCGTGCGCAGGCAGTTGATGCAGGTGTAGGTCCAGAAGTCGATCAGCACGACGCGGCCGCGCAGCGCCTTCAGCGACGAGGGCCGTGCGTTGAACCAGCGCTGCGTGCCGGTGAATTCGGGCGCGGCGCCGAGGACCGGCAGCGAAGATCGCGGTCCCGCCCGCCCCGACCGGACCTGCGCCTTGGCACGCGCACTGTCGGAGTCGAACTTCGGCGCGCCGCGCAGGTCGCGCAAGCGATCCTTGACCGCACCCGAGGACTCCAGCCCCCCGGTCAGCGTGGCCGAGGACGTGTGACGCGCCAGCGCGGTCTCAAAGCGCGTGTCGAGGCCAACGACGAACGCCAGCGCGGTCGCCAGCATCACCGCGCCGAGTGCTCGCTGCACGCGCAATGGCCCGGCGCGGCGCAGCGGCTCCAGCACGCGCCGGCCGCCTAGCGCGATCGCCCCGAGCACGAGCGCCGAGCCCGCGACGTAGGCCAATGCGACGGCGACCGTCCGCCCCGTCACCGCCGAGACCGACACGACCGCGGCCAGCACCGGCCCAGCGCACGGCGCGTAGACGAAGCCGAGCGCACCGCCAACAACCAAGCCCGACCAGAAGCCGTCACCCGCGCGCCGCGGGCCGAGCCGGCTCAATGCCGCCAGCGGGCGCTCCAAGCGCTGCGCGACGGACGGAACGATCGCCGCGATGCCGGCGATGAGGAGCACTGCGATCCCAACGTTGCGCAACGTCGTTCCGCCAAGGCCGAGATGCCGCAGCAGCTCGCCGCCGCCGATGATCGACAGCAAGAACGTCAGCGACAACCCCAGGACGATCGCCAATGGCCGTCGCCGACCGCCCGCCGCACCCGCCGACAGCAGCGCCGGAAGGACTGGCAACGCGCACGGGCTGAGGGCCGTGCCGGCGCCGATCAGCGCGCTGAGAAGGATCAGAATCAGCATGTCGTTCCCTCGATCAAAGCGCGCACGACCCTGCGTCTGCGCCGGTCGCCTTTCCGTTACACCCGCGCACCCGATCGTGCTGCCAGCTGGCGCTCGTACTGCCATCGGCCATGCGGGAGCGGTAGCTCTCAGCACACTGATCGGGCATCCACGCGGACGTGTGGTGTTAACCCCACGTTGGAAAGCGCCGCCGATGGGCACGCTTGAAGTGTGTCCATGAAGCTCCTCATCGTCGACGACCATCCAAGCTTTCGCTCAGCTGCTCGCCTGCTCCTCGAGCACGAGGGCTTTGACGTCGTCGGCGAGGCCGAGGACGGCGCCAGCGGCCTTGCCGCGACCTCGGAGCTCTCGCCGGACATCGTGCTGTTGGACATCAACTTGCCCGACCTCGACGGCTTCGACGTCGCGTCGCGCATCTGCCTCGATCACGCGGCGCCGAAGGTCGTGTTGACCTCCAGCCGCGATCCGCGCGAGTTCGGCCCGCTCGTCGGTCGCAGCGGCGCCAACGGCTTCATCCCCAAGGGTGAGCTGTCAGCCGCGCGCATCTGCGCACTGCTCTAGATCCCCGCGCCGTTGGAGCTGTGCCCATAGCTCGACGCCGACCAGCACGATCGCCGGCGGCACCGTCGCCGGCAGGGTGTCGACGACCAAAAACAGCTGATCCCAGGCGAACGAGACAACCAGGAGCGCGAGCATCGGCACGAGCTGCGGCCGCTTCTGCGCCGCGAGGATCCCGCCGAGCACCGCGGCGGCGAAGAAGTCGCCGTAACCCATGCCCGCGTAGTGAAAGCTCGCCGACTGCAGCTGCGGTAGGCCGGCGCCAGGCTCAGCGGCGACCAGCACCGCGTTTGGCGCTTGGAGCGTGTTGCCGAAGACGAGGATCGCGTCGGAGACCGCCATCGCGATCAGCCCGAGCTTGAGCAGGATCAGCGGCGCAGCACCGGCGAGCAGACGGCCGAGCGTGACGCAGGAGCCGACGATCAGCAGGATCGTCGCGAGCTCGCCGATCCTGCTCTCCTGGTCGGCCCATGCCAGCGCGAGTAGCGGGATGGCGAGCGGCGCCAGCCACCAGCGCGCGCCGCGCATCGCCCAGCCAAGCGCCAGCGCGCAGCCGGGTGGGATCAGCAGGAGCGCGACCCACGTGAGGAGATCGGCGCTGCGCGGGATCTCGTTGATCGCCACGATCACCATGACGATGCACAACGGCAGGACCAGGGCCCACGCACCACCGCGGAAGCGCTGCAACACGTACGGGACCCCCGCAGCAGGCAGCGCGACGCAGGTGGCCTGGGCCACCGTCAGGACCATGTTGTCGGCGCCGAACCACACGGGTCCGCAGGACCGTAGCGGCCAACATCGTTAGCGTCCGCGCTCGATGGCCGACCCCACGACCTCCGCGCTGCGCACCGTGCGCGCCACGCGCTACGTCACGCCGCTGCGCGAGGGCGGCTCGATGCCCGGCCTCGTGGAGGCCGACGACGACGGCTTGTACGTCGTGAAGTTCCGCGGCGCCGGGCAGGGGCTCAAGGCGCTGATCGCCGAGGTGATCGTCGGTGAGGTCGCCCGCGCGCTGGGCCTGCGCGTGCCCGAGATCGTGCTCGTCGAGGTCGATCCGCTGCTCGCGGCCGCCGAGCCGGACCCCGAGATCCAGGAGCTCGTGGAAGCCAGCGGCGGCAGCAACGCCGCGCTGGACTTCCTTCCGGGCGCGCTGCCGTTCTCCCCCGCCGCGCCGGTCGGCGTGACCGAGGAGCTGTCCGCCGCAATCGTCTGGCTCGACGCGTTGAGCGCCAACGTCGACCGCACGCCGCGCAACCCCAACATGTTGATCTGGCACGGTGAGCTGTGGCTGATCGACCACGGCGCCGCGCTGTATCGCCATCACGCCGCGACGTGGCCGGAGGGTGCCGCCGAGGCCGCGTTCGCGCTGATCGCCGACCACGTCCTGCTGCCGTTCGCGGGCTCGATCACCGAGGCCGACGAGCGGCTAGCGCCGCGGCTCGATCGCGCAACGCTGGAGCGCATCGTCAACGCCGTGCCCGACGACTGGCTCGGGGATGACGCGACGCTCGCGCGCGAGATCTACGTGGACTACTTCGTGGCGCGCCTCGCCGGACCGCGCGGGTTTGCCGCCGAGGCCGAGGAGGCCCGCCGTGCCCGCGCCTGATGACGCCTTCCAGTACGCGATCTGGCGGGTCGTCCCCAGCGTCGAGCGCGGCGAGTCGCTGAACGTCGGCGTCGTCGTCTACTGCCGCCGCCGTCAGTTCCTCGCGGCGCGCGTGCTGGTCGACGAGGCGCGTCTGCGCGCGTTCTCACCCGATCTCGACGTCGACGCCATCCGCCGCCACCTCGACGGCATGGCCCGCGTCGCCGCCGGCGACCCCGACGGCGGCGCGATCGCCGCGATGCCGCAGTCCGAGCGCTTCGGCTGGCTCACCGCGGCATCGTCGACGATCGTCCAGCCATCCCCGATCCACACCGGCCTGTGCGACGACCCACAGGCGGTGCTGGATCGGTTGTACACCAGGTTGGTCGCCTAGGCCGGCTGGACTTCGTGGTTGGCGTGGATCGTGTTGTTGGGGTCGTAGGTGGCCTTGACGGCCTGCAGCGCGCGGAAGGTGTCGCCCTCGAACGCGGTGCTGACGTCGGTGGGGTGCTCGGCGAAATTAAGGTAGGCGCCATCGGCCTTGCACGGGGCAAGCACGCCGCGCAGCTGCGCCAGCTTGGCCGGGATCGCCGCGCCGAGCTCCGGCGTCATCGGCACACCAACGGCGAAGTAGACGTAGGGCGCGTCGATGCGCGAGCGGGCACCCGCGCCCGCCGGCACCCGCGACAGCGCGCCACCGAGGTGGCGCAGCTCGACCACCGTCAGCGACGAGCCGGACCGGTGTCCGGCGGCCTCGACCAGGGCGTCGATCAGCTCCGGCGTCACGTCGCGCAGCAGCGCGTGGTCCCCGATGCCCGGCACCGGATGCTCGGGATCCATGTGCAGATGGCTGAGCGCCGCGGGCGGTGCGACGGCGAACATGTCGATCTCGGGCTCCAGCGCGCGCAGCGGGGCGAGCACCTCGTTGGCATAGGCGTCGGAGCCGAGCACGGCGCCGTCGATGACGACGAACTGACGGCCGCGCAGCAGCTCCGGGACGTCCGGAAGCGGCGGGACCTGGACGATGCGCGCCGACGTCGTGGCCGTCTCGGGCGCGTCCCGCGTCCACGCGCGCCAGGCGTGCAGGACCTCGGCGGCGCGCTCCCACGGCCACAGCATCGCGCCGGCGTAGAGCTCGGGCGTCGGGATCAGCTGCAGCTCCATGTGGGTGATGACGGCCGGGCTGCCCGTGCCGCCGCGCAGCGCCCAGAACAGCTCCGGGTGGTGCTCGGCGTCGATGTGCAGCTGCTCGCCGTCGCCGGTGACGACGTCGAAGGACAAGACCGAGTTACAGCACAAGCCGAAGGCGCGTGCCAGCCAGCCCATGCCGCCGCCGAGCGTGTAGCCGACGAGGCCGACATCGGGCGACGAGCCCGCCAGCGCCGCGAGGCCGAGCTCGGAGGCCGGCGCTGTCAGATCGGCGCAGAGCGCGCCGGCCTCGACCCGCGCGCTGCGGCGCTCGAAGTCGATCTCGACGCCGCGCATCAAGCGCGTGTTGAGCAGGATCGACTCGTCGACGCCGGCACGGGCGGTGGCGTTGTGGCCGGTGCCCTGCGGCGCGACGCGCAGCCGCTCCTGGCGGGCGAAGCGCACGACGGCCGCGATGTCGTCGGCCGTGCGCGGCTCGGCGACCAAGACCGGGCGCTGGTCGGCCATGAGGTTCCACGCCGCGCGGGCGTCGTCGTAACCGGCGTCGCCGGGAGCGTGCAGATTGCCGGTGAACTGCGAGCGGAGGATGTCCAGCGCGGTAGCGGGACGAGCGGAGGCGATCAAGGGGAGTCCTTCGGGGAGACGGGGTGGGGAACTGACGCTGATCCTGGACTCCCTCGCCAGCGGTCGCATCAGGGTTCCCCCTGGTCACCACCCGGGGTGCGGACAACCGCACCCGCGCTAACTTGACGTTCACGTAAGATAGAGGTTGAACGCGATCTCGAAAGCCTGTGATGTCTGAAGCCCGCCCCGTCTCCTCCGCTCCCCGCCGTCGCCTCGGTGTCGATGCCGACCACGAGCACTACAAGTGGTGGGCCCTGAGTTGCACCAGCCTGGGCATGCTCTTGGCGACCGTCAACTCCGGCACGCTGGTGATCGCGCTGCCCGATCTCGAGAAGGCCCTTGGTGTCGGGCTCCTCACGCTCGTCTGGGTGATCCTCGCGTTCATGATCGCTTCGACGGTGCTCGTGCTGACCTTCGGTCGCCTCAGCGACCTCTTCGGCCGCAAACGCGCCTTCGTCGCCGGCTTTGTCGTCTTCACCCTCGCCTCGCTGGGCGCGGGCTTTGCCACCGGCGGCACCGACCTGATCCTCTGGCGGATCGTGCAAGGCATCGGCGGCGCGTTGTTGTTCGCCAACGCAAGCGCGCTGGTCACCGACGCCTTTCCGCGCGAGCAGCTCGGCGTCGCGATGGGCACCAACGTCATGGTCGCGGGCGTCGGCCTCGTCCTCGGGCCGGTGCTTGGCGGAGCGCTGGTCGAGATCTCCTGGCATTGGGTCTTCTGGTTCAACGTGCCGTTCGGGATCCTCGGCTCGCTGTGGGCGGCATTCGTCCTGCGCGAGCTCGTCCGGCCGGAGGTCAATCACCGCTTCGATTGGCCGGGGACCATCACCTTCGTTGTGGGCCTCACCGGCCTGACCTACGGGATCTCGCGCGGTGGGATCGTTAGCTGGAACGACACGCACACGATCGTCGCGCTCGCGGCCGCCGCCGTCCTGCTCCCGGCCTTCCTGGTGATCGAGCGCCACGCGCAGTCACCGATGCTCCACCTCACGCTGTTCTCCGACCGCGGCTTCGCTGCCGCCACCGGCGCCGCCTTCCTGGCCGGCCTCTCGCGCTTCGCGCTGACCTTCGTGTTCGTCCTGTACTTCCAGGGCGCGCTGGGCGACGACCCGATCGTAGCCGGCGTCAAGCTCGCGCCGCTCGCCCTGGGAATGCTGATCTCCTCCCCGCTGGCCGGCGCTTATGCCGACCGCCACGGCGCCCGCGCGCTCGCGGCGGCCGGGATGGTCGTCAGCGCGATCGGCCTGATCGGTATGACGACGCTGGGCACCGGGTCGTCTTATTGGCTGACGGCCACGTGGCTGCTGATCAACGGACTGGGCTCGGGCATGTTCAACTCCCCGAACACCGCCGCGATGATGGGCTCGGTGCCCGCGCACCGGCGCGGCATCGCGGGCGGCACGCGGATGATGTTGCAGAACACCGGCTCGGTCCTCTCGATCGCGTTCGTGCTGGCGATCGTGACGGCGGCGGTGCCGACCAAGGTCCTGTTGTCGATCTTCTCGGGCGTGAGCACCGGGTTGTCGGACGCGGCGCTGGCGCCGTTCATCCACAACATGCATGTCGCCTTGTGGGTGCTGGCTGCGACGGCGATGTTTGGCGCGGGTGTGTCGCTGTTGCGGCCGACGCGGGAGGCACAGGCGCAGGCTGATGCGCTGCGGGTTGCCGCATGAGCGTCCAGACGACCGCGGGCACGTTGCGCATCGGCGAGGTCGCCAAGCTCGTCGGCACGACCACGCGGACGATCCGCTACTACGAGGAGATCGGGCTGCTCACCGGCGGCGAGGAGCGCGAGGCCGGACAGCACCGCGTGTACGCCGACGCCGACGTCGAGCGCTTGCGCGAGGCGCTGCGGCTCAAAGCCCTGCTCGGCGTGAGCCTCGACGAGTTGAAGGAGCTGCTCGAGGTCGAGGAGGCGCGTGGGGTGTTGCGCGCGGAGTGGCGCCACGGCAACCCTGACCGTGATCGCCGCCGCGAGATCCTCGATCAGGCGCTCGGGCATGTTGACCGACAGCTGGAGTTGCTCGCCCGCCGCCGGGCAGAGATTGCCAAGCTGGAGCAGGAGCTGCAGGAGCGGCGCGAAAACCTGCAGGCTCGCTTGGCTGAGCAGGGCTGAGGCGGGTAGGTCACCGTCGTATCCGCTGATCTTGGAGGAGACGGAGCGTGGAACGATTCACCGGCGGTTGCCTGTGCGGGAGCGTCCGGATTGTGGCGTCGGGTCTCCCATACCGAGTGGGCATTTGTCACTGCCTCGACTGCCGCAAGCACCACGGGGCCCTGTTTCACGTTTCCGCGATCTTCGGTCAGGACGCGGTGGCGATCGACGGCGAGACACGGGAGTACGACGGACGGTTCTTCTGTCCCCGCTGCGGCTCCGGCGTCTTCGCCCGCACCGCCGATGAAATCGAAGTGAGCGTCGGGTCTCTGGATGCCCCCGACCAGCTGACGCCGACCTACGAGAACTGGATCGTCCGCCGCGAGTCCTGGTTGCCACCGTTTCCGGTCAACCGGCGATACGAGCGCAATCGTGAGGCCACAGGTCGCTTTGAGGCCGAGCAGCCGAGCTAGTTCTACGCGATGCGTGCGTTTCACCCGCCTGCATCTGGAAGAGACGGGCAGCGGACCGCCCAAGACTGACGTCGTGGGACGCTGGCCGCGGGGCGGACCTGTTTGTTGCGAGCGCTGGGTTTGCGCATCTGCTCGGGCGTTCCGCGCAAGCGTTTGGTCATGCTGCCTGGCGTGGTCTGTCGTCACCGAGGGATCGAGCGGGATCAGTGCTGTGGCGTTAGCTGGTCGTCCGCCTTGGCCTCGGGGAGGGTGGGCCTGTTTGGGGCCGGTATGCGTCGCGAAACAGGCCCACCTCGACCCGATCGCAGCACCTCGCGAGAGGTGGGCCTGTCTGCGGCCATCGTGCGTCCCCAAACAGGCCCACCTCGGAGCGCCGTCCAACCCATGACGCGCACCGGTCCACCCACCCCACCCCGAACCACGAAGCCAAGGGATCTCGACGCTCCGCTGACCTTTCACCCCGCATTCAGGAACCCTTGAGGTCCACCTGCCAGGGTCAAGCCGTGCCCAGCAGACGACGCGACCCCAGGACGCTGGCGGTCCTGCGTGGCCCGCCCCGCTGGTTCGCGCTGCTGACGATGACCCGTGCGCTCGGCACGGTGCTCGCGATCGCGCTCCTGCTTGCCCACAGCGTCACGCACCACGACCCCCTGCTGGCGCTCATCACGCTCCTGTGGACGCCACTCAGCCTGCTGCTCCTGCGTCAGACCCAGGACAGCCCGCACGCCACCGTGATCTGGGCCCTCGACGGCTTCGCGGCCCTTGGCCTCGTGCTCGCCGGCGGCGACTGGCGCAGCCCGTTCTACGTCTTCGCGCTGACCACGCTCATCCTGCCCGCGACCGCGCTGCCGTGGCGCCGCGCGGTCGCCTGGGGCGTGTGCTTCTCGGCGGCCTACGGCATCGTCGCCCTGCTCACCAACCAGCTCCCCGACGACACGCTGACCAACACCATCAGATTGGAGACGCTGGCGACGCATCTCTTCGTCCCGGTCCTCATCACCGCGACGCTCTCCTACTCCAGCCTCCTGCTGGAGCGGCTGCGCACCGCCCGTGGCCAGTCCGAGCGCCTAGCGCTGCAGGCCGAGCGGCAGCGCATCGCGTGGGAACTGCACGACTCCGCCAAGCAGCGTGTCCACGCCGCGCATCTGATGCTCACCGCGCTCGACGGCGCGGTCGCCGATGGGCCGAGTCGGCAGCTGCTCGACGGCGCCGTTGGCGAGCTGCGGGCCGCAACCAGCGACATGGAGACCAGCGTCGCCGAGCTGCGCACGCCGCTGGATGGCCGGCCGGTCGACGTGCTGTTGCGCGAGCGCGCGGCCGAGCTGTCGCAGACCGGCGTAGCGCGCATCGACGTCATCGGCCGGCTGCCCGCGCTGCCGCCGCTGGTCGCGGCCCACACCTACCGCATCGCGGCTGAGGCGCTGACCAACGCCGTCCGCCACGCCGGCTGCTCGGCGATCTCGGTGACGCTGGACGGCGCGCCCGACGCGATAACGCTCACCATCGCCGACGACGGCATCGGCATGCCCGCCGAGCCGCGCCCGGGCGGCCACGGGCTGCGCTCGATGCACGGCCGCGCAGAGACGATCGGCGCACAACTGCACATCGGTCCCGGACCCGGAGGGCGCGGCACGGCCGTCGCCCTCGCTCTCCCCCACCCCGGAGGTTCCCCATGATCCGCCTGCTCATCGTCGACGACCACCCCGCCATGCGCGCAGGGCTGACCGCGGTGCTCCGCGCCGAGCCCGGCATCACTGTGCTCGGCACCGCGTCCTCGGAGACCGATCTCGGACCGGCGCTGATGCGCACCAAGCCCGACGTCATCCTGTTGGACTATCACTTGCCAGGGGCTGACGGGCTGAAGCTCTGCAAGCGGCTCAAGCGCGAGGTTCCGGCCCCCGGGATCCTGTTGTACTCCGCCTACGCCGACAGCGCGATGGTCGTCCCCGCGATCCTCGCCGGCGCCGACGGCTTGTTGAACAAGAGCGCACCGGCACCGGAGCTCTTTGACGCGCTACGTGCCGTCGCCCGCGGCGACCGCGTCCTGCCGCCGGTTCCACGCGAGCTCCTGGAGTCAGCCGGCCAGCGTGTCGACCCCGAAGACCTGCCGATCCTCGCGATGGTCATCGACGGCACGCCGGTGGCCGAGGTCGCCGAGGCGCTGCGCGTCCCGGCGCTGGACGTGTCGCGGCGACTGGACGTGATGATCGAGCGGCTGCGGGTCGAGATCGCGGCGGTGTAGGCAGCGGGGTCAGCGCCCGCGCGTCCGGCCCAACGCGAGCCGCCGCGCGACCATCGCCCGGCTCGGCAGCCGCACCGCTGCCGGGACACGCCCGGACCCACGCGCCGTCGCGGCGCTGTGGGTGCGCGGCGCGTAGCGCACCGCGCGCCCGCCGAGGCGCCCCGTCACCACGCCCTTGGCGCCGATGTGCAGCGTGCCGTCCTGGCGCCCGGGCCCGTCAACGGTCAGCGTCCCGGCGTCCTTGCTCTCGGACGCGCGCAGCGTGCCGCTGAGGCGCAGGCCCGGCACCAGCTCGTAGCGATGCAGCCGCAGGCGTGCACCGTCCGACGAGGCTGAGAAGCGTCCACCGCGCAGCCCACCTCCCTGCAGGCGGGAGTAGCCGGCATAGAGCGTCTGCAGCGCCGAGACCTGGGCGTCGACGACTGTGTCCAGAGCCGCGAAGAGCAGCCGTCCGCGATCGCCGGCCACGCCAGGTGCGCGACGGTAGGCGGCGATCGACGTCGCCGGCCGCGCGAGCACGCCCACCGCGTTGTCTTGCCCCGCACACGGCGTGCCGATCTGCCGGCCGTCGGCAAAGCGCTCGAGCGCCCGCGCGGCGCAGCCAGTGATGTCGGAGTCCAGGACATCGTGGCCGGTGCCCGCCACGGTCAGCAACTGCCCATGCGGCAGCTGCCCCAGCAGCTCCTCGGAGTTCTCCAGCGGCGTGCGCGTGTCGAGGCGGCCGCTGAGCAGGAGCGCCGGGACGTCGGGCAGCGGCGCGGTCGAGGGCGCCGCCGGTGTGTCGCCCAACGGCCAGCGCAGGCAGTCGTGGGCCAGCGACGTGTCGATCACCGACCCGCGACTGAACGGCGCGAAGGCACTGTCGGGCACGCCGTCCACCCCATGGCGCCACAGCGTCCAGCGATCGGGGTACGGCGTGAGCAAGGTGTAGGGGAGCTTGACGTCAGCACACGTCGTGGCGACGTTGAGCGTCGCGCTGAGCTCGGTTGCCGGCACCGCCGGCCCCTGCGCCAGGCGCCGCAGCCGCAGCAGCGGTGCCGCGTCGCCGGCGCCGGCCGCGCCGATCGCGCCCGGCAACGCCGCCTGCAGGAACGGGTTGAGATCACCCGACATGATGATCAACAGCAGCTCGGATTCGTCGTGGATCGCCGTCTCGTGCAGCGCGCCGTGCAGGTCTGGGACCTTGCCGCGCAGTGGCGCTACAGCCAGCTTGCGCGCCACGACGCCGAGGTCGGCGACCGGATCCTTGGTCGCCTGGCGGCAGCGATCTGCCGCACACTGCTCGGCCAGCACGCGCGGCAGCCGCCCGAAGGTGTCCAAGAAGTAGGCATCGATGCCGTCGGGACCGACGACCGAGTCGAGGATCAGCGCCTCGGTGCTCGCCGGGAACTGCTGTGCGTACTGCGCCGCGACGTAGGTGCCGTAGCTGACGCCCATCAACGCGAGCTTCGGTGCGCCGACCGCCTGACGCAGCACCTCGATGTCGGCCACCGAGTCGGTCGTCGCGTAGAACTGGCGCGCCGGGCCCAGCGCACTGGCACACCCCTCGACGATGTTGGTGTTGACGACGTCCAGCGAGCCGAGCGTTTGCAGCGGCGCGCAGCGCAGCGCGCCCGACGCGCCGGTGCCGCGCTGGTCGAGCAACACCAGGCGCCGGTGCGCCAACGCGGGCGCCAGCGACGCGCGGAAGGAGTCGGCGAAGGCCACCGAGGGTTGTCCAGGCCCACCCGACAGCGCCAGCAGGAAGCCGTCGGCACCCTTGCGCGGACGCTCGACGGCCACCGCCAGCTCGACGGTGCCGGGTACCTTCCCGGTGCGATCGAGCGGGACCACCAATGTTCCACACCGGAAAGAGGTGGCTTTGGCGCACGGCTTCGTCGTCAACGCCGCGGCGGGTTGCACCCCGAACCCCGCAAGGGCCAGCGACCCAATGAGGACAAGGAGAACACGGCCTGACATCAAGTGCGCCCACCGTATCCGGTGCAACCGCTCAGCATCGTCGGCGGCGGTCCGGACCTCGCGCGATCGATCAAGAACTTGGACGAACGGCCGATTGAGCCCGGCGCCCGATCGGCCGATGCGCTCGGAGATGAGCGACGATTTCGCCGTGCGCTGCACCGGCTGCGAATTCACCTGGAACACCCCGGCCATGGCCGACGGCCTCCGCATCCTGGGGTCGTGCCCCAAGTGCAAGGGCGAGCTCGAGTTCCGCGACACCGCGGAAGTCACGATCGCGGCCCTGCCGTCTGACGCTGCAGCCGCACCGCACATGGTCTTGGGCATTCCGCGCATCTAGGACGATCCGCCGCGGCGCTCGTAGCGCGAGCACTGCAGGACAGGCATCCGCGGGTACTTGGGCCAGTCAGGGTCCTTGAGGCCGAGGCGGCACATCGAGAACGCTGAGCCGCGCCCGCTCTTGATGAGCTTCTGATGCGCGCAGCTGTCGCACAGGCCGAATCGCGGTGACTCCATCCGGCGTTGAGGATCGCAGGCCCGCAGGGCGTCCAACCGCGCGGCCGGCAGGTTTGTTTCCTGTGCAACTACAATAACGGGCCTTGGCGATCTTCCGCAGACTCCTCGGCTTCCTGGCGCCCTACCGCCGCGGTGTGGCCCTTTCGGGCATCCTCGCCGCTGTCGCAATGGGGATGACGGTCGTCATTCCCTGGCTCACCGGCCGGGCGATCGACCAGATCCGTGCAGGCGACAGCTCCGACCTCAACCGGCTCGGGATCCTCATCGTCGCTGCTGGTGTCGGGCGGCTGCTGCTGACCGTGGCACGACGTCTCGTCGCCGGGCGGGTCTCGCTCGGCGTCGAGTACGACCTGCGCCAGCGGCTCTACACCCATCTGCTCTCGCTCGAGCTCGCCTTCTTCGATCGTCAGCAGACCGGCCAGCTGATGTCGCGCGCGACCGTCGATCTGCAGGCCGTGCGCTTCTTCCTCGGCTACGGGCTCGTGCTGATCATGCAATCGGCGCTGACGATCGTGCTCGCCGCCGTCGCGATGTTCCTGGTCGATCCGCTGCTGGCGGCGGTGTCGCTCGTGCCGGTCCCCTTCGTCGTGGTGATCGCCGCCCGCTACGGCCGCCGTGCCCGGCCCGCCCAGCAGGCGGTCCAGCAACGCATCGCCGAGCTGACCGCCGACGCGGAGGAGTCGATCGGCGGCGTGCGCGTCGTCAAGGCCTTCGCGCGTGAAGACCGTCAGCTGGAGCGCTTCGCCCGCTCGACGGGGCGCGTCTTTGATCAGGAGATGATCGCGACGAAGCTGAGCGCCTTCTACCAGCCGCTGATCGGCTTCCTGCCCCAAATCGGCTTGGCCTGCGTGCTGCTGCTCGGTGGGCGCCGCGTCGTCAGCGGCCACATGACGCTCGGCGACTTCACCGCGTTCTACACCTACTTGCTCATGTTGTTGGGGCCGATGCGCTCGCTGGGCATGTCGCTCGGGCTGGCTCAGCGCGCAACGGCATCGGGTGCGCGCATCTTCGAGCTGCTCGACCGGCGCGCAGCGATCGCCGCCCCGGCGGCGCCGGTTGCCCTACCCGAAGGTAATGGCCATGTCGAGCTGCGCGAGGTCTCCTTCGGCTACGAAGGCGCGCCCGAGCACGCACTGCATGACATCTCGCTGGATGTGCCGGAGGGCACGACGGTCGCGCTGGTCGGCGCGACGGGTTCGGGCAAGACCACGTTGGTGGCCCTGCTCCCGCGGCTCTACGACGTCACCGCAGGCGCGGTGGTCATCGACGGCGCCGACGTGCGTGACGTCGACCCGGTGGAGCTGCGCCAGGCGATCGCGGTCGTCGACGACGCGCCGTTCCTGTTCTCCACCACCATCGCCGACAACATCGCCTACGCGCGCGGCGGTACCGAGCACGTGTCGATGGAGGACATCGAGCTGGCGGCGCGGCGCGCTCAGGCCCACGACTTCATCGCGGCGCTGCCCGACGGCTATGCGACCCGCGTCGGTGAGCGCGGGCTGACGCTGAGCGGCGGCCAGCGCCAGCGCGTCGCGATCGCCCGTGCGCTGCTGGCCGACCCGCGCGTCCTGGTCCTCGACGACGCGACCTCCGCGGTCGATGCTTCCACCGAGCAGGCGATCAAGGAGGCGCTGCGCGAGGCGATGGCCGGGCGCACGACCTTCATCATCGCCCACCGGCTGAGCACGATCGCGCTGGCCGACCGGATCGTCGTCGTGGAAGACGGGCGAATCGCCGCTGAGGGCACGCACGATGAGCTGCTGGAGGTCTCACCGCTGTACGCCGAGATCGTCGAGAAGGGCCTGCCGGATCAGGTTTTCCTGAACCGCAACCCCGTCGAGCGGGAGGTGGCAGGACTATGAGAGCCGAGCAGGCTGCGGGCCTCAGCCGCCGCGACGATCTGCGCCGCCGCCTGCGCGAGACCGGCGGGCGGGGACGCAAGCTGCGCGGCATCATCGAGCTGCTGCGGCCGTATCGCACGCGCACGGCCTTCATGTTCGTGGCCTTGGTCCTCGGAACGGCCGCCGCGCTGGCGCCCGCGCCGCTGGCCAAGCAAGCGATCGATCAGGGCATCATCAAGGGCGACCTCGGCGCGCTGGACGTCATCGTCGTGCTCTTCATCGTCAGCGCGCTCGTGGTCTGGGGCACGTCCTACATCCAGACCTACCTGACCAACTGGGTCGGCCAGCGCGCGCTGCAGGACCTGCGACTGGACATCTTCCGCCACCTGCAGGAGATGCCCGTCGGCTTCTATGAGCGGCGCCCGGCCGGCGTGCTGATCTCACGGATGACCAACGATGTCGAGGCGCTGGAGTCGATGGTCACCGACTCGGTCACGACGCTCTTTCAGGCGACGCTGACGCTCATCGGCTCGATCGCGATCTTGCTCTGGTTCGACGTCGAGCTGGCGCTGTTGACCTTCATCATCTTCCCCGTGATGGCCGTCGGGTCGCTCGCCTTCCGGCTGGCCTCGGCCGACGCATTCCGGCGCACGCGCGAGACGATCGGCCAGCTCACCGGCTACCTGCAGGAGACGCTCTCGGGGATTCGCGTCATGCGCTCCTTTGCGCAGGAGCCACGCCACATGGATCGCTTCGCGGTGCTCAACGCCGAGAATCGCGCAGCCAACCAGACGACGGTCAACCTGAACGCCGCGTACTTCCCGGTGGTCGAGTTCATCTCGGCGATCGCCACGGTCGGGATCCTGCTCTACGGCGGCCATCAGGTCTTGCAGGGCGACGTCACGGTCGGCGTGCTGGTCGGTTTCATCGCCGCGCTCAACGGCTTCTTTGACCCGATCTCCCAGCTGTCGCAGGTCTACACGACCTACCAGTCGGGCATGGCGGCACTGGACAAGATCTTCGGGCTGCTCGACGAACAGCCGGACTTGGTCGACAAGCCGGGTGCGCCGGACCTGCCGCGGCCGCTGCGCGGAGAGATCGCGTTCGAGGACGTGACGTTCGCGTACTCGACGGCCGAGGGGACGAAGACCGCCCTGGAGGACGTGACGCTGCACGTGCCGCCGGGCCAGACCGTGGCGCTGGTCGGCGCGACCGGCGCCGGCAAGTCGACGTTCGCCAAGCTGGCGGCGCGCTTCTATGACCCGACGTCGGGGGCGATCAAGGTCGACGGCGTCGACCTGCGCGACGTGACGATGCGCTCGCTGCGCTCGCAGATGGGGATCGTCCCGCAGGAGGGCTTCCTGTTCAGCGGGACGCTGCGCGAGAACATCGCCTTCGGGGTCGGCGACGGTGACGAGGTGGACGACGCGGTGCTCGAGCGCGCGTGCCGCGCTGTCGGTGCGTGGGAGTTCGTGGGCCGGTTAGAGCACGGGCTCGACACGCAGATCGGTGAGCGTGGTGTCCAGCTGTCGGCGGGTCAGCGGCAGTTGGTGGCCTTCGCGCGCGCCCTCGTCGCCGACCCGCGGATCCTGGTCTTGGACGAGGCGACGTCGAACGTCGACCTCCACACCGAGACGATCATCGAGGAGGGCCTACGCCGGTTGCTTGCGGGCCGCACGGCAATCGTCATCGCTCACCGATTGAGCACCATCCGCCAGGCCGGCCGGATCGTGGTGCTCGAAGGCGGCCGGATCGTCGAGTCCGGCACGCACGACGAGCTGCTCGCGGCAGAGGGCCATTACTGGCGCCTCTACCGCGATTGGGCCGAGCAGGCCGCGGCCTAGCGGCCGCGACCCCTCGGCCGACCCACGGGTCTACTTGACCGTGATTTTGCCCTCCATGCCGGCGGCCTTGTGGCCGTCCACGGGGCAGTAGAACTCGTAGGTGCCCTTCTTGAGGGTCACGGTGACCTTCGACGTGCCGCCGGGCTGAACGGTCTTGCCGTCCTTGTCGACGTGCTTGCCTTCGACCGCGATGGCGTGCGGCTTGCCCGAGCCGCTCGGGTTCTTCATCACGAACGAGACCTTGCCGTGGGTCACGGTGATCTTGGACTTGTTGAACTTCAACTTGCCTGAAGCGTCGGCGGAGAGCTTGACGGTCTTGGTGCCGGAAGCGGCGTCCGCCGGCGAGCCGGCAGCAAGCAGCAGGACCGCGGTAAGTACAGCAGCGGCGAGGGCGGCGAGCGCGAGGACGAGCGTGCGGCGGGGCGAGAGAAAGCTGGCCATGGCGATGTTCCCTTCGATAGCGATGGACGAGTGACCACCCGAACAGACGCCGCGAGCGCCGGATCCTTCCCTAAGTCGATGGCGAGTGATCGCGCGAGAACCCGCGGGCTTTGACGAGATAGGCCATTGCCTTGGGCAGCGGAGCCTTCAACCGTCCGATCACCTGGGCGCGACTGAAAATGAAGTCGCGCTGGTCTTGGGGCAACAGGTCTGTTGCGTCGATGAGCGCGACGGACTTAGACGCCAAGCTCTTCGCTGATCGCGCCGTACTGGTCCATCATCGCCTGGGCTTCAGCCCGCCGACGCCGGTATTCCAAGACGTCGTCGGTCTTCACGTAGCGATGCGCGTTGGGCCTGTCGCTGCTCTTGCGATACGGCAGCTGACCGGCGTCGAGCAGACCGATGAGATGCGGACGCGATACGCCGAGGATGTCTGCCGCTTCGCTGGTGGAGATCTCATCCTCGACGACGACCACGCGTGCGTGCTTGCCTTCGGCCGCCAGGGCGGTGGCCTGGATGACAGCATCCAGCGCGGTCTTCGGAAGCTTGGTCTTTTGTGTCAGCCCAACCTCGCCGACGGTCACGGTCTCGGCGTCCTTGAACCGCCGGCCGGCAGCCTGAAGGTTCTGGCTGACGGTGCGTAGTTGCTTGTCCGCGGTGGGCTTGATGGGCATGGCTGCATCAACAGTCTAGCCCGAACGAAAATAACGCAACGACCTTCGGAGCGGCCCGCAGCCAGCCTGACAGGCGCGCCACGTCATCGATGATGCTAGCGACCGAAGAGGCTGCGCTTGCGCTTGGTGCCCGTGCCAGTGCCCGCGTCGAAGCCCGGCGGTGCCTTGGAGACGCGGCTCGCGGGCGGATCTTGGCGCGGTGCGCTCGTAGCCGCGGCCGGGGTTCCGCCACCGGGCCGGCCTGTACCGATCTGCCGTGACGTCGGGCTCGCCCCGCTGAGTGCGGTGCGGCGCGTGTCGTACATGTGCGGCACGGCCTCGTCGATCTTGGCCAGCAGTTCGTCGCGCTCCCGCCGCGCCTTGTCGGGCTGCAGCAGCGGCCGGTCGGTCGGTCGCATCTCCGCGTCGGTCGCCGCCGGGATGTGGCGGACTTTGCCGCGGATCGCGCTGTGACGGACCGCAAGCGCCGCCTGCATCTGCGCATCAGCGGCATCGAACGCCCAACCGTGGAAGCCGACCCACACCACACCCCCACCCTCTTGGCGCAGCGCCGACCGCGGCGAGGCAAACCGGAAGTGCTGTGAGAACGAGAACGCCTCCCGCTCTGTGTGAAAGCGCAGGCGAAAGCCGACGAAGACGTCGACGAACTGGCGGCCAAGCTCGCCACCCTGCTCCCGCATGGCAGGCAGCAGTGAAGGATCGGCGGTCGGAAGCTCGTACACGACTTCCTCCTGATTCGGCCGTTTTGCGGCCAACCTGAGCCAGACGGCCCATCCCTGGCCCTTTGCACCACGGCTTGTGCCGCGCTTCAGCGCTCAGCTGCTGCGTCGCGAGGCCGACGCGGTAACGACCGACACGTTCCCGTGTCGCGCAACCGCTCCCGAAGCCTTCGCGCTCTTGGTCACAAGCTTGGCTTCGTACTGCGCAGGCCCGACATCGAGAACGAACTCCGTCCCGAGCCGCTCGACCGTGGCGACGATCGTGTCGAAGTCTGGGTTCTGCTCGCCCGACTCCATCTTGGCGACCCGCGGCTGCGAAACCCCGAGCTTCTCAGCGAGCGCACGCTGAGACAGCTCGTGATCGGCTCGGTATCCGATCAGCATGACCGCGAACTGCCGAGCCGGAGCGAGCCTCAACCACTCACGCCGAAAGTCGTCGTCTGTGTTGAGCTCGCTCCCGACGAGCTCACCAAAGCTCACGTCACTACTGCTGCGCTTGGTAGCCATGACCGACCTCATGATAACCCATGAGTGATTGATCGACTAGAGCCCGCGGGCCTTGACCCTCTGGCGCGCATCAGCAATGCGTCAGCTCGGTCCAAAGCTTCAGGGGCCGCATACGAAGTCCCTCGCTGGCGCCCGCGATTAGGGTGCCAGCTTGGCGTCAAAGCCCGATGTCTTTTCGAGGTCGCCCGTGAGTAGCAACTCCTGAACCTTTGCGCGTACGAAGGTGCTAGGTGTCAATCCCGTCGAGCAACTCCAGAACGCCCACGTCTAGGCCAGTGGCGATCTTCTGAAGCGTCGAGAGCATGACGTCGTCCGATTCGCCTCGCTCAACCCGCGAGTAGGACGCCGTCTGGAGTCCAGCCGCGTCCGCTACCTGGTCTTGGCTGAGTCCTTTCTCGGCGCGAAGACGGCGGACGTTTGCAGCGATGATCTCGACGGAACGCAAAGCAGCCGGGAGCCTTTACGTCGAGCCGTTGGTCGACCACTATACCGGTATCGTTTAGGATGCTCAGGGTTTGTTAGACTGCATCATCAACAAACAAGTGGTGCCCGCGACCGCTGTGAACGGCCCGGGCACCTTGGCCCACAAGGAGACGGAGCCTCCCGATGGACATTCAAGACCCTAGCCCGCCTGAAGCCGGGCACTTGCAGTTCTCCGACCACCTACTACCCGCACTACACGATGCGGCCGTGCTCGCGGTCGAGGAGGAGTGCGATGGCGAGTGGGAAGACGATCAGCTCGGCCGCGTCCGCGCGGCAGTCCACGTCCTCGACGCGCTGGAGGCAGGCACCGGCACGCGCGAGCAAATCGCCGCGCTCGCCGACCGCGCGATCATGATGCAGGGTGAGATTCTGCGCTCGGCGGTTGAGTTGGACGAGCCCGCATGGCCTACCACCCGCGAGGAGGCTGATGTCCTGGACGCGCGGGCGCGTCTCACGCGCGAGCTGATCGAATTGCGCGACGCAGCCGGTGGCGTACCGCCACAAGAGGACGAACCGGCCTAACCGACGACAGGCCCCAGAACGCAGAAAGCGCCCATTTCCAGGCGCTTTCTCAAATACTGCCGGACTAGGACTCGAACATAATCCTGACGCCTGGCAAGCGCCCAGCAATGGCGCCAAATCCGTTGCTATTGCTGGAGATTGAGCGTCTGAGCGGGGGAGTCGAAACCGCCTGAAACCGTCCTAGACCGGTGATCCGGTTCCCACAGAGTTCCCACCGAGGGACTAGGCTTCTACCTATGCCCCACGACGACCCGACCAGATGGACGTGGCTTACGGCCCCGGCTGAGATCATCGACCGCGACAATCCCGACTACGCGTTCTGGGAGGAGACAGCCGCGCACGAAGCGTTGCTGAACGGCTGGTCGCCCGGGCCGCTCATCGATGCGCCCGCCCTCCCCCAGCGGCCCCGGCGAACCGAAGTCCCCTCCGTGGCTCTGGCCTTGAGCCGAGAGCAGGCCGCCGACGCCCTGGGCGTATCCGTCGACTTCCTGGACGCCAAGGTGATCCCAGACTTGCGCGTCGTGTCCAAGGGCCGCCGCGTGCTGGTGCCGGTGCGGGAACTTGAGCGCTGGCTGGACGACAACGCAGCGCGAGCGTTGCAGGGTCGCTGAGATGGCGATGTCCAACGGGATCGAATCCCGGACGACCGGTAAGGGGGTCAAGCGCTACCGGGGTGCCGTCAAGGTGGACGGCAAGCTCAAGCGTGGACCCTGGGGATCGCACGCTGAAGCCCGGTCGTGGCGCTCCAAGGCGCTCGGGGAGATCGAGGCGGGGACAGCGGCGGCAGACTCGCCGCTGACGCTGCGTGACGCCTGGAGTGCGTTCCTCACGGCTGCGCAGGCGGGCACGGGCACCCGCAGCTACCGGCCGTCCACGCTTCGCGCCTACGCCTATGCCTGGAAGCGCGTCGATCCCGAGCTTGGCGCGCACAAGTTGACGGCGATCCGCAAGCGCGACCTCCAGGCGCTCGTAGATCGCTGGGCCGCCGAGGGCGTCCCGCCCGCGACGATCCGCAACTCGCTGGACCCCGTCCGCGCTGTTTATCGTCACGCGCTGAACCGCGACCTCGTAGCCATCAACCCCACGACCGGACTCGAACTGCCCAAGGTCGACAACGCTCGGGAGCGCTTCGCCACAAAAGCTGAAAGCCAGAAGCTGCTCGACGCGCTGACTGAGGATCGCGCTCTATGGGCGACGGCGTTCTATACCGGCCTTCGTCGCGGCGAGCTTCGCGCACTGCGCTGGGACCACATCGACCTCAAGAGCAAGACCATCAATGTGCAGCGCTCCTGGGATGACGCCGAAGGCGACGGTCCGCCAAAGACCAAGGCTGCGGTTCGGCGTATCCACATCGGGACAAAGTTGATGGCCTACCTTCAGGCTCATAAAAAGTCGACCGGCCGCAGCGGTGCGGCGCTCGTATTCGGCAGGACGGACGACGTCCCCTTCGCTACGTCCAGTGTCGATTCTCGGGCGAAAAAGACCTGGAAAGACGCAAAACTCGCTCCAATCACCCTGCATGAATGCAGACACACGTTTGCGAGTTGGCTAATTGCCTCCGGCGCTGAGGCCAAGGCGCTCAGCGTCGTGATGGGGCACGAATCTATCTCGATTACGTATGACCGCTACGGCAAGTTGATGCCCGGCGCTGAAGCCGCCGTTGGCGCCGCATTGGACGCGTACCTGGACGCCATCGAGTAACCCCAGCGACGCGTCAACATCGGCAGGGCGTCGGCAAGGACCACGATCGCGTCGTGGCTGGGTCACTCCATCCCGGTCCTGGAGGCGCGCCGCGCCTGGCACTTCAAGACCCTTGATCCTCTCGACCGGCGCACGGCCGACGAGATGATCGCGGACGCCCGGAGGTAGGCCAACGCGCGTGCCTAGGCGTTGAGCGTCGCGTTGTCGCGCCACGCCGTGAGACGGTTCGGGCGATCCTGCCCGATCTGCAACAGCATCCGGTCGAGAACTTCCTCAGCGAAGGTGTACAGCGCGGCGGAGTAGGTCCGGTAGTCGGTTCGTCCGATGCGAACGAACGATCCCTTGGGGTAGCCGCGCTCCGGAAGCGTTGGAGCCTTTGCGGCCGCCTTCGCGTCGACCTTGGCGCCACCATGCACCAGAACGTCGCGAAGCGCGCTGATCTCCTTTAAGGCGACGTCCAGGTCGTCGGGGAACTCGCGGTCAGGGAAGTTGGCGAGATCGGCGACCTGTAGGTGTCGCTCGTAGCGGCTGAGACCTCCGGACCCGACGTGCCCGGTCTTCTTGAGGAGCTTCGCCAGCGCTTCGGACATCTGCTCACTAGCCATCGCGGACTTGAACAGCCGTTCGGCTTCCGTGCTATCAAGCTTGTCCAGTTGGTCGAGGATCGCTAGCGCCTGCAAGGCAATGATGGCTTCGACACGAGACGGCACCATGCTCTCGATCATGGCGTCGACTGCGCTGTAGATCGCAACGAGGGTCATGCCGTTGAGGTAGGCGAGGTCGCCGTCGATCATCAGTTGCGCCATGTAGGCCTGCGCCCACTTAGCCTGGTGGTCGACGGGTTGCGCGCTGACCTTCTGGAGCCCGAGTTCCGTGAGGAACCGCAGGTTCTCAGCCTCTCCGGTCGCGGCGTAGAAGGCGTCACGCAGCCCAACCGCGTCGGCGGCGCGCGGATCGTTCTCAGCCTGCTCGATCTGCGCGAGTGCAAGCCCAGCGAGACGGTGGCGACCGTAGTCCTCGGACATGCTTGGCAGGATCGCGGGCGAGCCGGATGGCCTACATCCTGCATCGCGACCGCCTACGTGCGTGCGGCGTCGCTGGGTCACTTACGCCACGCGCCGTTGTCGTCCGTGTTGGTGGGAGGTGTGACGTTGCCAGGAGCTAGCCCGCCATTGGTGCCGCCGGTCGCGGAGATCCAACCGTGATCGCGCGCGAGTGCAGCGATACGCGAGACCGTGCGCGGCGAAATTTGGAGTGCCTCTGCGAGCTGGTCGCGCGTGCAGGTTCCGTTTTGGTGGATGTACCGTCCAAGCTCAAGTGCGCTCACAGGCTTGCGGCGGGGCCGCTTGGCCGGGGCTGGGGCTGGCGTCACTCCGGCGGCGCTGCCTGTGCTCTGGAGTAGGGCCGCGTGCTCAGCACAAAACTGCCCGAACGTGCCGTGGCCCGCGCTGGCAGCACACCCTGCACCCCAGCGGCACCCGGCCGCTACGCGGCGAGCCCGCTTCTCGGCTTCGGCTGCTGCCTTCCGCGCAGCCTTTGCCTTTCCGGTATTCACGGTCGAAGGTCCGATTCCGGGCGTCCCAGCGTGTGGGCGATTCGACGCCAGACCGCGTCCGAGATTCGGTCGCCTCGCTCGGCCCTGGTCCAGGTGTAGCGCGAGACCCCGGACAGCAAGGCCATCGCGCCAACCGTCGCGCCATCGCCGTTGTGGGTTAGCCGAGCCCTTTGGAGCTTTGAGGTTGTGGGGGACGCTAGGGCCGCCGCACGCGAGCGCTCAAAGCGGCTCGCAGCTGCGCGGCGTCGAACGTCTTCGGCGAGTAGGTCAGACATTGCCCACGTCCCACTGGGCAACGCGCTGAGCGTCGATGCGCCGTAGATAACGCTCTACGGCCGGATGAACGGTGGCATTCCCAAGCCACCAGGCTGCGTATTCCTCCGGGTCGTCTGCGATCCGCTGAGCGATCGCCTTTGCGGCTTCACGCCCAGCACGAGTCGAGAGGTAGCGGTCAACCTGATCGGGAGTACCAGTGAGCACGATGGTCATGCGTCGGCCTCCGCGAGACGCCGTAGCTGTTCCTCCACATGCAGGGCAGGCGGAGCGCCACCGGGCCGGACGCCCGTCGACTGGACCTCTGCGGCTCGCGCGCTGTCCTCAGCAAGCGCTCGCCATCCGGCTTCCAAGTCGGCGTCGACATCAATCACGGGTTCGGCGATCTCGACGTCCTTGGCAAGGAAACGTTCGTGAAGCTCACCGGTCGACACGGTCGTGGGAGGCTGGTGGACGTCCATGCGCACCAGGACGTAGAGGCCGCCGTGAACGGCGGTGATCTCATACGTGCCACCGTTTCGGCCCCTCTCCTCTAGGCGAGTGCCGATCATGAGCGCACCTGCGATTCCAGGGCAGAGAGACGTGCGGTCAATCGGTCCACCGACTCATGCGCGCGCTCGGCCGAGTCGTCCGGCGTGAAGCGCCTGTAATGCTCAAACAGCGACTTTGCCGTGGTCGTCATGACCGGCCCGAAAGACTTCGGTGCTACGCAAAGCTCGGTCTCGCCCCGGTCCGGCGGCATCGTGAACACTCCGCTTAGGACGATGTGATCCCACTCATCTCCAACGGGGTTGTGGCGCTTCCACTCAGAGCCGACGATCGGCAACTGAGCGCCACCGTCGTCAATGACGACACGCCGTGGCTGCTGCGGGCGACGTTCCGGCGCGCGATCGGCCGTGCGGGTATCGAACTGCGGCGGCTGTGCCATCGGTGGCTCGTGTCGGTCGCGACCCCACGGGGCCATGTCGTCCTGTGACGCCATCAGTCCACCAGTCCCATGCGCCGACGCCATTCAAGCGGCCGATAATCGTGTCCCCGCTCGACGCCGCTTAGCTGGCGGTTTACTTGCGCGTAACGCCGCTCGTCCTCCTGTCGGCGAAGTTCGGCCTCCTGTACTAGCCGTGACACTCGCGCCTGTCGCGGAGACACGTCCTCGTCTGAGTCGGGGCCAGTCGGCGCAAAGCCGCCCTGGACCTCGAAGGAGGTGGGGCCATCGCTCGGACGCTCGGCCGTGGTGACTAGGTCTCGGATCTCCTGACGGAGACGATCGAAGGTGCTCATGCATTCTAACTATAGGGTCAGCAGTGACAGTCTCTTAGCAATGCCACTCTCGCAGGTAAGATTCAAGGGATGGCCCCATCTCCTGCCGCCCTACGAACTGCCCTCAAGCTGGAACTACTTGGTTTGAGCTTGCTAAGGCTCGAAGGTGCCGCACTGGAACAGGAGTCACGCGGCCGGGATGCGACCGCCACACGGCGCGCCCTTGACGTGCAGGTATTGGAAGCCAAGCGCCTCGCACGGGCTATCGAGCACGGCCTGAACAGCAGGGCTCAGCGCGTAGGGAAGCGGCCGACTTACACGGCGTCGTTGTACCGGTAGACACATCTTTGGCGCCGACCCGTCTTCATCGAGGGCGTCCAAGCGCAGCGGCGACCCTAGGTCGCCGCTCGTCGTTCTGAAGGGGATCAGGCCGCCCCGCGAGAGGCGAACGGGCAGCCGTACCACCTGACCCAGAGGGTTAGTACCACCTCAAAACGTCTGTCATAGCGTCTGTCATACTTTAGGTGAAAGTATTCACCAACGTAAAGGACCACACCTTGATCCGCCTTGAATGTGAACGCCGCCGACGCGGGTGGAGTCAGCAAACCGTCGCGGGCTTTGTCGGCCTGCGCGGCCAGTCCGCGGTCAGCCGTTGGGAGCGAAGCAACCGGCGGCCGTCAGGTCAGAACGCCGTACGCCTTCAGCAACTATTTGGGCTGCCGCTCGATGACCTCCTAGAAACGCAAAACGCCGCCGACCTTGAGGCCGACGGCGCTACCCACACTCGATCCGCCAAGAAGGAAGTGCTACATGCATTCTAACATCTGCACCGACGGCCGAACTGTCGCGGTGGAGGTTCGTCAGCGCATCGCGTGGTCGACTACGCCTCAGCAGCTACAAACGCTGCTTGATCGCGAGGACTGGCCCGACGTCGCGGCCTACATCGCGTCGGTCAAGGGCTACGCCGTGCTGTTGGAGGTGCTCGCGTGAGCGCCCTGGAAGGCTCGCTGAGCCCCGTTGACGCGTTTGCCGACTACCTGGCTGCCCTGCCCAATGAAGATGCCTTCAACCGGGCCGTGAGTCAGGCCAAGCTGAAGGCGGCCGCTCAGGCTCCCGACGAGATGATGCCCGAGGCACCGAGCATCGGACGGCGTGCATCCGAGTTGCTGGCCGAAGTGCCGGAGGACCCCAACTGGCTCATCCCCCGCGTCGCTGCGCGTGGCTGGATGGTCAAGGTCGCCGCGCGCGAGAAGACCGGCAAGGGCACGTTGATCTTCTACCTGCTCGGATGCCTGGAGCACGGCAAGCCCACCGTATTCGGCCCGGCAGCTGCGCCAGCTTCGGCTCTCATCTACACCGAGGAACCCCAGGAATCCGTGCGGGAAAAGATCGAGCATGCCGGACTTGAGCACGCCACCATCATTTACGGCTGGGAGATGGCGAAGGCTAAGATCATCACTTGGGAAGACAAGTGCGCCTACCTCGCTCAGCGGGCGGCCGACGACGGGCACGATGTCCTGTTCGTAGACAACATCTCCAGGGCCGCAGGGGTCGAAGATGAGGCCGGTGTCGAACTGGCACGGGCAGCAGAGGTGCTTGGTGACGAAGCCCGAGTGGCGGGCTTGACGACGATTATCGATCACCATCACAAGAAGGGCGCTGGACGTCTGGACGACAAGTCGCGGGGCGGAACCGCCTTGGCAGGCGCGTGCGACAACAACGTCGAGATGGTGCGCGTTGGCGGGTGGGACAGCCGCGTGCGCAAGCTCTCGTCGCGAGGACGCCTATCGGCCACTATCTGGGAGCAGACGGTTGCGCTCCAGCAGGACGGCAAGGGATACGACAGCGTCGCCGACGACACGCAGCCGCAGACGTTGAAGGAGCGCCTGCGACTCGGGAAGCTGAGCGCCGCGGGGGACGCCGGGATGACAGCGGCCGAATTTGCGGCAGCTATCAACTCCAGCAATGACACTGCACGCCGCGTGTTGGACGACTTCGCCTCAAAGGGTTGGGCGGCCGAGGACAGCGATGCCTACCCTGCACGGTGGCAGTCGACCGGCGAGGGCCTAACCGAAGACCCAGTGCTAGAGCACAGCGGCCCCTGGGAGTAGTAGGAGGGCTTTGGCCCAGTTCCGCACTTCCGCATCGTAAGGAGATGCGGAACTTGCGGAACTGGTTCTTTCCCGTACGTGGGGGTCTTTAGACCCCCGCACGGAGCTTGCAGAAGGCGGTCGCCAAAAAGTCTCCGACTGCTGAAAGGCACACGGCCCCTCCCGGCCGCTCCGGTCGCGCTCGCCCGGCTTGGGCGCTACGAGCCTGCACCTGCCTTCTCGGCGTCGGTGATCTCGATTGGCTCGCTTGCGTCCAGCGCGTCGAGCGTGCCCCTTAGGCGCTTGGCAGCCACGTCGTCGCATTTTCCGTTGGTGAGTTCGGACTCGGCCTTGATAATCACCGTCTCCAGCGGCTTCCCGCTCAGCTTGAGCGTCGGGCTGTCTCGTGCCCAGAGCCGGAGATTCAGGACGGCGAGGTTCTTCTTACGTCGCATCGCCGCTGATGGCGGCTGTTGCAGCCCTTCCCGCGCACCGAGCTTGTGGACGCAGTACTGCAACAAGTCCACCTCATTGCGCGACCAGGCGAGATCAGCGTAGGACTGGGTGGTGGCATCAACCGGCGCGGCAGCGGCATCTGTCTGAGGGCTCGGCGTCGTGTCCTGCGGCTTACTCGTCGTTGCGGCTGGCTGCGTACTCGCACGCTCGGCGCTGCTGTCACCGCAACCCGCCAGCGAGAGGACGAGCAGGATGGTCAACATCACGGTGTATCTCATTGCCCGGCACACTACCTGCCACTGTGAAGCGGATGCTTCACGGTGAGTGCAGCCCATCGCTGCGTTGGTTTCGACCGGAAGCAACCACTCATTTCCCCCGCAACACCGGAGCCGTTTACGGCCGCTCTGAAACCCAAGCAACCCATGCGTCGCCTACGCCGTTGGGTTCATTGAGACGGCCTGCGGTCGCGGGCAGGGGCGGGAAAAGTTCCAGCGCTGGAATGGGTCCCTGGGGTTGCTCACGCCCGGCCGCGCGAAGGCCCAAGATGAATGCGAAAATACGCACATCGCTCGTTGTTATTGCCCCAAGAAACCGTTAAACTTGAGGGCACCGGACGGAGCCCTTTGCGAAGGGCTCGACGTCTGAAAACGAAGCGGACCGGCCGACTGCGGGAAAGGCAGCCGACCGGCCCTAAGCCCACCAGAGAATGGACCTCCGATGGACGATCAGCACCCTAGCCCGGTTGCGGGCGGGCCGCCGCAATTCCCAGACCACCTGCTACCTGACTTGCTCGCGGCGGCAAAACTCGGCGTCGAGACGGCATGCGATGGTGAGTGGGGCGAAGACGTACACCTAGAGAACGTCTGTGATGCCGTCCATGTGCTGGATGCGCTCGAAACGGGGACCTACACCCGTGAGCAAATCGCAGCGCTGGCCGAACGCGCGGCAACGATGCAGGGCGAGAAGATGATCTTCGAAGCTGAACAGCGCGGCACGGACTTCCCGGTAACGGTTCAAGCGGCGTGGCCGATCACGGCAGAGGCTGCCGATAAGTTGCATGATCGCGCCTCGCTGACGAGGGACCTCGTCAGTCTGCGGGATGAGGCCAGAGGGTGAGCGCCGATCCGACATGGCGCGTAGTTGTAGAAGTCGAGACCGATAGCCCTACCGGTAAGCGCATGCTGCGGCTGGAGCTACCACGAGGCGACTTCGATCTAGGCGAGTTGCACGAGCTTGCGCGTAGTTCGGCCGAATCATCTGGCGTGCTTGGCGAAGAGGCGACGGCCGTGGGCGTGCGGGTCAGCTTCCCGGACGGCTAGTTACGGGACGTCTAGCGGGAGCGCATCGAGCGACGTGCGAATATCGGCCTCGGCGGCTGGGTCGTCGGCTGCTGCTGTAAGCGCGTCGAAAAGCGCCGCCTCAATCCTGGGCCTTGCGCCGATCGTCAGCCCGTTGACCTCGATCACATCGCCGCTTCCGCTGTAGTCGTAGTCGATCGATGCGACATCGCTGAGCGGCTCCGCGTGTCGCTCAAGCGCATCCACGACCTGCGCCAGTTCGGCCTTCTCCGGCCAACGCGACAGGACGTACTCGTGTCGGTCGCCCGCGCGCCGCAACTCTTGGACGGTCAGTACATCTGCCATGTGGCGAGGATGACCGGCAGGCCGGACGTTGCGATGCGCGGGATAAGACCGGCAGGCCGGACGTTGCGATGCGCGGGATAAGGGCCGCCGCATTGCCCCGTTTTAGCGGCTGCTGCTGTATCCGAGACGCGGAGACACGACCTCAACCGGGTAGTCGTAGCCTGCGGCCCACGACAGGCGGGCCGTGGTCCAGAGGGGACGACCTCCAAGATCCAAGTACGTAATCGTCAATTCCCCTTGATCCGACGTCCCGACGATCGCAAAACGTGCGCGTAGTTCTTCGTCCACCTGAAGGATGCCGTGCCCGTTGGCTCCGGTCATTTGGCCTCCGACGATCGGCGACGTAACTTGGCCGCTCTCGCTGAGGCATGCAGTCACGTCGAAGGCAGGACCGCTGCCCTTATTGGTGATGACAACATCGAGGGTTAACCCCTCTTCTGAGAGATCACGGACACCTGTCTTCGAGGCAAGCGGAAGTACAACAGGTCGCCATGTTGCGGACTGCTCATCGCGCGCCGCTTCGACACTGCGCCGCGTGAAGAACGCTAACCGGGCCGTGTACCCCGCCAATAGAAGGGTGCCAACCGCCACGAGGGCTTCCCATCCGAGTGCCCATGGCCCGTGCTCTGCTGCCAGGAGGATCATCGCACGGGAAACTAGCGTTTCCGGCGGGACGCCAGGGCAGCTTGTGCCTTACTCCAGACACGCGCATCGATGACGTGCCAGTCAGGATCGCTGCGTTTATATTCCTCACGCGCAACGATGCGAGCGACTGTCGTGGGCATCCACGGGCGGCGCGTCTCTGCTGCCATGATTTCGGCAGCCTTGCGGACGCTCTTTCCTTCGATGATCAGCGCGAACACGCGGCGCACCTCAGCAGCGCCGACAGGGTCCACCTCAACACCCTTCGAGCGGGTACGACGGTAGCCCAGCGGCAGCCTTCCGCCTAGAGCCCGTGAGCGTGGCTTTGCAGACGCTTTCTGCTCACGTCCGGCTCTCATGCGGGCAACGATCACGCGGCGATCGTAGGCTGAGATAAGGTGGTCTAGACCCTCACTGAGCTTTGCGGCAGGATCATCCTCGGCGGCAGCGCTGCGACCATCTGCGTACAGCACACGGACCCCAGCGGCAGCGAAGGAGCGGAGAGCGTCATAAGCCACGAACTCGTCTCGTGCTAGGCGGCTGGGCTCTTCTACCAGCAGCACACCTGCCCCATGCTCAAGGCAGGACACCAGAGCGTCCGATAGTTCCGGCCGCTGATCCATCGGCAACGTGCCCGATCGATCCTCAAAATGATCGGCAACGATCGTTAGGCCATTCCGGCGACCAAACGTCCCAACCTTTCGAGACTGCCGCTCTGGCCCGGACGCCTTTTCCTGCTCAGCAGAGGAGACGCGTCGGTACGTGACCGCTAACGAGAGGTCTAGAAGCGGAAGAGGATTCATCGCTGTACGGGCCGAGACGCAATAAGCACACAGCCAGTCTCGCAGTTTCGTACACCGAACGCAAGCGTTTGGTGTACGTTCTTCACGTCGTGCCCGACCCTCATTGAGTACGCCGAAGACCACCTGGGCAACTAGGCTGAGGGCGGCAATGGTGAGTGCGGCAACGGCCACACGCCGACTATCGGCGCTCGGCTATCAACTTTCGCTACCGCGTCCCTCAGAACCCAAGGGACACGATCTCCCCATCGATCCAATCGCGGCGCGGGTCCCGGGGGTTCCTTTCCCAGCAAAGAATCGGAAATGCAACTGGCCGGTCGCGGGAGTACGGGGTAGAGGGCGCTCAGTTGGGGCCGAATTTGAGTTGTTATAGAACAATATGGGGACCTGCGGGTCCGCTCTAGCGAAGAGGCGTTGGGCGGCGCTCGCCAGGCCCAAATCGCGTCCTATCGCGAGCCCCAAGGAAGCCGACGCCGAAGGGCATACCCCACGCCCTGGGGCTTTCGCCAGTACAGCGTGTGTACCAACTCCACGGTGAACCCCCTTGGCGCGCTTTCCTGGAACGACGCTACGGTCGCGGCCGTCAGCTCCCAGCCTCCATCGCTCATCTTCTTGACGTGGCCGTTCAGCGCTCCGACGTCGAACTTCGTGGTGCTCAAGGTCACGCGGTACTGCCATCGGTCTCTCGGCATGGCACGTAGCCTCTCCAGCGGCGCGGACATCCCCCGCTCAGGGCTCGTGCAGCGGTCGCCGATGACGCGGGCATGGCTCTCGTCGTCGCGGATCGGGGTTCAGATATTGAGGGCCTCAAGCGGCGTGGCACAGGGGACCCCGCGTCAGGGTGACCATCCTTGCCATGAGAACGTGGGCCGCCAGAGGTTCGATCCCGATCGGTTCCCATATCGGTTCCCATGCGACCCCCGGAACGACAAAACCGCCTGCAAAGAGACGGTTTTGTGAAGCTGCCGGACTAGGACTCGAACCTAGAATAACTGGACCAGAACCAGCCGTGTTGCCAATTACACCATCCGGCAATAGGCGCGGAGTATAGAAGGCTAGGCGGCGTCGCGGTCGCTCGGGGCGAAGCGGGCGGTGATGGCGTCTTCGAGGCCTGGGTCCAGCACCAACAGCACCTCGTCGCCGGTCTCGATGATCGAGTCGGCGTTGGGGACGAAGCCGTGGCCGCCGCGCAGCAGCGAGATGATCAAGGCGCCATCGGGGAGGTTCATGTCCTGGACGGCTTTGCCGGCGGCCGGCGAGTTCTGAAGGATCTCGAGCTCGATGATCTCCAGCTGCTCGTCGCGCAGATCCAGCAGGTGGACGAGCCCGTAGGACGGGACCTCGTGCTCGATCAGCCGCAGGATCAGGTCGGTCGCGCTGACGGCGGGCTGGATGCCCAGCAGCTCGAACCAGGGCCGGTTTCGCGGGTTGTTGATGCGAGCGATGATGCGCTCGCAGAGGTACTTCTCCTTGGCGATCTGGCAGATCAGGAGGTTGTCCTCATCGTCACCCGTGACCGCGATGCAGAGATCGGCCCGTTGGATGCCGCCGCGCTCCAGAACCCAGAGCTCCGTCGCGTCGCCGTACTGGACGGCGTGCTCGAGCTCCTGCTCGATCGTCAAATACCGCGTGCGACGGCTCTCGATGAGCGTCACCTCGTTGCCCTTGTCGATCAGCTCGCGTGCGAGGTTCCAACCGACCTTGCCGCCTCCGGCGATGATCACGTACATCCTGGTGCTCCCTTAGCCGATCTCGCCGAGCGCCGAGGTGAACATCTCGATCGCGTGCTGCGTGGGACAGATCGTGTGCAGCCCCTGCTCGCTGTACCAGGCGGCACGCGCCGGGTCCATGACGCGCACGATGACCTTCTCGACCTCGTAGTGCTTCTGCGCGATCTGCGAGATCGTCAAGTTGGTGTTGTCACCGTCGGTGGAGGCGATAAAGACATCGGCCTCGTGGATCCCGGCCTCGGTCAGCGCGTCGACCTCCATCCCGTGGCCGACGGTGAAGCGACCACCGGCCTCCTCCCAGGTGCGGTCCATGCCGACCTCGAGACGCTCGTGCGACAGCGGGTCCTCGTCAAGGACCGAGACGGTGTGACCGGCGGCCAGCGAGGACCGGGCGACTGAGGAGCCGACGCGACCCGCGCCGACGATGAGGATGAACATCGAGGGGAACCTTACCCAGCGGGCTGCCGTTCGGCGCCCCTCGGACGAGGGGGATGACGAAGGGGCCTACGGCGCCGGTGGCTCGTGCCGCGGCGGGACCGCGCTGATCGACTGATCGTGGGCCGGCGCACCGTCGCCGGCGCGGGTCGGATGCTCCTCGGGATCGAGCGCGGCCGTGACCGGCACATCGCTCGACGGCGGCGCCGTCAAGATGACCTCACAACCGGCCTTGGACACGACGTACTTCGTCGCATCCCCCACGAAGTTGTCCATCGGCCCGCCACGGCCCCCGAGCAACGCACCCCCGCGGATCCGCGACGGCTCCTCGGCGGCCAGCACGATCGCCTGCACGCCACGACGCCGCGCCTCGTCGACGATCGCCGTGCCCGCGCGCCGGGCGCGCACGGTCGCCGTCGCGACCTCAACGCCCTCGTACTCCTCCCCCACCGCCTTGGCTCGCCGCAGCGCCGCCCGCGCGCGCTCCAGCTGCGCATCGGGCAGCCGCGCGTCGATCGGCAGCGCCATCGGCACCTCGAAGATCCACAGCGCTTCGATCGTCGAGCCGGCGTGATCGAGCCCCGGATCGGTCTCCTCGCCGGCCAGCCGCCCGGCGGTCTGGATCATGTCGTCATCCAGCGGCGTGCCCGTCAGGGGCACGAGGATCGACCCGTACTCCAGCTCGTCGCGCTCCAGCTTCAGCGCCGCCTCCGGGACCATCACGCGCTTGAGAATCGACTTGCCCTGCGTGCGCCGGTAGACGACGTAGGTCACCAGGCCGAAGGCCATCCAGCCGAAGCCGACATAGCGAGCGCCGGCGTGGGTGATCACGACGCTGACCCACGCGGCGGCGGAGAGGATCGCGCCGACGACCGCCGGCAGCGGGAGCGACGCCCCGCGGAACGGCACCGAGAGCGGCACGCTGTAGAAGCGCTCGCGGTCGGGCTCGCGGTAGCGCAGCGAGATGATCGAGAGGTGCGCGATCGTCAGTCCGAGCAACGCCCCGAACGCGTAGATGCCGACGAGGAAGTCCAGGTCCTCGGGCACAATCAGCGCCCCCGCGATCACCGCGGCCATGATGATCAGGACGAACGGCGTCGAGCGCGTCGGGTGCAGGCGCCCCATCGCGCTCGGGATCTGGCGGTTGCGCGACAGCGAGTAGGCCAGGCGCGACAGGCCGAGCATCGCGGAGTTCGACGCGGCGATCAGCGTCGCGGTCGCCGCGACCGAGATGGTGTACTTGAAGACGCTCGCCAGCCAGTCGGTGTCGAACGCGTCGGCGATGCCGAGCACCGGTGCCTCGAGGTAGCGACCGCTCAGCGCCGTCGTCCCGTCGGTGACCGGGAACGCCGTCATCGCGACCAGGCCGATGCCGACATAGACCACCATGACGACCACGGTCGCGCTGCCGATCAGGCGCTTGAGCGACGCGCGGCTCGCCGTAACCTCGGCCGACAGCCCCGCGGCCGACTCCAGCCCGGTGAAGACCACGGTCGCCACGCCGAGGGCGAAGATGACGTCGCTCCACTTCGGCGTGACGCCGAGGTCGATCGGGTTGACCAGCTTGTCGTAGTTGAAGAACGCGGCCAGGCCGATGACGATCAGCGCCAGCTGCAGGCCGACGTCGGCGATGACCAGCGCGCTGATCCGGTTGACGCGCGTCTTGGAGAAGCCGCGGATGTTGCGCAGCGCGACGTACAGGACGATCCCGAGCGCGAGGATGAGCTCGGTGCTGCCCTGCCCGAAGCCGTCCCAGAAGGCGGCCATGTAGTTGGTCGCCGAGAACGCGGTGACCGCGATCAGGATGACGTAGTCGAGCAGGATCGCCCAGCCGGCGATGAAGCTGATGAGCTCGTTGAAGCCGTAGCGGGCAAAGACCGTCGAGCCCGCCCGCTCGGGGTGCAGCGAAGCGCCCTCGACGTAGGTCATCGCCGCCAGAGCGAAGAACAGTCCCGCGACCAGGAAGACCAGTGGCGTCAGGCCAAGCGCGTGGTCGGCGACGACGCCGAGCGAGAAGTAGATCGAGCTGGCGACCGCCGTGTAGACGATCGCAAACAGCGCCGGCTGGCCCAGCCCCTTGCCGAGCACGAAGCGGCTCAGCGCTCCCGCGGGGCGCGGCCGTGCGCGAGCCGCGCGTTGATGTAGATCCGGCCCACGCCGGCCGCGATGAACAGCACGCCCATCAGCAGCCCGAAGGCCAGCCCACCGCCGCCCGCCACGATCGTGCGGACGATCATGGCCACGCCGAGGATCACGAGGATCACCGACAGCAGGCCGGTCGTCTGCCGATGCAGGTCACGTGGCTCGGTCATGTTCTGGCGCACAGGCTAGACCCGGTCAGTCGTCGAGGACGGTGATCGGGCGCTTGGAGGGCGGGACCTTGGCCGCGTCGGACTGAATGATCACGCGACACGGCCGCTCGGCGAGCACGGTCTCCAGCGTCTTGCCAAACAGGGTGGCACCACTACGTGGCGGCAACGGCGCGACGATCGCCTGGGCACGGAGCTCGCGAGCCTCGGAGACGATCATCCGCCCCGCGCCGCCGGCACGCACCTTCTCGATGTGGCCGGTCACCCGGCGGCCGCCCTGCAGCCGGGCTTGCTCGATGATCGACTCGGCGGCCTGCTCGGCCGCGGGCAGCTCGGCGTTGATCGGCGAGGACTGCGGCACCGCGATGTAGACGAGCACATGGATCCCGCGCCGGCGCCGGGCGGCAAGCTTGGCCGCGGTGGCGACCGCGCCGTGCGAGTAGGAGGCCTGAGCATCGAGGACGACGAGCACCGACTCGTACTCGGCCTCGTGCTCGACGACCGAGCGCTCGACGGCGACCTTGTGGGTCGTCGTCAGGTCCAGCCCCTGGCGGCGGCGGTAGACCGGGTAGATGAGCATCCCGAGCGTCAGCCAGCCGATGCCGGCCAGCGCGACGTCGACGTGCAGCGCGGTGACCACGACGAAGGCCAGCAGCGTGCCGATGCCACCGAAGACCGCGAAGAGCGGGAGCGACCGGCCGCCGCTGAGGCCGATGTTGCCGGGGCCCGTCCACGGTCGCCGCGCGTCGGGCTTGGCCAGCCGCAGCCGGATGACCGCCAGATGCGCGATCGTGAACGACAACATCGCCCCGAAGGCGTACATGTTGCCCAAGAAGGCAGCCTTGCCCGGGATCACCGCGATGCAGGCGACCGCCCCGAAGATCATGATCCCGATGTAGGGCGTGCCGTACTTGGGGTGGAGCCGGCGCAGCTGGTCGGGCATCTGGCGGTGGATGCCCATCGAATACACCAGCCGCGAGACGCCGATGATCCCCGCGTTGGAGGCGATCACGAGGATCGTTGCCGCCAGGACGCCGACGTAGACCTCAGCGGGCCCCTGCAGGAAGCCCAGGTCGAAGTGCTTGACGACGCCGAGCACCGGGTCGCCGGCAAAGCCACCCTGATCCTCGGGTAAGCCGAGCTGCGTCGTGTAGGTGCCATCGGCGCCTTGCGTTACCGGCAATGCGCTCAGTGCGACCATCGGCAGCAGCGAGTAGATGGCAAAGACGGCGATCACCACGCGGTTGATCGCCGCCGGGATCGTCTTCTCCTGGTCCTTGGCCTCCTCTGCCATGTTGGAGATCGTCTCGATGCCCGTGTAGGCGATCATGCCAATCGGGATCGCGATGAAGAAGTCTTTCCACGTCGGCGCGATGCCCAAGGACACGTTGTCGATCAGCGTCTCCGGGCTGAAGACCAGGAACAGCCCCACCGCGACGAGCAGCAGCTGGGTGAGGAAGTCGACGACGGCCAGGCCGATGTTGACGCCGGCCGACTCCTTGGCGCCGCGGACATTGACCAGCGACAGCAGGACGATCAGCCCGATCGAGAAGACGATGTCGCCGGGGCCGTGGCGCAGCTCGTCCCAGAACAGCCCGCCGAGGTAGTGGGGCACGAAGAACGCCGAGATGGCGATCGTGATCGTGTAGTTGAGCATCTGCGCCCAGGCGGCGAAGAAGCTCCAGAACTCGTTGAAGGCGTGGCGCGCGAACGACGATGAGCCACCGGCCTCCGGGTACATCGCCGTCGCTTCGGCGTAGGTCGCGGCCGTCAGGTAGAAGATGAAGCCGGTGATGATGAACACCACCGGGGTGAGGCCGAGCGCGAAGCTCGCCACGAGGCCCAACGCGTAATAGATCGACGAGCCGACGTTGCCGTAGGCGGTCGAGAAGAGCGCGTTGACACCCAGGACGCGCTGGAGACCATGAAGGCGGCGTTCGGCCATCGAGCGCTGCGCAGTCTAGGCCGCGAGGCGGTCGAGCGACGTCGGGGTGGGCGGGACGGGGTCGGACACCTTGCCGTCGTGGCTCTTGCGCCGGGCCACCGCGGCCGATGAGACTCGCTGCGCAAGACGCACCTACCCAGGACATCGGACGTCCGCAACCAAGAGGAACAGGGTCAATGCACAAGCTCATCTGCGCGCTCGCCACGGTCGTGGCCGCGTGCGGCCTCGCCGCCCCGGCGATGGCCGACGGGGTGGCGGGACCGGTCTCTGGTACGCCGTCGATCGTCAGCGTCGGCGACTCGGCCATCAGCGGAGAGGCCGGCCGCTGGGCCGGCAACACGAACAACAGCTCCAACAACGTCGACGCGCTGGGCTCGTCGGCCTACTGGGACACGGCGACGGGCGAGGCGATCCCCGGCTGCCATCGCTCCAGGGCCAACGAGATCGCGATCGGCGGCGGCGTCAACTCCGCCAACCTCGCGTGCTCCGGCGCGCGCACCTACACCCAGCCCTTCAGCTCGGGTAACGACTTCAAGCCCGGTCTGGACTTCTACGACGATGGCGCCGGCCACATCGGGCAGGCCAAGGCGCTGCAGTCCTACGCCGCGACGCACAACGTCAAGATGGTCACGGTCCTGATCGGCGCCAACAACTACGGCTTTGCCGACATCGTGCAGCAGTGCGTCGTGAACTTCCTCACCAGCCCGACCTGGTTGAAGAACTACTGCTACGACGACTCGGGCATCAGCTCGAGGTTCACGGCCGGCAACCAGGCGACGATCACGACGCAGATCGCGGGCGCCTTCCAGAACCTGCGCACGGCGATGAGGAATGCCGGCTACGCCGACAACGCCTGGACGCTGGACGTCCAGACCTACGCCTCGCCGCTCCCACGCGGGTCGGGCATCCGCTACTCGGAGTCTGGCTACACGCGCCAGTCCACGGGCGGCTGCGGCGTCTGGAACAGGGACGCCGACTGGGCCAACGACACGGCCGTCGTGGCGATGAACAACTCGGCCAAGAACGGCGCGATCCAGTCGGGGCTGACCAACACCAAGGTCTTCGACATGTCCCAGCTGCTCAACGGCCGCCGGCTCTGTGAGACCACGGTCGGGCTGCTGGAGGAGAAGGGCTTGGCGAACTGGACGGTCGCCGGCGCGGTCGACCAGACCGAGTGGGTCAGCCAGATCCGCACGACGTCGACGATCTTCGGGCCCTACCAGCTCCAAGAGGGCCTGCACCCCAGCTACTGGGGCCAGAAGGCGCTGCGCAACTGCGTGCGCCAGGCCTACAACGGCGGCACGCCGAAGGGCGGCGTCTGCACGCACGGGACGGGGCTCAACGGCAACGGCGAGCCCAACGCGACGCTGAGCTAGCGCAACGCACCCAGAGGGGTGGGCCTGTTTGGGGACGTCTAACGTCCGCGGGCAGGCCCACCGGTTGCGTTAGCTCGACACGCGCCGGGGGTGGGCCCGTTGGGGGACGTCTGACGTCCGCAAACAGGCCCACCCCGCGCGTGGCGACTGCTAGGTGATGATCGGGATGATCAGGATCGCCACGATGTTGGCGACCTTGATCATCGGGTTGATCGCGGGACCGGACGTGTCCTTGAACGGGTCGCCGACGGTGTCGCCGGTGACCGACGCAGCATGAGCCTCAGAGCCCTTGCCACCGAACGCGCCGTCCTCGATCAGCTTCTTGGCGTTGTCCCAGGCCCCGCCGCCCGCGGTCATGAGGACCGCGAAGAAGAAGCCGACGACGATGACGCCGATGAGCAAACCGCCGAGCGCCTGAATGTCGATGACGCCGACGACGAACGTCAGGACGATCGGCAGCAGTGCCGGCAGGATCATCTCCCGCTGGGCGGCCTTGGTGACCAGGTCCACGCAGCGCGCGTAGTCGGGCTGGTCGGTGCCCTCCATGATCCCGGGCTTCTCCCGGAACTGCCGGCGGACTTCCTCGACGACCTCGCCACCGGCGCGACCGACGGCCTCCATCGACATCGCCGCAAACAGGCAGACCATCAGGCCACCGAGCAGCAGGCCGATCAGGACCGCGGGGTTGCCGACGTCGAAGACCCGTGTGGCGTCACTCACTCCGGCGTCCTTGAGCTCGAAGCGGAAGCCCGCGAAGAGCACGACGGCCGCCAGGACGGCGGAGCCGATCGCGTAGCCCTTGGTGACCGCCTTGGTCGTATTACCAACCGCGTCGAGCTTGTCGGTGATGTTGCGCACCTCTTCGGGCAGCTCGGCCATCTCGGCGATGCCGCCCGCGTTGTCGGTGATCGGCCCGAAGGCGTCCAGCGCGACGATCAGGCCGGTCAGCGACAGCTGGCCCATGACGGCCACGCCGATCCCGTAGATGCCGTTGACGCCGCCGCCCGCGAGCTTCCAGGCGCCGAGGATGCCGAGGCAGAGCACGAGCGCCGGCAGCGCGGTGGCCTGGAAGCCCTGCGCGAGGCCAGAGATGATGTTCGTCGCATGGCCCGTCTGGGAGGCCGACGCGGTCTTCTTGACCGGGCCGAAGCGCGTCGAGGTGTAGTAGTCGGTGATGACGAACAGCAGGCCCGTGACCACGATGCCAATCAGCGCGCAGAGGTAGAGATCACCGACGCTCGGCGCGCTGTCGCGAACCACGGCGACCACCTTGCCGCCCGGTCCGCTGGCCGCAGCCACGGCCGTCGGCTTGAACTGCAAGCCGTCCATCATCCACTTCGTGACCGGGTAGAACAGCGCCGCGGCAATGACGCCCGAGGCGATGAGGCCCTTGTAGAGCGCGCCCTCGACGTTGTCGGTCTTGGTCTTGACGAAGAACGTGCCGATGATCGACGCCACGATCGCCACGGCGCCGAGGACCAGCGGGTAGAGCGCGACCGCGGTCTGGTCGGCGACCGAGAAGGTCAGGACGCCCAGCAGCATGACCGCGACCGCCGTGACCGCGTAGGTCTCAAACAGGTCGGCCGCCATGCCGGCGCAGTCGCCGACGTTGTCGCCCACGTTGTCGGCGATCGTCGCCGGGTTGCGCGGGTCGTCCTCGGGAATACCCGCCTCGACCTTGCCGACGAGGTCGGCGCCGACGTCGGCCGCCTTGGTGAAGATGCCACCGCCGAGTCGAGCGAAGACCGAGATCAGCGAGCCGCCGAAGCTGAGGCCGATGAGCGCGTCCACGGCCTCCTTCTGGGTCCGGTCAAAGACCGCCGTCAGCAGCCCGTAGTAGCCGGCGACGCCCAGCAGGGCGAGACCGACGACGAGCATGCCGGTGATCGCGCCGCCGCGGAAGGCGACGTCCAGGCCGGGCGAGACGCCGCCCCGTGCGGCCTCGGCGACGCGCGTGTTGGCGCGGACCGAGACGTTCATGCCGATGTAGCCCGTGGCGCCCGAGAGGACGCCACCGATCACGAATCCAGCGGCGACATAGCCGTCCTGGATGAAGATCAACGCGATCGCCAGCACGATGCCGGCAAGACCGATGGTCGTGTATTGACGGTTCAGGTAGGCCTGGGCCCCCTCTTGCACGGCGCCCGAGATGCGCTGCATCTCGGCGTTTCCTGGTGAGAGCGCCAGCAGCTGCCGGGTGGTCAGCCAGCCCGTAAGCCACCGCCAGTCCGGCGCATACCAGCGCCACGATCACCCCGTGGTCGGTCAGGAAGTCACTCAACGCAGTTCCTCCAGCATCTGGTTGGAAGCACCGGCCGCGGGACGTGCGAACCGGTGCATGCCGACCCGGGAGGCGCTACGACTACGCCCTAACCCCTGGCAGCGGCGCCATCCTAGCCAGAGGACCAGTCGGATGTGTGCTGTAGCGCTGAGTTACTGGCCGGGAACCCAGAGCCGGCCGCTGGACTGCGCCGGTCCGGTGCCGGGTTGGCCGCCGGCGCCAGCGGGATCCTGAGGCGTTGCGGGACCGCCCTCCGCGGCGGTTTGTGCACCGCCGCCGGCGAGCTGGGCGTAGGCCAGCTGGAGCTGGGACAGGGCGTCCCGGATCGCGGCTCCGTCGGGCCCGAGCTCGGCCTCGATCAGGCCCAGCAGCGCACGGGCGCCCTCGATCGCGAGCCGCAGCTGCTCAGGGTCGCGCTCGGCCTCGGTGCCGGGCGCCAGGCCCGCGCGGCGGCCGCCGAGGTTGACCAGGGTGACGATCGTCTGCACGACGACGTCCTCGACGCGCAGCGTCTTGAGCTGCTCTTCGAGCTGCGCCTCGTAGGCGGCACGCAGCTCCTCTTCGGTCATCGGCTGCTGCTGGTCGTCGCTCATGTCGCAAACCTCGTGGTGAATTGGTTGTGGTGACCGCTCATGAGGCTGGAACCTCCTGGGCGTAGGTCTGCCGGGTCTCCTGCACGGAGGTCGCATAAACCTCCTCCATCGGCGCACCGGCGGCGATCGCCCGGCGCTGGCGCTGCGCACCGTTGAGGGTAGGCGGCACGGGGTCGATCGCAAGCTCTGCGCGCATCGGCGCCGTCCAGGAAAGCAGGTCGGCAACCGCGGCCGGAGCGGGTTGCTCGCGCAGCGTGGCGTAGTCGATCAGGTTGCCGTCCATCCCGAAGCGGATCGCACGCCAGAAGTTCTCCTCGATCACGCGCCGCGACAGGTCGACCGCCGGCCGTCCGTCGTCCTCGTCGCGCGCGGCCTGGGCGACGCAGGCGACGATCAGCGCGGCGAGCGCGTCGCTCTCGGCCGCTGTGGCCTGCGCGTCGCAGATCCGGACCTCGACGGTCCCAAAGGAGAAGTGCGGGCGCACCGACCACCAGACCTGCGTGTACTCGACGATCGAGTTGGTCTGCACGAGGAAGTCGATGTACTTGGCGTAGGTCGCCCAGTCGCCATAGGCGTCCGGGATGCCGCAGCGCGGGAAGGACTTCGTAAAGGACTGGGTGCGCGCGGAGTGCAGGCCGGCGTCGCGCGCGTCGAGGTAGGGCGAGTTGGCGCTGAGCGCCAGCAGCGTCGGCAGCACCGGGCGCAGGCGGTCGCAGACCGCGATCGCGCGGTCGGCACCCTGCACGCCGACATGGACGTGGAGCGAGAACGTGTTGTTGCGCCGCGCGACGTACTGCAGCCCGTCGACCACGCGGCGGTAGTGCTCGGTGTCGATGTTGGGCTGCTCGCGGTAGTCGGCCCATGGGTGCGTGCCCGTCGCCCCGAGCTGCACGCCGCGCGCGGCGGCGAGGTCGAAGAGCCGGCGGCGCACGTCGCGCTGGCGGGCCTGAGCGTCGTGAAGGTCGGCACCGCGGCCCGAGCGGATCTCGATCTCGCTTGAGATCAGCTCGCCGGCAATCGACTCGGCGAGCACCGCGTCGCTCTCGCCTGCGGCATCACGCAGCTCCTCGAACCGAGGCACCAGGTCGAGGCCGTCGTCGAGGATCGCGAACTCCTCTTCGAGGCCGACCGTCCAGTCGGTCGACGCCGCGAAGGCCTCCGCGGCGCGATCGGTGTCCAAGCTCATGAGGTGGCGGACCTAGGTGAGGTAGAAGTAGAGCGCGTAGAGGAGGTCGACCGCGGGGCTCGAGGTGTGCACCGTGACCTCCGGAGGGACGCGCAGCAGCGACTCGGAGTAGTTGAAGATGATCTTCACGCCGGCCTTGACCAGCTCCTCGGCCAACGCTTGGGCCGCGGCGCTGGGGACGGCGAGCACGCCGACGACGATGTCCTCGTCCTCGACGACCTGGCGGAGGTTCTTGACGTCGCGGATCTCCAGCGGGCCGACCGACATCCCGACCTTCTCGGGGTCGGCGTCGAAGATCGCGACCACGCGGAAGCCGTGGTCGGCAAAGACGTCGGAGGAGGCGATCGCGCGCCCGAGGTGGCCGGCGCCGAAGAGCGCGATGTTGTGCTGGCCTGCCGTGCGCAGGATCTTGCGGATCTGCGAGACGAGGCCGTCGACGTTGTAGCCGACCCCCCGCTTGCCGAACTTGCCAAAGCCCGACAGGTCGCGACGGATCTGCGTGGAGTTGACCTGGGTGAAGGAGGAGAGCTCTTGGGAGGAGATCGTCTCCTTGCCCTCCTTCTTGGCCTTGGTCAGGACCTGGAGGTAGCGCGCCAGCCGGGCAGCGACCCCGAGCGACAGCCTCTCGGGCACACCGGGCTCCGGCGCTCCGCCGTTGACACCGGTCCCACCCGCCGTGCCGCGTCCGTTGGCCAGATCACTCACGCCCATGCGCCGCCAACTCTACCGAGGCGCTGCCGAAGAACCGCCGCGTCGACGAAGAAGTCGAAGAGATGCTCACCGTCGAGCAGGACCACCGGGATGCGCTCCAGGTAGCGGCGATGGAGGTCGTCGTCGGCCTCGATGTCGTGCTCGACGAGCGTGAAGGCGAGCTCGTCGCGCAGGGCGGTGAGTTGGACGCGGGCGTCGTCGCAGAGATGGCAGCCGGGGCGACCGTAGAGGTCGATGGTGGGCACTAGAGGGCCCGTTGGCCTGTCGCGTGAACCTCCAGGTCGAGATAACCCGGGAAGGCGACGGCGTCGGTGTAGCGCGCGGCGCTGGCGATCATCGCCGCGTTGTCGGTGCACAGGGCGCGCGGCGGGACCTTGACGGTCGGCGCCAGGGCGCTGAGGCGCTCGCGCAGCGGCCCGTTGGCGGCGACGCCCCCGCCGATCGCCAGGCGCCCCAGCCCGGTGTCACGCAGCGCCCGCTGCACGCGCTGGGCGAGCTGCTCGACGATCGCGCGCTGGTAGGCGGCGGCAAGGTCGGCGCGGCGCGCCTCAGCCTCCTGCTCGCCCAGGTCGCGGACCTTGTAGAGCAGCGCGGTCTTCAAGCCGGCGAAGGAGAAGTCCAGGCCGGTGACGTTCTTGGAGGTCGGGAAGTCGAAGGCCTTGGGGTCGCCCTCGGCGGCTAGGCGCTCCAGGTGCGGGCCGCCGGGAAACGGGAGGCCGAGCAGGCGGGCGCCCTTGTCGATGGCCTCGCCGGCCGCGTCGTCGAGCGTCTGGCCCAAGACGGTGAAGCCGGAGTAGTCCTCGACGCGGGCCAGGAACGTGTGGCCGCCGCTGGCGATCAGGCAGAGAAACGGCGGTTCGAGGGGTTCCTCTCCATCGGTGTGGAGGAAGTTGGCCGCCACATGGCCCTGGAGGTGGTCCACAGCAGCCAGCGGCAGGCCGCGCGCGGCAGCAAGCCCCTTGGCCGTCGCGATGCCGACCAGCAGCGCGCCGACCAGGCCCGGGCCGGCGGTGACCGCGACGAGGTCGATGTCGTCGAGCGTCGCGCCCGCTTGGGCCAGCGCGTCGTCGACAACGGGCGTCGCCAGCTCCAAGTGATGGCGCGAGGCGACCTCGGGCACTACGCCGCCGTAGCGGTCGTGCACGCCTTGGGAGGAAATGACGTTGGAGCGAATCTCACCGGCACCGGTGACGACCGCGGCGCAGGTGTCATCGCACGAGGTCTCGATCCCCAAAATCAGGGCTGCGGCACTCATACGGCGCGCCGCAGCGGGTCGACCGCGTTGGGGATGTCGTCCAGCGTTCCGCGCAGGGTGGCGGGCGTCCGCCACATGATCACGGCGTCCTCGCCGTTGTCCTGGTAATAGCGGCGGCGCAGGCCGGCCCCGCGGAAGCCGTGGCGCTCGTACAGTGCGATGGCGCCGCTATTAGAGGCGCGAACCTCCAGCGTGATGCGTGGCTCGGCCTCGTCGATGCGCTCCAGCAGCGCCGCCAGCAACGCCGTAGCGATCCCAACGCGCCGGCGTTCGGGCGCGACCGCGACGTTCATGATGTGCCACACCGTGTCGTAGCGCGAGCAGATGCAGTAGCCGACGATCGCGCCCTCGGTGTTGATGGCCGCGAGGCAGATGCCGGCCGGCTTGGAGAGCTCCAGCACGAACATCGCCAGCGACCACGGCGTTGGGAAGGCGCGCCGCTCGGTGGCGATCACCTGCGGGAGGTCGGCGTAGGTCAAGCGCCGGATGGTCGGTGGTGCGGAGAGGGTCACGGAGCTTTCAGTGGATCACCGTCGCGGCACGGCGTCCGGTGCTCGCACGTACTCCGGGACGAGTGCGTCACGGGGCACCGGCGGGGCCTCGGCGGCGAGCCGGCACAAGGGTCCGGCGCTCACCCTGTGGAGGTCCGCGCCGTCCGATGAAACCGCGACGCCCATCGCCTCGAGCTCCGCTCGAAAGCGTATCGCCCCGTCGCCGACCGCTTGCCAGGTTCCTGGCGCGAGCGCCGGGATCTCGGCGAGGCGCTCGGGCGCCCAGGCCGACGGCGCCAGGATCTGTGCGCCGACGGGGTCGTAGGCGGCGACGTAGGCCTCGCCGCGGCGGGCGTCGAGGATGGCAAGGACGGGGCCCTCGTGCCGTCCCTCGACGGCGCCTAGGGCGAGCGCGTGCAGGGTCGAAAGTGCGGCGGTCTCGATGTCCAGGCCCTGCGCCACGGCGCGGGCGGTCGCGACGCCGATGCGAATGCCTGTGAACGTCCCGGGTCCGACGCCCGCGCCGATCCGCGTGAGGTCGCTCCACGAGGCCTGCGCCTCCGTCAGCGCGGCGTGCGCGAGCGGGAGCAACTGCGTGGTGTGGCCGGGCCTCTCGCCCGCGGCCGGATCGTGGCGCCGTTGGGCCAGCAGCGTGCCGTCGGGCGTGGCGACGCCGACGACGGTCGCGGGCGTCGCGGTGTCCAGGGCGAGGATCATCTGATGGTGATCCTCCGCCGATCGCCGCCGGCGTGCTCGAGAAGGACGCGAGCGGTGATGCGCTCCAACTGCGGCTCGGCGATCTCGGGCCACTCGACGAACGCGATCGCGTCGGCCGTGAGGTAGTCGTCCAGCAGCGCGGGGTCCTCGTCGGCAAGGCCGCCGAGCCGATGGAGGTCGAGGTGGGAGATCGGCGGCCCGCCGGGTTGGGTGGGCTGATATCGACGCCCGATCGTGAAGGTCGGGCTGGTCACGGGCCCGTCAAAGCCCAGCCCGCGGGCGGCGCCGCGCACGAACGTCGTCTTCCCCGCCCCCATCTCGCCCTCCAGCAAGACGACGTCGCCTGGCCGCAGCGTCGCGGCCAGCGCGGCGCCGACGGCCTCGGTCGCGGCCGCGCCGTCGGTGGTCTGCGGGTTGTCGCTAGAACCGCTCAGGGGCGTTGCGCATGCGCAGGCCCACGCCGACGAGCAACAGCACGGCGCCGGCCAGCAGCAGGACGCGCGTGTCGAGGCCCGTGTTCGGCAGCGTCGGGGCCGTGGCGGACGAGGTGGTCGTGCCGGTGCTCGAGGTGTCGCCGGTGCCGCTCCTGGACCCTGAGCTGCTGCTCGGGGTGTCGGAGCCCGAGGTCTGCGGGCTGGGCGACAGCGGCTCCAAGTTGTCGTTGCTGGAGCCGGAGTCGTCGGAACCCGAGTCCGAGTTGCCGAGCGGGTCCTGGTACTGCTGATCCCCCGCGCCCTGGGCAATGGCGCTGGAAACGGACCCGCCCACCCCACCGACGCCCATCAGGGCGACGACAAGCAGCACGACGATCCGGCGGCAAACGGACGGCACGCGACGACAGTCTAAGGATGTGGCGGACGGGTGGGCGGGTCCGTCTCCCCCTAGCGCACCGCCGACGAGGTAGCCTCGCGCTGCTCGTGCCCCACGCCGAGAATCCCCGCAATCCGCGGCACATCCTGCTGTTGACCGACCGTGACTGGACCCACCCCCAGGGCGGCGGCACGGGCACGAACTTGTACGGCCAGGTCTCGCGCTGGGTCGCGTGGGGCCACCGGGTCACCGTCATTGCCGGCTCCTACCCCGGGGCCGAAGCGATCTCCCGCCCGCACGAGCGGCTGACCATCCACCGCATGGGCGGGCGGACGACCGTCTTCGGCCGCGCCGCGCTCGCGTCCTGGCGCGGCATCGGACAGGATGCCGACGTCGTCCTGGAGGTCGTCAATGGCATTGCCTTCTTCACGCCACTGTGGTGGTGGCTGCGCGCCCCGCGTGTGACGCTGGTCCACCATGTCCATCAGGATCACTACGTCGCCGAGATGGGCCGGCGCGGTCGGCTTGCGGCGCTGGTCGCCGAGCGGCTGCCGCTTGCGACGCTTTACCGCCACCAGCCGTTCCTGACGATCTCCAACGCGGCCCGGCGCGACATGGTCGCCCTCGGCATTCCGAGCGACCAAATCCACGTCGCCTATCTCGGCGTCGAGCCGGACGCGTTCGTCGAGTCCCGGCGCGACGCGGTGCCGACGCTGCTCTACCTCGGGCGGATCAAGCAGTACAAGCGACTCGAGGTCTTGCTCGACGTCCTGGAGAGCATCCCGGATGCGCGCCTGGACGTGGCCGGCAACGGCGACCACCGGCCAGAGCTGGAAGCGGAGATCGACCGCCGCGGGCTGCGCGATCGCGTCACGCTGCACGGCTTTGTCAGCGAGCAGGCCAAGCGCGACCTCTACGCGCGCGCCTGGGTGAACCTGACGGCGTCCTCGGCCGAAGGGTGGTGCCTGACGGTGATGGAGGCCGCGGGCGCCGGAACGCCGAGCGCGGCGATGGCCGTCGGCGGGCTGCCGGAGTCGATCGTCGACGGGCAGACGGGGCTGCTGGCCGACACGCCGGCGCAACTGGCCAGCGAGGTCGCGGCGCTGGTCGCCGACCCGGTGCGCCGCGACGAGCTCGGCGCGGCCGCCCGCGCCCGTGCCCGCGGCTTCACGTGGGATGCGACGGCGGAGGCCAACCTCGCGGTGCTCGACCATGTCGCCGAGGCGCGCCGCGCACGGCTGCGCGACGCGCTGCGCCGTTCGGAGACGGGCGCCGCCGCCGGCCTGGCGGCCGCGACGCTGCTCAACAACGCGATCCAGCTCGTCTTCGTCGTGGTGTTCACGCGGTTGCTCGGCGCCGACGGCTACGGCGCGCTGGCGGCGATCATCTCCGGCTTCTTGATTCTGATGGTCGGCGGGCAGTCGATCCAGGTCGCCGCCGCCCGTGAGTCGACGCTCGGCCATCTCGGGACCGGCGGGCGCCTGCGCGCGACGTTGCAGACGTGGACGCGCCAGCTCGTCATCGCGACCGCCGTCCTCGGGGCCTTCGGCGTGCTCATCCGCCAGCCGCTGGCCGACCTGTTGGGTGTGTCGGAGCATCCGTGGGCGGTGGCCGGGTTGCCGGCGACCGGCTCGCTGTGGTTGTTGTTGTCTTTGCAGCGCGGCGTGCTGCAGGGGTTGCGGTTGTATGAGCCGGTCGGGGTCTCGATCATCGGGGAGGCAGGTGCGCGCATCGCCTGCGCGCTGGTGCTGTGGGGCGTGGGGCTCGGCGTCGCCGGCGCCTACCTCGGCAACCCGCTGGCCTTCGTGGTGATGGCGCTGTGGCTCGGGCGCGTGCTGTCGCGGCGGCTCGGCCCGGCGGACGCGGCGGCCGGCGACGGCGCGGCACGCCCGCTGCTCGGGCTGGTCGGCGACAACTGGATTCCGATCGTCGGCCTGCTGCTGCTGGCGGCGCTGCAGAACGTCGACGTGATCGTCGGACGTCATCAGTTCAGCGGCGACAGCTCCGGCTCCTATGCCGCCGCTGCGGTCGCGGCCAAGGCGGTGGTCTGGGTCGCGATCGGCGTCGGACTGCAGCTGCTGCCCGAGGCGACGCGGCGCGCGGCCGCGGGGCTCGATCCGCGCCCGGCGCTGCTGCGCGCGCTGGCGGTGCTCGCCGCGGTCGCGACGCCCGCGCTCCTGATCTTCGCGCTCATGCCCCACTTCCTGATGAAGGTCGCCTTCGGGCCCGACCTGACGCTGGCCGCCGACGCCCTGCCGGTCCTCGGCGTTGCGATGACGTTGCTGGCCGTCGCCTACCTCACCGTCCAGTACATGGTGGCTTTGGGCGAGCTGAAGTTTGTCTGGGTGCTTGGCGTCGTCGCGATCGTCGAGCCGTTCCTGCTCAGCGCCGGCGACTTCACCTTGCTGTCGTTTGCCACCATCGTCCTCGGCCTGCAGCTCGTCGCCGCCTCGGCGGTCCTGGCGCTAGGGCTGCGGACTCGGCGGCCTGCGGCGACCGGCGCCGTTGCATAGTCCTCAACGCGATGGTGCGAACCCGGGCGTCGCGGGGATGGACGGCCGTAGTGGGTAGGGACGTCGGATGAGCCTTTCTCGGAGAGGGCCGGCGAGCGGTGTTGCGGGAGCGGTGCTGGCGCTCGCGTCCGGCATGTCGGCCGCGCCTGCCGCGACCGTGGCGCAGAGCGCGTGTCAACGCCTGGCCGGCCACGACCTCGCGCCTGCGCGCAGCGTCAAGCTCGTGCAGCGCCGGCGCGGGGACACGACCGAGCTCGTCGCGTGCTCGCTGCCACGCGGGCGCGTTCGGCAGGTGGCGTCCGGCTCGTCGTCGGGGTCGCTCTTCTCCGAGCAGGTGCGGCTCTTGCAGGTGGCGGGCGCCTACGCAGCGTTGACGACGACCTTCAGCGACCAGTACGTCTCGGGCGACGACACCGTCGTGGTCAACCTGCGCACGGGGAAGGCGCGGACGATCGCGTCCTCGCAACAAGACGTCGGCGCTCCCCCGCAACCTGGCGCCACCCGGGCGGTTGCGATCAAGGTGACGGCGGGTGGGCGCGGGGCCGCGGCAGTAGCCGAGGTCGCCGGAGGCGCGACCCGGATCCTTGCCTTCGGCGCGCGCGGCGCCCCCGTGATCCTGGACGCCGGACCGCCGGCCGACGTGCCGGCGACCTCGCTGGCGCTCACGGGCGCGACCGTCGCCTGGACGCACGCCGGCGCGCCGCGCAACGCGCCGCTGCCCTAGACGCGGCGGACACGGATGACGCAGTTCCAGGAGACCAGCTCGCGCAGACCCGGGATCTTCATGACCGGCTTGGCCCAGGGCCAGTAGCGCGGCTCGACGCTGGTGATCTGCAGGCCGGGGTGGCTGCGGACGAGGCGCAGGGTCGGGCCGATGTGGCAGGCCCAGAGGGTCTCGCCGTAGGCGTGCTTCTCGGGCTTGCCGTGGCGCTTTTCGTACAGGCGCGGCCCGAGCTTGGGTCCGAGGTAGTGGTAGGGCGCCATCAGGTGCCCGCCCCACGGCGAGTACCAGTTGGTCCACGAGATGTAGGCCCAGCCGCCCGGCTTGAGCACGCGCCCGATCTCGGCGACGATCGGTGCGGCCGACGGCGTGTGCTCGAGCATGTTGGAGCAGAAGACGCCGTCGACGGAGCCGTCGTCGAGTGGTAGCGCACCGGCGTCGCCGAGGACGTAGCCGGGCGGCGGCGCGCCGCCGAGCTCCAGCTCGTCGGTTGAGTTGTCAATCGGGATGACAACCGCGCCGCGGTCGCGAAAGGCGTAGGTGTAGTAGCCGGGGCCGCAGCCGAGGTCGGCGATCGTCTGGCCGCCCAGCGGGCCGTGATGGGCGTCGAGGTCCTCGACGGCGTAGGCGGCGAGCAGGCGATAGAACGGCTCCGGGTCGGCGCGCTCGTTGCGCCACAGACGCCAGAGGGTGCGATAGCGCGCGGGTCCCCGGGGCAGATCGGCGGCGGTCACGCTCACTCGGAGCACGCTAGTAGGGTCGGCCGTCGCGTGGGCGCCCCTGCCGAGATCGAAGGCTGGCTGACCGATGCGCAGGCCGACCGGCTGCGTGCCGCCGCGCAGCGCTTGGACGACAGCGCGACAGTTGTCGAGATCGGCTCGTTCCGCGGCAAGTCGGCAGTCGTGCTCGCGGCGGCAACGCTGCCCGGGACCCGCGTCGTCTGCATCGATCCGCACCTCGGCTCCGACCGCGGCCCGCAGGAGATCGCAGCCGACCACACGCGTGGCCAGGACGACTACGAGGCCTTTCACGCCAACCTCGCCCGTCATGGCGTAGCCGACGTCGTCGAGCACGTGCGCGCGCCGTCTTCCGAGGCGCTCGCTGCGGTGAACGGGCCGGTCGACCTGCTCTACGTCGATGGCGCGCACCGCTTCGGACCGGCCGGCGACGACCTCGTGCGCTGGGGTGCTCGCGTGTCGCCTGGCGGAACGATGCTGGTCCACGACGCGTTCTCGTCGATCGGCGTGACGCTCGCGCTCCTGCGCCACGTCACCTTCGGGGCCTGGACCTACGTCGGCCGGTCGGGCTCGATGGCGGAGTACCGACACGAGCGCGGCGGGCTGGCGAGCGCGCTGCGCCAGATGGCTCAGCTGCCGTGGTTTACCCGCAACGTGGTGCTCAAGGCGCTCATCCTCGCCCGCGTTCGGCGCGGGCCCTGGCCTTACTGATCTTCGGCCGCGCGCCCGGACGCTGCGCGCGCAGCGTCCGCACCAGGAGCAGCGTCAGCGCGATCAGCGCGCCGAGGGCCATCCAGTGCGCCGCCATGCGGTTGGCGCCGAAGTCGGTGCTGTTGCCGCCGCGGCCCTCGTCGTCGTGGATGACCGCGGCGACGATGTAGGCGAGTGGGACGCCGATCCCGAGCAGGCTCGCGGCAACGATCCCCAAAGCGCGGTCGTTGATGCCGCGCCACGCGATCGCCGCGAACGCGACGGCCGCCACCGCGCCGGCGCGCAGGCCGAAGGCCAGGCCGATCGCCACGACGGCCGCCAGGGACGGGATGAACGCAAGATGTCCTCGTACGTCAGCCGGCGGGACGCGCAAGGGCGGTGGGTTGGCCTCGTCGGCGTCTCGGCGTCTGCGCCGGAACCCGACAAGCATCACCATCAACAACAGTGCGCAGCCGACCAGCGAGATCAGGTAGCCGGCGGTCGCGGCGCGCTGCAAGTTGTAGGTGAAGTCGACGGCGCGGCAGCCCGTCGTGACCGGCCAGGCGTTGGCATAGCCCTGCATGGGCCGCGGCGTGCCGAGGTCATGACCGTCGCACGTGGCACGCCAATGCTTGTCATAGCTCTCGCCGAAGACCAGCCACGACGGCGCGTCGACGGCAATGCGCACCCCGCGACGCGCGTCGGCCGACGGCGTGCCGCTGTCGAGCACGCGACCGGTGGTCGCGGGCATGGTCGTGCTCGCGCGAGAGGTGCCAGATCGAGGTCGGTTTCGCCCCAATAATTGGGGTGAAACCGACCTGGTTTCCGAGGCCAGCCGCAGGGCGTCGACGCGCAGTGGGCGATCCACGCCGGTGATCGACACCCGGCGGGCCGGCAGTGCCGGTTGCTCGCACCCGTGGAGGCGCAGCGGCCGGCCCGCCTCCAGCGCCGCTCGGGCGACCGTCCCTCCGAGCCCGATCACGCGGCCGCCGACCCGGACCGCCGCAACGCCGCACGGGAGCGCGACCGTCCCGCGACGCGGCGCCCGGAGTGCCGGGACGCCGGCGCCCTTGATCTCGCCGATGCCGACCGCGCGCCGCTGGCGGTCGCGGCCGGAGGTCCCCGCCGGGAAGCGCGCGTCGAGCACGTCCAGCCGGAAGTGGCGCCCGCGCACCGCGCGGGGCAACGTCACCAGGCCGAGCGGGCCGACGGCAACGGGCACTCCGGCGTGGCCGTCGACGGTGAGGCGCACGCGGGTGGGTTGGCGCACGCGGACCGAAGGCGGCGCTACCACGAGGCGCGTCACGGTCTGCGGTGCACGCGTGGTCCACCCCAGCCACGCGGCCCGCCCCGAAATCCACTGGCCGATCCACGCGCGCTTGCCGCGGTCAAACGCCCCGGAGGCGCGATGGCGGGCCAGCCCGTCGAAGCGCGACGACGACGTCGCGCGTGCGATGACTCGCGCGCGCACCGGCCCGTCCAAGGGCGACGACGACGCGCTTCCCGACACCGCCCGGCCGCGCACCAACCGGTCGAGCACGTCATCGGCCGTCCGCGGGTCGATCGTCGCCCACGCGTCGACGGCGTACCGACGCGCCACGGGCGGGGCGATCGTCCGGGAGAGCTGGCGCTCGGGATCTTGCGTGTCGCGCAGCAGCCCGGCACCGCGCTCGCCGACGTAGCGGGAAGGCAACAGCGGCACGTCGGCGGTCGTGCGCTCTAGGAGGTAGTCGAGCCCGACACCGGACAGATCGCGACCCCGAAGCGCCGTCTCGGCCAGGACCGGCGGACGCAACGCCTCGCGCACGGTGACGCCCGGCACGCGCAGCTCGCGGATGCCCCCTGCCGCGCCGGTCTTGTCGTCTGGCTCGGAGACGTGCGTCAGCACAACGGTGAGCGCCCGTGCGCGCTGCAGCCCGAGCGTCAAGCGGTTCCAGCCGCGGTGCACCCGGAAGCGACGACCGCCGACCGCCACCTCCTCGACGCGACCACGGCTGTCGGAGTAGGGCATCACGTCGATCGCCGCGACATCGCGCGGCGCGTCGAAGGTCACCGTCAGCCGGTGGCGCGAACGCTCCAGGGCACGGTCGGCGAGCCACGCGGTCGACGGGTCGCCGTCGACCGCGGCAAACGGCCGCCGCTCGGGGAACTGCGTGACCTGCGGCGATGCGGGCGCGGTGACGCTCGCGACCCCCGAGAGCCGCTGGACGGTCCCCGACGCCGGCGCGCCGAGCCACGGATCGAGCATCGCCCCATCGACGCTGATGCCTTCCTCCGCCGGCAGCGTCGGACCAACCTGCCCACGTGGGCGGGAGGCAACGAACGCCCGGCGCCGGTTGGCGTCGCTGATGACGACCGTCGCGCCGGGGTGCGCGGCAGCGCGGATGCCCGCAGACCCGAGGTCCGGCGCGTAGCTCAGGGCACGCCGCGGATCCAGCGCGCCGAATGCCGCCAGCCCCGCGATCGCGCCAGCGCCACCGTCGACGACCACTGGGCCGGCTTGAGGCAGCACGCGAACGATCCCCCCGGTGTGCAGCTCGCTGCGCGTGATCTCCGGCACGCGGACGTCGCGGGTGAGGTGCCCAGCGCCCGCGCCCCCAACCACCGACGGCCCGTAACGGTGCGAGCCGGCGCCGAGCACGCCCTGGTCGCGAAGCTCGCGGATGACATCGCCCACCGGTGCCTCACCGCTGCGACCGCGGTCGCCATCGGCTGCGACGACGAGATCACCGACGCCGAGCAGGTCCAGCAGTGGCGGCAGCTGCCCCGGCTTCAGGCGCCCCTGCGTGACCAGCCCGTCGACCGTCCACTGCAGCTCGGTCGCCCGGCGGTCGGAGAACGGAACGATCCAGCGCGTCGTCACGGGATGGTCGGTCAGGGCCGGCAGAATGGGATCGATCGTCCCGCCCCATTTCGCATAGGCAAAGAGCTGCCCCGGAAGCTCCATCGCCCTGCTGGAGTCCGGCCGCCGATCAAGATCGGCAGCCACCGCGCGCCAAGCCGGCGGTAGGTCGAACGCAAGCTGGCGCTCCAACGCACGGCCGCTGACCAATGGCCAGGCCGCGAGCGCAACGACCCCCGCCGTGACACCGGCCAGCGCCATTCGCCGCCACGGCACCCGCGCGCCCACCCGCTGCCAGGCAGCATCGAACGCCGCACCACCGAGCGCCGCCAGCCCGAGCGCCACCAGCGCCCCGGCCTTGTAGGTCGTGCGCAGGAACTCGATCGACTGCACCTGGTAGTACGCGCCGGTCGCCGCGCGACGCAGCGGCGTGCCATCGGGCCAACCGGCCGACATGATCAGCACGCCGACCAGGGTCAACAACAAGAAGAACGGCGCGTAACGCCAGCGCCGCGTGACGACGAAGCCGCTCAGCGACAGCGCCGGCACGGCCAGCCCCGCCAGCACAACGGGCAGCAGGAACAGGAGCGCAGGCGCCGCGCCCTGAAACGGCCGCAGCGTGCCGCCGAAGCCAACGCCGACATAGCTGGTCCAGAAGCCCATCAGCCGCAGCGACTCGGGGATCGAGGTCGTCGACCAGATCGTCCCGGGCTGCTCGCTGAACGGCAGGAAGCTCGGCGCCGCCACGCCCTGGATGACCACCGGGATGATCCACCACAGCTGCGCGACGAGGTTCACGGCGATCAGCACCGCCACCACACGGCGCGCGGCGCGCCAGGCGACACCGCCCCACAGCACCTCGTAGACCACCAACAACGCCGGACCGACCAACAGCCAGGCCGTCACGGCGACGTTCACCCCACCACCTGTCGACGCGAGCACGAGCGCGAAGACCGCCGGCCAGCGCCATCCGCGCGGCTCGCGCAGGCCACGGTGGACCGCCAGCAGCAGCCACGGCAGCGCCGCGTAGGACAGCAGCGCGATGCTGGCCCGGTTGGCGTACACCGTGATGTAGGGATTGATGATGAACAACACGCCGGCCGCGACATGGAGCGCACCGCGTCGTGGTGTGGCGAGCGCGTCGAGCAGCCGCACGATCCCGATCGCCGCCAGCGCCAGCAGCGTTCCGAGCCACAGCCGGTGCACGATCCAGGTCGGCACGTCGATCGCGTCGCCGAGCGCGAACCACGGCGCCATCGGCCACGCGTAGCCGCTGTACTGGGCGCCGAAGACGTGCCCGAGGTCGGTCGTCGGCGACCACACCGACAGCACGTTGGACAAGAACCGCGCCGGCGCGACGTAGAGGTCGACCTTGGTGTCGGCGACGACGTCGCCGGGACGCTGGACCAGCGCCAAGGCATAGGCCAACAGGACGAGTCCAGACGTGATGGAGCGGCGGCGCATACGTCGAGGTGGCCGACCGACCTGCCGTGACGTGCCGGCGTCCGGGGCCCGTCTAGGCTACTCCCGAATGCCGCGTGGTGTAGCCCTCTTCCCCACTGCGGCGCTGCTCGCCGGCCCTGCGATCGTGGGGTTCTCCAGCGGCGGCGCGACCGACGTCTCGCGCCTGTCGGCCACGATGGCCGCGTTCGTGATTTTGGCCCTCGCGGCGGCCGTCGTGCCTGGCTCGCCGTGGCCGCCGTCGGCAGCGGGCCGCTGGGTGCTGGCCGGTCTGGCCGGCTTCGCTGCCTGGACGCTGCTGGCGCGGACGTGGGCGCCAACCCACGCGCGCGCCGACGCTGCCTTTGAGCTCGCCGCGCTCTACCTGGCCACGGTCGCTGCGGCGAGCCTGTTGCTGCGCCGGCGCGCCGTGGCGCGGCTGGCGGAGCCGGCGCTGGCGCTCGGCGCGGTCGCGGTGATCGGCTACGGCGTGACGGGGCGCCTCGTCCCGGGCTTGCTTGACCTGGCGGTATCGCCCCGCGCCGGCGGCCGGCTCGATCAGCCGCTGACCTACTGGAACGCGATGGGCGCGCTCGCCGGCCTCGGCCTCGTGCTCGCGACACGACTGGCGGGCGACGAGACGCGTCCGGCCTGGATGCGCGCCGGCGGTGCCGCGGCGCTCCCGCTGCTCGGTGCCGGCTTGTACCTGAGCTTCTCGCGGGCGGCGATCGCGGCCACGATCGCGGGCGTCCTGGTCCTCGTCGTGCTGACGGGGTCCCGCGCCCAGCTGCGTGCAGCGGTCCTCGCCGCGGTCGCGACCGGCCTGGGGATTGCGGCGACCGCGCCGTTTGACAGCGTGCGGGCGCTGGCAGGCTCCCTCGACCTTCGCGAGCGCCACGGCGCGGCGAGCCTCATCCTGCTCATCGCCGCGACACTGGCGATCACCGGAGCGCACCTCATCGCCGAGGGCCGCTGTGCGCCCCGGCTGGCGTTGCCGCGCGGCTGGCGCCGTGCCGCCGCGGTCGCGCTCGCGGTGGTCGCCGTGCTGCCGTTCGCCGCCGCGCTGGCGGACCGCAGCGACGCCGGCTCGCAGACCTTCGGTGCATCGACGTCGCGACTGACCGCCGCCGGCAGCAACCGCTCGGCCTACTGGCGGGTCGCCATCCGCTCCTGGGCCGACCACCCTCTGGCCGGCGAGGGCGCGGGCAGCTTCGGCGAGACATGGCTGCGTGAGCGCGACATCAACGAACGCGTGCGCAACGCCCACTCGATCGAGTTGGAGACGGCGTCGGAGCTGGGCCTGGTCGGCCTCACGCTGCTGATGTTGATCATCGGCGGCGCCGGGCTGGCCGCGCGCCGCCTGCAGCGCGAGGATGCGGCGCTCGCCGCGGGCCCGGCGGCGGTCCTCGTCGCGTGGTTGCTGCACGCCTCGGTCGACTGGGACTGGCAGGTGCCGGCGGTGACCGGCGTCGCGGCGATCCTCATCGGCCTGATCGTCGCCCGGGCGGGCCTGCGCGGAGACGGCCGCGACCCGGACGCGGTCAGGTCCGTGTCGACCCATGGGGCCCAGAGACCCTTTGATCGACACGCACCGCCGCCGCAGACCACCGACTCGCACGTCGCCCCCTCCGTCGCGCCACCACCCGGACATCCCCGGTTCCCGATGCTCGACGGCGTCCGCGCGATCGCCGCGCTGTCGGTCGTCGCGCTTCACGTCAGCGACCGATCAGGGTTCAGCCAGCACAAGATCGTCGGTGCGCTCACCGCGCGCCTGAACGTCGGCGTCGCGCTCTTCTTCGTGCTGTCGGGCTTCCTGCTCTACCGGCCGTTCGTCGCCGCCCGCGTCGACGGCCGGCCGGCCTCCACCGTGGCGCACTACCTGCGGCGCCGCGCGCTGCGGATCCTGCCGGGCTACTGGGTCGCGCTGGCCGTGATGGCAGGCGTGGGCTGGGTCGGCTTCGCGTTGGGCTGGTGGCGCTACGCCTTCTTCTTGCAGCCCTACAACATCTACTCGCTGTTCTCGGGGATCAACCCGGCGTGGACACTGGCGATCGAGGTCTTGTTCTATATCTCGCTCCCGCTGTGGGTCGTCATCGCGCAGCGGCGGCTGGCCGGCCGCCCGCGCGCCGCCCAGCTCCGCGCGGAGCTGTGGGCCGTGGGCGCGCTCGCGGTCTTCGGCATCGCGTTCCGGACGGCCGCGGTGCTGATCGAGAACACGTCGCTCTGGGTGATCAGCTACCCGGCGCACCTCGCGTGGTTTGCGGGCGGCATGGGTCTGGCCCTGCTCAGCCTGTGGCTCGAGGACCGGCCGGCACCCCGGCTGCTGGGTCCGTTGATCGCCTCGCCCGCGGCGTGCTGGGCCGCGGCGCTCGTCGCCTATCTGCTGGCGGCCTACGCCAGCGGGCTGCCGCGCGGGCTTGGCTCGTCGCCGACGCCACTGGAGAACATCGTGGGGCATGTGCTGTATCTCGTGGTCGCCGTGCTGGTGACGCTGCCCGCCGTGACGCTCGCGAGTGGCGCCAAGCCGTCCGGCGTCTCGGCAGCGATCCGCGGCCTGCTCGGCCATCCCGTGGCCCTGTGGCTGGGCGCGATCTCCTACGGGATCTTCCTCTACCACGACCCGTTCTTGGACTGGCTGATCGCCCGCGGCTTCCTGGACTCCGCGCCAGGCCTGCCCTACCTGGACCTCATGGTCGTCGTGGTCGGCGGCACAATCCTCATGGGCGCCGCGAGCTACTACCTGGTCGAACGCCCGTTCCTGCGCCTCAAGGACCCGCGGAGCCGGCCGCGCCCGGCGCAGCAGCCGCCGGCGCCGGAGACCGCCAGCGCAGGTTGAGCGCCTTGGCACGGCGGGCGGCGCGTGCCGCACCGGCCGGGTCGTCGCGCGCCAGCGCTTGGGACAACGCCGCCCACGCCGTGAACTCGCGCGGGCCAGCGGCGATCGCCGTGCGCGCCATCGCCGCGGCGACGTCCGGATGTCCGGACGCGGTCACGCCCGCGGCGGCCACCGCGATCTCCTCGGGGTCCCGGCAGGTGCGAACCACGTCACCGACGGTCTCGGCGGGCGCCGTGTGGCGGAGCGCGGCCTGAAAGAGCGCCGTCCGGGAGCTGTCGCACGTCGCAGCGTCGGCACGCCGGTGCGCGAAGACCACGACCGCGACGACGCAGGCCACGATGATGGCACCACGGGCCACGAGCGTCGCCGTCGCGGCGCCGGGACGCAGGGGCTCGGGAGGGGCGCTAGCGATCGGGTGGTTCTACCAGACGGTCCTCGGTTCTCTAGCCTGGAGCGCCATGTCTGCCGATACCCCTGAGGAGCTCGCCGGCCTGAAGGCGGCCGGCAAGGTCGTCGCCCAGACGCTGCGCGAGCTGCGCAAGCTCGTGCGTCCCGGCATCACGACCGGTGAGCTCGACGCGGCCGCCGCCCGGGTCTTCGCCGCCCACGGCGCCCAGTCCGGGCCGCAGCTGGACTACGACTTCCCGGGCGCAATCTGCATCTCGGTCGGTGACGAGGCCGTCCACGGCATCCCCGGCCCGCGGCGACTGCGCGAGGGCGAGCTGGTCAAGCTCGACGTCACCGCCGAGCTCAACGGCTTCTATGCCGACGCCTGCCGCACGGTCGCCGTCGGCAAAACCAAGCCGTCGGCCGTCAAGCTGATCGGGGCGGCCGAGACCGGCCTCAAGCGCGGGATGGCCGTCGCGACTGCAGGCGCGACCGTCAACGACATCGGCGTCGCCGTTCAGGCCGAGATCGAGCAGCGCGGCTTCTCGGTCTGTGCCGCGCTGACCGGCCACGGGATCGGGCGCCGGATTCATGAGGAGCCGACGGTCTTCAGCGTGGGCCAGCCCGGCCCGTCACCGGTGCTGACCGAAGGACTCGTCATCACCATCGAGCCGATCATCGCCGCCGGCGGCGGCGAAATCATCGAAGACGGAGAGTGGGTCGTCCGCACCGCCGACGGCTCGCTCTCGGCGCACGCCGAGCACACGATCGTCATCACCGACGGCGCACCGCTGGTCCTGACAGCGTGACCGCGGCGGCGTTGTCCATCACCGGCCTGCGCAAGCGCTACGGCCGCCATGATGCGCTGCGCGGCGTCGATTTGGAGATCGGCGAGGGCGAGTTGGTGGGGTTGCTCGGGCCAAATGGAGCCGGCAAGTCGACGCTGACCAAGATCGCCTGCGGGCTGGTGCGACCGACCGACGGCGAGGTCGCGGTCACGCGGCCGTTCGGCTATCTCGCCGAGCTCTTTCGCTTTCCCGGTTGGTGCACAGCCGACGAGGTGCTCCTCCTGCACCAGCGGCTGACGGGCTCCGACGGCGGCGCGCGGGAACGTGGCGAGCTCCTGGAGCTCGTGCGGCTGGAAAACGACGCCGGCACGCGGGTCGAGGCGATGTCGAAAGGCATGCAGCAGCGGCTCGGCCTCGCCCAGGCGATGGTCGGCAGCCCGCGACTGCTGCTGCTCGACGAGCCAACGAGCGCGCTCGATCCCGGCGGGCGGCGGACGGTGCGCGACCTGCTGGAGGAGCTGCGGCGGCGCGGCGTGGCGGTGCTCTTGAACACGCACTTGCTCAGCGAGGTCGAGCAGGTCTGCGACCGCGTGGTGATCATCGACCGTGGCCTCGTCGTCGCGGCGGGCACGCCCGCCGAGCTCGAAGGCGGCAGCAGCATCGAGGTCGAGTTGGCAGGCGGCCTGCGGCACTTCGACGGTGGGCGCGAAGACGTCCCGCGGATCGTCGCCGAGCTGGTCGCCGCCGGCGAGCTGGTCTACAGCGTGCAGGTGCGCAGCTCCTCGCTGGAGGACGTCTACCTCGACACGGTGGCAGACGCCCGATGAACAACAACGGCATCCTGATCGTCGCCCAGCACGCGCTGCAGGAGGCGCTACGGCGTCGCGTCCTGCTCGTGGTGCTCGTGCTGACCGTCGTCTTCGGCGGCCTCTACGCCTGGGGCTGTCATGCGTTGTTCAATGACTTGAGTGGCATCGGCAAGTCGGAGACCGGGTTGGACCCCGTCGCGCTGGCCGGCTCCACGATCGTCGGGCTGGCGATGTTCGGGGGCCTCTTTCTCGGCATCGTGCTCGCGACGTTCTTGACCGCGGGCGCCGTACGTGGCGACGCCGAGCGCGGCCTGCTGCAGCCGCTCGTCGTGCGGCCGCTGGGCCGTGGGCAATACCTGCTCGGCCGCTTCCTTGCCGCCGCGACGGTCAGCGCGGTCTACGTGTTGATCGTGTACTTCGGCGCGATCCTCATCACCGGCGCGATCGGGGACTGGTGGCCTGAGCATCCGTTCGGCTCTGCGTTCCGGCTGGCCAGTGGCGCCGTGCTGGTGGCGGCACTGTCGCTCCTGGGCTCGATCTTCCTCGGCGCCACCGCCAACGGCATCCTCATGTTGATGGCCTACGGCGCGGGTCTGCTTGCCGGGCTACTCGGCGCCATCGGTGACGCGATCCCTTCGCCCACCTTGCAGCACATCTCCGCGACCGCGTCGTGGGTCCTGCCCTACGAGGCGCTGTACCGCGACGCGCTGCGCCTGCTCGTCGCCGACGTGCCGGGTGTGACGGGCGCGATCGTGCAACTCGGCCCGCTCGGGGGCTCACACGATGCGGGCCCGCTGCTGATCCCGTGGGCGATCATCTACTTGGCATTGGTGCTGGCGGGCGCGGCTTGGGCGTTCGCGCGGCGGGATTTGTAGGAGGAGCCGCGAGCGCCAGTGGCGTTCGGTGCGAGCGTTTGTCGGGGTGCGACGCGGGGTCTGTCGGCATCGAGGAGAGCGAGCCGAGCGGGCGCCTCGCGGCCGGGTCGGTCGTCCGCAGTGCGTCAGCGGGGAGGGGTGGGCCCGTCTCCGGACGTAGGGCGTCTGGAAACAGGCCCACTCGATGCTTCGAAGCCCAACCGGAGCGACGTGGGCCTATTGACGGACGTAGGGCGTCCGCAAACGGGCCCACCCTCCCGCGAGTCCGGAGGTTCGGACTGAAACCACACTCGATCGCATTTTGGGCCACCCGCAACATGCACCGTCGAGTGCGATCGCCATCGGGCGACGTTCGGTGCCGAATCGCCCGCCCCAGACCTCAACGGACGACCCCTGGCGCACCGCGCCACCGACCCCCTCACTCCCCTCGGTGCCGACAGACCACGCGCCGCACCCCGACCAACGCCCGCACTGAACGCCAACAACGCTCAGCTCAGCGCCGCGCCAGCAGCACGTAATCCCCATAGCGCCCGACCCGCGCGTACCGCGCATCGATGTAGTCATCGAGCAGCGTCACGCCCGATGACTTCCCCGAGCCGTTGTCCTCGACCTCGCGCGCCACCGGCGCCACCCAGCGCACGATCAGCTTCGTCCGCGTCCTCCCCAGCGCCGCCCGCATCTCGCGCTGAACCTTGGCCGTCGTCACGACGCCAGGCTGCACGACGTCGTAGCGCGTGGGGTTCACGCGATCGAGCAAGACGTACAACAAGGTATTCCCCACGCGGACACGGTCATACCGAGGCGGTGCCGAGAGCAGCGGGTCGCCAGCCTTCGAGCGCGCCCGGACCGCAGCAGCAAGCTCCTCAAGCGCATGTGCATCGTCAGGCGCCGTGCGCACACCCCCGACCGTCGGCAGGTCAATACCGGCCAAACGCGTCGCATCGGTCAGCTTGCCGAGCTGACGATCGAGACCGTGCACGACGATCAGCGCCAGGCCCGCACCCAGCGCGACCTTGAGCACCATCCGCCCCTCTCGCGCCGCCGCGGCCGCCAGCGCGATCGCCAAGACGGCCGCCAGCGGCATGAGGTGGAACTCGTCGGTGCGGGCCAGCAGGTACACCAGGCCCACCACCATCAACGGCACCAACGCACCGCCACGACCGCGCGGGAGGACCACGACGGCCCACAGCGCCGTGAAGGCCACCAACAACGCCGGGAACACCCGTTCCAGCACCTTGTTGGGGTCCGTGCTGTGCGGCGCCAACGGGAACGGCAGATGTTGGAGGTGTTGCTCCAACGCAAAGCCGAAGGTCTGCGAGAGCAGCTCTCCTGGCGACACCACCAAGAATGGCAAGAGCCCCAACAACGCCACAAACGTCGCCGACAGCACCGGCGTCCAGCTCCGCCGGCCGTCCAACACCCATGCCCCCAGCGCCGCGGCCACCCCGATCTCCGGCCGAAACAGGAACGCCAGCCCCGCCAGGATCCCCGCCCATCCGCGGCGCCGCCGCGCGGCCAGCAAGCTGCCCAGCGCCAGCGCCAGCGCCGGCGCGTTGGGCCCCGGCGTCAGCGGCCACGCCATCGCCGCCGTCACCCCCGCCCAGGCGGCCAGCGCCCAGCGGTCGTTGACGGTCTCGCGCCGCACCAGCAGGTACGCGAGCACCGCGCACACCCCAGCCAGCACCGCGCGTACCACCCGCCACACCACAAGCGAGTCGCCCATCGCCGCCTGCGACAGCGGCGCACCCGGCAGGTAGTTGCACCAGAAGTCCCGATAGGGCCACTCGCCGCCCGCGATCCGGTGGCCCCACTGCAGCATCAGCCCCTCGTCGTGCGGACCGAGGCCGGCGCGATAGTCGATCGCCGCAAACGCCGTGCTGAGCAGCGCCAGGACGACGAGCCGCAGCGGCGACACGTGGACGTAGACGCGAAAGAAGCCGGCTGACGGCTCCCGCTGCGATGAGCTCGCGGCCACCGTCACTCCGCCGCCCCTCGATGGCCGCCGGCCGCCGACCCGCGCCATGGCCGCGCCGGCACCGCACGCTCCATCGCCGCCCGCTGTGTCCCGCCCGGACCCTGCCGCGCCCGCCACGCGCCCGGAAGCCGCGGCACCGCGGCAGCCAACCCGCGCAGATGCAGGCCAAGCGCGCCCGGCCCACGACGCGCCGCATCCACAAGCCACGACGCCTGCCGGTAGGCCACATACGGCGCCCAACGCCACGGAAACCACCGCACAACCAACGCCACCGTGTTGCGCGCAACGAAGAAGCCCACCGCCGCGCCCGACCCGGCCCCGGCGTGGCGCGCCACGACCGGCTCGTAGCGACACGTCCACCCCGCCAGCCGCAGACGCAGCGCGAGATCGACGTCTTCCAAGTACATGCCGTAGGACTCGTCGAAGCCCCCGACGCCAACGACCGCGCTGTGTCGATACAGCGCCGCCCCCGCGCACGCACCCCAGATCTCGCCGGGCGCGTCGAAGCGCCCGTCGTCGCGGCGCCCGCGCCCGCGCTGCTCGCAGACACCATCGCGCCGCAGCGTGTCCCCCGCGTCGTCGACCAACCCCGGATCGTCCATCCCCACCATCTTGCACGCCACCGCTCCCGCGCCGGGTACGGCCTCCAACACCTCGACGGTCCGCGCCAGCCAATCGGGCGCCAGCACAACATCGGTGTTGATCAGCGCGACCGCGTCGCAATCGCCTGCCAACGCCGCGAACCCCGCGTTGGCCGCGGCGCCGAAGCCACCCGAGACGCCCCGCTCCACCACCTCGACGCCCTCGCCCCCCAGCCACGCCACCGAGCCATCGCGCGACCCGTCGTCGACGATGACGATCCGGTCCGCGGGCCGCGTTTGCGCGCGCAGCGACGCCAGCAGGGCCGGCAGCCAGTGCCCTCCGTCCCGGTTGGGGACGACGACCGCGACCCGAACCCGGGCCCCCTCAGCGAGCGGTTTGGCGCTCACGCGGCGCGACGACCGGCGAGCGCCAGCCCGCGCGCCGAGCGGCGCCGGTCGCCGCGGGGGCTCGGACCGGCCGCCAGCGCCTGGTCGACGGTCGCGTAAATCTCCCGCGCAAACGTCTCGCGGTCGAAGCGATGCGCGTTGGCGATGCAGTCGGCGGGATCAACTGAGAGCGGGTCGAACGCGGCGACCGTCGCAGCCAGTGCCTCGGGCGTCGCTTCCTCGTAGAAGATGCCGGTGCGCCCCTCCTGCACCGTTTCGGTCACGCCACCCTCGTCGAGCGCGATGACCGGCCGCCCCGCCGCCTGCGCCTCGACCGCGGCGATCCCGAACTCCTCCGTCGCGGTGACAACGAGCGCCCGCGAGCTCGCCAACAGACGCGCGACCTCGGCGTCGCTGACGCGGCCGGTGAAGCGGATCGTCGGCCCGGCGAGGCGCCGCAGACGGCGCCCGTCGGGCCCGTCGCCGATGATCACGAGCGGCCGGCGCAGCTGGTTGAAGGCCCGCACCGCCAGCTCGATCCGTTTGTGCGGCATCAACTCCGAGAGCACCGTGTAGTGGTCGCCGACGATCCCGGGCGTGAAGCGCTCGACCTCGACCGGTGGGTGAACGACGACGGCGTCGCGCGTGAAGTACCGCGCGACGCGCCGGCGCGTCGTCTCGGAGTTCGCGATGTAGCAGTCGACACGCTGGGCGGCGATCCAGTCCCACTGGCGCCAGCGCGCCAGCACAACCCCGAGCGCAGCGCGCATGACCGGCCCACGCGCGCACAGCGTCGGCTCGCGCGCGTTCCAGGCGTAGCGAAACGGGTTGTGGCAGTAGCAGATGTGCACCGCGTTCTCGGACGGCAACACCCCGTGCGCCCACGCCGAGGAGCTGCTCAGCACGAGGTCGTAACCGGAGAGATCCAGCGCCTCCATGGCGTAGGGGTACAGCGGCAACAGGCGCCGGAACGACGTGGCGTCGGGGTGCAGCCGCTGCAGGAACGACGTGTGGATGCGGCGGTGGGCGAAGCGCCCTTCGGTGCCGGCCGGGTCATAGACGGCCGTGAAGATGTCGGCCTCGGGGAACAGCTCGCAGAGCGCGAGAAAGACCCGCTCGGCCCCGCGCAGGTCAAGCAGAAAATCGTGGACGAGCGCGACCCTAGGCTCCGGCTTCTTCATCCACGCGCGAGTGTAGATGTGAATCAGGCGTCAACGGGCGCCGAGATGGACGGTGCTGCCCTCCAGCAGCACCGTCGCCACGGCATCCGGGTCATCCCAGGTCGGGATGTGTCCGCAGTCGGGCAAGGTGACGTTGCGGACGTGGGGCGGCAACCGCCTCGGACGGGCGACCAGGCGGTCGAGCTGCGGCCATGCCAGCGTGACGGGAACCTCGATCGCGGCCAACGCGGTGAAGGTCCCCGCGCGCATCGCCGCATTGACCGCCGGGAAGTCGGGACCGTGAGCGTAAGCGCGGACGAGACGGGCGGCCGCGGCGGGCGGGACGCGCTCGGGATGGCCGACGGAGCCGGCCAGGATCAGGCCCCGGAGGCGCTCGCTGCGGCTCGCCAGCCCGACGACGGGTGCCGCGACGCGCGCGGCCCGGCGCGCGACGCTCGGCTTGGGTGCCAGCGGCCGTGCCCATAGACCGGCGGGCGCGATCGCGGTGACCGAGGCAACTGCGCCGTCGAGCGCGAGCGCCAGCGCGACCCAGCCGCCGAGCGAGTTCCCAGCGACGTGCCAGGACGTCCCGTCGAGCTCGAGCTCGATCTCGACGAATCGGCGCACGGCCGCCGCAAGCCGCTCTGGCGTCGGAGCCTGGCCGTCGGCGAGCGCCACCGGTGCCGACTCGCCAAACCCGGGAAGATCCACCGCGATCACGTCGCGCTCCTGCGCCAGCCGGTCCAGGACCGGATCCCAGACGTGACGGTCGGCACCGAGCGGATGCAAGAGCACCAGCGGCGGTCCCGACCCACGGCGCTCGCAGGCGAGCGACGGCGCGGGCACAGCTCAGGCGTCCACCGCGACGCCGACAACCGCGCTGAGCGCCGCCGAAGCGCCCGCGACCACGGCCGTCGCAACCGGCGCCTCACCAGGCAGGCCTTCGCGTCCGGCAACGGTGGAAGCGATGTCGGACAGGTCGCCGGCGATCGAAGCCACCAGCCACGGCCGGACCGGACGGCCGCTTAGCGCCGCAGCGATCGCGCCGCCATGCAAGATCGCCTCGCGGACGCCGAGCGCGCGGAGCGGGACCTGCGTCGGCGGCGTCGCGGCGCTCGGCCCCAGCCAGCGGCGCGCGAGACGCTCGGGCGCCGCGACGAGCGCGACGCCGTAAGCGACGCGCAGGCCGAGGACGGCCACCGCGGCGGTGCGAGCGCGGGTCACGATCCCACCGCCGCCAAGGTGCCCAGCGCGCCGGCCGGCACGCCGGCCTCCGGCCGCCAGTGCGGCTTGGCCAAGACGGTCTGGATCAGCCCGATGCGCCGCTCGGCGAAGCCCGCCTCGCAGTAGGCCAGGTACAGCCGCCACAGGCGGCGGAAGCGCTCGTCGTAACCCAAGTCCTCCAACGTTCGCTCCGATGCGTCGAAGTTCGACCGCCAGCGCTTGAGCGTCTCGGCGTAGTGCGGGGTCAGGTCCTCGAGATGGACGGCGTGCAGGTCGGTGTCGCGCGCGACACAGCGCGCGATCACCTCGCGCGACGGCAGGCAGCCGTTGGGGAAGATCAGCGTCCGGATGAACGACTTGGACGCGCGCTCGACCTGGTAGGCGCGGTCGTCCATGACGATCGCCTGCAGCAGCATCGAGCCGTCGGGCGCGAGCCGATCGCTGCACACGCGGAAGAACGTGTCGAAGTCCTTCCACCCCACCGCCTCGATCATCTCGATCGACACCAACTTGTCGTACTGGCCGTCGAGATCGCGGTAGTCGTCGAGCAGGACCGTGACGCGGTCTTCCAGCCCCTCGGCGCGCACCCGCGCCACCGCGTGGCCGTGCTGCTCGCGCGAGATCGTCGTCGTGGTCACGCGACAGCCGCGCGTCGCGGCGGCGTGCACGGCGAAGCCGCCCCAGCCGGTGCCGATCTCCAACACGTGGTCGTCGGGGCCGAGATCCAACTTGTCGCAGATCCGGTCGAGCTTGGCGACCGACGCCTCGCGCAACGTCATCTGCGGATGCTCGAAGACAGCGCTGGAGTACATCATCGTGTCGTCGAGCATCAAGGCGAACAACTCGTTGCCGAGGTCGTAATGCGCCTCGATGTCCTTGCGCGCGCGGCGCGGCGTGGTGCGCCGGAACGCGGCGCGACCGCGCTGGAACGGCTCGCGCAGCAGGCTCAGCCGCCGCCGGATCTCGTCCAGACCCGCGACGTTGCGCGCGCCCACGCGGATCACTGCGGTCAGGTCGGGCGAGTCCCAGAGGCCGTCGCGGTAGGCCTCGGCCATCCCGCGGCTGCCGCGCAGCAACGCCCGCCACGCCGCAGGGTCATGGACGCTGACGGTCGCCTCGGGCGCGCCGCGGCCGAAGCTCAAACGCTCACCGCCCTCGACGACGGTCAGGCGCCCCACCTCGATGCGGCCCAGGACAGACAGGACGATCTTGCGGGCGAGACGCTCGGTCACGAAACCTCCGGGTGCGACGTGGGACGGGCGTGGACGGGGACGCGCTTGAGCGCGAGAACGAAGGCGTGGGCGTAGATCAGCGCCAGGACGCGGAACGTCGCGGCCGGATGGCGACCGATGGCACGGCGCGTGAGCGACTTGCGCGTGAGGTTCAGCGTGGCGTCGAAGGCGCGCTCGCCGCCTTCTCGGCTCTCGATGTGGACCGACAACATGGGGTTGGTCGCGTCCGGCCGCGTGGAGGACCAGGTGTAGTGCTGGTCCATGGGCATGAACGGCGAGACATGGAGCCGCTTGTCGAAGTCGCCGTGGACGACACGGGCGTCGCCCGCGGGCAACACATAGGCATGGCGTTGCGCCCACGGCGTGCTCGTCACCTCGGCGACGACGCTGTGCAGCGTGCCGTCGGCGCGATGGCAGTAGTAGAAGCTCACGGGGTTGAAGCAGTGGCCGAGCGTCCGCAGCTGGGCGAGCAGCCCGATCGGGCCGTCGGGTGCCGGGCGGCCTGTCCGCTCGGCGATCAGCGCCCGGATCGCGACGTCCAGCGGGACGGCCGGATCGCCGAAGTAGTCCTCGCGACGGAAGCGCACGAGCCCGAAGCCACGCTTGGTCAGGCGGCCGCCAAGAAGTTGTGGCAGCTCGTCGAGGTCGACGTAGGCCATCGAAATCTTGTGACGGAAGGCGTGCTCGCGCACCGCGAAGCGCCGGTGACGGATGGTGCCCTCGTAGAACGCGCTGCGCACCGTCACACCGCCCCCGCTCCGAGGTCACGAGCGACGCGCAGCCCGCTGACGACCCCGTCCTCATGAAAGCCCCAGCCCCAGTAGGCGCCGCAGAAGTGCGTGCGGCCACGTCCGCCGCTGATCTCGCCCACGCGCTCTTGGGCCTGCATCCCGGCGACGGTGAAGATCGGGTGCGCATACTGGATCGTGCGCACGATCTTGGCCGGGTCGATCGCCTCGGTGCGGTTGAGCGTCACGCACCACTGACGGTCGGAGCTCAGCGACTGCAAGCGGTTCATGTGGTAGGTCACAGCCGGCTTGCCGGTGGGCGTCGAAAGCAAGTGGTAGTTCCAGCTCGCCCAGGCGCGACGGCGGCGCGGGAGCAGCCGCTCATCGTGGTGCAGGACCGCTTCGTTGGGCGCGTAAGGGAACGCGCCAAGCAGCTCGTGCTCGCGTGCCGTGGCGTCCTGGCCGAGGATCGCGAGCGCCTGGTCGGCGTGCGTCGCGACGACGACGTGGTCATAGCCTTCAGGCTCGCCGCCGCGGGGCGTGACCGTAACGCCGTCGTCGGTCCGGACGACGCGCTCGATGGGCGTATGGAGACGGATCGCGTCGGCAAACGGCGCGGTCAGCGCCTCGACATAGCGCTTGGAGCCGCCTTCGATCACCCGCCACTTCGGGCGCTCCTTGAGGTCGAGCATCCCGTGGTTGTCGAAGAACTGGACGAGGAAGCGCGCGGGGAACGACCACATCTGCTCGGGGTCGGCCGACCACACCGCGGCGGCCTGCGGAACGATCAGCTTGTCGACGAACGCCTCGCTGAAGCGCATGTCGCGCAGCCATTGCGCCAGCGACGGGTTGTCGTCGGAGGTGAGCAGCGCACGGGCCTCACGCTGGAAGCGGCGGACGTCGAAGACCATCTTGTGAAACGCCGGCGACGCAAGGTGGGCACGCTTGGCGAACAGGCCGTTGGCCGAGGTGCTGGCGTACTCGAAGTCGCCATCCTCGTCGCCGACGCCGAAGCTCATGTCCGACGGCTGGGAGGCGACACCGAGGCGGTCGAGGAGCCGCTCGAAGTTGGGGTAGTTGCGGTTGTTGAACACGATGAAGCCCGTGTCGACGTCCAGCGCGGCGTTCTGCTCCTCGACACGGATCGTGTTCGTATGCCCGCCGGGATATCCCGCTGCCTCGAAAATCGACACGGCGTGCCCTGCGCGATGCAAAAGATGGGCGGCGACGAGGCCTGAGACCCCAGCTCCGATGACAGCGATCCTCACGATGATGCTTTCGTGCCACGTGCCGTGATCGGATCACCTTCGAGCCCCGAACACCTGGCATGGACGGCCTAGTTGCCACCTTCGCGCTCTCCGCGGGCGCCGTGCTCGCGCTGCTGGTCGCGACCTGGCTCGTGAGCTTGGCGCTGCGCGATGTCTCGATCGTCGACATCGCCTGGGGCCTGGGCTTCGTGGTGATCGCGTGGGTCGCGTTCGTCAGCGGTGACGGCGACGAGGCCCGCCGCGCGCTGCTCGTGGGTCTTGTGACCGTCTGGGGCCTGCGGCTGGCGGGCTACATCGGTGCGCGCAAGCTGCGCCATCCGGGCGAGGACCCGCGGTACGGAGAGTGGCGCAAGAAGTGGGGCGACCGCTTCTGGATCGTCTCGCTGGTCAACGTCTTCTTGCTGCAGGCGGTGCTGGTGTGGATCGTGTCGCTGCCGGTGCAGGGCGCGTCGGCGCGAGATGCAGACCTGGGCTGGCTGGACGGCGTCGGCGTGGCGCTCTGGGCGGTCGGGCTCTTCTTCGAGGGCGTGGGCGACGCGCAGATGGCGCGCTTCAAGGCTGATCCGTCGAACCGCGGGAAGGTCATGGACCGCGGCCTCTGGCGCCTGACCCGCCACCCCAACTACTTCGGCGACTTCTGCGTCTGGTGGGGCATCGGGCTCATCGCCCTCTCCTCCGGCGCTTGGTGGTCGCTGTTTGGCCCCGCCGTCGTCACCCTGCTGCTCACCCGCGTCTCCGGCAAGGACCACCTGGAACGTTCGATGTCCGAGCGTCCGGGCTACGCGGAGTACATCGCCCGCACCTCGGGCTTCTTCCCGCGGCCACCGCGGAATTCGGCGCAGGCGCCGCGGTGAGGGCGGCACGGTGCACGGGCGTGGCTGGATGGTCGGCGCTCCGTGACGATCGCCACCGCGTCGCGCGGTCCGGGTCGTCTACCCCTCGTATGTGAGGGGCTAGACGCCCCGGAACAGCTTCGGCCCCAAAGCATCGATCCGGGTCGACTGGAGCACAATTATTGTGCTCGAACCGACCCGGACCGACGCGGGGAAGTCCAGCTCGGGGCGAGAACGCCATAGGCCGCGTCAGCCGGCCCGCCGGGTCATTTCAGGCTGCCGCGTTTGGCCAGCCAACGAGTGGGCTGGCCGGTGATCGCCGCAATGCGGTCGTAGTCCTCGTCGTAATGCAGCACCGCCACGCCCGCAGCCTCGGCGGCGGCCGCGATCAAGAGGTCGGCGTGTCTGACCTGCCGCTGGTGCGCGCCGCCCTGGGCACCCAACTGCTCGTACACCCACAGCGCGCGTCCCCACTGTTCCTTGCCGATCGGACAGTCCGGAAGCGCGTCCAACTCCTCGCGCAGGTCGGCGAACTCGCCGGCGTTCCGCGCGCTGTACAGCAACTCCATCCGCACCATGTCGCACGTCGCGATCTCGCCATCGACGAGCGCGGTGTCGAACTCGTGACGCAGGGCAGCTCGACCGGCCGCGCGCGACCACACCCACGCGCTCGTGTCCGCCAGTTCGCTCACGCAGCGCGGCCGGCGGGCCGACGCAGCGCGTCAAGCGCGTCGGGCGTCAGGTCCTCAAACCCGCGCTCAGCCAAACGCGCTCGACGAGAGCGCATGACGACGCCGCGGAGCGCCTCGTGGACCGTGTCGGTCGTGCGCTCCGTTCCCAACTCACGGGCCGCCTGCTCCACGAGGTCCATATCCAGGTTGATATTCGTGCGCTTGACCACATCCGCACTGTACACCTGGCAACGGCCGCTGCATACACATAGCTCTCCCGCGTCAACGAGCGTCGCGCCGCTTACCGCGCGGTCCGGGTCGTCTGGTGTCCCGCATAGGGACACCAGACGACCCGGATCCTGCCGGCCGTCGACATGGCCAACACAAAGCGCCGGTGCTGGCGCCGGCGGACGACAGACCAACGCCACGCACAGCCGACCCCGCCTCACTCCCCTCGGTGAGCGCGGACCACGTCGGCACGACGACACCGTCTGAGCGGAACACCAACAACAACTCGCGCCACCCAGGCGCTCGCCCCAAACCAGGTCCGCCCCGCGGCCAGCGCCCTACGACGCCGGTCTTGGGCGGTCCGCTACCCGTCCCGGCGCAAGGCCTAGCGGTCATCCGAGTTGTTGGTGTGGTCGGTCCGCAACGACAGCGCAACGACCTGCAACAACTCTGCGTAATCAGCAGATTCCGTCCGCCCCACCCACTAGGCTCCGCACTTCACACCAAACCCAAGAGCCCCCGCGACCGCAAGAACGGCCCGGGGGCGTGACCCAAGGAGATCTGACCCTCCATGAGTGCCCACCAGGGTAGCTACGGCTGCCGTATCACCGTCTCTCCCTCCGACGCCGACGTCCTCCGCGTGGAGGCCAAGAAGGTCCTCATGTTCAACCACGAGGAATTCGAGGACTTCCTCGACTACGTCCCCGTCAAGCAACTCGAGCTCGCCGACATCTTCCGCGACGCAACAGCCGTCATCGACGCGGTGGGCTGGGATCCCGACATCTGCGCCCCGAACAGGAGCGTCGAGATCCCGCTCACCCACGGCCACATCGAGCAACTCCATCACCGTCGCAGCGATCTGCTGGACACCAACCTCGACCTCCTCACCGACATCGGCGCCGACAACGCAACCAACGCCATCATCATGAGCGACATCTACACCAACCGCCACAGCGTCGAAGCCCTCAACCGCGTCCTCGACGCCTACACCACCACGATCACGAACTAGCCCGCGCGGAGCCGCAGGGCGAGTCGCCGCGCGACGACTCCGGGTCGTCTCGTAGTGAACAGGTCACCACGAGACGACCCGGACCCGCGCGCTTTCTTGCCGCGGCTACCGCGGGTCACTGAACGCGTCCGGGCGTTCGCGCCACCATCTCTTCGAGGACAACGAGGCGCAGGATTTCGTCGTCGACTACGTCTGGCAGAAGGCCCTTCTCTCCCGCCAGCACGCGGCTGAGCTGATCGTCAGAGAGCGTCGCAAGATCCTTTCGGAGCATGGCCTTGCTGATGCCGTACGTCACGGTGGACATGATCGGAGCGTTCGACGTTCGGGCTCGATTGCTCGTCGGCGTCACGCCCGATCGGCGTAGCGAGGCCACCTCCTGACTCAATCGTGCCACCTGCTCTGCCAGCTCCGCGACCTGCCGCTCCTCCGGATTGCCTGACCGCAACGCACTGAGGTCCACCGCCGCCGTAACCGGCGAACCTCCCGACGGGTCGTCCAGCGCCTCGCGCAGCGCCTGTGCGATGCGGTCCTGGGCAGGGATCGCACTGCCCAGATCACCGGAGTCGAAGAAGATCGTCCGTTGCTGGATGACGTCGAACGGCAGCACGGTCCCCTCTTCGGCAATCAGGACGACCGGAAGCCCGAAGCTGTCGCGGACGGCTAGCTCATAGAAGACGTTCGGGTTCAGCTCGGTGAGATCCGCCACGACCATCTTCGCGCTGATGAGCTGCTGGATGACCTGGGTGGCGATCGATCCCGGCTGTGAGAGGTCATCGGCTCGTGCGGCCTCGAGTCCAACCTTCTCGGCGGCCGGCGTGATCACGTACTCCAGGACGTTTCTCGCCCGCTGATGCCCGGGTGTGCCGCCCATGCCGATCGGCGACACGACGAAGCACTTGTTGTTCTCCTGGCTGAGGTTCACGGGGCAAGCTTCCCAAACGGGATCGTGTTCGAAGTCGCAGGCCGTTGCATCGGTAGATTCGGCGCCATGCTCGTCGGAGTCGACGCCCGGGCGCTGGCGTCGCGCCGCGGCGTCGCCCGCTACACGCGCAGGATGTCCGCCGCGCTCGCGGCGCTGGACGGCGTCGACGTGCGCGCGCTCGTCCCGGGTCGCCAGCCCGTCGAAGCGCTGCCCGGTGTTGAGCTGCGGCGCACGAGGCTGCCCTCACGGCTGGTGCACATGAGCGGCGCGATCGCCGGGCGCCCGCGCGTCGACGCGCTGCTCGGCGACGTGGACGTGACCTGGTTGCCCGCCCCGGCGCCGGTCGCCGTCGGCAACCCCTACGTGTTGACCGTGCACGATCTCTCCTGGGAGGACCGGCCCGGGGACTTCACGAGCTATGAGCGCTTCTGGCACCGAGTGACGCGGCCAGCCGCGCTCGCGCGCGGTGCCCGCGCAGTGGTCTGTGACGCGCCCGCGGTCGCCGAGCAGCTCGCCACGCGCTGGCGCGTCGAGGCGCAAGTGGTCGAGCCTGGCGTCGACCATGTTGATGGCGTCGCTCCTCGCGCCGGCAATTACTTCTTGTACGTCGGGGCGCTTGAGCCGCGCAAGGGGCTCGACGTGCTCGCCGACGCCTGGACCCGTGCGCAGCTCGATGCCGTCGAGCTGCTGGCCGCCGGTGAGGGTCGCGAGAAGATCGCGGGCGCCACGCATCTCGGCCACGTGACCGACGACGAGCTGCAACAGCTCTACGCCGGCGCGCAAGCCGTCGTGCTGCCCTCGTTCCTAGAAGGCTTCGGCCTTCCGCCCCGCGAGGCCGCCGGCTACGGCACGCCGTCGATCGTCAGCGATCTGCCGACGTTGCGCCTCCCCGGCACGCTGCGCGTCCCGCCCGGCGACGCGGGCGCGCTGGCCGACGCGCTGCGCCGCCTGCCCGCCGAGCGACCCCGCCTGGTCGCCGAGCTCCCGCCCACACGCACGTGGGACACCGCCGCGCGCGAGCTACGCGTCATCCTCGAAAAGGCGGCGCGGCCGTGAGCGACGCACCACGCCGTCGCGCGCCGCGCGCCGGGATCCTCCCCCGTGCACTGATCCTCCCTCGCGAGCCGGCGACCCGCCCATGAGCGCCATCGGCATCGTCACCGTCCTGCACGACTCCGCCAAGGACCTCCAGCGGCTGCTGCGCTCGCTGGAGCCCGTCTCGCCGCGGCCGCAGGTCGTCGTCGTCGACGCCGGCTCCCAAGACGACGGTCTCGCGATCGCGCGCGCCTTCGGCGCCGAGGTGATCGAGGCCGGTGACGTCGGCTTCGGCGCGGCCAACAACCTCGGGGTGGCACGGGTGACCGGCTCGGTCACGCTCCTGCTCAACCCGGACGTCGTCATCCTCGACGCACCTGTGATCGAGCGGCTCGCACGCCACGCCCGGCGCGAGGACGGTCTCCACGTCCCGCGACTCCTCAATCCCGACGGCTCGATCCAGCGCAGCGCGCATCCGCTGCCCGGCCGTGCCGCGGCGCTCCTCCCAGCCCTCCTGCCCTCACGCGCGCTCCCGCGCCCGTTGCGCGACCGCGCCGACCCATGGCGCGCCGGCCGGGACGAGCAGCCCGTCGGCTGGGCGATCGCCGCGGCGCTCGCGGCACGCACCGCCACGCTGCGCGCGCTCGGCCCCTTCGACGCCGAGCAGTTCCTGTTCTTCGAGGACCTCGACCTTTGCCTGCGCGCCCGCGCCGCCGGCGTCCCGACGATCCTGCACCCCAACCTGGTGCTCGAACACCGCGGCGGCCACAGCACCGAGCCCGCCTACGACGGCGAGCCGCACGAGCTGCTGGCCGCACGCCGTCGCGCCGTCGTGCGCGCCAACCTCGGCCGCCGCGCACTCGCGCTCGACGACGCCGCCCAAGCGCTGACCTTCGCCACCCGCGCTGCCGCACGGACCGCGCTGCGCCGCGACGCCACACGTGAACGCGCCCAACTGCGTGCGTTGTGGACCGCCCGTCGCGGGTAGCGCGAAGGGCATGACCCAGTTCTGGTTCGCCGCCTCAACAGAAGAGTTCCCGCCCTCGCAGATGCTCGAGCAGGCCAAGGCCGCCGACCAGGCGGGCTTTGACGCCGTCGGCTCGTCTGACCACTTCGTCTCCTGGTTTCCGGGCGGCCAGGGCGCCAGCGCGTGGGCCTACTTGCCTGCCGCCGGCCAGGTCGTCGCCGACAAGCCGCTCTTTACGAGCGTCACGCCGATCCTCCATCACTACCACCCGGCGGTCGTAGCGCAGTTCTTCATGAACTTGGAGGAGCTCTACCCCGGTCGTGCGATCCTCGGCGTCGGCTCGGCCGAGGCCATCAGCGAAGTGCCGCTCGGCCTCGACTGGCCGGCGCCGAAGGAGATGCTGGAGCGCTTCGCCCGCGGGCTGGAGGCGATCACGCGCCTCTGGGACGGCGAGACGGTGACGATGGACGGCGGCTGGTTCAAGCTCGATCAAGCACGCCTGATGACGATGGCCGAGAGCCGGCCGCGCATGATCGTCTCGGCCTTCGGCCCCGACGCGGCGGCGATCGCCGGCAAGTACGGCGACGGCCTCTGGACGCTCGGCGATCCCGAGAGCGCACCGCCAGTGATCGAGGCCTACAAGAAGGCCTGCGCCGATCACGACAAGCCGGTCGGCGAGATCGTCCTGCAGGCCGGCTTCTGCCTCGGCGACGACGAAGCGGCGATCATCAAGGCCACCAAGAAGTGGAAGACCACGCAGTTCCCGGAGTACTACCTCGAAGACCACCATGATCTCGACCAGATGGCTGCCGACGCCGAGGCGCGGATGAGCGACGAGGAGTTCGCCCACGAGGGCTTCCTGATCAGCGCCGATCCGCAGGAGCACATCGACCGCATCCGGCAGATGATCGACATCGACGGCGCCATCACCACCATCTGCCTCCAGTCCATCGGCGACCTCGACCCGCTGACCTCGATTCGCCGCTACGGCGACGAAGTGCTTCCCGCGCTGCGCGGCGAGGCCGTCGGCGGCGCCAAGCGCTTCGAGCGTGAGAGCGACACGCTCCGCGCACGCCAGACCTGACCCGCACCCGCCATGCTGTCGGACGATGCTGGACATTCGCGGCGCCTCCCCCGGCCTGCTCGACGACCCGTTGCTGCTCGAAGTCGGAGGCGCAGCGCCCAACGCAACGCTGATCTGGCGCGGGCGCTTTCGCGACGACGACGGCTTCGTCTGGCGCGCAGCCGCGCCCACACCCGAGGGCCTGCTGACCGCGTGGGTCCCGGCCAAGCCGACGGCAGGACCGGTCGCCGCCCTGCGCTCGCTGCGCGCCGTCGACGTCGACGTCCGCGTCGAGGGGACCGACGGCGCGGCCTCCAACCGCACCATCACGCGGCGCCTGATGGACGACGGCGTGCGCGCGCGGCGCTGGAAGGACGCGGTCGCCGGGACGCTGTATCTCCCGACACAGACCGCGACGGCGACGCTGCTCATCGACGCGCGCGAGCCGAAGACGGCCACGGCACAGCCCGCAACGCCGGACACCGCGGGCGCGGTCGCCGCGCCCCCGGCCATCGCTGAGCCCGCCACGGCGGCCGGCCTCGACGCCGCGCCGCTCGCCGCCGCGCTGCTGGCCTCGCGCGGCGTGCTCGCCTTCGTGCTCACCAGCGGCAAGGAAGACGCGCTCGCGCTCGCACGCGAGCGCCTCGCGCAGGTGCCCGGCGCACCGGAGCGCGTCGAGACGCTGAGCGCCGCTGAGGTCGGCGTCCCGCCCGGCGTCGGCTTCCGTGGCGAAGATCAACGCGCCGCGCAGGCGCGCGGCGCGACCTGGGACGCGCTGCTGCAGCGTCTCAGCGCCCGCCCGCGCGCAACCCGATAGAAAGGTCTCAGCGCCGTGCCCGAGTCCTTCACCGACGTCCCGCTCCTGACCTCCCGCTTCGACGCGGCGCTGCACTACGCCACCCGCCATCACGCGCTCCAGCTCCGCAAGGGCACGCCGGTCCCCTACGCCGCGCATCTGCTCGCGGTCGCGTCGCTGGTCCTGGAGATGCACGGCAGCGAGGACGAGGCGATCGGCGGCCTGCTGCACGACGTCGTCGAGGACGGTGGTGGGCGTGAGGCGCTGGCCGAGATCGAGGCGGCGTTTGGCCCGGCTGTCGCGAAGATCGTCCTGGCCAACAGCGACACGCTCGACCCCAAGGACGGCGCATCCAGCGGCGGCGCCGGCTGGTTCTTACGCAAGCGAGCCTACGTCCACGCGTTCCCCGCCAAGTCGCCCGCGGCGCTGCGCGTCTCGCTGGCCGACAAGGTCCACAACGCGCGCTCGATCCTGCTCGACTACCGCACGTTCGGCGACGATCTCTGGTCGCGCTTCGGCCAGGGCCGCGGCCTGGCCACACGGGTCTACTACCGCGAGCTCGCCGCGGCGTTCGAGCGCGAGAGCCACCGGCTCGGCGCGCCCGCCCAGCCCTACATCGACGAGCTGCGCCGCACCGTCGACGCGATCACCGCGCTGGCCGAGACCCACCAGGGGCCGGACACGCGCACGCTGTTTGACGGCTAGGACGCGTCGGCGTCAGCCAGCTCAAGGAGCTTGGCGACCGTCCGCCAGTTGCGGCCGGTGAGCGTCACGCCGAGGCGCTTCTCGTTGATCGTCTTGAGCAGCTTGGAGTTCTGCACGCCGCCCGGCAGCCAGAGATAAGCCTCGCTGCCACGGATCGCGAAGACCTCCGGCTTGAGCGCATCGCGATCGACATCCGCGACGCGCTTCGCCTCGATCGGCCCGCCGCCGCTAAAGAGCACGAGGTAGCGCGCAAGGTTGTCGGCGACCTTGCCCAACGGGTTGGCCGCGACCACGTCGGCGATCTCGTCGCGCGTCCGGACCACCACCGCGACATCGAAACCGAACGCGGAAGCGATCGCCTTCTCAATCTTCGCCGCGCTCGTCTTGCGCCCGCCGAAGACGACGTTGCCGGAGTTGACGTAGGTCTTGACGTCGGTCAGGCCGAGGTCGTCGGTAAAGACCTCGCGCAGCCGCGCCATCGCGACCTTCTTGTTGCCACCGACGTTGATGCCGCGCAGCAGCGCGATCTGCCGCGCCACCTAGAAGAGCCCCAGCTGAGCCGGATGCGGCTCGGCGGGCACCGGCTCGGGCCCGGACGCCGGCACAACCTCCGCCGCCTCGGCCGCCACCGGCAGCTCGACCTCACCCTCACCCGGCGCACGCGCGTCTGGCGCCACCTCCACCAGCGGCTCCTCCTCGACCTCGGGCTCGACCAGCGGCGGCGGCTGGGGCGGCGCGCCGAGCGCCAGCAGCTCCGGCAGCGCCCGGAAGTCCTGGCGCAGCACATCCACGTTGCTCGGCGTGTACAGCGCCGCCGCCGGATGGAAGACCGGGAACAGCCGCACCGCGCGTGGCCCGACCAGCCGGACCTCCGCCCGCCCGTGCAGCCGCATGATCCCCGTGGTGTCGTGGCGCAGCAGCTTCGTCGCGAAGTTGCCCAGCGTGCAGATCACAACCGGCTGCACCAGGTCGATCGTGCGGAAGAGATAGTCCTGGCAGTTCTCGATCTCGACCGGATGCGGATCGCGGTTGCCCGGCGGCCGGCACCGCAGGACGTTCGTGATGAACGTGTCATCGCGCGAAAGCCCGATCTCGCCCAGCAGCGTGTCCAGCAGCTTGCCCGCCTGCCCCACGAACGGCAGCCCGCGCTCGTCCTCATTGCGACCGGGCGCCTCACCGACGAACATCAGGTCCGCATTCGCATTGCCCGCCCCGAAGACGACCGTGTGCCGGGTCTGAGCCAGCTGCGGGCAGCGCACGCAGCCGCGTGCCTCGTGAAAGAGCTCCTTGAGGGACTCACGTCGCTCGTCCGGGGACGCCACGTTCTGAAGCCTAGACGGACGAACGGACCCCGCCGCTATGCCATTCCGCTAATTCCGGGGTACCATTGTGGTCACCGAGTTTCGCGACCGGCATCCCCTCGGCGGGGAGCTGGATCCGACATCTGACATGACCCCTGTCCTTCCCGCTTATGCGGTCGTCGGCCACGGCCGTCTTGGAACGGCGCTTGCCGCTGCCCTGCGCGCTGCCGGTGCGTCCGTTGACGGCCCGCTGCACCGCGGCGCGACCGCGAGCACCGCAGATGTCGTCCTCCTCGCCGTCCCGGACGCCGAGATCGCCAACGCCGCGGCGGCCGTCGCCCCGGGCCGCCTCGTCGGCCACTGCTCGGGCGCCACGACGCTCGCTCCACTGCACGGCCACCCCGAGGCCTTCTCGCTGCACCCGCTGATGACCGTCACCGCCGCGGGCGCGGACTTCAACGGCGCCACGGCCGCCATCGCCGGGACCACGGACACCGCCCGCGCCACCGCGCACATCCTGGCCACCGCGCTCGGGATGACCGCCATCGAGATCGCCGACGCCGACCGCCCCGCCTACCACGCCGCCGCGTCGATGGCCTCCAACTTCCTCGTCACGCTCGAATGGGCCGCCGAGCGCGTCGGCGGACTGGATCGCGCCGCGCTCGCGCCGCTTGTGCGCGCAACGGTCGACAACTGGGTCGCCGACGGCGCCAAGGCCGCGCTGACCGGCCCGATCGCCCGCGGCGACGAGGCCACGGTCGACAAGCAACGCGCCGCTGTCGCCGAGCGCGCGCCAGAGCTGACAAGCCTCTTCGACGCCCTCGCCGACGCGACGCGCGAGCTAGCCGGGACAAAGGCAGCCGCATGAGGACCGTCCGCACCGTCCCCGAACTGCGCGCCGCGCTGGCCGAGCCGCGCCGCAACGGTCGCACCGTCGCACTGGTCCCCACGATGGGCTACCTCCACGACGGCCACCTCAGCCTCATCGAGGCCGCCCGCAAGCAGGCCGACCTCGTCGTCGTCTCACTCTTCGTCAACCCCACCCAGTTCAACGACGCCGCCGATCTGGACGCCTACCCGCGCGACGAGCAGCGCGACGCAGGCCTGGCGCAGGCCGCCGGCGCCGACCTCCTCTTCGCCCCGTCGCCCGACGAGGTCTACCCGCCGGGCTTCACCACCCAGGTCCGCGTCGACGGCCCGCTGACCAGCACTCTTGAGGGTGCTCACCGCGGCGCCGATCACTTCCATGGCGTGACCACCATCGTCACCAAGCTCCTCAACATGGTCGGCCCCGACCTGGCGCTCTTCGGCCAGAAGGACGCCCAGCAGGCGCTCGTCATCCGCCGCTTGGCCGCCGACCTCGACCTCCCGACCCGCGTCGAGGTCGCCCCCACCATCCGCGAGCCCGACGGCCTCGCGCTCTCCAGCCGCAACGTGCGCCTGGCCACCGAGGACCGTCAGCGCGCGCTCGCGCTCAGCCGCGCGCTGCGTGCCGCCGAGACCACGCTGGCCTCCGGCACGCGCGACGCGCAGGCCATCGCCACGGCCGCCCGCGCGGCCATGACCCCCTTCGACGTCGAGCCCGAGTACCTCGCGCTCGTCGACCCCGAAGACCTGCGCCCCGTGGGCTCGGTCGACCAGGAGACGCTCCTGGCGGTCGCGGCGCACGTGGGGCCGGTACGACTCATCGACAACACCATCCTCAACCCGAACGGAAGGCACTGACCGCGTATGCAGCGCGTCATGCTCAAGTCCAAGATCCACCGGGCCACCGTCTCTGACTGTGACCTGCACTACGTCGGGTCGATCACGATCGACCCCGACCTGCTCGAAGCCGCCGACATCATGGAGCACGAGCAAGTTCATGTCGTGGACGTCGACAACGGCGCCCGCTTCGAGACCTACACCATCGCCGGCGAGCGTGGCTCCGGTGCGATGAAGGTCAACGGCGCCGCGGCCCGCCTCGTGCACCGCGGCGACACGATCATCGTTATCTCCTACGGGCAGTACGACGAGGCCGACCTGGAGCGCTACGAGCCCCGGGTCGTCCACGTCGAGAAGGACACCAACAACATCATCGACGTGGATGCGGCGGTGGCGACCCTCCTCAGCTAGAGGGCGTCAACCAGCACGATCCACAGGAGGTTGGAAGACAGCATGTCCACCATGCGCAACATCACCGTCCCGGCCGACGCCTCGCGCCTGCCGATGACGCTGCCGCGGCTGGCCGAGAAGAAGCGCCTCGGCGAGCCGCTGGTCATGGTCACCGCCTACGACTACCCGAGCGCGCTCGCGGTCGACAAGGCCGGCGTCGACCTCGTCCTCGTCGGCGACAGCGGCGCGATGACGGTGCTCGGCTACCCCTCGACGGTCGCCGTCGAGCTTGACGAGCTGCTCGTCCTGGCCAAGGCGGTGCGCCGCGGCCTGACGACGCCGTTCTTGGTCGGTGACCTGCCGTTCGGCTCCTATGAGGTCTCCGACGAGCAGGCCGTGCAGACCGCGTTCCGGTTCATCAAGGAGGCGGGCTGCGACGCGGTCAAGCTCGAGGGCGGCGGCGAGGTCTCGGTCGCCCGCGCCCGCGCGATCGTGCAGGCCGGCATCCCGGTGATGGGCCACGTCGGCCTCACGCCGCAGACCTCGACCGCGCTGGGCGGCTACCGCGCCCAGGGGCGGACGGCCGAGGCGGCCATCGAGGTCGCGCGTCAAGCACGCGCGTTGCAAGCGGCCGGCTGTTTCTCGATCGTCTTCGAGGCGATCCCGAGCGCGGTGGCCGAGGCGGTCATGCCGCAGATGGACGCGCTGGTCATCGGCATCGGTGCCGGACCGGCGACCGACGGGCAGGTCCTGGTCTTCCACGATCTGCTCGGCATCCGTGAAGGCCGTGGCGCCCGCTTCGTACAGCGCTACGCCGACATTCTGGACGAGATGGTCGCGGGCGTCGGCGCCTATGCCGACGACGTGCGGACCCACCGCTACCCCCGCCCGGACCACGGCTACTCGATCCCGGACGAGGAGCTGGCCGCCTTCAAGGCGGCGCTGAAGAGCTGATCGTCGCCCTGGGGCAGACGGAGCCGCGACGAGGCACGCGCTTTAACATCGTGTTCACGCGCTACATTGCCGCGCGTGGCCCGTCTGTCCCAGGTTTTCGCCCCGCGCGACCGCGAATTCTTCGATCTCTTCGAGGAGGCGGGCAGCAACATCGCGCGCGCCGCCGACCTCCTGGACCAGATGCTCAGCAGCTGGCCGGATCGCAAGGAGCTCGCTCGCGACATCCTCGTCTGCGAGCAGGAGGGCGACCGGATCACGCACGACATCATCCATCGCCTCAACCAGACGTTCGTCACCCCGATCGACCGCGAAGACATCTTGGTCCTGGCCTCGGCGCTCGACGACATCATCGACTTCACCGAAGAGGTCGCCGACTACATGGGCCTCTACCGGATCGAGGCGCCGATGGAGCAGGCGGTGAGGATGTCTCACATCCTCGTACAGGCCACGCGCCAGGTGGCCGAGGCGCTGCCGCGCATGCGGGGCTTCAAGGACATCAACCACTACACGGTGGAGATCAACCGGCTGGAAAACGACGGCGACCGTGTCGTCCGCGAGGCGATCGCCGCCCTGTTTGACCACGGCATCGACCCCATGGTCGTAATCCGCTGGAAGGACATCTACGAGCGCCTCGAGCAGGCGATCGACGCTTGCGAGCAGGTGGCGAACGTGCTCGAAGGCATCGTCATCAAGAACTCCTAGCCGCGGCCATGGGCAGCGACATCGTCCTCTACATCGTGGTCGCCACGGCACTGGCGTTCGACTTCACCAACGGCTTCCACGACACCGCCAACGCGATCGCGACGAGCATCTCAACGCGCGCGATGTCGCCGCGTGCCGCCGTCGCCATGTCGGCCGTGCTGAACTTCGTCGGCGCGTTCGTCTCGCTGGAGGTCGCCGCGACGGTCGCCAAGGGCATCGTGTCGCCCGACGCGATCACGTCCACCATTGTCTTCGGCGGCCTGATCGGCGCTATCGCCTGGAACCTCGCCACGTGGTGGTTCGGTTTGCCCTCGTCGTCGTCGCATGCGCTGATCGGCGGCATGATCGGCTCGGCGTTCGTCGCTGTCGGCCCCAGCGCGATCGAGGGCGACGGCATCCTCGAGAAGGTCGTCATCCCAGCACTGATCGCCCCCACGCTGGCCTTCGCGGTCGCCGGCCTGTCGATCCTGGTCGCCTACCGCGTTGTCGGCCGCCAGCGGCCGGGCGTCGTCAACCGCGGCTTCCGCCTGGGCCAGATCGTCACCGGCAGCCTCTTCTCACTCGCCCACGGCACCAACGACGCGCAGAAGACGATGGGCATCATCACGCTCGCGCTGATCGCCAACGGCAATTTGTCGGGCGACAACTTCCATGTCCCCACCTGGGTCGTGGTGAGCTCGGCGACGGCGATCTCGCTCGGCACCTACTTCGGCGGCTGGCGCATCATCCGGACGATGGGCAGCCGCATCATCAAGATGGACCCGGCCCAGGGCTTCTCGGCCCAAGGCGCCGGCTCGGCGGTCGTGCTGACGGCATCACACCTCGGCTTCCCGCTCTCGACCACGCACGTGATCTCGGGCGGCATCATGGGCGCGGGCGCAGCCAAGCGGTTGTCGGCCGTGCGCTGGGGTGTGGCGGGCAACATCGTCGTCGCATGGGTCCTGACGCTGCCATGCGCGGCCGTCATCGGCGGCGTCGCCTACGGGCTGACGTCGATCCTCGGCGACGATGCGCTCGGCGTCATCGTCGTGTTGTTGATGGTCATCGGCCTGATCGCCTCCGCGTTCGGCTCGCGTGTGCGTCGCGGTCCCGCCATCACCGCGTCGGCAGAGGCCTGAGATGCTCGCGACGATCGAGTGGGACAAGATCGGCGAGCTGCTGTGGGTCGCACCGCTGGCCGCGCTGGCCGTGTCGATCACCTTCTCGCTGATGATCATGAGCTCGGCCCGGGCGACCGACGCCCAGCGCGCGGGCGGCGGCACGGTCGCGATGCTCTACAGCGTGGTGGCCCTGGTGTCCGGGCTTGCCTTCGCCGCCGTCGTCGTGTTCGGCGTCGCCGTGATCGTCAACAAGTAGCTCGCGGTTCAACCCGCGACCGGCGCGTCGGGCGGCAGGCCGCCGGACGGATGCTCGGTGTACTCGATGGTGCGCAGCACGCGTGCCGGTGAGCCAGCGGCGATCGAGAACGGCGGGATGTCGGTCGTCACGACGCTGTTGGCGCCGATCACGCAGCGCTCGCCGATCGTCACGCCGCTGGTGATCACGGCGTTGGCGCCGCACCAGACGTTGTCGCCGATGCGCGTCGGGCCCTTGGTCGTGAAGCCCTGCCATGGCACCGGCGTGACCGGGTCGTCGAAGCGGTGGTTGCCGTCGGTGACGAAGCAGCCGTTGGCGAACATGCAGTGCTCGCCGATCTCGACCAGCTCCACTGCGGCGACCATCACCCCCATGTTGAGGAAGGTGCCGCCCCCGATCCGGATGCGCGCCGGCGCGGGGCCGGTGATCCAGACGTTGGGCTCAAAGAGCACGTGCGGGCCGAGCTGAAGGCGATCCTCCTGGAGCATCTCCAGGACATTGCCTTGAATCGGCCAGCGGGCAAACGACTCACGGCGCGCGAGCTCGCGGTGGATGCGGATGCGGTTGTGCGGCAGCGTGTTGCGCTCATACCAGCGCCACTTCTGCAGCCACAGGCGGCCGTAGCCGCTGGGGCTCACTGCTCCTCCCGCGTTCCGCCCTCGCGCAGGATCCGGGACAGGTGCTCGGCGATCTCGGCGGCGCTGCCCTCGGTGCCGCCTGCGCGTAGGCGTGCCTGGACGCTGTGCAGCGACGTCCGGTCGTTGAGGTCCTTCTGGGCGGCCTGCAGCTGGGTGGTGATCTGGCTGCCGAGCTCGCGTAGGCGATGCTGGGCGTCGCGGACGGCCTCGCTGAGCGCGCGGCTCTCGACCGAGGCGAGATCGGCCTGGGCGCGCGCCTCGCGCAGCAACGCGTCGGCCTGCTCACGGGCCTCGCGAGTGATGATGCGGGCCTCGGCGCGACCGTCGGCCAGCTCCTTCTCGCCGGCCTGCTTGATCCGGACGGCCTCCTCTTGGGCGGCCTGGATGATCCGGCGCGCCTCGTGCTCGGCGCCGGTGCGGCGGCCATCGGCGTCCTGATCGAGCTCGCGCACACGGGCAGCGACGGCTTGCTGGATGCGCGCCTCCTCGCCGGCGGCCGCCTCGGCGCGGGCGCGCTTGGCTTCAGCCTGGGCGGCGGCGATCGCCTCATCGGCCTCCGCCCGAGCGGCGGCAACGGCGCGCGCCTTGTCCTCCTCGGCGGTGGCGCCGATGCGGGCGGCCTCCTCGCGGGCGTCGAGGCGCAGCTGCTCGGCGTCGTTGCGGCCCTGGTCGAGGGCCTGCTGGGCCTGCTCGCGGGCTTCGCTGAGGATGCGCTCGGCGTCGGCGCGCGCGGCAGCGAGGTCGGGGCCGGGCTGGGCCTCCGGGGTCGGCGTGGCGGCCGGCGGCTCGGGGGCCTGCGACGCCGGCAGCGTGACGGCCTTGACCGGCGCGGGTGCGGCCGCAACCGGCGGTGGCACCGCGGGCGCGGTCTGTGCGGGCGGCGGCAACGGCGCGGGCGGCGGCGGCGCGAACCCTCCGAGCTCGGACGTGAACGGGCGGTGGCGGACCGTCAACTCGTGGCCGCGACCTCCACCCGGCAGGACGATCTCCCGCTCGCTGATCAGCTCGATGTGGCCAAAGCGCAGCGTCAGATCCGTGAGCAGCGTGGCGCGATCCGGGCCGGTGACGGTGACGACGGACGGTTCCAAAGCCATTGAGATCTGCACCGTACACGTCGTCCTGGCGGCAAAGGCGGGTCGCTGGGCGGACGTGTGTGTGATCTTCGTGTGCGAACCGTGTCATGGACCTGAACGCACACCCGAACAGGAGGGGACCATGACCAAGAATCGGATCATCGGCGCCATCACGGCGCTCTCCCTGCTCGGCGTCCCGGCCGTCGCCGCGGCGCACAGCAGCGGTGATGACCACGGTCACCACAAGGGCCGCCATCATCACCACAAGCATCACGGCAAGAAGGCCCGCGACGTCACGGGCACCGCAACCGGCACGATCGCGTCGTTTGCCAACGGCGAGCTGACGATCACGCTGCCCAGCGGCAAGAGCTTCACGGCCGATGTCAAGCGGCGGACGGTCATTCGCTGCAAGAGCCTCCCGGTTGTCCCCGCGGCCACGACCGCGCGTCACGGCAATGACGACGGCAACAGCGGCTCGGGGCGCGGCGGCCGCGACGACGGTCCGAACCACGACGCGGGCGACGATCACGGCGACCACAGTCCCTCGTCCACGGCGCCGGCCACGACCACGACCCCGTCGACGACGGTACCGCCCACGACCGACGATCACGGCCACGATGACCACAACAACGGCCATGGCACCCGCTGCGGCACCGACGCACTGGTCGCCGGAACCAAGGTCCTCAGCGCCAAGCTGACGCTGGACGGCGGGAGCGCGACCTGGAAGAAGGTCACGCTCCTCAAGTAACGCGCGCACGTCCCACCGCGGCGCGGCCCGGGAGCCGATCCTGAGCCGCGCCGCGTTCGCAGTTGCCCTACTAGCATCGATGCATCGCCGAAGGATCAGGTCAGTGAGCCGATGAGCCCGCCCTCGTTGCGCCATCCCGCCCGCCTAGCGGGTGCGTCGCTGCTGCGCCTGCAGAGCGATGAGCGGCTGGCCGAGCTCGCCGCCAACGGCCACGAGGCCGCCTTTGACGCGATCGTCGATCGCTACCGGGCGCCGCTAATGCGCTACTGCGCCGGCATCGTCGGTCCCAGCCGGGCCGAGGACGCCGCACAGCAAGCGCTGATCAACGCCCACGACGCCTTGCAGAGGACCGACGAGGTGCGACACCTTCGCTCCTGGCTGTACCGGATCGCCCACAACGCCTCGCTCAACGTCCTGCGCGCGGTCCGCGATGACGTGTCACTCGACGCGGCCTCGGACGCCACCGCGGTCGCCGAGGACGGTCCCGCCGCGGCGTTCGAGCGCAGCGAGCGCTTCCGAGCGACCGTCGACGCGCTACGAGAGCTGCCCGAGCGCCAGCGCGCCGCGTTGGTGCTGCGCGAGCTCGAAGGCCGCTCACACGAGGAGATCGCCGCGACGCTCGGCGTCACCAAGGGCTCGGCGCGTCAGCACCTGATGCGCGCTCGCGTCGCGTTGCGCGGCGCCGTGACCGCGATCACGCCCTACCCGCTAGTCGTCCGCCTGGCCGAGATGCTCGCCAACCCCGGCGCGGCCAGTTGGACCGACGCCGCCGTCGGCGCCGGCGCGGGAGCAACGTTGGCCAAGCTGACCGCGGGCGTTACGGCGACCGGTGCGCTGGTCGGCGGCGCGGTCGGGACCGAGCGCGTGGTTCACCATCGCCACAGCGGGCAGGACGCAGCGCAGCGGTCTCCTGGCGAATCCGCGACGAAGCCTCGTGCGGTCAAGATTCGCGCCGTAAGCCTCCCGGCGTCCGGGACGGCAAGCACCACGCCGTCCTCGACCGCCGGCTCCGGCCGTGGGTCCGCGGGCTCCGGGACCGACGAGCGCAAGGACAAGGGTCGCGACGACAACCACAGCCGCGGCCGTGATGGATCGGGCCGCGGTTCGGGTGGCTCGAGCCGCAACGAGCGAGACGACGACTCCGACCATCGCGGATCCCACGGCCACGGCAACCGCTCCGGGGCCGCCGGCGACAGTAGCCACGGTTCGAATGGCAACGACGACAACGCCGACCGCCGCGGACGCCGGGACAGCGGATCCAAGGACAGCAGCGGCGACGGCAAGCGCGGGAGCACCAGCAACGGAAGCGGCGACGACGTCCACCGCCCCAACAGCGGCGGTAGCGGCTCCTCCGGCAGCGGGACGGACGGCAGCGGCGGCGGCAGCAACTCCTCGACGTCGGGGCGCGGCCGCGAAGGCTCCGACGACAGCTCCGGCAGCGGCCGCGGTTCCGACGACGGCACCTCCGCGTCTACGACGACGGCCACACCTGCCCCCACGCCTACGTCGACCGATCCCGGTTCGGATTCGAGCGGCGGCTCGAGCGGCAGCGGACGCTCCGGCGGCGACGACTCCGAGTCATCCGACGAGCAGGGCTCCTCGGAGCGCTCCGGGTCCGGCTGAGCCCTGAGCCCACACGATCCGCGCGAAACCCGCTATATCGCGGGTTTGACGCGTTTGGCGCTCCGGACACGGGCAAAGTGACGCTGGACGTGGCCTCTGACTTCTACGCCAGGGCACTCACCGTGCAGATGTTCTCTTCAGGACAGCCTGCACATCGCCTTGCAAGGGGACCTAATCCCGCGCGCGGTGTTCGCTTAGCCCGGTAGCGCGGCAAGGTGATGGACATGCTCTTTCGCTTGCCGGTCCTCGCTGCCGTCGTCGCGCTCCTGTTGTTGCCCGCCGTGGCGAACGCGGGGGTGTCGCATCTGGTCGTGCCCGGCGAGACGCTGTCGGGGATCGCGGCGGCCAATGGGCTCTCCCCCGCGCAACTCGCCGGCGCCAACGGGCTGCCGGCCGATGCGTTCGTCATCGCCGGACGCTCGCTGACGATCCCGCCGCGAGGCGCAACGGTCCCCGCCACTACTACCAGTGCTGACGCGACGCCGGCGCCCCTCGGTGGCTACCGCGTTCGCCTCGGCGACTCGCTCAGCGCAATCGCCGCCGAACACGGAGTCAGCCTCGCTCAGCTCGCCGCGGTCAACGGCCTGAGCGCGTCCGGCACGCTGATCGCCGGGACATCGCTACGGCTACCGAGCGGTGTGACCTCGACGCAGAGCGTGAACAGCGCAGCGGCCAGCACGACGGCCACCAGCGGCACGGGCGGCGCCCATCCCGTCGTCCGCGGCGACACGCTCACCGGCATCGCCGCCAAGCACGGCATCACCCCCGCTGCGCTGGCAGCCGCCAACAGCCTGGCGCCCAACGCCTTCGTCATCGCCGGCACGAGCCTGAAGATCCCGGCCGCTGCGCCGGCCACCGGCACAACCGCGACCGCCGCCGCCAACGTCCCCGCAACCGGTGCAGCCACCGGCGCCCCCGGCCGCCTCACCGCCAGCCAGATCGGCTCCATCGCCGCGGCCAACGGCGCGCCTGCTTCGCTGGCCTCCGCCATCGCTTGGCAAGAGAGCGGCTTCAACAACGCCATGGTCAGTGTCGCCAACGCCCGCGGGATCATGCAGGTGATTCCGAGCACCTGGAGCTACGTCCAGAACGAGCTCGGCGCCGGTCGCCTCGACCCGAACTCAGCGGCCGACAACGTCCGCGCCGGCTCCGTCCTGCTCGCCCGCCTCCTGCGCGACACCGGCGGCGATCAAGCGACCGCGATCGCCGCCTACTACCAGGGCCTCGGCTCCGTCCGCCGCATCGGCATGCTCCCCGAGACCCGCCGCTACGTCGCCAACGTCCTGGCCCTGCGCTCCCGCTTCGGCGGCTGAGCGGCGGCTACGCCGTCGCCGGCACCTTCTTGGCCCGCGGCTTGCGCGCCGCAGCCGCCGCTCGCGGCCGCTTCGGCGCCTTGGACGCCTTCGGCGTCACGAGGTCGGCGAGGAACTCACCGGTGTGCGAGCCCGGAGTGCCGGCGACCTGCTCGGGCGTCCCGATCGCGACGACCACGCCGCCCTCCTCGCCGCCTTCGGGCCCCATGTCGATGAGCTGGTCGGCGGTCTTGATGACGTCGAGGTTGTGCTCGATGACCACGATCGAGTTGCCCGCGTCGACCAGCCGGTGTAAGACCTCCAACAACCGCTGGACGTCGGCGAAGTGCAGGCCCGTCGTCGGCTCGTCCAAGATGTACAACGTGCGACCCGTCGCGATCTTCGAGAGCTCGGTCGCCAGCTTGACCCGCTGCGCCTCGCCACCCGAGAGCGTCGTCGCCGGCTGACCCAGGCGGATGTAGCCCAGACCGACGTCGCGCAGCGTCTCCAGCCGCCGGTGGATCTTCGGGATGTGCTGGAAGAACTCCACGGCCTCGGCGACCGGCATGTCGAGCACGTCGGCGATCGTCTTGCCCTTGAAGCGGACCTCGAGCGTCTCGCGGTTGTAGCGCTTGCCGTGGCACTGCTCGCACGGCACGTAGACGTCGGGCAAGAAGTGCATCTCGATCTTGATCTGCCCGTCGCCGCGGCAGACCTCGCAGCGTCCGCCCTTGACGTTGAACGAGAACCGGCCGGGCTTGTAGCCGCGGACCTTGGCCTCGGGCGTCTTGGAGAACAAGTCCCGGATGACGTCGAACAGCCCGGTGTAGGTGGCCGGGTTCGACCGCGGCGTCCGGCCGATCGGCGACTGGTCGATCTGGATGATCTTGTCGACCGCGTCCAGCCCCAGGACGGCCGTGTGCGCGCCCGGACGCGTCCGCGCGCGGTGCAGCTTGTTGGCCACTGCCTTGAACAGCACCTCGTTGACCAGCGTCGACTTGCCCGAGCCCGACACGCCCGTCACCACCGTCATGACGCCGAGCGGCACCTTGACGTCGACCTTCTTGAGGTTGTGCTGCGACGCGCCCCGGATCTCGATGTAGCCGCTCGGAGCCCGACGCTTGGCCGGCACCTCGATCGTCCGCGTGCCCGCCAGGAACTGCCCCGTCAGCGACGACTTGACCTTCATCACCTGCTTGGCCGTGCCTTGGGCGACGATCCGCCCACCGTGCTCGCCCGCACCCGGCCCGATGTCGATCAGATGGTCGGCCGCGTGCATCGTCTGCTCGTCGTGCTCGACGACCAGCACCGTGTTGCCCAGATCGCGCAGCCGCTCCAGCGTCCCGATCAACTTGGTGTTGTCGCGCTGGTGCAGACCGATCGACGGCTCGTCCAACACGTACAACACGCCCACCAGCGCCGAGCCGATCTGCGTCGCCAGCCGGATCCGCTGTGCCTCGCCGCCGCTCAGCGTCGCCGCCGCGCGCTCCATCGACAGATAGCCGATCCCGACGTTCTCCAGGAACTGCAAGCGCTCCTGGATCTCGCGGAAGATCAGCCGCGCGATGTGGCGCTCGGTCTCGGTCAGCTCGACCTCGTCCAGCCAGACCAAGGCACGCCGCACCGACAGGGAGCAAAACTCGTGGATCGCGATCCCGCCGACCAGTACCGCCCGCGACTCGGGCCGCAGGCGTGCGCCTTTGCACACCGGGCACGGCACGAGCGACATGTACTCCTCGATCTTCTCGCGAACGCCTTCGGAGTCCGTCTCGCGATAGCGCCGCTCGAGGTTGGAGATGATCCCCTCAAAACGCGTGGAGTAGGACCGCCGCCGCCCGTAGCGGTTGCGGTAGGAGACCTCGACGCGGTCGCCGTTGGTGCCCGTCAGGAAGAGATCCTGGTGCTTGGCCGACAGCTTGCCCCACGGCGTCTCCATGCTCACGCCGTACTTGTCGGCGATCGCCTCGGTGATCTGCTCGTAGTAGTTGGAGGCGCTGTTGGCCCACGGCGCGATCGCACCCTCCCCCAGCGACAGCGACGGATCCGGCACGACCATGATCGGGTCGATCTCCATCTGCGACCCCAGGCCGGTGCAGCGCTCGCACGCGCCGTGAGGCGAGTTGAAGGAGAAGATCCGCGGCTCCAACTCCGGGATCACCGGGCCGTGGTCGATACACGCGAACTTCTCGCTGTAGAGCGTCACCTTGCCGGGACCCTCACCTTCGCGCGGCACGATCTCGATCTCGATCATCCCGTCGGCCAGCGCGACCGCCGTCTCGATCGAGTCCGCCAGCCGCTTGCGGAGCCCCTCGCGCATGACCAGCCGGTCGACCACGACCGAGATGTCGTGCTTGAACTTCTTGTCGAGGACGATCTCCTCGTCCAGCCCGCGCAGCTCACCGTCGACCTTGGCGCGCTGGAAGCCCTCGGCCAGCAGGTTCTTCAGCGCCTTGCCGTACTCGCCCTTGCGGCCGCGCACGACCGGCGCGAGCACCATGAAGCGCTCACCCTCCGGCAGCTCCAGCACCTGGTCGATGATCTGCTCGGCCGACTGCCCCTGGACCGGCTTGCCACAGATGTGGCAATGCGGATGGCCGATGCGCGCCCACAGCAGCCGGAGGTAGTCATAGATCTCGGTGACCGTGCCGACCGTCGAGCGCGGGTTGCGCGACGTCGTCTTCTGATCGATCGAGATCGCCGGCGATAGGCCCTCGATCGAGTCGACATCAGGCTTGTCCATCTGGCCCAGGAACTGGCGCGCATAGGCCGAGAGCGACTCGACGTAGCGGCGTTGGCCCTCGGCATAGATCGTGTCGAAGGCAAGCGACGACTTGCCCGATCCCGACAGGCCCGTGATGACCGTCAGGGCATCACGCGGCAGGGTGACATCGACGCCCTTGAGGTTGTGCTCACGGGCGCCGGAGACGACGATGGCGTTCTTCGGCGGCACTGTCGGACGAGTGTAGCCAGGCGAACAGACGTTCTCTTCGTGCCCGGACGCCGCCGCGAAAAAGCGCTGCTCAGCGGCGTTCGGCGGCGAGGGCGACCGCCCGGAACGCACCCAGCGCTGGCTTGGCGCGGAACGTCCCGTCAGGCCGGTATTGCAGCAGGCCGGAGTAGTCGAACGAGTTCGGCGAGCCGTTATCGAGCGTCGCCCACGAGTACCAGATCACCCGCGCCAGCTTGAGCGACTTACGTTGCTCCAGCAGCAGCTTGAAGACATCGCGCAGCCGCTGTGCCTGCCCGGCCTCGGTCGTCTCCCAGTTCTGCGTCAGCGGTGTCTTCTTGCCCTTGGCCGAGGACCACGTCAGCTCCGTGAGCCACAGCGGCACCTTGGCGTAGCCGCGCCGGTCGAGCGCCTGGCGGTTGAGCCGCACGATCTTGACGGCGTTGGACGGCCGCCCCGAGAACGGATGCGCGCCCGCCGCGTCAAACCGCAACCGCGGCCCGCCGACCGACAGCAGCTTGGCGAGGTCGCGCCACGAGAAATTGGCCATCGACGCCATCAGGACCGTCGCGCCCGGGTCGGCGCCATGGATCGCCGGATAGGCCGCCCGCAGCAGCGCGGCGTATGGCTTGGCGAACGGCTGCGCTGTGAAGTAGTCCTTCAGGTTGGGCTCGTTCCAGATCTCCCACGCGCGCACGGGACGGCGCGCAACCTCCGGATGCTCGGCCCACAGCGACCCGCTCGGCCCATAGCGCGAGACCAACGCGCGCAGGTAGGCCGCGAAGTCCGACGGGTGCGTCGGCGGCGTGAACGGGTTGCCGCCACCGCCGTTGGCCCACCCAGGCGCACGCAGTGCCAGGCCCAACACGTCGATCCCCTGGCGCGCCGCAGCCAGCACCTTGCGGTCGGTCGACGCCCACGCGAACTGTCCCGGCGCCGGCTCGATCAGATCCCACGCCAGCTCCACGCGCCAGGACTGCACGCCCGAGGCCTTCATCCGGACCGCCTGCGCATCGAGATCGACCGCCGAATCGTCGAGCGGCCCGTTGACCATGACGCCGAAGAAGCCCTTTGGCACGGCAGCCTCAGCGCCCGGGGCGATCGCGGGCGCGAACAAGAGCGCGCCGGCTACCAGCAGGCAGAGGCAGAGACGGAACATCAGCCCCCGAACTCCCGCCGAAGCGTGGAGTTGCGGGTGCTTAGGGCTCGACCGACGCGGCCACGACGGTGCCCATCGAGGCGCTGCTCCCAATCAGGGCTCGACCGTCGCGTAGACCTCGTTGAGCAGCCCGCCGCGGTCGGCCAGATCGAAGTTCTCGGCCAGGTAGCGATCGGTCTCCTCACGGGAGGTCCCATTGAGCGCCATGTTGAGCGCGACCAGGCGCGCGCCCTCCGTGTCGCTCTCGGCCGGCGCGCGCTCGGCTTCGGCCGGCGCGGCCACCTCGACGACGACCGTCTCTTCGACGAGGAGCTCCTCCGCGACCTCCGGCTCGTCGGCGACCTCCTCATCGGCCTTGTCGGCGACCGCCGGCGGCGGCACCGACTCAGCGGCACGCGACGGCGCCGGTGCGGCGGCGGCCGGGGCAGCCGCGGGAACCTCACCGCGGCCAGCGGCGTCGTACAGGTCGCCCATGCCGCCTTCCAGCAGCGACATGTCGGCGGTCAGGCGGTTGGCACCGGTGCGCAGGCTCTCGACCAGGCCGGCCAGCTCGGACTCCATCGCGTCGACGCGCTGCAGCATCTGCGTCGTGACAGAGCGGACGTTGCCGACCTGCTCCTGGCTCTGGGCGACGGCCTCGTCGCGCGTCTGGCGGGCGTCGGCCTCGGCCTCATCGCGGATGCGCAGCGCCTCGTCCTGAGCGCCACGCTCGATCGCTGCCGCGCTGGCCTCAGCGGCCTCGACGATCGAGCGGACCTGCTCGGAGGCGGCCTGCGCCAGCGACGCGGGGCTCGACGACGACGCTCCGGACACGGCGGCGCCACCAGACCGGCGCCGCAGCTCCTCGACCTCCTCAGCGATGCGCGCAAGGTGCGCGTCGACCGCCTCGGGCTCGTAGCCTCGCCGGCCGATGGGGAAGTCGCGCTTCTCGATGCTTTGACGATCCAGGGCCATGGCGCGAACCCTAGCGATCAGGTCGGAAGGCTGAGCCCCTCGGCCCCGCGCCGCACCAGCCCGTCGCGCACGAGTCCCTCGATCGCCCGCTCCAGGCGCTCTAGCTCGATCCCCTCCGGCAGCTCGGTGCCTGCCGCCAGCGCCTCGACGATCCGCCCGCGGACCCAGCGGTTCGAGTCCTCGAAGCGCTCACGCACGACACCGTCGCCGGCGCGGCCCCGGGGTGCCACGACCACCGCGCCGGCCGATGCGCAGGACGCGGCGACCGGGCAGACGTCGCAAGCCGCCTCGCGCGCGCGGCAAACCATGGCGCCGAGCTCCATCAGCGCCTGACCCAGCTCTGGCGGCGTGTGCGCCGGAGCGAACCCCGTGCGCTCCAGGACGCGACGGACGTTCGTGTCGACCGGCAGTTCGTCACGCCCGAAGGCGAACGCGCCGACCGCCGCGGCGGTGTACGGGCCGATGCCGGGCAGCGTCCGCAGATCCTCGGGCCACCCGCCCTCGGCCACCGCGGCACACGCGTCGCGTAGCCGCAGCGCGCGGCGGTTGTAGCCGAGACCGACCCACTCCGCCAGGACGTCAGCGGTCGGTGCGGCCGCCAGCGCCTCTGGCGTCGGCCAACGCTCCAGCCAGGCCAGATAGCGCGGAACGACCCGCGCGACCTGCGTCTGCTGCAACATCACCTCCGACACGAGGATCGCGTACGGATCGCGCGTCCGCCGCCACGGTAAGTCCCGTGCCTCGCGGCCGTACCACTCCAACAATGCGTCGGCGAGCACCACCGCCGCGGAGCCTACGCCGGCGCCTCCATGTCGGTCAGCTGCCTGAGATCCCGCCGCAGCTCCCGGATCTCGTCGCGCAACCGCGCGGCGTACTCGAAGCGCAGATCCTCCGCGGCCTCGAGCATCTCCTTCTCCAACTCGATGATCGTCTTGTCGAGCTCGGTCGAGGTCATCGACTCGGTCTTGACCCGCTTGCGATCGCTGCGGCGTTTGCCCTTGGGTGTCTTGCTCTCACCCTGCAGGAACTCCGACATGTCGCTGATGCCCTTGACGATCGAGGCCGCCGTGATGCCGTGGTCCTCGTTGTACTTGAGCTGGATCGCGCGGCGACGGTCGGTCTCTGACAGCGCGGCCTTCATCGCCGCCGTCTCCTTGTCGGCGTACATGATGACCTTGCCGTCGACGTTTCTCGCCGCGCGGCCGATCGTCTGGATCAGCGAGGTCTCGCCACGGAGGAAGCCCTCCTTGTCGGCATCGAGGATCGCCACCAGCGAGACCTCGGGGAGGTCGAGCCCCTCGCGCAGGAGGTTGACGCCGACCAGGACGTCGTACTCCCCCAGCCGCAGGTCGCGGATGATCTGGATGCGCTCCAGCGTGTCGACCTCGGAGTGCAGGTAGCGGACCTTGAACCCCATCTCGAGCAGGTAGTCGGTGAGGTCCTCGCTCATCTTCTTGGTGAGCGTCGTGACCAGGATGCGCTCGTTGCGGTCGACCCGCCCGCGGACCTCGTTCATGAGGTCGTCGATCTGGTTGCGTGTCGCACGCACGTCGACCTCGGGGTCGACGATGCCCGTCGGACGCACGATCTGCTCGACCGTCGCGCCGGAGTGCGCGCGCTCGTAATTGCCCGGCGTCGCGCTGACGAACAGCATCTGCGGGGTGATCGACAGGAACTCGTCGAAGGTCTGTGGCCGGTTATCCAACGCGCTAGGCAGCCGGAAGCCATAGTCGATCAGCGTCTGTTTGCGCGAGCGGTCGCCCTCGTACATGCCGCCGATCTGCGGCACGGTCTGGTGGGACTCGTCGATCATCAAGACGAAGTCCTCGGGGTAGTAGTCCAGCAGGCAGTACGGCCGGTCGCCCGGCATCCGCCCGTCGAGGATCCGCGAGTAGTTCTCGATGCCGTTGCAGAAGCCCATCTCCCGCAGCATCTCCATGTCGTACTGCGTGCGCTGGCGCAGGCGATGGCTCTCCAGCAGCTTGCCCTCGGCCTCCAGCTCGGCACAGCGCGCATTGAGCTCGCGCCCGATCTCCTCGACCGCCTTCTCGACCGTGCCCTCGCGCACGTTGTAGTGCGACGCCGGCCAGATGCCGACATGCTCCATGTCGCCATGGACGAGCTCGCCGGTCAGCGGGTCGAACTCCTGCAGCGACTCGACCTCGTCGCCGAAGAACGTCGCCCGATAGGCCGTGCGCTCGCTGTAGGCCGGGAAGACCTCCAGCGCCTCGCCGCGAACCCGGAACGTGCCACGCCCCAGCGCCTGGTCGTTGCGGTTGTACTGGATCGTCACCAGCTTGCGCAGCAGCTGGTCGCGGTCGACCTCCTCGCCCTTCTTGAGGAGCACCAGGTTGTCGTTGTAGGTCTCCGGCGAGCCAAGGCCGAAGATCGCCGAGACCGACGCGACGATGATCACGTCACGACGACCGAAGAGCGCGGCCGTCGCCGCGTGGCGCAGCCGGTCGATCTCCTCGTTGATCGCCGAGTCCTTCTCGATGTACAGGTCCTTGCTCGGGACGTAGGCCTCGGGCTGGTAGTAGTCGTAGTAGGAGACGAAGTACTCGACCGCGTTGTCGGGGAAGTAGCTGCGGAACTCGTTGCAGAGCTGCGCGGCAAGCGTCTTGTTGTGGGCCATGACGAGCGTCGGGCGCTGCACCCGCTCGATCACCGAGGCCATCGTCATCGTCTTGCCGGTGCCCGTCGCGCCCAGCAGCGTCGTCATCGGCACGCCCGCATCAAGGGCCTTGACGATCCCGTCGATGGCCTTCGGCTGATCGGCCATCGGGCTATAGGCGGCATCAAGACGAAAGGGCGGCATACCCTGAGGTTAGCCGCCCTTCCAGACCCGCTCGCTCGGCGCCCGCTAGGGCGTCGCGGTCGGCGGTTTCTGCTCGACCTGGCGCACGACGCGCCAGCTGGTCTTGATCGGATCGAGGAAGTTCGGCGGCTCGCGGATCTTCAGGCGATCGTCGTAGTTGTAGTTCTTGATGTAGCCCGTGGTGCCGTTGCCGGTACCGACGACGCCGCGGTAGGACTGCGCGATCGCGCCGTTGACCGTCAGCGTGCCCTCGGCGTCGGCGCAGCTGTAGTTGTCCACCATGAACGAGTGGGCGAGCGAGAGCATCGCCGCGTCGATCCGTGCGATCGGCGTGAAGCCCGACAGCGTGGTGTTGGTGGAGCCGCAACTGCCGGACTGGATCCCCGTGATCGGGTGGTAGACGCGCACGAACCCGGTCGCGACGAGCCCCAGCATGGTGTCGCTGCCGCTGGACTGCTGAACGTCGCCGTTGACGACGATGTCGTTCTCGGCGGCCACCGTGATGTTGGTGGCGTAGGTCCCGGACACCGCGACGTCGCCGCACGCCTTGTCGTTGAGGTAGCGCTGCCAGCGGTCATAGCCGCAGTTGCTCGGAACCACGGCAGGGTCGGTCTGCACGTAGATGACGCCATTGGGCGGGGCGCCGGCGCCCGTCAGCGGCTTGTTGACCATTGTTCCGCCGTTAGACGTGTTGCACGTCACCTGGCCGCTCAACGACCAGTTCTGCTTCTGGTAGACGTCGACGGTCTTGTCACTCTTGAAGACCAAGCAGGTGTCGCCGTTGAACAGCCAGCCGGTCGCCAGCGCTTTCAGCGCGCTGTTGCCGGGCGGCGGGTCCATATGGTCGGCCATGAACTTCTGCGGACCCTTGAAGACCGGCGAGCCACTGCCGACATAGCCCGGCGACGGGCCGGCGACCTCGAACGCGTCGTTCTTGCCGTCGCGCCCGAACTGGATCGTGCCACCGGCGGTCAGGACGCTGCTGTCGTTGGTGTGCAGCGGGCCCTTGACGACGTCGGGACCGACGAAGGTGATCTCGGTGCAGCCGCTGCGGACGATGCGCTGCGAGCTGCACTCGGCATCGGTGCCGCCGCCGACGATGGGGTCCTGGGCCTCGCTGTTGGTGAAGTACACGAAGTCCATGAAGCTGCGGCGCTTGAAGGTCGCGACGATGCTGCGCGTCTGGCCGTTGGCTTTGCCCGTGGCGCGGATGCGCAGCGTGTTGTCCTGCAGCGCCGTGCCGACGGCGTTGGAGGTCGAGCAAGCCGTCGTCGGATTGCCGCTCGTGTCACGCTTCTTCATGATCTCGAGCGTGTACTTCGCGCCGCTGGGCAGCGACGCCCACTTGCGCGGGTTGGCGCCTTCGATGTTGACCGGTGCGGGCACGCCGGGCGTGATCTCGCCGGTGTCGCACTTCGTCCAGTAGGCGGAGTCACGGTCGAGCTGGTAGGCGTACCACTGCAAGCCGGCCTGGGCAGCCTCATATGCCCGCTTGTGGTCCTGGTCGGCACGGGCCAGCGGGATGTCGCCGACCGTGAGCGCCCATGCCGAGGCGCTGAACGTCCCGAGCGCCATCATCGCGAACATCACGTTGACCATCGTGAAGCCGTCCTGACGTCCCGTCAGGTCGCGCAGCTTGCGTAGGCGTTCAAGGATCCACATCAGCAATTGACTCCCTTCGTGGGCTCGCCGGCATTGGCGCTGCCCACCGTGGCAACGCCGTCAAGGGCGGTCCCGCGAACATCGATCGTTGAGCCACTCGTGTGTTCCGGCTGGGTGACGAAGGACATCGTCATGCGGACGGCGGCGTACTGCGAGGTCGAGGTCAGCGGCGTCGTCAGGGGGGCCGTCTTGTCGACCATGCCGAGCGTCGGTCCGACCTCGGTGATGAACTGCCAGTACTGGAAGATCGGCGCTCCAACCGCGGTCGGCAGGATGTTGATCCCGATGACGCGATTGTCACTAGGGCTCGCGGGATAGCTCGGGTAGGTGACGACGCCGGCGGAGCTGCGAACGGGCGGGAAGCGCTGCTCTGTGATCTGCTTGCTCGCCGGGTCATAGCGCAGGCGGTAGATCATTGGATCGCTGTCGACCACACCCAGCGAGGCGTAGAACGTCACCTCGTTGTTCTGACCGTCGAGGATCGGCGGCTGCCCGCTCCCGTCGGTGTTCAGCAGGCAGGTCTGCGAGTTGAGCAGCGTGGTGACGCGATCCATCGTGATGCGCCCACGCTGAAGCGCCTCGGTCCGATCACTCACCCGCACCGTGCCGTTGACACCATTCATGAACAACGTCATCAGCGCCGCGAGGACGATCGACCCGAGGGCCATCGACATCAGCAGCTCGATGAGGCTAAAGCCTGATTGATCGCTGCGGAGGCGACGGAAGGTCATCAGCATGTCGCCACCCCCGAGGGCGGGCCGGTGGTCGTGATCGAGAGGTCGGTGCCTAGTCGCGGGACGTAAGAGCCCGTTGTGGTGGATGTCGTGACGACTACCGGGCGGCCGGGGGGAGACGGAGGGGGCGCGGCGTTCCACGCCGTGGTGGTCTTCGCGATCCCACCATTCGTCGACCCATTCGACTTGTAGGCGCAGACCCGCCAGACGCCATAGGGAACGGGGAAGCTCACCGTCTTGCCGCTCACGATGAGACCGACGGGCTTGACGGTCCCCCCACACGGTGCTGCCGGCGCCGCGGGAGCCATAACCGGGGCTGCCGTGTCAGGCGCGATCAAGACGACTGCAACGCTGGCGTCCGCGTTGGTGCCGACCGTCAGCGTCACCCGACGCATCGTCAGCGTCACCGACTTCGTCTCGCCGGCGTTGACCTGCGCTCCCGGAGCTGCCCCCGCGTTCGTGTACAGCGTGTTCGACGGATCGTTGCCCGTGCAGCTTCCGACGAACGCCTTGTAAGGCGAAGAGAAAGGGAACACAGCGGTCGAGGCGTTGGATTGGGTGCCATCGAGCTGGGTCGTGAACAACGTCGGCGTCGAGCGCTGCGCGTGGTCCATCGCCACATTGCCCGGCGTCGTGCTCGGCATGGTGCTCGGCCACTTGGCGGCCTGCGGCGTCGGCGTGGAGTCGTCGACAATCGTCGTGTTGATCCGCCCCGCCACGTCATAAAAGCCGGTCGCCTGCGCGATGGAACCTGCGCCGACGGTGACGACCTTGCTGATCGCCTGCTTGGCGTCCTTGTCGACATAGCCGGCCGTGTTGTAGGTCAGCGTCTGCGAGCCCGCATCCAAGTTGGCGAGAACGGCGCAGCCGTTCTCGTCGGTCACCGAGGAAACTCCGCCGGCCGTAACGGTGATGCCCTGGGTGCCGGTTCCGTCGGCCTTGCTGAGCAGGACGGTCAACGCACCCTTGTTGGCGCCCAGCGCGGCGACGCCGGGGTCGACGATTGCGTCGGCGACAACGGGCTTGATCGTGCCCATTCCAGACCAGGTCACGGTGCTGGTGCTGCGCAGGTAGGCCACACGCCCGGAGGTCGAGCAGGTCACGGCCCCGCCGCTGTCGGTGACCCAGTCGGCCTCGGAGTTCACCGTGTAGTTGATGCCGCCGACCGGCTTGGTGGCGACCGGCGGGTGGAAGCCGCCGGCGAGCGCTGTGATCGGCATCTGGCGGATCACGTCCTGCTCGGACTGCGCAAGCTGTGCGGCGACGTCGCGCGAGCGGTTGTTGGACGACGTCGACTGCGCGCGATCGATGACCGACAGCGTCGAGAGCGAGAGGACGATGAGCAGCACGGCGCTGACCATGACCTCGACCAATGCGAAGCCGGCCTCGTCACGGGCGCGTTGCTGTGCCGACAGGTTTTGGCGACGGGAGATGCTGGGCATCTCGCCACAGGCGCGTTGCGGCAGCGACAGGTTTGGGCGGCGGGAGAAGCCGGGCATCACTCCCTGAAAGTCGGCAGCAGGACGCCGCAGATGTAGCCCAGTCGTACGGACGTCCACAAGTCCGCGCACGGACCGAACCTCCGTCGAGCGCGGCTGGTGAGCTATCTCACCCGTACCCGCCCGGTCGGCGGGTGGTTCAAACGCGCCATGAACAAAGATCCGACGGCGACCTCTCTAGTTCGCACTGTCTCTTGACAAACCTTCTGCGCGCGTGAGATGGTCGATTTTGAGATGGGTCACGAGGGCTCCGGATCGCTCGAGTCCCTGCGAGAGCGAAACCGAAGACGAGTGCTCAGCGCACTCCGAGTCGCAGGGATCACCAGTCGCGCCGAGCTTGCCCGGCGCACCGGCCTGTCGCGCACGACCGTCTCCTCGCTGATCGGTGACCTCGTTCGTGACGGCCTCGTCGCCGAGCGCGTCGACCACTCCTCCGCCCCGGGCGCCCAAGGCGGGCGACCCCCGGTCCTCGTCTCCCTCGACCGCCGCGCGGGTGCCGCCGTCGGCGTCGACTTCGGCAAGTCCCACGTCACGGTGGCTGTGGCGGACCTCGGCCATACCGTCCTCGCCGAGATGCGCCAGGAGCTGCCGGGCGACCATCACGCAGACCAGGGCATCGAAGCGGCGGGCGATCTCGTCGACGCCGCACTGGCCGAGGCCGGCGTCGACCGTAGCTGCGTGCTGGGCGTCGGCATGGGCCTTCCAGGCCCGATTCACGCCGACACCGGCGCCGTCGGCTCGACCTCGATCCTCCCCGGCTGGGTCGGGGTCGCGGCCGCGCACGCGATGAGCGACCGCCTCAGCATGGCGGTCCGCGTCGACAACGACGCCAACCTCGGCGCGCTCGCCGAGCACGTCTGGGGCGCCGGCGAGGGCGTCAAGGACATGATCTACCTCAAGCTCGCGACCGGCATCGGCGCCGGCCTGGTCCTCGGCGGCCGGCTCTACGTCGGCGCCGGCGGCACCGCGGGCGAGATCGGCCACACGATCATCGACGAGCACGGCCCGGTCTGCCGCTGTGCCAATCGCGGCTGTTTGGAGACGCTGGCCAGCGGCGCCGCCACCGTCGAGCTCCTGCGACCCACGCTCGGCGCCGACCTCACGCTCGGCCGCGTGGTGGCGCTTACGCTCGAGGGCCACCCCGCCGCGACGCGCGTCGTCGCCGACGCCGGCCGCCACATCGGCCGCGCCGTGGCCAACCTCGTCAACCTGCTCAACCCGAGCCGCATCGTCGTCGGTGGCGAGCTGGCGGCCTGCGGTGATGTCCTGCTCGACCCGCTGCGCCAGGAGTGCCGCCGCCATGCGATCTCCAGCGCCGGCGACGACGTCGAGATCTACCACGGCCCGCTCGGCGACCGCGCCCAGGTGCTCGGTGCGCTCGCCCTCGTCTTGCAAGACGCCGAGACCTTCTCCACGCCCGCCGGCCACCTCGCGGAGGTCCAGGCGTGAGCCCCACGTTTCACAAGAGTCCCTGTCCCCTGCACCTCGAGGAGGAGCGTGCTTTCCATGCGTAGTACGAAATGGGCGTCGGTCATCGTGGCCGCAGCCCTCACGTTCGGCGTCGCCGCCTGTGGCAGCGACGACAACGGCAACAGCTCGAGCACAGGCTCGAGCACGTCGGCGTCCGGCAGCAGCGGCAAGAGCGGCAAGATCGCGCTGCTCCTGCCGGAGTCCAAGACGGCCCGTTACGAATCACAGGACCGTCCGAACTTCGAGCGCAAGTTGAAGGAAATCTGCCCGGACTGCCAGGAGATCTACTCCAACGCCGACCAAGACGCGTCCAAGCAGCAGCAGCAGGCTGAGGCTGCGCTGACGCAGGGCGCCAAGGTCCTCGTGCTCGACCCGGTGGACGCGGCTTCGGCCACGGCGATCGTGACGCGCGCGTCGCAGTCCAAGGTCCCGGTCATCTCGTATGACCGCCTGATCAGCAACGCCAAAGTCGCCTACTACATCTCCTACGACAACGCCAAGGTCGGCAAGTTGCAGGCAACGAGCTTGACCGACAAGCTCAAGAAGGACGGCAAGACCTCCGGATCGCTGGTGATGATCAACGGGGCGCCGACCGACAACAACGCCAAGCTGTTCAAGGAGGGCGCGCACAGCGTCATCGACGGCAGCGACTACAAGGTCGCCAAGGAGTACGACACGCCCGACTGGTCGCCCGACAAGGCGCAGTCAGAGATGGAGCAGGCGATCACGGCACTGGGGAAGACCGGCTTCGTGGGCGTCTACGCGGCCAACGACGGCAACGCTGGCGGCGCCATCGCCGCGATGAAGTCCAACGGCGTCGACCCGAAGAAGATCCCGACCACGGGTCAGGACGCCGAGCTCGCCGGCATTCAGCGCATCGTCGCTGGGGAGCAGTACATGACGGTCTACAAGGCGATCAAGCCGCAGGCTGAGATCGCCGCGCAACTGGCTGTCAACCTGCTGCGGGGCGAAGAGCCCAAGGCCGGCACGGTCAATGTGCAGACCCCTAACGGCAGCGCCGGCAAGGTGCCCTCGGTGATCTTCGACCCGGTCGCGGTCACCGTCGACAACATCAACGACACGATCATCAAGGACAAGTTCTGGACGGCCGCTCAGATCTGCACCGGGCAGTACGCAGCCGGCTGCAAGTCCGCGGGCATTCAGTAACCACTCAGTCCTGAGGAGGAGCTCGAGATGGCGGAGACCACGCCCTTGCTGGAAATGCGGGGCATCACGAAGCGGTTCGGCGCAGTACGAGCGCTGAACGGTGTGGACTTCCGGGTCATGCCCGGCGAGGTCGTCGGCCTCGTCGGCGACAACGGCGCCGGCAAGTCCACGCTTGTCAAAGTCATCTCGGGCATCCACCCCGCGGATGAAGGCGAGTACCTGTGGGAGGGTGGCCCGCAGCGGGTCACCACCCCGCAGGACGCCACGGGCCTGGGGATCGCAACGGTCTACCAGGACCTGGCGTTGTGCGACAACCTGGATGTTGTCGAGAACCTGTACCTCGGACGAGAGGCCATCGTTGGCGGCCTCCTGGACGAGGTCACCATGGAGAACAAGGCCAACGAGTTGCTCGCCGAGCTCTCGGTGACCACGATCCAGTCGGTTCGCGGCGAAGTCGGGGCGATGTCGGGCGGTCAACGTCAGTCGGTCGCGATCGCCCGCTCGCTGCTCGGTGAGCCCAAGATGGTGATCTTGGACGAGCCGACGGCCGCGCTCGGCGTCGCACAGACCGCGCAGGTGCTGGCGCTGGTCAAGCGGCTCAAGGGCCGTGGACTCGGCGTCATCGTCATCTCGCACAACCTGCGCGACGTCTTTGACGTCTGCGATCGCATCTTCGTGATGCGGCTGGGTGCCGATGGCGGCGAGTTCGACGTCGCCACCGCCACCGAGCAGGAGGTCGTGGCAGCGATCACAGGCCTCACCGCCGACAACGGCCACAAGACGCAAGGAACGGTGACCCAGTGAGTACGACCGCCGCCCCCACGCCCCCGCCGGTCGAGCCGGAGACGACGGCCGCGGCGCAGAAGGAGTCGTTGCCGACCTCCGGCCGGGACTTCCTGAACCGCATCCGGACCGGCGACCTCGGCTCGCTGCGCGTGCTGTTCCTGCTGGCGATCGTCTGGGCGATCTTCCAGTCGCAGGAGAGCCGCTTCCTCAGCTCCACCAACATCGTCAACCTGTCGCTGCAGATCACCGCGGTCGCGCTGATCTCCGTCGGCGTCGTGCTGGTCCTGTTGCTCGGCGAGATCGACCTGTCGGTCGGTGCCGTCTCGGGCGTCTGCTCGGCGATCGTCGCGGTGCTCAGCGTCAAGCACGGCTGGGCACCAGTTCCAGCGATCATCGCGGGCGTCGGGGTAGGCGCCAGCATCGGCCTGTTCCAGGGCTACATCTCGACGAAGTTCGGGATACCGACGTTCGTGGTCACCCTTGCCGGTTTGCTGGGCTGGCAGGGCCTGCAGCTCAAGGTGCTCGGTGAGACCGGCACCGTGAACCTCGAGCCGGGCCTGCTGACCGACCTGGCTGGCAGCTTCCTGGCCCACGCGACCGGCTGGATCGTCGCGATCGTCTGCGTCGTCCTCTACGGCGTGGCCAACCTGCGCGGCCGCCAGAAGCGGGTGACCGCCGGACTGAACGCACCGTCGATGGTGCTCGTCGGCATCCGGATCGGCGCCGTAGCGCTTGCCGGCCTGCTGTTCGTCTACGTCGCCAACGACGACCGCGGCGTCCCGGTGGCGGTCCTGATCCTGCTCTTCTTCGTCGCCTCCTTCGACTTCATGACGCGGCGCACGCGGTTCGGGCGCCACATCTACGCGGTCGGCGGCAACATGGAGGCGGCGCGGCGCTCGGGCATCAACGTCTTTCGCGTGCGCGTGGTCGTTTTCTCGCTGGCGTCGTCGATGGCGGCGGTCGGCGGCATCATGGCCGCTTCTCGCTTGCTGGCCGTCAACCAGTCCTCGGGTGGCTCGGACCTGCTGCTGAACTCGATCGCCGGTCCGGTCATCGCGGGCACGTCGCTGTTCGGCGGTCGCGGCAATGTCTGGAGCGCGCTGCTGGGCGCGTTGGTGATCGGATCGATCTCCAACGGCATGGACCTGTTGGCCTACACCTCGGCGACGAAGTTCATGGTCACGGGTGCGGTGCTTCTCGGCGCCGTCGTGCTCGACTCCGCCGCCCGCATGGGCCGCGCGGCCTCCGGTCGCGTCTGAGCCAGCCGCGTAGTGCCGCTCAGAGCCCAAGCTCTGAGCGGTACTGCGTGCGGTACTGGCGACGTGCGTCGAGCACCTTGGTGACGTAGTTGCGCGTCTCGCCGAACGGGATCGCGTCGATGTCCAAGGCCTTGTCCTTGGCACGCGCTTGGGCGATCCACTTGTCGACGTTGCCCTCGCCCGCGTTATAGGCGGCGAGCACGAGCGGCACGTCGGAGCCGTAGCGCTCCATCAAGTACCGCAGGTAGAACGCGCCGTAGGCGATGTTGACCTGTGCGGTCCCCAGATCCGAGACGCGGAAGGCCGTCCCGCCGGACTTGTTGGCGATGTACTGCGCCGTCGCCGGCGTCAGCTGCATCAGCCCCTCCGCCCCGGCCGACGAGGTGCGGCCGTCGATGAAGTGCGACTCGGCGTAGATGACGCCGGCGATGAGCGCCGGGTCCAGACCCTTGTCGCGCGCCTGCTGGCGGATGATGTCCTCATGGCGCAGCGGCAGCGCGATCTCACGGACTGCGTGATGAAACAGCGGCTGCAGCGCCAGCACAGCGGCAAGCGCGACGCCGGCCGCGGCGACGATCGCCAGCAGGCGACGGCGGCGCAGCTGAGCGCGACGCCGGCGATCGACGGTCCTCGTCGCCGGTGAGCTGCGGCGTGTAGCGGTGGCGGTGCGGGTGCTCATGGACGGCTGCTCAGCTTGTCAAGCACCGAGGACAGCGTGGCCTCGAGGTCAGCTTCCGTACCGTCGTTGCGCACCACGAAGGTCGCACGTTGCGCTTTCTCGTCCTGCGACAGCTGGCGCGCAGCGCGCTCGTCGACGGCCTCATGGCCACGGGCCGCCGCGCGCGCACGCCGCACATCCTCATCGGCGATCACAGCGATCGTCGCGTCGTAGATGCCGTGCATGCCGGCTTCGAAGAGCAGCGGGGTCTCCACCACCGCAGCCTTCGGCGGCGGATCGGCCGCTTCCTGCTGGAGCTTGAACGCCCAGACACGCTCGCCGACCAGCGGCCACAGCAGCCCTTCGAGCCACTCGCGCTCCGCTGGCGCACCGAAGACGTGGCGAGCGATGGCGCCACGGTCGACCACGCCACCGGGCGCGACGTCCTCGCCCCAGCGCTCGACAACGGCGTCGCGGACCTTGGCCGAGCTGTAGAGCTCGTGCACTACCGCGTCGGTGGAGATCGTTGCCGCGCCGAGACGCTCCAACGCCGCACACGCCGTTGACTTCCCCGACCCCATCCCGCCGGTCAGCGCGATGAAGGGCACACGACCAGCGGCCGCACCGGAATCGGTGCGGCCGCTGGGTGAAGCGTCCTGCTCAGGGGATGCGGCCACGAGCCGCGGCCCTCACGCTTCCGGCGCTGAAGCGTCCGGGTCGGCGTCCGGCTGATCGCCGGATGCGGCGGCCTCCGGCTCGGCGTCGCCCTCAGGCGCAGCGGCGGCCTCCGGCTCGGCGTCGCCCTCAGGCGCCGCGTCGGCCTCAGCGGCCGGCTCGTCGCTCGCCTCAGCGGCGGGCTCCTCAGCGGCCTCAGGCGCGTCGCCCTCGGCGTCCACCGATGCCTCGGCGACGGGCTCCTCCTCGTCGGCGACCGCAACCGCGGCCTCCTCGGCGGGCTCGTCGCTGGCCTCAGCGACCGGGGCATCCGGCGCCTCAACGTCGGCGTCACTGGCAGCCTCGATCGGCAGCCCCGACTCCTCGGCAGCGGCGTCGGCGTCGTCCACCGCAACCGCGGCGTCCGGATCGCCCTCGCCGGCGAAGACGTCCTCGGACAAGCCGAGGTCGGCCACGTCGTCGAGGTCACCGGCGCTGGCGGGGGGCTGACCCTCGCCAGGCAACGGCAAGCCGGCCTCGCGGGCGCGGGTCTCGCTCGGCAGGACCTGACCCTCGACACGCTTGATCGAGAGCGACAGACGGCGCCGCTCGGAGTCGATCTCCAGGATCTTCACGCGCACGACGTCGCCCGGCTGGACGACCTCACGCGGGTTCTCCACGTGATGGGCGGCCAGCTCGGAGATGTGCACGAGGCCCTCGACACCGTCGAGAATCTCGACAAATGCGCCGAACGTGACGACCTTCGTGACGGTGCCCTCGAGCTCGTCACCAACGTTGTAGGTGTCGACGACCCGCTGCCACGGATCCTCCTGGGTCTGCTTGAGACCGAGGGAGATGCGCTGGCGGTCACGGTCGATGTCAAGGACCTTGACCTGCACGGTGTCACCGATGTTCAGAATTTCCGAGGGATGGTTGACGTGCGACCACGACAACTCGGAGATGTGGATGAGTCCGTCGATGCCGTTCAGATCCACGAACGCGCCGAAATCGACGATGTTCGAGATGACGCCCTCGACAACAAGGCCAGGCTGCAGGCGATCCAAGATCTCCTGACGCTGCTCCTTGCGCTCCTCTTCCAGCACGGCCCGTCGCGACAGGACCACATTATTTCGCGACCGATTAAGCTCTATAACTTTGCACTCGATCGGCTGGCCCATGTACTCGTCCAGGTTCGGAACCCGGCGAATGTCCACGAGCGAGGCGGGCAAGAAACCGCGGACACCGAGGTCCACGATCAGGCCGCCCTTGACGACCTCGATGACCGTGCCGGTGACGGGCTGACCCGACTCCGCGGCGGCCTCGATGTTGCGCCATGCCTTCTCGAAGCGCGCGCGCTTCTTGGAGACGATCAGGCGGCCGTCCTGATCCTCCTTGGTAAGGACGAGGGCGTCGACTTCTTCGCCGAGCTCCACCTCGTCGTGCGGATCCACGTTCTTGCGGATCGACAGCTCGTTCGAGGGGATAACGCCCTCGGACTTGTAGCCGATATCGACGAGAACCTCGTCGTTATCGATGCGAACTACGCGGCCACTAACAACATCGCCCTCTTCAAAGGGCGAGAATGTGGCGTCGTAATTCGGGACGATGTGACCGTCGATTTCGAGCAGCAATCCATTGCTGCCCTCGACGATCTTCGCCTCGGGGGTTGGTGTGATGGTCTGGGTCATGTGCGACCAGAGAGGGTAGCGCGAAACCGCACATGGGAACCCTGCGCTCACGCGCCCGCCGGGCACGGATACGATCGGGCATCGGATGCCCGTTCGCGCGACCAAGAGAGGGGCCGAGCGTACCCCGCTCGGCGGCGACTACGACGTGGTGATCTGCGGGGCGTCCTTCGCGGGCCTCGCGGTCGCGCGCGAGCTCAAGGACAGCGGAGCTCGCATCATCGTCATCGACCGCTACGAGATCGGCGAGCGCCAGACCTCGGCCTGTGCCGCGCCGACCGAGTGGCTGGTCAACCTCGGCCTCGAGCCGTCGATCCGCCAAACGTTCCGCGATCTGGTCATGCACCGGCCCGACAAGACGTATCGCTGGACGCTGTCGTGGACCTTCTCGACCTTCGACTACCGACAGCTCTGCCAGCTACTGGCCGACCAGGGCGACTTCACCTTCGAGACCGCCAAGGTCAACGGCATCACGCGCGGGACGATCCACACGGTCCACACCGACCGTGGCGACCTGCGCGCACCGCTGGTCGTCGACGCGCTGGGCTGGCGCCGGGTCCTCTCAGAGCGGCGCGACGCAATCCAGCCGCCGGAGGCACGCCTGTCGCGCGGCCTGGAGGTCCATCCGCCGGCCACCGGCGACGATCTCGAGCTGTGGCTGGACCCGAAGTACATCGTCCCCGGCTACTCGTGGGCCTTCCCCGCCGGCGACGAGCTGCGCACCGGCGTCGGCTCGTTCGATCCGCACCTACACGTCAAGGAGCCGACCGTCCAGCTGGCCAACGACCTCGGTATCGGCACCGAGGGCGGCTACCAGGGCAACTGGATCCCCCATCGGCTGCGGCCGGGAACGGGCGACGGCGTCTTCTTCGCCGGCGACAGCGCCGGCCACTGCCTGCCGACGACCGCCGAGGGCATCCGCACCGCCCTCTACTTCGGCCTCGCGGTCGGCCGCGAGCTGCGCAAGGTCATCGACGGCCGCCAGACGCGCGAGCAGGCGCTGGTCCGCTATCACTCCTTCAACGAGGAGCATCGCTACGCCTTCAACTGGCTCTGGCACGTGCAGACGATCGTCAGCGGGATGAACAAGTACCCCGCGATGGATACAGCGCTCGACCTGATGAGCCGGCCGAAGTTCATCCGCTGGGCCTTCCGGCACTACCTCAACATCGCGCCGCCGTCCTTCGCGCTGGACGGCGCGAGCCCATGGTCGAGCACACCTTGGCAAGAGTCGGGCGAGCCGCTCTTCGTCGGCGTGCCCGACGCGGGCGCGCTGGCCGCCTAAAAACCCCGGCGCTCGCGCGCGTGGACAAGCCGCGGGTCGCGGCTGGCGGCCGCAGCGCGGCGAGCACGTACGGCGCGCAGGACCCACAGGGCGAGCAGGACCGCGACGCCAATCGTCACCCCGAGCACGTCTCCGGGCGAGAACGCCCCGAGCGCGGCGAAGAACGCGTAGGCGGCGATCACGCCGATCGCCAGCACCCAGAACGCGTCGATCGCGGTGCGACCGGCATCGGGATGGTCACGGATCGGGTGCGGCATGTGCACGACAGCCATGGAAGACCTCCAAGGAATGACGAGCGTGTTCGTGCGGATCGTAACGAGCGCCGCGGCGGCGCTCAAGGACTACTTGGCAGCAAGCCAGGTCAGCCCGGAGCCCGCATCGACGCCCAGCGGCGGCGTGCGGTCGCCCCACGGCGCGATCATCTCGCGCTCAACGAGCTCCTTGACGCGATCGGCCTCCTCAGGTGGGCCCTCGAAGAGCAGCTCGTCGTGGATCGTGAGGATCATCCGCGTCGTCATCCCCGACGCGAGCAGCGCGCGGTGCACGCCGATCATCGCCAACTTCATGATGTCGGCCGCCGTGCCCTGAATGACCGTGTTGACCGCCAGCCGCTCGCCGAGCGTACGCACCTGGTAGTTGCGGGCCCGCAACTCCGGGATCTGGCGGCGGCGCCCGAAGAGCGTCGTGACGTAGCCCTGCTCTTTTGCCTGCTCGATCGTCAGCGCCATGAACGCCGCGACGCGCGAGAAGCGCTCCAGGTAGGTGTCGATGAACTCCTTGGCCTCCTCGCGCGCGATGTTGAGGCGATCGGCCAGGCCGTAGTCGCTCAACCCGTACACGATGCCGTAGTTGATCATCTTGGCCTTGGAGCGGTCCATCGGCGTGAGCTCGGAAGCCGGCTTGTCGAAGACCGTCGAGGCGGTCGCGGTGTGCACGTCCTCGCCGCGGACGAAGATCTCCTTGAGCACGGGCTCGTCGGCGATGAACGCCATCACGCGTAGCTCGACCTGCGAGTAGTCGGCGCTGACGAGCACGTTGCCGGGCGCGGCTTCGAAACAGCCGCGGATCTCGCGGCCGAGCTCCGTGCGCACGGGCACGTTCTGCAGGTTGGGGTTGGTCGACGCGAGCCGGCCCGTCGTCGCGGCGGCTTGCACAAAGGTGGTGTGGATACGCGACTCGGCGTCGGTCAGCTGCGGCAGGACGTCGAGGTAGGTCTTCATGAGCTGGTTGAGCTCACGCCAGCGCTCGATCGAGGGGATGATCTCGTGCTCGGTGCGGATCGCCTGCAGCACGCGCGCGTCGGTCGAGAACCCCGTCTTGCCGCGGCGCTTGCGCGACAGGCCGAGCTTGTCGAACAAGATCGCGCCGAGCTGCTGGGGCGACCCGATGGTGAACTCTTCGCCGGCCAAGCGGAAGATCTCGCGCTCCAGGTCGGCGATCTCGTCCTGCACGCGCAGGCGAATCGCCGCCAGGCGCTCCTTATTGAGTCGGACGCCGGCGACCTCCATATCGCGTAGCACCGTGACGAGCGGCAGCTCGACCTCGTCCATCAGGCCCGTGAGCCCGCGATCATCGAGCTGCTCGCGCTGCCAGGCGGCCAGTGCCTGGCCGAGCGCCGCGGCGGCCGCCAGCGGCTCGCTGGCCTCGATCTTCAGCCCGCGCTCCTCGCAGATCTCGGCGAACGGGAAGCCGCGCCGGGCCGGCTCCAGCAGGTAGGCGGCCAGCAGGACGTCGTGCGTGAGGTTGGCCGGGACCGTCCCCCAGGCCTTGGCGTCGTAGCCGATGACGGGACGGTCGCCGAGCGCGCCGATCAGCTTGCCGGGATCGTCGACGGCGCCGATCACCGCCTCCTCCCCCACGACCGCGCCGAACTTCCAAAGCGGATCCTGCGCAAGCAGCTGGCCCTCGTCGACGACCGGCGCCTCCAGCGCGATCGTGATCTCCGACCCTGCCGGACCCAGCGCCCGGACCTCGGCCACGCCGCCCTCACGGGCGCGCACGCGGACCGTCGCGGCCTCGGCGGGCATCGCCGCAGGCACGCCCGCCTGGTCGTCGGCGGCCAGCGCGTCCTCCAGGCGCGCCAGCGGCGCACGCAGCTCGAACTGGCGGAAGACATCGCGCAGCTTGGAGCGATCGGGCTCGCGCGCGGCCTCTTGTGCGGGATCGATGTCGACCGGGACGTCGCGCATGATCGTCGCCAGCTGCTTGGAGATGCGCGCGTCGTCGGCATGGTTGACGAGGTTCTCCTTGCGCTTGGCGCCGGAGATCTGGTCGACGGAGGCCAGGACGGTCTCGAGGTCCTTGAACTTGTCGAGCAGCTGCGCCGCGGTCTTGTCGCCGATGCCCGGAACGCCGGGGATGTTGTCCGACGTGTCGCCCTTGAGGCCGTAGAAGTCCGGGATCGACTCGGGCGGCAGGCCATAGCGGTCGATGACTGCCTGATAGTCATACAACTTGGTGTCGGTGATGCCACGGCCGGTCGCCATCACACGGACCTTCGAGTCCGGATCGATCAGCTGGAAGATGTCGCGGTCGCCGGTAACGATGACCACGGGCACGTTCTGGGCGCGCGCCTTCTCGGCAATCGAGGCGATGACGTCGTCAGCCTCGTAGCCGTCGACGGTGACGTTGCGATAGCCAAACGCCTCGACCAGCGGCGCGAGGTGCGGCCACTGCTCCTTGAGCAGGTCGGGCCGCGACTGGCGCGTAGCCTTGTAGTCGACCGAGATCTCCTTGCGGCCCGAGTGGCCCGCATCCCACACCACGATCGTCGGCTTGACCCCGTGCTCGGTCAGGAGCTTCACCAGCATCGATGCGAAGCCGAAGATCGCGTTGGTCGGCACGCCCGTCGAGGTCGCGATCGACTCCGGCAGGGCGAAGAACGCCCGGTAGGCCAGCGAGCTGCCGTCGATCAGGTAGAGCTCGTCATGGCTGCTGGCTGACCCGTTCTCCGACACGCAGGGGACCCTAGCGAGGGCGGGCGGGCGCTGTGATCCATGACGGCGCCGTGCCATACAAGTACGCAGGTGACCTGACGGCTTCGCAAGACGACGACCCCCTAGAGTCTCGCGCAGATGTCCCCTTCTCCCTCCGCCCAGTACAGCCTCACGATCCGCGTCGAGATCGCCGACCGCCCCGGCATGCTCGGGCTGGTAGCGAGCGCGATCGGTGAGGTCGGGGCAAGCATCGGGTCGATCGACCTGGTCGAGGTCAAAGAGGACGTGCTGCTGCGCGACATCACCGTCGACGCGACGGGTGCCGAGCACTGGGACCAGATCGTCGGCGCGCTTGCCGCCCTGGACGGCGTGACGGTGATCGACACGACCGACCGCACGTTCCTGTTGCACATCGGCGGCAAGATCGAGCAGCACAACAAGTCACCGCTGAAGACGCGCGCGGACTTGTCAATGGCCTACACCCCAGGCGTGGCCCGCGTCTGCATGGCCATCCACGACGATCCCGACAAGGCCTTTCAGTACACGATCAAGCGCAACACGGTGGCCGTCGTCAGCGACGGCACCGCGGTCCTGGGCCTGGGCGACATCGGTCCGCGCGCGGCGATGCCGGTGATGGAGGGCAAGGCCATGCTCTTCAAGGAGTTCGCCAACGTCGACGCCTTCCCGATCTGCTTGGACACCAAGGATCCCGACGAGATCGTCGCCGCGGTCAAGCAGATCGCGCCGACCTTCGGCGGGATCAACTTGGAGGACATCTCCGCCCCGCGCTGCTTTGAGATCGAGGATCGCCTGAAGGCCGAGCTCGACATCCCCGTCTTTCACGACGACCAGCACGGCACCGCGATCGTCACGCTCGCCGCGCTGATCAACGCCTGCAAGCTGACCGGCAAGAACCTCGCCGACCTGCGTGTGCTGGTGATCGGGCTGGGCGCCGCCGGCGTCGCGGTCACCAAGATCCTGATGGAGGCGGGCGTCCGCCACGTCGTCGGCGCCGACTCGCGCGGCGTGCTGTCGACCGACCGCAGTGACTACCAGGACGGCTCGATGCCGCCGATCAAGCGCTGGTACGCGGAGGCGACCAACCCGGACCGCCTCGGCGGCACCCCGGCCTCGGTCATCGACGGCATGGACCTGATGATCGGCCTGTCGGGCGCGAAGGTGTTCCCGGCCGACGCGCTGGCGCGTATGAACAAGGACGCGATGGTTTTCGCGATGGCCAATCCGACCCCCGAGGTCTCTCCCGAGGAGGCCGCGCCCTACTGCCGCATCGTCGCCACCGGTCGCAGCGACTATCCCAATCAGATCAACAACGTGCTCGCGTTCCCGGGGATCTTCCGCGGCGCGCTGGACGTGCGCGCGCCGCAGATCACCGAGGCGATGAAGATGGCTGCCGCGACTGCCATCGCCAACATCGTCCCCGAGTCCGAGTTGCGCGAGGACTACATCATCCCCTCGGTCTTCAACCGCGACGTCGCGCCAGCCGTGGCCGACGCCGTCGCCGCCGAGGCCCGCCGCTCCGGTGACGACCGCGCCGGGGACACGATCGGGTTCGCCGCGCTGGACATCGAGCAGCTCAGGAGCTAATCGCGCCTGATCTTTGGGCGCGATCGGGTACGTAGTCCCTTGCGATGAACGTCACCCTCACCGGCGCCACCGGCCTGATCGGCACCAAGCTCGTCCGCGCACTGCGCGACCACGGCGACAGCGTCTGCGTCCTGTCGCGCTCGCCCGAGAAGGCGCAGGCGTCGCTCGGCGTCTCGGCGATCGCGTGGGATCCGCTGGCCGGCCCGGCACCGGTCGAGGCACTGCGCGGTCGCGACGCCGTCATCCACCTTGCCGGCGAGCCGGTCGCCCAGCGCTGGAACGACGAGGTCAAGCGCAGGATCTCCGAAAGCCGTGAGGTCGGCACGCGCAACCTCGTCGCCGGGATGGCTGCGGCAGGTGTCGATGGACCGAAGGCGCTGGTGAGCAGTTCGGCCGTCGGCTACTACGGCAAGCACGGCGACGAGCGCGTTCCCGAGTCCAGCCCAGCCGGCGAGGACTTCCTAGCGCGCGTCTGCGTCGCCTGGGAGCGCGAGGCCGACGCGGCCGCCGACGGCCCCGCCCATCCGCGCGTCGTGAAAATCCGCACCGGCGTCGTGCTCGACAAGAACGGCGGCGCGCTGAAGACGATGCTGCCGCCGTTCAAGCTCGGCGTCGGCGGCCCGGTCGCCGGCGGCGAGCAGTACCTGCCGTGGATCCACGTCGACGATCTCGTCCGCCTCTACCTGCAGGCGACCACCGACGCCTCCTGGAGCGGCGCCTTCAACGGCGCCGCGCCCGAGCCCGTGACCAACAAGGCGTTCAGCAAAGCCCTCGGTCGCGCGTTGCGCCGTCCCGCCGTAGCGCCGGTTCCGGCCTTCGCGATCCGGCTGCTCTACAGCGACATGGCCGAGATCGTCACCGAGGGCCAGCGCGCCGTGCCCGAGCACGCCCTCGCCAACGGGTTTGCCTACAAGTACGCGGATCTCGACGAAGCACTCGCCGACGCGCTGAAGTGACGCCGGCCGCGGGACTCAGCCCTCGTGGGCGTGCTCCTGCTCTTCGTGCTTGGCGCGCGCCTTGCGCTGGGAGACGATCGACGTCGCCTTCGCGGGAACCAGGAGCCAGATCAGGACACCGATCGCGCTGAGGAGCAGCCCGGTGCCTAACCCCCACTTCTCGCCGTAGCCCTTGCGGTTCGAAAGCCAACTGGCCACCCAAGCCGAGACGAGCCAGATGTACAACAACCAGAAGGCCTTGACGCCGAGGGCGGCGACGATGAGCGAGGCGGTCATGTCAGGTCCCCAGGTAGGCGGCCATCACGCGCTCGTCGGTGCGCAGCGCGGAGGACTTGTCAGAGAGCGCGACGGTCCCGGTCTCCAGGACGTAGCCGCGTGAGGAGACGTCGAGCGCGTAGTTGGCGTTCTGCTCGACGAGCAGGATCGTGACACCCTGCTGGTTGATCTCGCGGATGATCTCGTAGATCTTGTCCACGATCACGGGCGCGAGGCCGAGCGACGGCTCGTCGAGGAGCAGGAGCTTGGGCTGGGCCATTAGCGCGCGGCCCATCGCGAGCATTTGCTGCTCGCCGCCCGACATCGTGCCCGCCTTCTGCTTGGCGCGCTCCTGGAGGCGCGGGAACATCTCGTAGACGCGCTCGACGTCGGCCCGGATCCCGGCGTTGTCCTTGCGGGTGAAGGCCCCCATCTCGAGGTTCTCCAGCACCGTCATGCGCGGGAAGATGCGTCGACCCTCGGGCGACTGAGCGATACCGGTCGCGGCCACCGCATGTCCGGGCATGCCGGTGATGTCCTTGCCCAGGTAGTAGATCGCGCCCTCGCGCGGCGCGACGATGCCCGAGATCGAGCGCAGCGTCGTGGTCTTGCCGGCGCCGTTTGACCCGATCAGCGTGACGATCTCGCCCTCGTAGACCTCGAGCGAGACGCCCTTGAGCGCCTCGATCGCGCCGTAGAAGGTGTGGATGTTGTCGACCTGCAGGATCGGCGTCGCGCCGTTGGGGTCGCTCATGCCTGGCTCCCGAGGTATGCCTCGATGACCCGTCGGTCCTGGCGCACGGCCTGCGGCGGTCCCTCGGCGATCTTCTCGCCGTGGTCCAGAACGGTGATGTAGTCCGAGACGTTCATGACGACCTTCATGTCGTGCTCGATGAGCAGGATCGACATGTCCTGCTCGGTGCGCAGCCGGTCCATCAGCCCGCGCAGCTCCTCGGACTCGGCGGCGTTCATGCCCGCCGTGGGCTCGTCGAGCAGCAGCAGCTTGGGATCGGAGGCCAGGGCGCGCGCGATCTCCAGGCGCCGCTGATCGCCGTAGGGCAGGTTCATCGCCAGCTCGTCCTTGCGCTTGAGCCCGACGAAGTCCAGCAGCTCGCGCGCTCGCTCATGGGAGGCCTTCTCCTCACGGCGGACGAACGGCGTGCGCAGGATCATGCCTGTGACCCGCGACTTGAGCCGCGGGTGCATCCCGACCTGGACGTTCTCGGTCGCGGTCATCGTCCGGAAGAGCTTGATGTTCTGGAAGGTGCGCGCCACACCGGCTGCGGTGACGAGGTCGGCCCGCTGGGCGGTGATGTCCTTGCCCTCGAAGATCACGCGCCCCGTCGTCGGCCGGTAGAGGCCGGTCAGGCAGTTGAAGAACGTGGTCTTGCCCGCACCGTTGGGCCCGATCAGCGAGACGATCGACTTGCGCGGGACGACGAAGTCGACATCGTTGACGGCGACCAAGCCGCCGAAGACCTTCGACACGCCGCTCGCGTCGAGCACTGGTCGGCCGCTGTGATCGATCTCCTCGCCCTGCTCGTTCTTGGTGACCTTCGGCTGCTCACTCACCGCGCACCTCATACATCTGCGACATGTCGCCGACCACTTCGGCGTCCTCGCCCTCGAACTCACCCTCATGCAGCTCGAGCTTTCTTCGGCCCGACGGGATGAGGCCCTCGGGCCGGAGCACCATCATGATCAACAGGAAGAAGCCAAAGACGCCGAAGGAGACCGACGTCGGGTCGAAGCCGATCGGCAACTGGTTGAGCTCGGGCAACCCATAGCGGTTGAGCATCGACAGGGCGACCGCCCCGACGATGACGCCCCAGATGTTGCCCATGCCGCCGATGATGATCATCGCCAGCACGAAGACCGAGAAGCCGAACTCGAACTGATCGACGTTGACCGTGTTGTTGTAGGAGCCCAGGAACGCGCCGGCGAAGCCGCCGAAGGCCGCGCCGATCGCGTAGGCCCAGAGCTTGGTGCGCACGAGGTTGACGCCCATCGACGCCGCCGCGACCTCGTCCTCGCGCACCGCGATCCAGGCACGACCGAGGCGGGAGTCGCGCAAGCGGCGGTTGACGAAGATCGTGAACACGACCATCGCAAGCGCCACCCAATACGCGGGTTTCAAGTTGAAGTCCGAATAGACTAAGTCGTTGGACCAAGGCAAGTTGATGGTGTCGATCGGCGTGATGCCCTGGCGACCGTTGGAGAAGTTGGTCGTGCCGATGCCGAAGAGGCCGCTCGTGCTGTTCTCGAAGATGCGCGGCACGATCTCGCCGAAGGCGAGCGTCACGATCGCCAGATAGTCGCCGCGCAGCCGCAAGGTCGGTGCGCCCAGCAGGATGCCCCACACCGCGGTGATCGCCATCGCGATGAACGCGACGATGAAGAAGTTGATGTGGATGCCGGGAATCCCGGCCTGCGTGCCGTCAAGCTTGAGCTGAAAGGTCGCGCGATCGCTCGACAGGATGTGGATGCCCTTGCCGCCGTTGACGTCGGGGAACTGCTGGGAACCAAACCAGCCGATCACGAAGGCACCGATGGCGTAGAAGGCGACGTAGCCGAGGTCGAGCAGGCCGGCAAAGCCGACCACGATGTTCAGCCCCAGCGCCATGATCACGTAGGCCAGCGTCTGGATCGACGCGTCCAGCAGCGAGCCCGTGCCCGCTAGGTAGGGGAACAGGATCGCCAGGACGAGCGCGATGGTCATCCACGCCGCAGGCGGTAGCTGCCGCGCGACCTGGTCGAACCGTGCGCGGGGGGTCGAGCGCATCGGGCTCATCCCTCTCGCGTCTCCTCGCCGAAGAGTCCCTTTGGCCGGAAGACCATGACCGTGATCAGCACGCCGAACACGACGGCGGGTGTCCATTGGGGCCCGAGCGGGAGCCCGAGATAGTTCCCGGAGTCCGAGACCGCCTGGATCACCCCGATAATGAGGCCGCCGATCACCGCCCCCTTGAGGTTGCCGATACCGCCCATCACCGCGGCGGTGAACGCGATCAAACCAGCGGTGAACCCCTGGTTGAAGCGGATCGTGCCGTTGTAGAGCGCGAAGATGAGACCTGCTGCGCCTGCCATCAGACCGCCGAGCAGAAACGTCAACTGGATCGTGCGGTCGACGTCGATGCCCATCAGGCGCGCCGCGTCCGGGTCCTGCGCGGTAGCGCGCATCGCCTTGCCGTACCGCGTCGAGCCCACGAACCAGAGCAGCGCCATGAGCAGCGGAACCGTCACGACGACGGCGAAGACGTCGGAGTGCTCGATGCCGACGCCGAAGATGGTGAAGTAGACCTCCTGGGAGCCAATGAGGTCCGGCGCGCTGTCAGGCGTCGGGCGCCACAACAGGCCGACGTTCTGGAGGATGAAGCTCATCCCGATGGCCGTGATCAACGGCGCCAGCTTGGGCGCATTGCGCAACGGCCGGTAGGCGACTCGCTCGATCAGCACGTTCAGCGTGCCGCTGGCGAACATCGCGATGGCCAGCACCACGACGATCGACACGACCGTCAACGGCAGTGCCGTCTGCTCGTCGATGCCGAAGGTCGCCCACAGCGACACCGACACGAACGAGCCGATCATGAAGACCTCGCCGTGGGCGAAGTTGATGAGCTCGACGATGCCGTAGACCAGCGTGTAGCCCAGCGCGATCAGCGCCCAGATGGTCCCGTTGGAGAGGCCCGTCTTGACGTCGTCCAGCGTGGCTTGGGGCGAGTAGATGAACTGTGCGACAAGCGCGAGCACGAGCAGCACAGGCAACGCATAGGCGTTGAGGACATCAGAGACCTTGCGGGCGGGCGGGCCCTCCGACGCGGTCTCGGTAATGGATGCGGCTTCCATGTGGTCCTTTTGCCGAGTACCCCATGACGCCGGCCGGGACGCAAGGTCCCGGCCGGAACGTCACGAGTCCGATCAGCTGCCGGTCTGCGCCTTGATGACCTTGTCAAAGACGAGCTTGCCGCCCTTGATGCGATTTCCGCCGTAATCCGACAGCGTCGTATCGCCGTTCTCGTCGATCGAGTACGTGCCAAGCACGGACTCACGGTTCTTGATCTTGTAGAACGCGTCGATGACGGCCTGACGGTCGTTGCCCTTGGCGCCGGCGTCCTTGATCGCCTGCAGGGCCACGCTCATCGCCTCGTACCCGTAAATCGCGTACGGCTCCGGATCGGCGCCGTACTTCGCCTTGTAGTTCTTGAAGAACTCCTGGCCGGAGGCCGGGTAGAGCTTCGGGTCGAGGGTCGGGTTGGTGATGTAGGTCTGCTTCTCGGCCTTGGAGCCGATCTTCTCGCTGAAGGCCGACTCCGCGACGCCGTCGGGGCCAAACAGCTTGGCCGTCGGCATCGCCGCGTTGAGGTCCTTCCACAGCTGGACCGCGTTGTTCTGCGTGATGCCACCGAAGAACACGCAATCGGCGCCCGTAGCCTTGATCGAGTTGGCGACCGAGCGGTAGTTAGCGGCCTTGGGATCGATGCCGGCGTTGCCGACGATGTCCAGGCCCTGCGTCTTGGCCGCGGCCACCACGTTCTTGGTGAGGCCGGCGCCGTAGACCTCCTTATCGTTCAGGAGGTAGGTCTTGGTGCAGCCGCTGTCCTTCTGGTAGCTGACCTGGGCTGCACCCTGGATGTGGTCGGCCGGCACGACGCGCCCGAAGGTGCGCTTGCCAGACGGGTAGTACTTGTCCGGCTCGCCCTTGTCGGCACCAAGCGAGCGGGTCAGGCCCGTCGCGGTGTTCGACGGCGAGACCTGCAGGATCCCGGCCTCGTTGAGGATCGGGATCGAGATCGCCGAAGCGCCCGAGTTGAACTCGCCGAGGTAGGCGATGGTGGACTTGTCCTGAGCCGCCTTGCGGGCATCGCCCGACGTAGCGCCCGGGTCCCACTTGCCGGCGGCCGCGGTGGCATCGTCAAGGCTGACGTACTTGATGGTGAAGTCGCCGACCTTGCTGCCCTGGCTCTCCAGCGCCAGCTTCTCGCCGTTGACGACCGAGAGCGACTGTGGTCTCGAATCACCTTGCAGCGGGAGGCTGGAGTAGATCGTCAGGTTCTTAGATCCGGAGGCCGTTTCCGAGCTTCCGGTGCTGCTGCTGCCGTTGTCGTCATCGCTGCCGCAAGCGACAACTCCAAACGACAACGCAGCCAGAAGGCAGCCTGAGGCTGCCAGATGACGTACGCGCAACGTGTCCCCTCCTCAAGGGATCGAATACGGAGAGAAGGGCGAGTCTAAACAGGGGTAGGGACGCAGCGCAATGGTTACCCCGCCACACCACAAGATGGAAATGTGAGTTGACCACCGTCTGGGTGTCCGCGCGAGGCGGGCCCGGGTGGGAGCCGGCTTAGCGCTGACGCTTGGAGGGGTTGTACTTCTGCAGCATCTGGACGGTCACGGCAATGATCATCAACAGTGCTGCGAGGAGGAAGCTATCGAGGGCCTTGGCGCCCAATGCCCAGAGGACAATCCAGAGGCAGAGCGAGGCAACGATGGAGTACACGAGTCCCATGACCGGGCGGATCCTACTGCCCTAGCGGCGCAGGCGCCGCGCCACCGGATCCCAGCGGACGACGGGTGTCGCAGCGTGGTGGACACCGCCCACCCAGCGATCAAATGGAGCAAGGAACGCGGCAGCGTTGGCCTCACCGGCGAACACCTGGCTGCCCTCGGCAGTCAGCGCAAAGACACCCTGGTCGGTTCGTTGGACCAGTGGAGCCAAACGGGTGGCACGCCACCAGAGTGTCGCGTCGCCGAGAAACGGTCGCTCTTCGGGTGCGGTCGCGGCGGTAAACAGCGCCGCGGGCGGCAGCGGACCGTCGGCCAGCGCGGCGAGGATTTGACGCTCGCTGCGCGCCAATCCGTCGGTCGTCGCCGGATGCTCCTCGAGCAGGCGGCCGAGGGCGGGCGCGACATCGGGCAGCCCGGGCGTCCCGGCAAGCCACGCCTCCTGCACCCGCAGCGGATCAGGCGAGGTGAAGGCCGCCCACAGCTGGCGCGCGAGCTCGTGGTCGCCTTCGCCGAGTGGCCGGGCGGCGGCGAGTCGATCGCGCAGGAAGCTCCGTGGACCGCGCGCGAGGCGGACCAGCTCGACCGGTCCGGCCGGGCGGCTGCGCCGGCTCTCGGCCGAGACGGCAAGGCGATCGAGGATCTGCAGCAGCTGCAGCTGGTCGTAGAGGTCGTCCTCGAACCACAGGACGATCCGCGTGGAGAAGTCGACGGCGTCGAGGCGCTCGTCGCGTGCCGCCAGCCGCGCGCGAGCCTCCGCGAGATCGGTGAGTCCCGCGCCGGCGAGGAACTGCGCGCGGACCTCGCGTAGCGGCGCAGGCTCCAGCGCCGGCACGGGGCCCTCGTGCAGCACGTCGTCCCAGGTCAGCACGTCGCCGAGCGCGCGAAGATCGGCGGCGACGGCCGCGCCGTTGGTGATGTGCAGGACGGCCATCAGGCCAGCGCTTCAGCGAACCCCTTGACCAGCTCCCGCACGGCCGCGGCCGGATCGTCGGCCTCGGCGGCGGCACGGACCAGGCGACTGCCGACGATCACGCCGTCTGCACCGGCCTGGGCAGCCTGGTCAGCCTGGTCGGGCATGCCGATGCCGAAGCCCAGCGCGACGGGGACGTCGGTGTGGGCCTTGGTGCGGGCGATAACTGAGCCGTAGGTCTCCGACAACGCGGCACGCTCGCCGGTCGTGCCGGTAACCGAGACGGTGTAGACGAAGCCGCGGGCACGGGCGCCGATGCGTGCCAGGCGCTCGTCGGGCGTGGTCGGCGCGACGAGTGGGACCAGGGCGATGCCGGCGGCGTCGCAGGCCGTGAGCACCTCGTCGCCCTCTTCCAGCGGCATGTCGGGGACGATCAGGCCGCTGGCGCCGGCGTCGGCGAGCATGGCGACGAACGCCTCCGGGCCTTTGGCGAAGATGAGGTTGGCGTACATCATCATCACGACCGGCACGCGCTGGGAGAGCGCGCGGCAGACGGTCAAGACGCCCTCGACCGTGGCGCCGGAACGCAGCGCCTCGGTCCCCGCCGCGTGAATCACCGGACCGTCAGCCAGCGGATCGGAGAACGGGACGCCAAGCTCGACGAGATCGGCACCGCCGTCGACATAGGCCTCGCCGATGCGCAGCGATTCCCCAACGGTCGGAAAGCCGCCCATCAGATAGGGCATGAGGGCCGCACGACCCTTGGCGTTGGCGAAGGCGTCGGCGATGCGCTGGGGGCCGTCCATGGTGAGCGTGCAAGCCTACGGCCAGGCCGCGTCCTATGCTCCCTGCCGATGCCGGGCAAGACGGCGCTACCCACCCGCCGAGCGCTGGTGTGGTTCGGGACGACCGCCGTCCTGATCCTCGTCGTCTACCTCCTGGTCCCGCACCTGGCGGGAATCGAGGACACGTGGAACCGCATCCGCGACGGTTCGCCGGCCTGGCTGGCCGCGGCGGTCGCGTTGGAGGGCGTGTCGTATGCGGGCTACGCCTGGAACGTCGCCGCGGTCAGCGCGGCCGACCGCGTCGTGCTCGGCTTCCGGCGCTCGGCGCAGATCACGCTCGCGGCGACCGCGGCAACGCGCCTGCTGGCCGCCGGCGGCGCGGGCGGGATCGCGGTGACAACGTGGGCGCTGTCGCGTGCGGGCCACGGCCCGCGGGGGGCGGCCAAGCAGGTGTCGTCACATCTGGTCGCCACCTATGCGGTGTTCGTCGCCGCGATCGTGCTCTTCGGGACCGGGCTGGCAATCGCGGGCGCTGAGCCGTTGCTCAGCGCCGTGCCTGCGGTGCTGGGCGCGCTGGTGTGCGCTGTCTATGCCGTCGCGATCCAGGCGCCGGATGCGCTGCAGCGCCGGTTGGGCCAAGGCGGCGGTCGCTGGCGCCAGGCCCTGCTCGCCGCGCCCCAAGCGCTGGCCGATGGGACGCACTTCACGGTGGACTTGGTGCGCCGCCGGGAGCTGGGGCTGTTGGGCACGGTCGTGTGGTGGGTCTTTGACGTCGCGACGCTGTGGGCGTGCTTCTGGGCGTTTGGTGGGCATCCGAACGTCGCGGAGCTGACGATGGCCTACTTGTTGGGCATGCTCGGGAACTTGCTGCCGCTGCCGGGTGGTGTGGGCGGTGTCGAGGGCGGGATGGTCGGCGCGTGCGCGGCGTTTGGCATCGACGCCGAGATCGCGCTCGTGGCGGTGCTGGCATATCGGGCGATCTCGGTGTGGCTGCCGGCGCTGCCGGGAGTTTTGGCGCTGGCGACGCTGCGGCGAGCAGCGGATGGGGCTGAGATCGTTGGTGACGACGCCGAGCCCGAGTCTCGGTCGTCCGCCGGCGAGCACTCCACGTCGCGCTGACGATGGCGCTCAGCGCGGTTGTCGTTGGCGCCGCGCTGCGCGGTCCGTCGGCGGCGAGGAGTGAGCGGAGTCGGCGACGCGCGGCGCTCGGCATCGTCCGCTGGCGCCCGGGCAGGCGATTCGGCCCCGAAACGCAGGTCGGCGGAGGTCCGTGTCGCTGAGCTCCCACGTCAGCGCGACGTGGAGTGCTCGCCCGCGGACGGCCGACGATCAGTCGACCCCGTAGGCCTCGATGATCTGCGCCAGATCCTTATCGCCCCGACCGCTGAGACACACGACATCGAGCTCAGAGTCAGAAGGCGCATGCAAAACCCACCACAGCGCATGCGAGGTCTCCAACGCCGGGATGATCCCCTCCAGCCGCGTGACCTCCTTGAACGCCTGCACCGCCTGCACGTCGGTCACGGCCACATACGAAGCGCGCCCCGTATCCCGCAGCCACGCGTGCTCAGGCCCCACGCCCGGGTAGTCCAACCCGGCCGAGATCGAGTGGGCCTCCAAGATCTGCCCCTCGTCGTCCTGCATGATCGCGCTGAACGATCCGTGCAACACACCCGCACGAGCGCCTGAGGTCAACGGCGCACCGTGGCGCCCATCCAGCCCCTCACCGCCAGCCTCGATCCCGACCAGCGCGACGCTCTCATCCGGGATGAAGGCCGCGAACACCCCCATCGCGTTCGAGCCACCACCCACGCAGGCCAGCACACGATCGGGTAGCCGCCCCTCACGCTCGAGCAGCTGCGCGCGCGCCTCCTCGCCGATGATCCGCTGCAGCTCGCGCACGATCGCCGGGTAGGGCGCCGGGCCCGCGACGGTGCCGAGGACGTAGTGCGTGGTGTCGACGTTGGAGACCCAATCGCGGATCGCCTCGCTGGTCGCTTCCTTCAGCGTCCGCGAACCCGCGGCAACCGGCACCACGGTCGCACCGAGCAGCTGCATGCGCTCGACATTGGGCTTTTGACGTACCACGTCGACCTCGCCCATGTAGACGACGCACTCGAGGTCCAGCAGCGCGCAGGCGGTGGCGGTGGCGGTGCCGTGCGAACCCGCGCCGGTCTCGGCGACCACGCGCGGCTTGCCCATGCGCTTGGCCAGCAACGCCTGGCCGAGCGCGTTGTTGATCTTGTGCGCACCGGTGTGGTTGAGGTCCTCACGCTTGAGGTAGATCGCGCGGCCGGCGAACTCCGACAGCCGTGGCGCGAGATACAGCGGCGAGGGACGGCCGACATAGTCACGCTGGAGGTGCTCGAGCTCGGCGCGAAAGGCGGGATCGGCCCAAGCGTCGAGCCAGACCTTCTGCAGGTCGCCGAGCGCCGGCATCAGCGTCTCGGGAACGTACTGGCCGCCGTAGGGGCCGAAGCGAATCTCGAGACCGGTGCTCACTTGCTGTTCCCCTCTTGATCGCGAAGCGACCTGGTCATGCGCCCGCTGGCCGGACGGGGCTGCGGCGCCCCGACGGGGTCGCCGTCGGCTTCGGCGCCTCGGAGGCCAGCGCCTTGGGCGTGGGCTCCGGCTCGCCGGTCGTCGCGCGCACGGCCGAAGCGAAAGCCTTCACCTTGGCCGGGTCCTTGACGCCGGGTGACAGCTCGACGCCGCTGGCGACGTCGACCGCGAACGGCTCGGCGGCCGCGATCCCCTGGGCAACGTTCTCGGCGTTCAGCCCGCCCGACAGGATCAGCGGCACGTCGGTGCTGCGCCGCTCCAGCATCCGCCAGTCAAACGTCTCCCCCGTCCCCCCGCGCAGCCCTTCGCGGTAGGTGTCGAGCAAGTGATAGTCGATGGCGTGGAAGGCCTGGACCTTTAGGACATCGGAGGCCAGCCGGATCGACTGGGCCTTGATGACCTTGGCGCCGGTGCGGCGCCGCACCTCGGTCGCGAAGGCCGGCCCCTCCTCCCCGTGCAGCTGCACCATCGACAGCCCCAGCATGTCGACCAGCGCGGCGATCTCGTCCAACGACTGGTTGACGAAGACGCCCGCGACCTCGACCTTGCGACGAACCGCGTTGGCAATCCTGATGCCCTCGCCCGGGTCACATGCGCGCTTGGACTCCGGCCACAGGATCAGCCCTACCGCCCACGCGCCGTTGGCCACCGCCAGCTCGGCGTCGGCGACGCTGGTGATGCCGCAGAACTTGATGCGAGGTGCGCGGGTGGCCACGCCCTGCATCTTAGGGTGAGTGCTTCGGCGCTAGGGGGTCTGCAGCACCGGCGGGCGCTTGGCCAGCGTGACGGTCAGCGTCTTGGTGTCCTTCTTGCGGACAATCTCGACCTTGACCTTGTCGCCAGGCTTGTGGCTCGTGACGAGCTGCGAGAGCTGCTCGGAGGTGGTGATCGCCTTGCCGTCGACCTTGGTGATGATGTCGCCGCCAAGCACCACGGAGTCGTTGCTCGAGCTGCCCGACAGCGTGGCTTGCAGATCGCCGGCCTTCAGCCCCGCCTGCTCGGCCGGGCTGTTGGCCTCCACGCTTTGGACGAGCGCGCCATGGTCGACGGGCAAGTTGAGCGCGTCGAGCTGACCATCGACGGTCAGCGACGTGATGCCGAGATAGGCCCGCTGGATCGTCTCGCCCTTCTTGAGGTTCTCCAGGATCGACTTGGCGGTGTCGATCGGGACCGCGAAGCCGATGCCGACGTTGCCCTGTCCGCCGCCACCCCCGGTCTCGATCTGTGAGTTGATGCCGATGACGCGACCGGCGGAGTCGATCAGTGGGCCGCCGGAGTTGCCGGGATTGATGGCCGCGTCGGTCTGGATGACGTCGCGGATCGAGACCCCGTTGGGCGCCTGAATCTGACGCTGCAGCGCCGAGACCACACCGGTGGTCAGCGTGCGGTCAAGCCCAAACGGGTTGCCGATCGCAATCGTCGGGTCGCCGACGTGGACGTCTCGGGACGAGCCGAGCGGGAGCGCCTTGAGGCTCAGACCTTCGGGGTCGACTTTGAGCAGCGCGAGGTCGGTCGACGGGTCCTTGCCGACGACCTTGGCCTTAACCGTCTTCTTGTCGGCGAACTGGACGGTGACCGAGCCAGGCGTCGCGCCATCGATCACGTGGTTGTTGGTGAGGATGTCGCCGCTGGCGTCGATGACGAAGCCCGAGCCGGTCGCCTCGCTGCGCTGTGCGCCACCGAACGGATCGAACGGGTTCTGGGTCTGCTGGGTGATCTCGGAGCGCACGAAGACCACGCCAGGCGCGTAGCGCTCGTAGATGTCGGCCGCGGTCAGCCCCTCGGCGGCGCTGGAGCGCTTGTCGTTGGCACCTTGGGAGGCGACGGCCGGCTGACGGATGACCGTTGTCGTGTGCGTGTCGCCACCGCCGTCGTCGATCACAAACGCGGTCACTCCCGCGGCGACCCCACCGCCGAGCAGCGCGGCGATAAGCAAGGGCAGGACGATGGTCTTCGAGTTCGGGGAGGGGGGCTGGCTCATGACTAAGGCGAATGTTCCTGGGAATCGCTGAAGCGACTCTGAAGTCGATCTAAATGTTGCTAAAGCAGCGCGCGGTCCTGGACGGACGGCGGTTCGTGGTTGCTACAGCGCGTCCTCGGCGCTGGCGCCATGGCCGGCAAGGTCGCGTAGCGCGAGCTCGGGCTCGGGCGCCCGCATCAGCGTCTCGCCGATCAGCACGGCATCGATGCCGACACGCTCGAGCTCCTCGATCTGCGCGCGGGTGTGGAAGCCGGACTCCGAGACCACCGTCTTGCCAGCTGGCACATCGCTGAGCAGCTCGTAGGTGCGCTCGACGTCGACCGTGAAGTCCGTGAGGTTGCGGTTGTTGATGCCGATGACGTCGGCGTCGACGACCTCCAGCGCGGCCTCCAGCTCTTCCTCGTCGTGCACTTCGACGAGCACGTCGAGATCCAGGCCCA